>NZ_JBIAVW010000003.1:0-532540 GCF_042894785.1 Streptomyces sp. NPDC001502
GCCGCCCCCCCCCCGCCCCCGGCCCCCCCCCGGGGGGCCCGCCCCCCCCGCCCCCCCCCGGGGGGCCCCCCCGGGGGCCCCGCCGCCCCGGGGGGGCCGGGCGCCCCGCCGTGGGTACGTGACGTCAGCGGCGGAGCACCTTGCGGGACACCACGTTGCCGAGCAGTTGCGCCGACTGCACGAGGGCGATCAGGACGAGCACCGTCACCACCATCACCGACGTGTCGAAGCGCAGGTAGCCGTAGGTCATCGCCAGGTTGCCGACGCCTCCTCCGCCGACCGTACCGGCCACCGCCGAGAAGTCGATCAGTGCGACGAGCATGAAGGTCAGGCCGAGGACGAGGGGGCCGAGCGCCTCCGGGACGAGGACCGTGAGCAGGATCCGCAGCGGACTCGCGCCCATGGAGCGTGCCGCCTCGATCACGCCGGGTTCGACGGAGAGCAGGTTGGACTCCACGATGCGGGCGACCCCGAACGTCGCGACGACCGTCATCGGGAAGATCGCGGCGTTGGTGCCGATCATCGTGCCGACCACCTCGCGCGTGACCGGGGCGAGCGCGACGATCGCGATGATGAACGGAACGGGCCGGATGATGTTGATGAGGATGCCCAGGACCGTGTGGACGATCCGGTTCGGCAGGACGCCGCCCTTGCGCGTGGCGTACAGGGTGAGTCCCACTGCCAGTCCGCCGACGGTCGACAGCGCCAGGGTGATCAGCACCATGTAGACGGTCTCACCGGTGGCGTCGAGGACCTTGGGCCAGAAGGTGCTCCAGTCCGCCTTCATCGGGCACCCGTTTCCACCCGGTCGGGGACGCCGAGTCCGGCGACGACCGCCTCGACTGCGCCCGCTGCGCCGCGCAGTTCCAGCGTCATGCTGCCCAGGGGGCGTCCGCGTACTTCCGCGACGCCTCCGTGGACGAGCGTGAAGTCGACGCCGTGGACGCGCAGGAGCTCCGAGAGGCCGTCCAGGGCGGGGCTGCCGTCGACGACGGGCAGTGTGACCAGGCGGCCCGGGTGGCGGGCGCGCAACTGTTCCAGGAGCCCGGTGTCCGGCGCGCTGTGCCGCGCGGAGCGGACGAAGGCGGCGGTGGTCGCGTGGCGGGGCCGCGCGAAGATCTCGTACACCTCGCCGTTCTCGACCACCTTGCCGTCCTCCATGACCGCGACGCGGTCGCACAGGGTCCGTACGACCTCCATCTCGTGGGTGATGAGCAGGATCGTGACGCCCAGCTCGCGGTTGACGCGGTGCAGCAGGGCCAGTACCTCGCCGGTGGTCTGCGGGTCGAGGGCGGAGGTCGCCTCGTCGCACAGGAGGACCTTCGGGCGGGTGGCGAGTGCGCGGGCGATACCGACGCGCTGGCGCTGGCCGCCCGAGAGCTGTTCGGGGTACCGCTTTCCGTGTCCGGCGAGGCCGACGAAGTCCAGCGTCTCCTCGGCGCGGGCCCGGGCCGCCGCGCGGTCCATCCCGGCGAGGCGCAGCGGGTAGAGCACGTTGCCCAGGACGGTGCGCGAGCGGAAGAGGTTGAACTGCTGGAAGATCATGCCGATCTCGCGGCGGATGGGGCGCAGCCGGCGCTCGCCGAGGGACGAGAGGTCGTGGCCGTCCAGCAGGACGCTGCCCGAGGTCGGCTCCTCCAGGCCGTTGACCAGGCGCAACAAGGTGGATTTGCCCGCACCGCTGTGGCCGACGACGCCGAAGACGGTGCCCGCTTCGACGGAGAGGGTGACGCCGTCGACGGCGCGGGCTCCGCCCGGGAACTGTTTCTCGACGTCGCGCAGTTCCACGGCGGCGGTCATCGCTTCAGCTGCTTCTGGATGCGGGCGACCTCGGCCTGCAGGTCGGCGGCGGGCAGCTCGATGTGGTGGGCGGTGCCGTTGCTGGTGCGGCGGACCTCATCCTGTACGGCCTGGGATGCGTAGAGCTTGATGATCTTCTGATAGTCCGCGTTGTCCTTCTGGTCCGCGCGGGCCGCGATCACGTTGAGGTAGGGGACGGACTGCGGGCCGGCGGGGTCGTCCTTGAAGAGCGCGGTGTCGGCCTTGATGCCGGCGAGCTCGGCGACGCCGTCGTTGATGACGGCGGCGTCCGCGTCCTTGAGGGTCCGGGGGGTCTGCTGGGCGTTCACCGCAGTGAGCTTGACGTGCTTGGGGTTGGCGGTGATGTCGTCCGCAGTGGCGAAGAGTCCGGCGTCCTTCCGCAGCTCGATGATCTTCGCCTGTTCCAGCACGCGGAGGCCGCGTCCCTGGTTGGCAGGGTCGTTGGGCAAAGTGATCTCGGCCCGGTCGGGGAGGTCCGCGAGCTGCTTGTGCTTGCCGGAGTAGAGGCCGAGCGGGACCACGGTGGTTGCGGCGATGGGGGCGATGTCGGCCTTGTTCTCGGTGTTCGACTGCGCCAGGAAAACCAGGTGCTGGAAGGCGTTGAGCTCGATGTCGCCCGCGCTGAGGGCCTTGTTGGGCAGCGAGTAGTCGTCGAACACGACCGTCTCCACGGTCAGACCCTCCTTCTTGGCCTCCTTGGCGAGGACGTCCCATTCCGGGGAGTCGCCGGAGACGCCGACCCGGATGCGGTGGGCGTCTGCGCCTCCGACGCCGCAGCCGGATACCAGGAGCGCGAGGAAGGTGACGGCGGATGCGGCGAACAGCGTACGCCGACGCGGCAGTGCAGAAATCATTGTGTGATCCATGTGCAGAGGAAGAGCCAAGGGATATGTGGATCGTAGATCGAATTGATCTGATGACCTTTGAATCCGAGGTTCTCTTCATGAATCTGCAATGAACGAAAGGGTGGAGCGGTAGCGGTGCCGAAGCCCGGTTCTCCTGCCACGGCGGCGCCGTGGCAGGAGAACCGAGGGCACCCGTCAGGTGCGGTACGCGTAGTAGTTCGCGTTCGGGTAGGACGCGATGATGCTCGCGAGCGACTTACGGTACGTGTTGGTGGAGTGGTACGTGAGGTACGGCATCCCGGCGCTGCTGCGGTAGGTCACCATCATGGAATGGTCCTTGGACCCGTCCCGGTTGAAGTCCACCTGGAGGATGTCTCCCACGTCCGCCTGGTAGACGTTGGCCAGGTTGGCGGCCCGCTGATTGGACAGCGTGAACCAGGCCCACTCGTTCACGCCGACCCAGGAGTCGGTCTGGCGGGAGCCGTCGTACCACCAGTTCCGGTAGTCCGACGTGGAACCCGGAACGGCCTTCCAGCCGCCCGCCTTCAGCGCCTGGCTGATGAAGTTGGTGCAGTCGCCCCCGGACCCGTTGTACTTCCGGTACGCCGGGTTGTAGTTGCTCCAGTACTTCTCCGCGTACTTCGCCATCGCGGCGTAGTCGTAGGCTCCACCCGTCTTCGCCTTGGGCTTCGGCGTCGCGGGGTACTTCGTGGACGCGGGCGTGCCGTCCGGGTACTGGTTCCCGTCGTCCTTGACGACCTTCACCTTGGCCGCCACGGGCTCGTTGACCGCGACGGGGCCGTTCTCCTGGGACGTGATCGAGGTCAGCTCCCAGTCGCCTCCCCGCTTGCTGGTGAGCGTCAGCTGGTAGCGCGTCCCGATGTCGGTCGTCGCCGGCTCGTCCCCGCGGAGCTTCTTGTACGTGAGCGTGGTCTGCTCGGTGACCTGGACGACGGCCTTGCCGCCGGTCACCGTGGCCCGGTCCACGACGACGCGGGTGGCGGCGTCCGTGTAGGCCTCACCGAGCTCCGCCAGCCGCGTCTTGCGGGACCGCAGCGACTGGAGCGCGGTGTCCTCGTCCTTCTTCAACTGGGCCGACATCCGGGTCTTCGCGCCGGCCTGGCCGGAGCCGTGACGCCCCGGCTGGTCCTCGACCAGGGCCTGCGTGCGCTGGGAGAGCACGTCGCCCGCCATGCGGGCGAAGGCGTCGGCGGTGGCACGGTCGGCGTCGCGGGGTCCGGGAACCGCGGTCGCGGAGTACGCGAGCATGCTTCCGGACGCCAGGGCCACGGTCAGGGCCGCGATGGCGGCGGGCCTGAACCTCTTAGGTATCACTCTGTTTCCCCTTGTCACCCGGTCCACACGGACCGGGGGACGGAATCTTCGCACAACTACCCGACTGTTTCGTCACGTTCCGCTTCGTCGCCGGACTGCCCGGCGGAAGTGGCCCCAGAGGCCGGTCGACTTGCCTCCGCTTGATCACCATGGGTCGTCTCCGGGGCGCAAGGAGTAATCCGGCCGACCACCGGTCGGGCCTCACAGCAAGTGCCTTTAGGGTGTGCGGGAAAGCACAGCAGAGGGGGCATTCGGAGTGGGCGGGAAGGATATGGCAGGTAGGGGGCGATCTCGGGACGGGCGGGCGGCTTCGGAGGGCAGCGGCGGAGCCGTCCCGGGCCGCCGGGGGAGGTCGGGGTCGCGCGCCAAACCACGGGCGCGTTCCGTCCGGCTCGAAGCCTTCGCACGGGCCCTCGGCCCGGTCGTCGCCCTGGCGCGCACGCAACTGCGGCGCCTGCGCCCCGACTTCCCGCGCCCGGGCCGCACCGGCTGGCGCAGGTGGACGCCTTCGTGGCGCCAGTGGCTGGGTGCCGGCCTGTACGCGTTCCTGGGCATGGTGAGCTTCGTCACGATCGCGTACGCGACCACAGACATACCCGACGATCTCAACTCCTTCGCCAAACAACAGGACAACGTCTACTACTGGGCCGACGGTTCCACGATGGCCCGGACGGGCTGGGTCAGCCGCCAGGAGATGCCGCTGGACACGGTGCCCGCCAAGGTTCAGGGAGCCGTGCTCGCGGCCGAGAACGGGAGCTTCTACTCGGATCCCGGGGTCTCGCCGTCCGGAGTCCTGCGCGCCGTGGGCGCCGCGCTGACGGGCGGCGAGACCCAGGGCGGGTCCACCATCACGCAGCAGTACGTGAAGAACGCCTATCTCAACCAGGACCGCACCGTCTCCCGGAAATTCACCGAGCTCCTCCTCGCCGTGAAGCTGGACAATCGCAAGAGCAAGGACCAGATCCTTCAGGACTACCTCAACACCAGCTGGTTCGGGCGCGGGACCTACGGCATCCAGCGCGCGTCCCAGGCCTACTACGGCAAGGACGTCTCGCAGCTCAATCCCAGCGAGGGCGCCTTCCTGGCCTCCCTCCTCAAGGGTGCGGCCCTCTACGACCCCACGCTCGGCAAGGAGAACCACGAGCGGGCCGTCGAACGCTGGAGCTGGATCCTGGACCGCATGGTCGAGACCGGCCGTCTCTCGCGCGCCGAGCGCGCCACCTACACGACGTTCCCCGAGCCCTCGGCCGCGTCGCTCGTCGGAATACCCGGCGCGCAGACCGGCTACCTGGTCGAGATGGCCAAGGCCTACACGGTCAAGGCCGGCCACATCGAGGAGTCCGACTTCGACCTCGGCGGCTACCAGATCTACACGACCTTCGACCGGGCCCGGATGACCGCGCTGACCGCCGCCGTCCAGGAGACCCAGAAGGACTTCGACGCCGAGCGGCGTCCCGACACCGACAAGTACGCCAAGATCGGCGCGGCGAGCATCGCGCCCGACGGGCGGCTGCTCGCCGTGTACGGGGGCCCCGACTACCTGAAGCAGGGCTTCAACGAGTCGAACGCGACGACGATCCCGGTCGGCACGGCTTTCACGCCGATCGTCTACGCCGCCGCGCTCGACGAAGGGGTGCTGCGCACGCGCGGCAAGGACCGTACGCCGGTTTCCCCCTCCAACACCTACGACGGCAATGACCAGGTCACCGTGCAGACGCCCGAGGGACCGTACTGGGACCGCAGCGGCAAGGTGGTGAAGGGGCACAACGACGGCGGCCGCAACTGGGGTCAGGTGACCTTGCGTCAGGCGGTGGCCCAATCCGTCAACACGCCCATGCTCCAGCTCGGCCTCGATGTCGGCCTCGACCGGGTGCAGGCCTTCGCCCAGCGCTCGGGGCTGCTCGAATCGAGCCTCGGCCCACGGATCCCCGCATTCACCCTCGGGGAGAATTCGACGCCCAGCGCGATCCGGATGGCCGGCGCCTACCAGACCTTCGCCGCCGACGGCATGCACACCGACCCGTACTCGGTGCGCTCGGTCACCCGCAACGGCGCCGCCGTGCCGCTCGACGCGCCGAAGCCGACCCGGGCCGTGACGGCCAAGACCGCTCGCGCGGTGACGGATGCCCTGCGGGACGCCGTCACCGAGGGGTCGGCGAAGACGGTGGGCAAAGCCCACGCCGGTACGGCGGGCAAGACCGGTACGACGGCCGCGAACACGGCGGGCTGGTTCGTGGCCAGCACCGAGCACGAGTCCACGGCGGTCGTGGTCTACCGGATGTCGCTCACCGACCTGGTTCCGCTGCCGCTCACCGGGCTGGGGGGCGACGCCCCGGGCACGCCCGGCAGCGAGCGGGCGGTGCGCCTGTGGGGCGACTACATCAAGGCGGTGAAGTAGGCCGGGGCGGTGAAGTAGGCCGGGGCGGCTGACGCCGCCCGCCCGTCTACTTGACCAGATGGGCCCAGTCCGGCGCCTGCGCGGGGTCGAGCGTGCGCAGTTGGGCCAGGACCTTGGGGTCCTGGGCGTCGAGCCAGTCCGCCAGCTCCCGGAACGACACGCAGCGGACGTCCTGGCGTGGGCAGACGTCCTTCATCACGTCCTCGACGGCCTTCATGTAGATGCCGCCGTTCCAGTCCTCGAAGTGGTTGCCGATGAACATGGGAGCCCGGCTGCCGTTGTAGACGCGGTTGAAGCCGTTCATGTACGAGCCCCGGGTCTGCGCCTGCCAAGCGGCGAATTTCGCCGGGTCGCCCTGGGTGCTGTCGCCCGACTGGTTGAAGAGGAAGTTGAAGTCCATGGAGAGGACCTGCACTTCCTTGCCCTGCAGGGGCATGAGCTGGAGGGGAAAGTTCCATATGTCGTCCTGCTTGGACGGCCACAGCTGGAAGTCTCCGGAGGAACTCGCGTCATAGCGCCAGCCGTACGGCTTGATCGCGGTCAGGAGGTTCTTCTGGCCCTCCAGGCAGGGCGCGCGGCCGCCGACCACTTCCCGGTCCGGGTCGAAGGGCAGGGGAGCCTCCTTGGTGAACCCCGTGTTCGTCTTCCAGTTCTTGATGAACGAGTACGTCTGGTCGATCTCGCTCTTCCATTCGGCGGGGCTCCACTCCCCGCCGCCCTTGGGCCCGCAGAAGTGCCCGTTGAAGTGCGAACCGACCTCGTTGCCGTCGGTCCACGCGCCGCGCAGCTGCCCCAGCGTGCTCTGCACGTGCGGGACGGTCGGGTACGAGATCGCTGCCGCGCCCTGGCTGTGCTGCGGCGGGCGGTAGAGCGCCTTCTTGCCCTCCGGGAGCAGGTAGATGCCCGTGAGGAAGAAGGTCATGTGGGCCTTGTTCTGCTTGGCCACCTGACGGAAGTGCGAGAAGAGGTGGTCGTCGCCTTCCAGCGCGCCGTCCCAGGAGAACACCACGAACTGCGGCGGCTTCTCGCCGGGCTTCAGCCGCTCGGGCTTGAGCTGCCCCGGCTGTGGCCCGGTGTAGGAGGTGGAGCCGTCTCCCAGCACCTTGGTCTTGCCGTCCCAGGTCTCCTCCGCGCCCTTCGCGGCGGCGGCCTCCTCGGCCGCACCGCCCGGGGTCGTGAACTTCGCGTCGCGCGGGGCGGTATCCGAGGAGTCGCCCAGCATGAAGGCACCCGCGGTCGCAGCGGCCCCGCCCAAAGCGATCACGGCCACGCCCATGCCCAGGCGTCTGCGGTACTGCGCCTTCCGGCGGACCTTGCGGACGTTCCGGGACTCCGTGCGGGTGCTCGGAGCGGCATCGGTGTCGACCATCTCAGTCGTCCCCCCTCATCACCGCAGACGGGTCGCGTGCGGATGGTTCATACGAATATAGAACTTGTCTGCACTCCTCCCGCACTCCAGATCCCTCATGTACGTCGATTCACAGCCATCCCACAGCCAGGCGCCGACAGGAGGGCGTTCGAGCGGAGCCACGCACGTCCAGCCGCCCGCGTGGTCCCACGCGCACCGCAACAGCGGGACCGAAGCCCCTTGGGCTCCTCGGAGGAGCCCAAGGTCCGGAGCCCGGCCGGCTGGGCATACCGGCACAATCCGGAGCCGCCGCGAATCGCGGTCGTAGGTCGGTGACCCCGTCCTTCGATTCGACTACGGTGCACCTCGATTGTTGATCGCAATCGGGAGGCAGCCCATGTCTGCAGTGTCGGACCGATGCGTCACCACGAGCGACCTGGAGCCGCTCCTGGATCTGGCCACGCAGGGCCGGGACCATCGCCTGCGGACAGAGGCCCTCACCGCGGCCGCCCTGTTGCCCCTGGATGCGACAGCCCTTGAGGATGTGGGTCAGCTCGTTCTCCTTATGCTCGGACCGGAAAACCATCGGACGGACGGCTTGATTGCGGCGGCCGGGGGTCTTCCCGTCCCGGGGGTCCGCTCCGTACTGGCCGGATGGGCCGCTGACGACAAGTCACCGCATCAGGAGGCAGCGGAGCGCTCCCTGGCGCGGGCCGTTCCGGTGCCGGAGCCAACCCGCACGGGTCCACTGGTTCCGGTCGCCACCGGCGCGGCGGAGCTATCGGCTGCCGTGGCGGACACGCTGCTGGCAAGCACCGGTTTTCCGCCCGAGCTGTCGGCACTGGCTACGCTTCCCGCAGTCGAGGCCCGGGGCCTGCTCACCCGGCTGGTCACGACGCTGGTCGCAGCGGCGGAACGGGACGACGTCACGCTGGCGAGGGCCACGGAACGGCTGGGCCGGGTCGTCCAAGAGCTGCCAGGAGTGGCGCTGACCGCGGTGCCGCTGCTGCCGCCGCGGGTTCCCGAACGGGCCAACTGGCTCGGTGCCCTGGTCACCCTCGTGTCACCGGGCGCCGTGCTCGCCGCCGTCTACGAGCGCCTCGACGCCGAGGATGCGAGTGGACAGCTCAGTACCCTGCGGCAACTGGTGATTGTGGCACCACACCTGGGCCGACCACCCTTGACCTATCCGCCCCCGCAGGGGTACGGCCCGTACGAGAACCTCACGTCCTTGCTGACGACGTCGGACCGATACCTGCGCGGGGGGCCGATCCGCGGCGGCGGGCCGGTCCCGCCGCCCCCAGCACCGCTCGGCAGACCTGACCCGCCTCTTGACCGGCGGGTCCAGCCGCCCACCGCACCATTCGACGGGCCGTCCCGACCCGCTCCCGCCACCACTCCCGACGCGACCAGGGAGGCGTACGCCCGCCTGGACGCGCCCAGACGCGTTGCTCCGGCGGAGGTCTTCGATCTCCGGGTGGGGCTGGCTCCGACTCCGTCGCCCGAGGTGTTCCAGCCCGCCCCGCTCACCATCCCCAGTGGGGTGTTCCTGCTGGCTGTGGAGGTGCTGGCACCCGGGTTCGAGGTGCTGGGCAGCGAGCCGCTCGGCTTTGAGATGACGGCCGGCCCGGACGACCCGTACCCCTACCAGCTGCGGCGCATGCGCGCGACGGACGACGGCGCCTACGCGGGGGAGCGGGTCATCACCGCGGTGTTCTCGGTCGGCGGGCGGGTGATCGGAGTGGCACATCGGACCGTACGGGTGGGGGAGGGCCCTGAGGACGTCCCTCCCGCGCAGGTCCGGGAAGAGCCGGCCGGCGTCACCTGGGCGCTGCCCGAGGACGATCCGGGCACCCGGCCCGACCTGGAGATCGTCGTGGCTCCGGCGAACGACGCCGGGGGCACACAGCTGTGCTGGCTCTACCGGTCCCCGCATCTGGAGGTACGGCCGCCAGGGAAGCCCCCCGTCACCAGGCTGGGCGGTGAGGCGGAGTGGGCGCGCAATGTCATGCGTGGTGTTCAGGACCACAAGGAGGCCGTTGACCTCGGCACCCACCTCCACGGCATCGGCCTGGAGGTCAGGGAGGCGATCCCGGACGAGGTGTGGGCGGCCCTGCGCGCCGCCGCCCGGGTGACGAACCCACCGACGGTGCTGATCGCCACCTGGGACCCCTACGTCCCCTGGGAGCTCGCCGTGGTGCCCCGGCCGTGGGGCGCCGGCCTTCCCGGATACCTGGGTGCGCAGGCCGTCGTGGGCCGGTGGACGTACGGGGACCAGCAGCGCACTGCGGCACCTCCCGCACGGCTCACGGCCCGGGCGATGGCCGTGGTGAGCGGCGATTACCACAGCAACGAACTCCGGCACGCTACGGCCGAGGCGGAACACCTGGTCGCGGAGTACCGGGCGGAGGCCGTGGAGGCACTGGTCGCGCCGGTGCTGGGCAGTCTGCGGGCGGGGGCGGGCCACGACATCCTGCACTTCGCCGTGCACGGGAAGTTCGATGCCTCCGACTCGGAGGACGGCATCAACATGACCGACGGCGCCTATCTGAGCCGGTACTCGGTGCGCGGGGTCGAGACCAGCCCGGTGCGTCTGGTCTTCCTCAACGCCTGCCAGCTGGGGCAGGGCCGAAGCGTGCTCGGCTCGAACGCGGGCATGGTGCCCGCCTTCCTCAGCCTCGGGGTCGGGGCGGTCATCGCACCGCTGTGGAACGTCGACGACGAGGTCGCCCGGGAGTTCGCCGAGGGCTTCTACCGGGCCGCACTCAAAGGCGGCACCGCACCCGCGGAGTACGTACGGCAACAGCGCGCGGCCACCGCGGGCGCGGCAGGCGCGGGTCTTTCGACCCCCCTTGCCTACCTGTTCTTCGGGCACCCCCGGCTGACCATCGTGTGGGACCGGGAAGGAGCGCAAGATGTCTGAGCTCGAACGGGACGGACGGATGGACCTTCCGTACGGTGTCGTCCTGCGGTCTTCGGACGTGGGCGGACGCGTGGGCGAGGTGCGGAGGTGGGCCGGCGCCGGTGCTCCCGTACGGGCGGCCGAGCCGGTGGCCTTCGCGGAGCAGCTGGTGACCGACAGCGTGCCTGCCGACTCGGCACGGCTGCTGGGGACCGTCATCCAGGAAGCCGGGATGCGCCCGGTTCTGACGCTGCCGCTCAGCGAACTCACCGCCCCGGCCCACCCCGGCGGACACGACCGTGCGGACGCCGCCGCCCCCGGGGTGGTGCTCCAGGTGCCCGCACCGGGAGAGGACGAAGGGCAGGTCGTCCTGGAGGTGGACGCGACCGGAGTGGTGCGCTGGGTGGTGTCCGACACCGCGGCTGGCGGAGGCGGCACGGACCGGGCCGGGGCCGTCCAGACCTTCCGGGTCTCGATGGAACAGTTCGGCCTTCCGGGCGGGGCACAGGACCGCGGACTGGCCGGGTTCGGCGTCCGAAAGGTCCTGCACGTCCTGCGCTTTCCGATCCAGCGGGTGGCAGGGCGGGTGGCGGAGTTTGCGGTGGGGCGATGGGAGGAGCGGTTCCGTCCGTACGGGTTGCGGCTGACGGGACCCGAAAGCTTTCTCACCCCGACGGCCGGCGAGACGGTCTCCGCGGACCGGCTGGCCGAGCTCGCCGACCGCCCGTTCCTCGTGTTCGTGCACGGCACCTTCAGCCGGTGTCACTCGGGGTTCCACGGTATCGCTGCGGACAGGCAGCTGCTGCAGGATCTCCACGAGAGATACCGGGACCGGGTCCTCGTCTTCGACCACCCGACGGTCCATCTGGAGCCGGCCGACAACGCCCGCTGGCTCCTGGAGCACCTACCTGCCGACCGGCCGCTGACCCTCGACCTCGTCGCCCATTCGCGTGGGGGCCTGGTGGCCCGCCAGCTCGGCAGCGAAGCCCTCGCAAGGGACGCCCGCCGACCGGCCCCCTGCGTACGGACCCTCATCCACGTCGCCACCCCCAACGCGGGCACCGTCCTTGCCGACCGGCAGCGGCTGGGCCGTTTGCTCGACGCGTTCACCAATCTGCTCTGCCTGCTCCCGGACGAGATGGTGAGCAGCACGCTGGAGGTGGTCCTTGAGGTCGTCAAGCACTGTGCCGCCGGAGCGCTGGGCGGACTGGACGGGCTGGCCGCGATGGACCCCGCCTCGTCCGCGCTGGGCGAGCTGAACGAGGCTGCCGTGCCCGCGGCGGGGACGGTGCGCGCCATCACCTCCGACTTCGGGCCGGCCGACGGGGCCGGACTCGCCATCAGGGCGCTGAACCGGCTGACCGACCATCTGTTCGGCACGGGCAACGACCTCGTGGTGCCGACCGAAGGCGTCCATCGTGCGGGCGCTTACGTCGTGAGCGATCCCCTCGTGATCCCCTCGGGAAGCGGGGTGGCGCACACCGACTTCTTCCGGGACGCGGAGGTGCGCATACGACTCGCCCAGTGGTTGCCGGGGAGCTGACGGGTCAGATTCCGACGGGCAGCATTTCGTACGGCCGCAGTGCACTCATCAGCGCGGTCGCCGCGTAGGGCAGGCCCTCAAGGCGGTCCCCGGATGCCGACCGTTGCAGGCCCCGGGCGACCTCGGCCGGTG
Organism: Streptomyces sp. NPDC001502; assembly: GCF_042894785.1. Classification (NCBI taxonomy): domain Bacteria; kingdom Bacillati; phylum Actinomycetota; class Actinomycetes; order Kitasatosporales; family Streptomycetaceae; genus Streptomyces; species Streptomyces sp. NPDC001502. The sequence goes on from NZ_JBIAVW010000003.1 coordinate 12,325, forward strand.
TCCAGCCGATCCTGAGCTTTGTGACGAGCTCGATGATCTGCCGGGAGTCGCCCGGCGGGGTGAGCCCCGTGGCGAGCACGACGGCGGTGTTGCCCAGGGTGGCGAGCTGGTGCGCGAAGTCGTTGCGGAGCAGCAGTTGCCGGACCAGCTCACTGGGCCGGGCCGGCCGGGCGATGTCCAGGACGACCAGCGGTCCCGGACGCCCGGCCGGCATCCTGGCGACGAAGCGGTCCAGGTCGGTCACGGTGATGGTGTCCGAGTCCTCGCTCACCCAGTCGGACTCCCTGGAGTAGGTGGACGCCCCGAAATCGATGTACGGGACGGTGCCCAGCCCTTCCATGGTGGCACTCACATGGATCACGTCCGGTACTCGTGCACCCGCCATGAGACGGTCGAGCTGAGCCCAGTTCGGGTCGTCCAGGAGCGTCACGTCCCAGCCCTCCCGGGTGTACGTGACCCCCAGGTCGGCCCCTCCCATCTGGTGCCCGCGCTGCGACTCCAGCTGCCGGGCGGCTCCGCGCCGCAGGACCAGGACGTGGGGGCGGTGGCGGTGCTGCCACAGCTCCGCGCGCAGGCTCGCCCACGTGACCGGGTCGGCGACTCCGTCCGCTTCCAGCCCCAGGGAACGCTGCACGTGGAACAGCGCACGAGTGGTCTGCTGGCCCATCAGCCCGTCGACCGGGCCGGGGTCCGCCTCCAGCAGGTCCAGGGCCACTTGCAAGACACCGGTGCGGACCGTTCCGGTCCGCCATGTACGGGGCATCCGGTAGATGCAACGGACCCTGTCGTCCGTGGCCAGCATGCCGTGTGCGGTTGCCGCGAGTTCCCAGGGGACCTGGGCGAGTTCGGGCTGGGCGACGGTCAGGCAGAGATCCACCGGCTCCGTCCGGCCCGGGTCCAGGAGGGGTTCCATCGTGGTTGCGTGGGGCACCAGGGGGTCGTCGGCGAGGATCGCGTCGACGAGCGGGCCCAAAGACATCCTCTGTGTCCTCTCGTGCAGCGCCCGGGCGAGCAGTGTCGACGGCTGCATACGACCCAGCTCCCGGCCGTCGTTGTGGACGACCACAGCCCCGTCCGGGAGGAGTGCAAAGCCGAGTTCATCGGGGGCGGGAGCCTGCGGTGGTGGCACCTCGCGCTCGTCGCCGAGCTCGGCGAGGACGGCGCGGGCAGCGTGCGCGTGTGCCTCGGCCTCGGTGTGCTCCCCCGTCTCGGCCAGCAGTCGGGACCACGTGTCGTGGGACAGCGCCTGCCAGCGGTTCACGGGTCCCCGTGAGAGCAGGGCGTCCGCCAGGCGGAGCCGCTCGGCAGTGCGCTCGAGCGGGACGCGGCCTGCCCAGCGCCGGGCGACGGCGATGAGATGGGCCGCCTGGAGCAGCGGATACTCGTCGTATCCTTGGAGACAGGGCGGCTCCGGTTCTTCCCGGCCGGCAGGCCCGGTCAGGTCCATGAACCGGATCAGCCACCACCAGGCGAAGCTGTCTTCGCGGGTGAGGACTTCGGCCGCGCGCGTGGCGCAGGCGCGAGCGTCGACAAGCCGTCCTGCGAGGCGGTAGGCGGTGGCCGCGCGTGCGGTCAGCCAGCCGGCGTCTGCCGGATCCTCCGCCGCGGGCAGCTCCCCGTCGGGCAGGACGAGCGCGAGCAGGTCCGGCCCGACGTCGAGTGGCTCCGGGCAGTGTTCGAGCGCGCGCAGCATGGTGAGCCGGGCGCTGGCCGGCTCCACCCGGCGCACCGCGTGGAGCAGGGCTTCGCCGAACCGCCCCGACGAGTCGTTGCGAAGGGCCAGCCCGTGCCCGGCCGTCTCGACGACGAGCAGGGGATCCGCACCGGACTCCTCCAGCCGTCTCAGGACGTTCCCGCAGACCCGCGTGGCTCCGGCCGAATCCCCGTGCCGGGCCATGAAGTCCGCCTTCAGCAAGCTGCACCGGCTTGCGATCGCATTGCTCTCGTCGTGGTTCAGCCGCATCGCTTCGTCAAGGAACTGCGCCGCCTCCCAGTGGTTGCCGACCACTTCCAGCTGAGCCCGGGCAGCGTGCAGCGCGCATGCGGCGCCGCTTTCGTAGTCCTGCAGGCGGGCATAGCGCTCGCGCGCCGTCACCAGGTCGCTCATGCCCCGCTCCACCTGCATGAGTTCGATGTCGGCCCGCCCGCGCAGGGCGAACATCGCGGCCTCCTGCTCCGGCGGCAGGCCGACGCGTGTGCTCAGGGCGCGTTCGCACAGAGCGCGGGCCCGGCGCGGCCGACCGAGTGCGAGCAGGGCCTCGACGCCCAGGGCCAGGGGCCGTGCCTCCGCATCGCCGGAGGACGTCTCGGCCAGCCGTGCGGCCGTGGCCGGCAGCCCCAGGTGCAAGGCCAGCTCGACTTCCGTGAGACGCAGCCTGGCACGCTCGGCGGCCGGACCGCTCTCGTCGCCGGGAGCCGCGCGCACCCATCGCAGGGCTTCGTCGTACGCCAGGCGGGTCGCCGCGTCCCGGGCCAGCATGTGGGCCAGATGGGCCGAACCCGGCCGGTCTCCCGTCAACTGCGCCAGGACCAGGGCCTGGTGGAGCACTGCTGACGCCTCGTCCGGCCGGCCGAGCGCACCGAGGGCCTCCGCGTACACCTCCAGTGCGAAGCCGTAGTCCGCGGACATCTCGGGGGACTGCACGGTCGGCCGGAGAACCTTCGAGGCCCTCTCCGGCCGGCCACGGGCGAGGAGCAGAGCAGCGTGCGCGGTGTTCCAGCGCACGGGGGGAAGATCTACGTCGGACTGCGCCGCGATCCGCTTCACGGTGCCCACGCTGCGCTCGGCTCTGCTCCAGAGCTGGTGTCCCCCCGAGAGGTCCTCGCTGCGGGCTCGCCGGACGAGGGCCCACGCCAGTTCCACATGGGCCTCGGCATGCAACTGGGGGCCGAGCGCGGGAACGCCCCCGGCGAGGTTCAAGGGCACCCCCTCCTCGTCGACGTACTCAGGTCCGAGGATTTCCCCTGCGAGCTCGGCCACGTCCTGGAAGCGGTCGGCGGCCCTGGCCGTTGCCACGGCCTCGCGCCAAGCGGGGGCCGCCAGGTGTCCGTCGGCCTGGAAGCGGTGGTAGAGCGCTGCCCTGGTCCAGGCGGCCCATGCCGGGGGATGGAGCCGGGCCAACTCCTCGTAGTACCGCGCGGCGTCCTCGTGCAGCAGCCGGTAGACGGGCTGCACGGAGAGCAGGCGGCGCATCGGGTCAGCCACGCACGGGTGGAAGACGAGGGTGTCAGGGTCGGTCGGGGCAGCGCTCACCCAGGAGGACACCTCGACCGAGTATTGCTTCAGGCTCTCCCAGAGCCGCCCGAACTCCGCCGGCCCCTGCGGGGGGTCCACCCCGGTCCGGAACGCGTGTGGGGATCCGGAGGGCCCGGGATCGTCCTCGGGGCGGTCGTCCTTGCTTCCCCGCATCGCCGCGACCATGCGGGGGAGGACGACGCGTTCGGCGAAGTCCCGGCTCAGCCGTCGAGCCAGCACCCCGTACCGGACCAGCCACCGCAGGGCATCGTCCTCGATCCTGCCGATGATGCGGTCCATGCACCACGCGAGCATGGGGTCGAGGCTCTCGACGCTCTCCACCGACATGTCCGGCGAATAGTCCGCCACATCGGCGTAGAGCGCCAGCTGCCAGGGGACCCCCTGTGACCTGCGCACGATGATCTCCACCAGTTCCGGACGGCCGATGCCGCGCTTCCCGGACAGGTAGTTCCTGGCCTCCTCCCTGGTGAACGGCGGGATCTCCAGCCAGCCCATGTCCTGCTCCGGGAGGCGCTCGCCCAACCGTCGCAGTTGCTTCTCGGCGCCCGTGAGGCGCCCGGAGAGGACCAGTCGCACCTGGTCCGATGCCGCGTACACGTCGGCGAGGACGTCGACCAGTTCGGCGGCGCCGCCCAGGGGCCGCAGCACCGCGACTTCGAAAGCATCCAGCACGATCAGCAGCGGAGTGCCGGAACGGCCCTCGCTCAGCACGCTGAGGAACCGGTCGCGGACGTCGCGGGCGTCGGACTTGGTCCCGGCGGTGTCGAGCGCGGCGGCGCCCGAGCGGGCCAGTTCCGGGGCATCCCGGAACAGGACCGAGCGGTATGCCCCGTGGCGGCGCAGCAGTTCCTGGAACGGGGCTCCCGGCATCTGCTCGTTGAGCTGGTGGGCCAGCTCCAGCACCAGCAGCCACGGATGCCGGACGACGTTCACGGCGTCGACGGCGTCGAGGTCCACCAGCGCGCACGGCACCCTGGCAGGTGCGGCGACGCAGCGGCGGGCGATGAACCACTGGAGCATCAGCGACTTGCCCATGCCGCCGACGGCGTGCAATCGCAGCGCGCGGGTGGGCGTGCCGGCCAGCAGCCCGCCCAGTCTGGACTCCAGTTCGGGTCGGGACAGGTAGGGGCCCGACCTGAGCAACGCGTCGTACCAGAGCATCCGTGACCGGAGGTACCGGTCACGGTCACTGCGCAGTTCGGCCAGACGCGGACCGAACATCCACGCCCAGGACTCGTTGAGGGCATCGAGCAGGTCCTGGCAGCCGGGGAAGTCGAAGCGTTCGTCCCGCTCCCGGTACCACTGCTCGAAGCAGTCGGCTGCCTGGTCCGGATCGCAGACGACCAGGGCCTGCAGGGCCGCCTCCATCCGGCCCAGGCCCTTGCAGTACTCCGCGATGCGCGTCTGGGCGGAACGCAGTGCCCGGGGCACCGGGACGGAGTCGGGCACCGCCCCGCCGTCGAGCCACCAGGCCCGCCAGGCCGCTTCCCGGATTCCGCTCCCCACCTGGAGGGAGCCGTCGCCACCGGGCTGCGGCTCGACGCACGGCTGGAGAGCCAGCTCAGCGAGGGTCGGGCCGACGTCGTCGCGCAGCACCGCCTCATATTGCGCCTCGTCGAACCCCTCGACCAGGGCGCACCGCATCAGCGTCCCCCGCAGGGGCTCGGGCATCAAGGACACCGTGACGTCGGCGAGGTCCTCGCCCGCTGCGAGGCGCTTCGCCGCCTCGTCCATGCCGGTCATGACGTCACCTGCCGAAGCGTGTACGCCATCTGCTCCCACACCATGAGCTCCTTGGGGCTGAAGGACTCATCGCCGCTCTGCTTCCGTCTGAGCGCTTCGTCCCGCATGCTCCGGGTGAAGACCGCCCAGGATTCGTCGTCGGGCCGCTGTCCCCGGTAGACGTCCCGCTTGCGGGCGCAGTACTCGCGGACGAGGAGCTCCGCCTCGGTCCGTTCGAACGGCCTGACCGTCATGACCAGGTCGACCAGCTGCAGCCCGAGTTCCGCATCGAGCCCGCTGTCCACGGCCACGATACGGACCGGGTCGAAGTCCCCTTCCGCAGCGGGCTTCAACAGGCGTTCCACGACGTGGCCGTGTCTTTCGGCCTGAAGGACATGGTCCAGGACCAGCAGGATCGGTTTCCCGGCGACCAGCGGATCCCGGGTCACCAATCGCAGGAAGGCCTTGAAGTCGGTGAGGAGCCCGTTCTCGTAGGCGAGGACATCGTGCGGACGAGCGTCGAGGGGCGGCAGCGCCTCGACGGCCGTGACACCCGTCGGGTTCCCCTGGCGCAGTGACCGGAAGAGGTCTTCTCTGCTTTGGAGCATGTCGCCGAACAGTTCGACGTCCCTCTCGACGTCCGGTCCGAGCCACGTGGGCACTGCGTCCTTGATGTGGCCGAGCAGCTTCAGCAGGTCGAGGTTCCCCTTGTTCGCCAGATTTACGTAGACGACGGGAACGCCGCACCAGGCGCTCGTCAGGAGGCAGGAACGGGTCAGCTCCGACTTCCCGACTTCCCTGCCTCCCGTGACGGCCAGGAGATCGGCTGTGCCCGTTTCGAGCGTCCTGGTCAGCCGGCGCATCATCCTGCAGTGCTCGTCCCCTCGCCCGACCAGCCAGCGGGGCCCCTCGAACTCCGGTCCTCGTGTCCGCGTCACCGTCGTGTGGTCGAAGGGTTCGGGCCACTGGAGTGCCACCGCCGGGTCGGCCTGGACGGTGAGCACGGGCATGGCCCAGTCGCGGGGATGGCTGTCGTCCACCCAATGCAGGCGGTTGCGCGCGTAGGCCATGGCCTCGTCGAGCGCCCTCCCCTCGGCCAGCTGCCCGTAGAACTCCTTGCTGAACCGCACCGCGGGGGCTGATGCGATGTTGCCCTGCATGGCCACCACGGCCTGCGTCTTGCGCGCGAACAAGGCATCACCGAGTTCCCGGACCAGGGCCTGGGGATCCTCGTCCATCGTCCGGCACGCGTTGAGCACCGCGAGCCGCAGCGGTAGGTCGAGCGCTCCCTCGACGAAGGCGGCGCTGAGGTACCAAGGCCGGCCCGGTGTCATGATCTCCAGCGTCGGCTCCGCCTCGACCCGCCTGCCGTGCCCGATGAAATGAAGGACGTGCGGTTCGAATTCCGTGAGGACATCGCGGGTCTCCTCCCTGCCGGGCGCCCGCAGCACATGTACCTGCCAGCAGCAGGGGACGGTGCTCAGCCCGGTGTAGATGGCTTCGAGCTCTCTGTCCGAGTTCAGTGTCTGGTCGTAGGGATCGCCCACGACGACGAGGAGTCGCACCGGCCCGGTCAGCGGCTCGGTCTCCAGGGCGAAGGGGATGTGCGCCCGGACACAGGGGTGCGCCTCGTCATCGAAGAGATAGCGTTCCAGGGGCGCGGGGGTGCAAAGCAGTTCCCACGGCAACGGGCGAAGGGCGCTCGGCTCGAAGTCCAGCACCACTCGCGATCCTCGGAGGTCGGTCTCGGCTTGCCAGACCTCACGGAGAGGGGAGGGGAGCAGAGCGCCGAAAAGGCCCCGCCCCGTCGACCGCAGGTCCGTGGCCCGGGTAGTCTCGTCCATCAAACCGGCTTGCGGCGCCAGTGCGTCGTTCGGGATCAGCTCAGTGGCCCGTGGATGGTTGAACCATTCAGGATCCTGGCCGTCGTCGACGCACAGTTGCTCGGGAAAACCCCGCGCTTCGAGGTCTCCGACATGGATCAGGATCGTGGACATATCAGCCCCGCGCTCGTGGTTCAGCGCCTGCGTGATCGCCTCATTCCCATCGTCGACCCGGCGGGCACGGATGTCCATCCGGCGGAGGACGACAACGTCGAGGCGTCAGGGCCGTGAGGCGCCGCCGCCTCGTGCAGGTGGTCAGTGTGCCCCGTGTATGTGCGGAAGAGACCAGCCGGGCCGCGCGCCGGCCAGGTGCTTGCGGCTCCTTTGGCGTGGCACAGCGACCGTCTTCGCCTCACGGGGTGGTTCTGGCCAGGAATTCCTGCAACTCCCGGTGACGGAACGGGTAAGCCGTTCCAGCCACCCGTACGAGCCCCGCCTCGCACCTCCGGCGAACAGGCCGCCACCCAGCTCTACATCGCGATGTGTCAACGCAGCACCGATGCCTACCGCGCCGTCATCACCGGACCGGACGCCGACGAACGCATCGACCTCCTCGGCGCCCACCTCATCGGCGCCCACCTCCTCGGCGTGACCTTCAGCCGCTACGTCGGCACGAACGGCCCGCTGGCCCGCATGGCGCCCGATGCCGTCGTTCGCCACCTGACCCGGACACGGCGCGACATCCTGTTCGGCCCGTCCTGAACGACCGTCGGATGACCTGCGGATAGGGGCCTGTGCACGATCGGCGCGGGTACGCGACAACGACTTTGGGAAGGCGAGCAGGTCATCGCGGAAGCGGAGCGGTGGTTTCACTTCAGTACCTGGATGAACGTCCCTCGCTCGGCCGACCAGTCGCGCCGAATGTTCTGCCGGTAGATCATGTGGCGCTGCGGTCGTCGACTCGGTCGGTGCGGTGAAGGGCGTCAGCGGGGTTCGGGTGGTGGACGCCGCGATCAATCCCGAGGTCCCGTCCTCGACCAAGAACGTGACGGTGATCGCGCCGGCGGAGCGCGTCTATCGGCGTGTCTGCGCCGGCTGACCCCAGCCGCTGCGACCTTCATCGCGGACATGCGCCGCCACATGCCGCGTGACCTGGGCTCCGTTGGGGTCGTCGGGACCGCCTGCGGCTCGCGGGCAGGGGCCGGCCCCCTTTCACGAGGCCCGGCGGCATCCTGGTGGGCGTGGACGATGGAGGGGGCGACCCCGACGACCTGGTCCAGAAGGCGGCCTAGTCCTGCTTGATCGCGGAGATGTCGAACTCCAGTACGACCTTGTCGCCGACCAGGACGCCGCCTCCCTCCAGGGCCGCGTTCCAGGTCACGCCGTACTCCTTGCGGGAGATGCTCACCGAACCCTCCAGGCCGACGCGCCGGTTGCCGAAGGGGTCGACTGCGGTGCCCGTGTACTCGAAGTCGATGCTGATCGGGCGGGTGGTCCCCTTGATGGTCAGGTCCCCGGTGACGCGGTATTCGGTGTCGGAGCGCGGCTCGACCGAGGTGGTGTTGAAGGTGATGTCGGGGAAGTCGGGCGCATCGAGGAAGTCGTTGGTGCGCAGGTGCTGATCGCGCTGTTCGACGCCGGTGTCGATGCTCTCGGCCTTGATCACCAACTGGGCGGTGGAGCGGGCCGGATCGGCGCCGTCCAGGCGGGCGGATCCCTCGAACTCGTGGAACGCACCGCGGACCTTGGTCACCATGGCGTGGCGGGCGACGAACCCGATGCGGGTGTGAGCGGGGTCGAGGATGTAGTCGCCGGTGAGCTCGGCGAGGGTGGGCGGCGTGGTCAAGGTGCCTCCGTAGAGCCTGGATCCCGGCGGCGGTTCGAGGGGATCGTCTTCGGCCCCACGCTAGGCCACGCCCGGTTCCCGGCCCGGCCGGACGCACGGGCCGGCAGCAGAGTGCACCCTGATGGCGACTTCCGGCGCCGAGGCGACGTGGCCGCGACCCATCAGGTGATCGACGGGATGCAGGGACCGGTGACCTTCGCCGGCGACCTGCCCCGGGCCCAGGCCGAGTTCATGGCCGCCTCGCAGGTCCCCTGGGGCGGGGAAGCGCCGGGCGGCGCGGTGTCCCAGCCGGCCTGGCGGACCAAGCGGTCCTGGTACCTGATCGCCACCGACGGCCGCATGGTCCCGCCCCGGCCTAGCACCATGTCCGGGCGGATCGGTGCGCAGACCGTAGAGGCAGCCGCCCGTCACCCGGTCTACGTCTCGCAGTCAGACGCCGTCGCCGACCTGATCCGGCAGGCAGCCCGCAGCTGAACCCGACCACAGTCGGCCGAGCCTGCTCGACGCACTCCGCACTCCGCACGTCGTGCCCGGGACACCGCGGCGCCCCGCCGGTCCCAGGCACGGCCTTGTTCACGAGGTCTCGTGAACGAAGCCGGTGGCGTGGGGGATCTGCTCAGGATGTGTCCCGGTGCGTCGTACGCGCCTGCTCGGCGAGCCAGGATCGCGCGAGCTTCGGCCAGGTGGCGGCATCGCCGGCGCCCTCGGCGAGACCGAGACTGTGCGGGCCGTGGGCGAAGACGTGCACGGTGTGCGGTACCTCGTGCGCCGCGAGTGCCGAGGCCAACCGGTAGGTGTGTTCCGGCGGTACGTAGATGTCCTCGGCGGTGTGCCAGAGGAAGAAGGGCGGAGACGCCTCGGTCACCAGCGCGTCGAGGGTCGTCTGGCGGCGCAGGTGCGGTGAGGCGTCCTCTCCGAGCAGGATCAACCGTGCGGGTCGGTAGGTCTCGGTCTCCATGGACGTGATCGCGTAGCCGAGGACGGCGAACTGGACGGACTCGCGTGGATCGTCGCCGGGTGCGAGTGCGGCCAGGCCCGCGAGATGCCCGCCGGCCGAGAAGCCGATCACGCCGATGCGCTCCGCTCCCTGTTCGCGCCTGCGGCGGATCTCAGCCCGCAGGGCCAGGAGGGGTTCGGGATGCCGGACGTGGAGCGGGTAGCGGAAGACGCTCGCCGACAGGCCCATCGCGGAGAGCCACGCAACGATCGGCTCCGCCTCGTGGGGGGCGTGCACGGCGTAGCCCCCGCCCGGCAGGACGATCAGATGTGTCGTCGCGGGGTGCACGTGACTCCTCCTAGAACCAGGCGCCCACGGACGCGGCGACGGGGTCGGCCCCCGGCTCGCGCAAGGCGTAGAGCGTCTTCGCGCCGACCCACAGGAGGGTCCTGCCGTAGGGGAGGCCGGGGTGGCGGTCGATCATCGTGTGGAAGAACTCGGTCGCGGAGGAGCACTCCTTCAACGCTCTCTCGGCGTCGTCGAGGTACCGGCGGGTCTCGGCGATGACGCGGGTGGCGGCGTCGTCGAGGTCTTTGTTCTTGTGGCCGGCGACGATGTGCCGGGGTGCGAGGGCCTCGATGGTGCTGATGGCGCCCCGCCAGGCGTCCAGACCGCCTCCGGCCGACTCGCCGATGTACATGTGGGCGCCGTTGTAGAGCGCGTCGCCGGCGACGACAAGGCCGAGGTGGGGGACGTGCAGGACGCTGGTCTGCTCGGTGTCGGTGTGGCCGACCTCGACGAGGTGCAGGTCGTGCCCTTCGAGGGTGAGGGTGTTGTCGGGGACGGTGGCGGCGGTCACCGGGGCGTCGGGGATCTGCCCGGGCCAGAGCTTGTCCCAGGCGAACGGGCGGGCCTCCACGTTGCCGTGCATGACGGCGATGGTGCCGGCGGTGGCCACGACGGGCGCGTCGAACCGCTCGGCGAATGCGTTGGCGCCGAACCAGTGGTCGCCGTGGCCGTGGGTGGCGATGACGGCGGTGATGTTCTTCCCGCTGGCGGCCACCCATGCGGCGACCTCCTCGATCTGGCCCGCGGTGAACGGCGGGTCGACGAGGACGGCGTCCCGCGCGCCGTGGACGAGGGTGGTCGAGATCGGCTGGAAGGTGCGCGCTTCGCCGTTGGGCAGGGGTTCGGTCACGCTGATGGGGACCGGGTCGCAGACGTGTACGGCGTAGCCGAGGGTTTGCGTGTCCATGGGTGCTGACCCTTCTGATGAGGCGTGATCAGGCGAAGGAGATGTCGCTGAGGTCGATGCTGACGAGCAGCGGTTCGGCCGGCGCCTGGCCTTGGGGCGTGCGGGGGAGGATGCGGTGCTCGGTGGGGACGGCGATCCCGGCGAACGAGTCCCGTGGTCGTTCCGGTTCTTCGAGCACGTCCCCGTGGTGGTCTCGATGGGCACGCGTTCCGGCGTGACGCCGCTGCGCCGGTCGGGGCGCCGAACGGTGGTTTCATCGAGCAGATCCGTCACTGCTCCTTCTCCCTCTGCGCAGGTCGCCGAGTCGGGGTCCGGGCGATGAAGTCTTCGGTCCACTGGTCGATCCGGCTACCGCGGATCGGTGAGGAAGCCTTCGACGTCGGCGGCGAACTCGGCGTGGTGCTGGAACAGGAACCCGTGGGCCGAGTCGGGGTAGATCTTGAGCCGTGCCTGCGCGATCAGACCGGCGAGCAGGTGGGAGTAGCGGGGGAGGATCATCGGGTCGCTGTCGCCGTTGGCGACGAACACCGGTGCCTGGATCGCGGTCACCCGCTCCAGCAGCGAGAAGCCGGGGATGCCCCAGGCGCAGACCGCGTCGTACTGCGCCTGGCGCGTCTGCCACGTCGTGGGCGCGTCCAGCTCCTCCCGGGTGAACATCCGCCCCATGGCCTGCTCCCCGGCCGACCGGCTCTCCGGGGAGCGGGTGTAGAAGACGTCGAGCACCCGTCCGGGGTCGATCTCCGGCTCGCCCACCGCGTCGATGACCCATGTCGCCCACCCGTGCATACCGGGCGCGCCTTGCGGCGCTGCGGAGGCGAGTACCACGCGCCGTGCGAGCCCGGGCCGGATCAGTGCGATCTCCTGGGCCACGAACGAGCCCAGGGAGAAGCCGAGGAGGTCGACCCGGGCCAGTTCCAGGGCCTCGGTGAAGGCGATGGCGTCCAACGCCATCTGCGCGATCGTGCTGGGCGTGCTGCCGCTGGAGCGGCCGACGCCGGTGTTGTCGAAGGCGATGACGCGCCGGCTCCGGGCCAGGGAGTCGACCAAGGCCGGATCCCAGTTGTCGAGGTTGCCCCGGAAGTGCATGAGCAGCACCAGCGGCACACCGCCTTCGCCGACCTCGCGGTACGCGTACTCGATGCCGTTGGCGGCGGACACCGTCGTGATGGGCGCCCGGGCGTAGGACCGTGTCATGGGAGTTTCCCTTCAGGCCCGCCCAGCAGGGGTCGCGATCGACGCTCGGGCGGGCAGGAGATGGCCGTGGGCCACTGAACCCCACCAAGGTATAGCGGTCGCTTTACATACTGTCGACGCTACGCCGCCCGGGGTCGGATGTAAAGCGTTCGCTATACTTGTGGTATGGGGGCAACGACATCAATCAGCGGGGCGGCCCGCGGCGGGCGCGGTGCGCGTGAACGCATCCTGCGGGCGGCGGAGGAGCTCTTCTACGCACGCGGCATCCACGCCACCGGCGTGGCGGCGCTCATCAAGGCCGCGCACGTCTCGCCCCGCACCTTCTATGTGCACTTCCCGACCAAGAACGCGCTGGTGGAGGAGTATCTCCGCCGGTTCGAGTCGGAGAAGTCGATCGCTGCCGAAGCGGAGCTGGAGCGCGAAGACCTGCCCCCGGCTCAGCGGCTTCTGGCGATCTTCACCCCCGACGAGGGGGATCCGCCCGCCCTGATCCGCGGATGCCCTTTCCACAACGCCGTCGTCGAGGGCGCCGGAGAACTCCCGGAGGTCACCCGCCTCGCGCAGCGACACAAGCAGGCGTTCCGTGACCGCCTCGTGGCCACGGCAGCGGAGGCCGGAGCCGCCGACCCGGAGGCACTCGGCAGGCAACTCGCCGTGCTCTTCGAAGGCGCCAACGCGCTCGCCGCCTCCTGCAACGACGCGCAGGTGTTCACGGATGCCCGAGGGGCCGCGAAGGCGCTGTTGGAGCTTGCACTGGGCGCCGCGCCCGAAGGGTGAAGGCCCGACCGGAGAACAGCTGGGCACCTTCCAGGGCGACTTCCCCCCACCCTTCTCCCGCCTCTCGGTGATCAGCGCCGCCTTCAACCTCGACCGCGCGCTGGGCTGACATGGCATCACCACCGGGACGGCGGTGCCCGAAGTGTTGCTGCGGGCCGACGGCTGCGGGCAGCGGTGGCGTCGAGCGCGCTCGGTCGGCAAGCCGGCGCGTCCCCGAGCCGGAAAGGTCAGGAAGACCGAGATCTATTGACCAGCCGATCCGATAGCCGTGCTCTGGCCGAAGAAGGGGTCGTCCACCACGTGGGCCCAGCCGCCGTCCGGCCGGCGCCGGAGGATCTCCGTGGTCGTGGAGACGACCGGCTCGGGGCCGACACCGGTGAGGGTGGCGGTGTTCGACACCAGGGCGATGTCGTCCACCTGTCGGATATCGCGGAGTTCGAGCTTGAGGCGGGCGCCCGTGTCGATCAGCTCTTGCAGGCCCTTCCGGATGGGCGCGGTGCCTACCAGGTGGGTTCCAGGGGTGGGGACGAAGTGGGCGTTCGGCTCGTACAGCGACACCAGGCCCTCGATGTCGCCCGCCTCCAGGTATTCCGTGAACATGGCCCCCACCTGCTCGGGCGTCTCGGCGCGGCGCCGGGCCGCGGCGCCGACGGGCCGGTCGCCCCAGCCTGCCGCGGCGAGCAGTTCGTACCAGTCGGGATGGGCGCCATAGGGCAGATGGTGGCGGAGCAGGGCGCCCGGGAAGGTCATCGGGGACGCCTTGTGGGGCTTGGCCAGGGCCTGGGTGACGATTGCGTCGCTGAGCGCGTAGGCCAGGTCCATGCGGGGGAGCAGGGAGTGCACCTCGTCGGCGAGGCCGGGCGGCAGGTCCTCACGCCGGATGCCGAGGATGTCGGTGCCGATCCCGGCCTGTGCCAGTGCCACCTCTGTGCCCTTCCGCCCGGCGATGCCGTCCGAGGTGTGCAGGGCGATGGCGTCCCAGGCGATGGCGATGCGCCGTTCCTCGACGCCGCGTTCGCGGAGGAAGGCTGCCGCGGTGTCGGCGCCGTCGACTTCGAAGCGCTGGTCGCCGTTGCCCTCCTGGCTCACTCCGATGTCGTGCAGGACGCAGCTGAGGAACAGCAGTTCGTCGTCGTAGTCGGTACTGGCGTTCAAGCCCTGGTTCCGGGCGTGGGCTCGGGCGAAGACGTAGCTGCGCACGCTGTGATGGAAGACGAAGTCCGGCGTTGCCCTGGCCACGTAGGTGTAGGCGTCCCGGGTGAGGTCTGTGTCGGGGAGGCGGAGCTGCTCGAAGACGGGCAGGGGTGCGTCAGTGGTCATGGTGTGGCCCTTTCGTTCGGAATGTGCGACTTGAAGCGGTGTGGTGCGTGCTGCAGTCGGGTGGCGTTCAGCAGATCTGCGCGGCCGCTTGTTCGGCATGTCGATCGACGGCTCGCAGGTCGACGGTGCCGGCGTGACGGGCGTGGCCTGCGCCGGGTGGTGTCGCCGGATCACACCTCGCGGGTCCAGGCTGCTTCCTGGACTTCCCTGATGAGCTCCTCGGTCGCCGGGGGCCAGACGTTCCGGTACTTTCCCTGCTCGGCACCGATGATCTCGACCATCCTGTCGATCATGTCTTGCGGCTCGAACTGGTCGGCCAGGATGTCCGCGAAACGGGCCCGCACGTCCTCGGTCCGGTTGAAGTTGACCGCGTCGTCCAGCCAGCGGAAATCCGTGTCCGCGATGCGGTCGTTGAACCCGGTCAAGTACGCCCCGGGATTGACGGTCTGAACGGTGATGCCGGTCGGCGCGAGCTCGTCGCGCAGGGTCGCCGCGATCGCCTCGAGCGCGTGCTTGGCCACGCAGTAGGGCCCCAGGCCTCCGCCAGCGGCCCGCAGTGACCGATCGCGGCATTGCTGACGAAGGTGTCGAAGTCCCAGCCGGAGACAGCCGCGATGTCGAGGGCGTCCAGGACGTCGAGCTTGTCGACTGTGGCGCGGTCCTGAAGGCCGAGCTCCTCGATGTGCCCCCGCAGTTCGGTCACCTGCGACCAGATCTCCGTGGTGGCGATGACCTGGTGTCCGGCCCGGGCCAGGCCGATGACGGTGGGTGCAGCGTCCCAGGCCGGTGCCAGCGCCGGTGATCAGGATCTTCTTCATCGTGCTTCCCTTCCGAGCGCGATGCGGGCGACCTCGCCGTCCTCGACGGGCATGCCGACCGAGACGCCGATGGCCCCGATCGGAGTGCCGCTGTCGTCGTGCAGGGGGAGGCCGCCCGCGTAGGGGATCAGGCCGCCGTTGGTGTACTCGGTTGCGGGAGCCGGGCCGCCGGGCCTGCAGAACTCCCACAGGTTCTCGCTCGGGCCGTTGAACAGGACCGAGGTCTTCGCTTTGGCCAGAGCGATCTCGATCGAGCCGAGGATCGATCCGTCCATGCGGGCGAACGCGACCAGGTGTCCGCCGCCGTCGACGACCGCGATGTTCATCGCGACGCCGATCACCACCGCGTGGGTGCGGGCCTTCTCGATCACGGCCAGGGCCGCATCCAGCGTGATACTCATGGCGCTTTCCCCTGTCGGTGCCGGTGCGAGGCCGTGTTGCGCCTCTCGGGATCGCACGAACCCGCCCTCTGCCGTGCACCAGGGCAGGACGGTGCCTGGCAGCGGCAGGCGACGATTTTGTCCGTCATGAGGCGACGGTAGGCGTGATCCGGGTGAAGGAGTCATTGGCACCCATGCCATGTAGCGATAGGATCGTGCCATCGGGATGGGAGGTGAGATGTCCGACGGACAGCACCGCGTGGTCGTGGTGGCTCTGGAGAACGTCCTCGCACTTGACATCGGGATCCCGTTGCAGGTCTTCGGGAGCTGGCCGGATGGGCCCTACACGCTGACGGTGTGCACGGAACAGCCCGGGCTCGTCGCGATGCACGGCGGACCCGCGTTGGCGGTCGCCCGTGGACTGGACACCCTGGCCACAGCGGACACCGTGATAGTCCCGGGGTACTTGGAGCCCGAGGCACCCTCCGACGCGGTCAGCGCCGCGCTCGCGGAAGCGGCAGCTCGGGGCAGCCGCATGGTGTCCATCTGCCTGGGCGCGTTCGCCCTTGCCGCCGCCGGCCTGCTCGACGGCCGACGGGCCACCACACACTGGCAGTACGCAGCAACACTGGCGAAGCAGTACCCACAGGTGACAGTGCAGTCGGAGGCTCTGTACATCGACGAGGGCCACGTGCTGACCTCAGGCGGCGTCACCGCCGGCCTCGACCTGTGCCTGCACCTCATCCGCCGCGATCACGGCACCCGACTGGCAAACCAGCGAGCACGTCTGCTGGTCGCCGCCCCGCACCGCACGGGCGGTCAGGCCCAGTTCATGGACCTGCCGATGCCCCCCGACCCGGCTGACGGACCGGCGCCGGTGTACGAGTGGGCGCTACGCAACCTGCACCAGCCGCTCACCGTCGACCAGCTGGCGCACCAGGCCGGGATGTCGCGGCGCACCCTCATCCGCCGCTTTCACGCCGACACGGGCCGACCGCCCATGCGTTGGCTGCTTGACGCGAGGCTCGGCCGCGCACGGGAACTCCTGGAATCGAGCGACCTGACGGTGGAAGCGGTCGCACGGCGCTGCGGCCTGGGTACGTCGGCCAACTTCCGGACCCTGTTCAAAGCCCACGTCGGAGTACCGCCCCGCACGTACCGCGAGACGTTCAACGCGACCCCGCTGAGCAAGGCCTGATTTCCGACCGACCGCTGTCGTCAACCACTGTCCACACGCCCGCCTTCACGGACCATCGTCACGGATCCCGTTCCTGACTGTTCGCCGCAACCGTCCTGCACGATCCGGGTACCGGAAAGCTCGCGAAGGGCGAAGCCCGCTTCGAGGTGGAGGGCGCCGACCTGGCAGCAGCCCTGCTGCAGGAACATGGCATTCCCGCAACGGACATCGACCGCGTCCGGGAGGCTATCGCTCTGCCTACCTCCCCTGGCACTGCCGAGCGCCGAGGGCTGCTGAGTTAAATCACTCGCGAAGGTGTGCCGAGGGACTTTGGCGCCATGCAGATCTGGCTTCTGCATGGCAGGAGGAGATCCACGCCGCCTACGCCCGTCTCGACATGGTGCGTTCGCTGGTCGACGCCATCGTGGAACGAGCTGCTCGGTCAGACGCCGCGGCACCTCGCTACTCCATTGGCGGCGAACTTCTGCGCGAATCTGTGCGCGAACGTCAGACCGACGGTGTGACACGGATGGAGTTGGCGGCCGCCTCATCTCCTTGGGGAGAGTAACCACCCGGCCGGCCGGGGAGCCAAAGTTCGCGCCACCCCATCACGGCACAACGCGAGACACGGACGCCAGTTCTCACACACGGCCCGGGGCCCATGTTCGATCACACCAATACCCTGTACCGATGTTCCCCAAGGCCGGTGTACCGACCTGCGGGGGGTGTTCACCCGGTCGGTGTTTCGGCGATCCACTGGGCGAGCGAGAGCAGGGTGGTTTCGGCGCTGTTCGACATGTAGTCGCGCAGGGCGTCGAGATCGCTGCGGGTCGTGCCGAGCACAGGGTCGAGGCGCAGGAGTTGCCAGGACTGCTCGACGACGGTTCCCCGTCCCCGGGGGTGGCAGGTCCAGCTCCATTGCACGATGCCGGCCTTGGCGCCGCCGACCACGAAGGCGAAGGCGGCCCCGGGGTCGGCCCGTACGACCTGGGAGCGGGTGGTCCACTGCCTGCCGTCCTTGTGGTTGCGGCCGCTGAACCAGGCCCCGACCCGGGGCCCCGCGTCCTGGTCGAACGTGACGTCGCTCGCGTTGGGGCTCCAGCGCCCGATGGCGGACACGTCACTGACCAGGTCGTAGACCCGGGCGGGCGCGGCATCGACCCAGGCGCGCCGGGTGAAGGCGAAATCCGATGCGTCCAGGACCTCGAAGAGGTCGTGTTCGCTGGTGGTGGTGGTCAAGGCGTCCTCCTGGACGGGTGGCGGTGTCATGTCGGTGACGCCCACGTCATCACCGGTCCCGCCGGGGAGCCAGACCTGCTGGTGCCTATCCACGTCAGGGTCAGGCTGTGCGGTCTGGCCCGGCCCATACTCGGATGCATGAACGGAAAAGTGCGGCTCGGGGAGTTCCTGCAGACGCGGCGCTCCCAGCTGAGACCGGAGGATCTCGGGATACCCGGCTACGGGGAGCGGCGCCGGGTGCCGGGTCTGCGGCGCGAGGAGCTGGCGTCGCTGGCGGGTGTCAGCGTCTCCTACTACACCCGGCTGGAACAGGGGCAGTCCCTGAACGCCTCACCGCAGGTGCTGGACGCGATCGCCCGGGCCCTGCGGCTGGAGGAGGCCGAGCGCCTGCACCTGCACGACCTGGCCCGGTCGTCGGCCACGGGCCCTGGCCGAGTCCGCCGGCCCGCCCCGGAGCGGGTGACCCAGGCGACCGGCCAGCTGCTGGAGGCACTGGTCCACGTCCCGGCGATCGTGACCGGCCGCCGCGGTGACGTCCTGGCGTGGAACCGGCTGGGCCATGCGCTGTTCGCCGGGCACCTGGACCCGGACGCCCCGGACCGGCCGGCTGAGCGGCCCAACATGGCCCGGCTGGTGTTCCTCGACGCGCACACCCGTGACCTGTACGCCGACTGGCAGGCCAAGGCCAGGGCGGTGGTGGGGAATCTGCGCCTGGTGGCGGGCCGGCACCCGGACGACACCGCGCTCCACTCACTGGTGGGCGAACTGAGCGCGAGGAGTGCCGACTTCGCCTCGATGTGGGCCGACCACCGCGTCACGGCGTGCGCCGTCGCGACCTACGAGATGCGGCATCCGCTGGTCGGCCCGCTGACCGTCACCCAGCAGACCCTGAGTCCGGGCCCGAGCGAGGACCAGGGGCAGAGCATCGTGGTCGCCACCACCGAAGCCGACTCGCCCGCGCGCACCACGCTCGCCCTGCTCGCCCAGGTCGGTTCGCAGCACGACCCGGTGCGACCGGGAGTCCGGGCCGGTTCCGGTTCCGGTTGACCCGGCACACACCACCGGACGCCGGGGCGGCCATCCGCGAGCCCCCAAGCCAACCCCAACCCCAACCCCAACCCCTCAACCCAAATTCCGCGCGCCGGCGTACCGCTGCCGCATGCCCGAAAACAGTGAAGGAACCATGTTCAGGAACACGTTGTCCAAGACCGCCGCGGCAGCCGTCGTGCTGACCGCGGCATCGGTCGTCGCGGCCACCCCCGGCGTCGCGTCGGCCGTCTCCGCCCCGCTGAGCTGCGCGCGCATCGCCGCGCACTTCGACCTGGGCCGGCACCAGACGCCCGAGAACATCGCCCTGGCTCCCGACGGCAGCGCGTACGTCACCTTCGCCGCCGCCCGCCAGATCGCCCGCATCACACCCGGGGGATCCACCCGGATCCTGGCCACCCTGCCCGCGCCCGCCGACGGTGGCATCCACACCCCGGTCCTGGCATTCGCCCTGACCACCGGCATCGTCCGCGCGCACGACGGCACCCTGTACTTCCTGTACGCCACCGGCACCGCCGACCTGACCGGCCTGTGGCGCCTGCGCCCCGGCGGCGTACCGCAGCGCATCGCCGCGCTGCCCGCGGCCGGCCTGCCCAACGGCCTGGCCCTGGACCCGCGCACCCGGACCCTCTACGTCACCGACTCCGTCCTCGGCACCATCACGAGCGTGCCCACCACCGGCGGCACCCCACGCACCTGGTCCACCGCCCCCGAACTGTCCTCCACCGGATTCCTCGGCGCCAACGGGCTGAAGATCCGCGACGGGGCGCTGTGGGTCACCAACCTCGACCGGGGCACCGTCCTGCGCATACCCGTCCTGCGGGACGGTCGCGCCGGCCCGGTCCAGACCCGGGCCACCGGCCTGGCCGGGATCGACGACTTCGCCTTCACCGGCCACGGCGACCAGATCCTGGCCGCCCTCAACGGCCCCGGAGAGGTCGCCCTCGTCCAGCCCGACGGCACCCATTCCACCGTCCTGACCGCCGCCGACGGCCTGCAGAATCCCACCTCCATCGCCCTGCGAGGCGACACCGCCTACGTCCTGAGCGCCGCGTACGTCACGGCGAAGGACCCCAACCTCCTCCTGGCCCACCTGAACGACTAGGGCCTGTCTTTCGGATCATGCCGGGCCCGCGGCGTCTGGCACCGCACCTCGCTGCGTTCTCGTCGGTCGTCGATGCTCCGCATGGACTCCCTCCTCGGCCTTGCGATGCACGGCACCAGACGCCGCGGGCTGATCCGGCCTGATCCGAAAGACAGGCCCTAGGCCCTGTGCCGGCGATCTTCGCCAAAGCAGTCGTGGCCGCACTCGTGGTCGGGGCGGGGGTCGGCTTGGCGCAAGGCGGCGCCGACGCTGCGGCGAAAGCACCGTTCACCCGGTACATCGCGGACCGCAACGTACGCCCCGGAGAGCTCCCACGGATCGAGGGGGAGTGTCCGGTCCCCACGGCGGCGACCGGTGGGGGATTCAACACGGCCACCGATGGCGGAGTCGTCGTGCAGTCGTCCTTCCCCACTCTCAGCGGTTGGGGGTCTGGGTCAGGACCACCACCAATGTGTACAAGGGAGCGCAGGCGCAAGCCATTTGCTCCCTACCGTAACCGGCCCCGCGGCTGGTTGCATGGGCGGTTCGTGCACCGGTTCGCCCGGGCCGAGCCTCGGGAGTCGGCGCTGGCATGCATGCGCGGGCGATCGCTTCGCTGCCCCGGTAGAAGTGGAAGCGCCGCTCCCGCGGCCGGTGCCCACGGCCAGCGGATCCAACTCCGGAGCGGGACGCCACTGCCGGATGCCTGCTCGGCCTGATCACGGAGAACGTCACCCGCAGGTGAGCGCGGCCCTTGACCTCGGCCGTCAGACCTGTCGCCGCGCACGCACTCAACAGGGGTCGGCCTTGGGCGCTGACGTCGGATCAGTGGGTGGGCGGGGGTTCACGAAGGACCGGCCGCTGCGATGTTCCTGCTGGATTCGCAACGGGCTTCGCTGTCAGCTGACGCGACGGACAAGGCCGGGCTCTGCACACACCAGTGCTCAACGAAGTCCCGATCGTCGGCCGGGACGAACAGACCGACCCGTTCCTGGAGTCGCTCCGTGACCACACTCCCGCGGATCACGGGGCTGTGTGACGCCGACTGTCTCGCCACTCGTATGGCGCTGAGGTTCCGAACGAACGTCGCGGAGGTACAAGTGCGTGCCGTGTCGGTATTCCTAAGATTCGACGGCAGAAGGGAAACCCGGGCTGTTCTGGGACGGGTACACACCAAGGACAAGAAGCTCGTGAAACAAGAGAAGTCCAGCCGCATGGCCGTCGTAGCAGGTACCGGCGCCGACATGGGCATCCCCAACAGGGTGATCGGCGATGGCCGGACCGGGCGCGCACGGGCCCGTCGGATCAAGGTGATCGTTTGCCGGCGGGCCACCTCGGTGTCCGTCAGCACCAGCAGCGCGCGCGGCCTGCCTCCGGGCAGCCCTGTTCCACTGGAGCCCGCTCGCTGCTGATCGGCCGGTTCCACGCCTTCTGCGCGCCGAGCTCGGAGGCGGCCGAGCGCGGCACAGGGCCGACCTGAAGAGAACCATCCCAACTTTTCGGCCCCTTTTAGTACATGCAAGCAATCAGCTCTTTGATCGTCGAGGAGCTCTTTTCCTGAAACCCGGTGGCCGGACAGTGCTGCCGTGGGAAGCGGAGACATGATGGGCCAGAGTCCTTATGACTATGTCGTTGTGGGAGCGGGGACAGCGGGGTGCGTGATCGCCTCCCGGCTTTCGGAACGCCCCGGCGTGCGGGTGCTGTTGCTGGAGGCGGGAGCCCGGGACGCGACCGAGGCGATGGCATCTCCCTGGGGGTTCCTGGGGTTCGACCCGTCATCCCTGTGGCTGGGCGCCTCGACCGTGCAGGCCGGTACGGGCAGGGCCGCTGACGTGCTGCGCGGTAAGGCGCTCGGCGGATCGTCGAGCGTCAACGGCCTCTACCACCTGCGGGGGCACCGCTCCGGTTACGACGAATGGCCCGGACTCGGTGCTCCGGGCTGGGGTTTCGACGATCTGCTGCCCTATTTCCGCCGCAGCGAGAGCGCTCGCAGTCGTGATGCCTCCGTGCGGGGCACGGACGGGCCGGTCGTGGTCGCCCCGGTTCCGGAACCCCATCCCCTGGCCACGGCGGGCGTCGACGCCGCGGTACAGGCTGGGTTCACACGCGCCGATGACATCGGCGGCGGGCTGGAGACCGGGTTCGGGTGGAGTGACATGAATCTGCCCGGCGGCGCCCGCCAGAGCGCGGCCGACGCCTACATCCGTCCGTTCCTCGACCGGCCGAACCTGGACGTCGTCACGGACGCGACCGTGCAGCGGCTGCGCATCACCGCGGGCCGCTGCACCGGCGTCGAGTACACCCTTGGTGGCGAGCCCCTGTCCGTCGAGAGCGCCGAGGTCATGGTGACCGCGGGGGCCATCGGTTCCGCGCACCTCCTGATGCTGTCAGGGATCGGCCCGGCACGACACCTTGGCGAACACGGCATCGGCGTCGTCGCCGACCTGCCGGGAGTGGGATCCCATCTGCAGGACCATCCGATGGCGGGGGTGGTGTACGAGGCCAGCCGGCCCGTACCGTTCGTTCCTGCCAACCCGCCGGCCGAAATGATGGGCCTGCTGTACAGCGACCCCGCCGCGGCCCGGCCGGACCTTCAGGTCTACATCGTCGCCGCACCGCTCCCGTCGGCATGGGGCCGGCCGCCGGCCAGCGGCTACACCATCGCCTTCTCCGCGATGGCTCCGCACAGCAGCGGCACCGTGCGCCTGGCGGACGCCAATCCCGCCACCGCTCCCGTCGTCGACCCCGGCTACCTGAGCGACGACCGTGACCTGGATGTCATGCGCAAGGGCCTGGCAGTGGCACGGCGCATCGGGGAGGCCGACGCGTTCGCCGAATGGCGCAAGCAGGAAGCGGTGCCGGGCTCCGGGACGAGCGGCGAATCCGTGGAAGAGTTCATCCGCAAGGCTACCGGCCCCTACTTCCACTTCACCGGCACCTGCCGCATGGGAACCGACGCCGATGCCGTCGTCGACCCTGCAAACCTTCGCGTACATGGGATCGCCGGACTGAGGGTCGCCGATGCCTCGGTGATGCCGTCCATCCCCTCGGCCAACACCAACGCGACCGTCTACGCCATCGCCGAACGGGCTGCCGAACTGCTCGACTGAACCTTCTTCCGCGCCCACGGCGCTTCCACAACGCGCTTCTCTCTCCCCCCGCCGTGCGCCGAATGCGGCCCGGACTCCGGCTCATCGCGGGGGCGGTGACGTGCAGGCGCGCGGACGCCCCGGCCACCCTGCCCTCCTCCTCCAGCAGCGCGTCGAACACGGCGGGCACGTTCACATTCAATTGCATGCGAGTAATCCTTGCCGTTCTTCACATGCATTTGAAGTTAATGGTGGGGCTGTATACCTTCGAGACGAAAGCGCGGGAAGCAACGCGCAGTTCGGCCCCGACCGGCCTCATCACCCCCCTCAGACAGGAGCACCACCATGTCCGAAACGCTTCAGACCACCGACGTCGTCACCTCCGACGCCGACCTGCTCGACCGCACCGCGACCGCCGTGCGCGACGCCGGCGCGGCGCTGCGCGAGCGCTTCGGCGATGTGGTCCGCTACGAGACCCGCGAAGAGCTGATGCACGCGCTCGCCGTCAACGACAGCACGGCCCTCGACATCCTGCGCCCCCGTCTCACGAGCCTGCGCCCGGAGGCCAGTTGGGTGGAGGACGAGCTGGACGGCGGGGCGCTGCCGCCCGGCGAGTGGTGGGTCGTGGACCCGGCCGAAGGCAACGTCAACCACCTGCACGCGCTGCCGGAGTGGGCGGTGACCGCCACCCTCGTACGGGAGAACCAGCCGGTGCTCACCGTGGTCCACCTGCCGTTGACCGGCGAGACCTACACCGCGCTCACCGGCGCCGGCGCCCACCTCGACGGCCGGCCGCTGCACGTCTCCGGCACCGCGGACCTCGGCCTGAGCATCGTGGCCACCAGCCAGGCCCGGCCGGACGAGGACGAGAAGGTCGTACGGCGCGTCGGCTCCTCGATCACCGCGATGCTCTTCGACGCGCTCGTCGTCCGCACCGCCGTACCCGCGACCCTGCACCTGACGAACGTGGCCGCCGGCCGGATCGACGCCTTCTGGCAGTTCGCCGGCGCCCGAGCGGACCTGCTGCCGGGCGCGCTGCTCGTCACCGAGGCCGGCGGACGGATCTCCGACGCCGAGGGCCGCCCCTGGACCCCGCAGAGCGACAGCTTCCTGGCCGCCGCGCCCGGCGTCCATGCCGAGGCTGTTGCCACGCTCTCCCGCTGACCCCGCACCCCACAACCGCACCCACGCAAGGACCACATCACCATGACCACGATCGCAGTTCTCGGAAACGGCCGCGTCGGCGGCAACCTGGCCACAGCCCTCACCCGGGCCGGGCACGAGGTGACCGTCGCGGACCGCGCGCCGGGCGCCACCGCCGACGCTGCCCGGACGGCCCGGATCGTCATCAACGCCACCCCGGGCGCCGGCTCCCTGGAACGTCTCGCCGCCCTGCGCGAAGAGCTGCACGACAAGATCCTCATCGACGTCTCGAACGCCACCACCGACGGACCGGACGGACTGCCCGCCGACCTCGTCTACCCCGGCTCAAGCCTCGCCGAACAGCTCCAGGAAGCACTCCCCGAAACGCACGTCGTCAAGACACTCAACACCATGCTCTTCCCGGTGATGACCGCGCCGGCCACGCTCACCCAGCCGCCCACCGCCTTCCTCTCCGGCGAGGACCCGCAGGCCAAGCACACCGTCCGTGAACTGCTTGTCGACCTCGGCTGGCAAAAGGACTGGATCACCGATCTCGGCGGGATCCAGACCGCCCGCGCCACGGAGGCCGCGATACTGTTCGTCCCGCACGTCATCCGGTCCACCGGATTCACCCCCTTCGCGATCTCGATCGCCCGCTGACTGTCGAGCCGCGCAGGCTGCAGGTGACCGGAGCCGGCACCGGCACGGACGGGTTCCCGGTGGGACACGATCGCGGCAGGCATTGTCCGACCTGGTCGCGGAGTTGACGTCGGCATGAGGTCGTCATGCATGAACTCTCCTGAAAAGCAGAGTGCCGGCGTCCAGGCCGACGTCCCGGTGCGACAGGCTGATCTCGGCCGAGACGGCTTGGCAAGCACGATCGGCATGGCCCGCTGGCTGGAAGACGCCCGGATCCGGCTGCGGCTGCACCGCTTCGAACGCCTCCTCGGTGAAGGGGGGTTCGACCCGTTCCAGATACTGCTCGTCGGTCAACGGGTCAGCCGGCTCGCTCCGGCTGGACCGGTCGGTACCCGCGTGCAGGTGCACACTGGCATTCGGTGACGTCGACTCCAACCAGCATGTCAACTTCATCGCACTGGCCACCTGGACTCGATCGGGACGACTGTCGGGGGCTCGGTGCCGGATCTGCCGCCCTGGTCGTACCCGATCCAGTATCTCGGTGAGGTGACCTACCCGGGCACCTACGAGGTCGCGCTCACGGTCCGTTCCGTCGACACCGGGTCTGTGCACTACGAACTCGGTGTCTTCCGAGGCAGCACCTGCCCGGGCGTGGCCGACGCCATCGGCCCACACGGCGAACTGCGCTCCAGTCACTCGCCGTTGCGAGCACCGAGCGAACCGGCCACCGCGGCGCGTACTCAGGCGATCAGCTCATCTCCCCGCATCAGGCGCATCAGCTCTGCCTCTCGACCGCCGCAATGCGAGCCGTCCATAGGAAGATTGGCACGGTGTCCACATGAGTCATGGCGGCGTCCTGCGGACACGACCACCACAGGACGGCGTTGAAGCAATGAACGCGAGAGGGTCGGAGAGGGATGCACGGTACTGGAGCGGAGACCGACGGCGCGCGCGGGGTGTTCGCAGTGGACTCGACCGCCCCGGGCTCCGCGCCGCGGGGACTCGACGCTTTCCGGCGTGGGTGGGAGACGCAGGTCGGCGACGATGTCTTCCAACTGCCGGCCTTCAGCCCGGACACGATCGGTGACTTCCGGGTCAAGGGCAACGTGGCCAAGGTGCACGGCGCGGCGATCGCCGATCTTCACGCCGCGTCGGCAACCCGGACCGCGGACGTCCCGGGCGGCGATCAGGATCTGGTGGCCATGTACGTCGTGCGGCGCGGCGCATGGACTCTGGGCGGCCCGCCCGGCTATGGCGACCAGACCGTGTCGGCCGGGCAGTTCCTCGTCCGGCACCTCGGGCGCCTGACGGCCTTCGAGACGACGGCGCACCTCACGGCGAAGTTCCTCGTCCTGCCCCCCGGCGAGCTGAAACCCCTGCTCGGGACCCGGGTCATCACCGGGCCGGCGGACTCGGCCGAAATGCGCTTGGTGACGGCCCTTGCAGACATGATTCACACCACCGTGGCCGACCTCGGCCCGGCCGGTGTGGTAGCTGCCGAAGGTACCCTGATCGAGCTGACCAAGGCGGTGGCGAAGGGCCGGTTCGACGACGTGGAACCCCGGTTGGCTCCCGCGCTCACCCAGGCAGCCAAGGACCTCGCGGACCGTCGGCTCGCTGATCCCGAACTTTCCCCGGCGATGCTTGCGCGTGAACTCAACGTCTCCGTCCGTACGCTGCACCGGGCATTCGCCGCGGTGGGTGAGCAGGTGACCACCTACATCCGCCACCGGCGACTGCATGAGGCCCGGCTCGCCCTTGTCTCGCCGTCAGGGCGCCTGAGCATTTCGGAACTCGCCGCACACTGGCAGTTCGCGGACGGCAGCCACTTCACCCGAGCCTTCAAGAAGCACTACGGTCAGACTCCCACCGAGTACGCCCGCTCGACCGGAGCAACCTCGCTCTCGCCGAACCGGCACCCGCCGGGCCGCGGGCCAACCGATAGCGCGTGACCAGAGGTATGGCCGCAGTTCAGCGGATGCCGCCGCATTCGGGGAATGGCTGCAACAAAGGTTCTTCGTCTCCTGGTGGTACAGCAGTTGAACCCATGCCGACCAGCCTGTGGGCCCGCCCCGCCGCGGCTGCTCCGCCCGGGACGTCGACGTGTTCACGTCGGATTCACCTGCCCCCGGGATCCTGGGCTCCATGGCCCTCAGTAGACGAGCACTACTGGCACAGGCAGCCGCTTCGGCCACCGCCGTCGCCGCCCCCTCGCCCGCTGTCGGCGCGGGCGGGGGAGCCGCGCCGGCCACGACCACGACCCTGCGCGGCACGATCCCGCCCGGCGCACCGGACTTCGTGTACGTGCCGCTGGACGTCCCTTCCGGCGTGCGCGAGTTGCGCGTCTCCTACCGCTACGACAAGCCGCCCACCCCGCCGGGCACGCCGGGAAACGCCCTCGACATCGGCCTGTTCGACCAGCGGGGCACCGCGCTCGGCGGCCGCGGCTTCCGAGGCTGGTCCGGGGGTGCCCGAAGCGAGTTCTTCCTCCGTGCGGACGAAGCCACCCCCGGCTATCTGCCGGGACCGCTGGAACGCGGCCGCTGGCAGATAGCCCTCGGCCCCTACACCGTGGCACCGCAGGGCCTGCCCTACGAGATCACCGTCACGTTCGTCCACGGCGCACCGGCACCTGTCGTACCCGTGGCCTACCCGCCCCAGCGCATCCCGGGCCGGGGCCGGGCGTGGTATCGCGGGGACTGCCACGTCCACTCCGTGCACTCCGACGGCCGCCGCACCCCGACCGAGATCATCGCCCTCGCGCGCGCCGCGGGCCTGGACTTCGTCAACACGTCCGAGCACAACACCCACAGTTCCCACACCGCCTGGGCGGGCGCCGCCGACAGCGGGCTCCTCGTCCTGACCGGTGAGGAGGTCACCACACGGACCGGCCACGTCCTGGCCGTGGGCACGGACCCGGGCACCTTCATCGACTGGCGCTACCGGGCCCGTGACGGCCGCTTCGCGCGATTCGCCCGCGCCGTCCGGCAGGCGGGCGGCCTGGTCGTGCCCGCCCATCCGCACGCCACCTGCATCGGCTGCGCCTGGAAGTTCGGCCTCGGGGAGGCCGACGCCGTCGAAGTGTGGAACGGCCCCTGGACGGCTGACGACGAGGTGTCCCTGGCCTCCTGGGACGCCACCTTGTGCGGGGCGAACGGTGCCCGCCGGCTGCCCGCTCTGGCGCACAGCGACTACCACCGCGACCCGGACCGCATCGGGGGACCCCAGACCGTCGTCCTGGCCGACGACCTGTCCCGCGAGTCGATACTGGCGGGGCTGCGCGCCGGACGGGCCTACGCCGCCGAATCCTCGGCAGTCTCCGTGGACTTCACCGCGGTCACCCCGCGGGGGGCCCACGCGGGCATCGGGGAGGAGCTGGCCGTGGCCGGTCCAGGCGCGGAGGTCCTCGTACGGCTGTCGGTGACCGGCGCGGAGGGCTGCGAGCTGCGGCTGGTGACGGACCAGGGCCTGGCCCTCACAGTGCCCGCGGCGACGGCCCTCGAATGGCGCACGACACCCGCCCGCACCGCCTACGTCCGCGCAGAAGTCCGGCATCCACCCCAGGCGCCGCCCCTCCCCGGGCCGCCGGCCGCCCTCACCAACCCGATCTGGTTACGCCTTTGACGATCGCGGGAGCCCGCCTCCGGCTCCGGCACCATCCCCGCCGGGGCGCCGGCGAGGTCTCGTGTGGCGCAGTGCGTACTGCCTGGGAAAACTCTGCCGGAACGGCCCGGCGGACGACCCGGCCGCCGGGACCAACCCGCCTCCCCCCGCATGGGGGAGGCGCCGTCTCCCCAGGCCGCCGCCGAGGCGTGCACACAGGCGGCCCGGGCGGACGCCGTCACACGCGCTCACGGTGGTGGTCCCGGTCGGCCTGCAGCTGTGGTCCCGGCGCCTCGATGCCGGCGGGACGCTGGGCGGGACGGTCCGGCTGGTGCCGGTGGACCGGGTCGTCGCCGCAGCAGCTACCGGATCCCTCGCTGCGCCCCGGCTGCGCACCGCCGTCCACGGCAGCGTCGCGGAACTCGGTGCCCTGGCACGGCTGCTGCACCGGCCGGGCGACCGGTTCGCCGTCGCGTGCGGGACCGGCGGCTACGGCGCGGTCAAACCGTGCTGCAACGGTCACATCCGACGCCCTTCCATCCGTGCCGTCAGATACCCAGCAGAGCCCGGGCCGGCTCGCGTGTGTTGGTCGCGAGGGTATTGACGCCCCTAACTGTGGTGGCCCGCCACATACGTCTTCGACCTGCGCGTTCCTATGGTGTGGCGACACAACGATGTCCCCGCCCACCCCCGGAAGTGGTGTCCATGACCTCCCCCGCAACGGCCGCACCGGCCCCGTCCGGCATCCGGAGAATCGTCGCCGCCAGCCTCATCGGGACCACCATCGAGTGGTACGACTTCTTCCTCTACGGCTCGGCCGCCGCACTGGTCTTCAACGAGCTGTTCTTTCCCGGCAGCGAGCCCCTGGTCGGTACCCTCCTCGCCTTCCTGACCTATGCGATCGGCTTTGCGGCCCGCCCGCTGGGTGGGCTGGTCTTCGGCCACTACGGGGACAAGATCGGCCGCAAGCAGCTCCTCGTCCTCAGCCTGCTCCTCATGGGCGGAGCCACCTTCGCCATGGGCCTGCTGCCCACCCACGCGAGCATCGGCGTCGGCGCCCCGATCCTCCTCACCCTCCTGCGCCTGATCCAGGGGTTCGCGCTCGGCGGCGAGTGGGGCGGGGCGGTGCTGCTCGTCTCCGAGCACGGGGACGACAAGAGCCGCGGCTTCTGGGCTTCCTGGCCGCAGGCCGGCGCGCCCGGAGGCAATCTGCTGGCCACCGGGGTGCTCGCCGTCCTGGCCGCCGTACAGTCCGACGCGGCCTTCCTCGCCTGGGGCTGGAGGATCCCGTTCCTGCTCTCCGGGGTGCTGGTCATGATCGGCCTGTGGATCCGGATGTCCGTCTCGGAGTCCCCGGTCTTCCTGGAGGCGCAGGCCAGGGCCGCGGAGCGGGCCGCCGCCGGGGCCAAGGCCAAGCCGCCCGTGGCCGAGGTGTTCCGTACGAACTGGCGCGGGGTCCTGACCGCGATCGGCACCCGCCTCGGCGAGAACATCTCGTACTACGTCATCACCGCCTTCCTCCTCGTCTACGTCACCAGCCACCTCGGGCTGCCCAAGAGCGACGGCCTGAACGCCGTACTCGTCGGCTCCGCCGTCCACTTCGTGGCCATCCCGGCCTGGGGCGCCCTCTCCGACCGCATCGGGCGCCGCGCCGTCACCCTCTTCGGCTCGGTGGGCATGATCGGCTGGGCGTTCGCGTTCTTCGCGCTGCTGGACTCCAAGTCCTTCCCGGTGATCGCCGCGGCCGTGACCGTCGGACTGCTCCTGCACGGCGCGATGTACGGACCGCAGGCGGCCTTCATCTCCGAGATGTTCGACACCGAGGTCCGTTACTCCGGCGCCTCGATGGGGTCCCAGCTGGCCTCCATCATCGGCGGCGCGCTCGCACCGATCATCGCCGTGGCCCTGCTGCGCGACTACGACTCGTCCCTGCCCGTCTCCGTCTATCTCGCCACGGCGGCGGCGGTCACCACGCTGACCGTCCTGGTGGCCAAGGAGACCCGCGGGCGTAGCCTGGCCCGGGAACACACCCCGGCAGGCGCACCGGTCCCGGCCGCCCGTCGGGCCGGGCACGACCCGGTGCCTGCCGACAACTGACCTTCCGGGCCTTGCGGGCCTGCTGAGCGCGGGCGGCACCGGATCGAACGGTGCCGCCCCCGTCCGCGTCGAGCATCACGGAGAGCACCCGATGCCCACCACCCAAGACAGCGGGAGCACCGGCGCCGGCGCCGGCACCGGCGCCGGCGCGCTGCTGCGGCTGCGCACCCTCCTGGACCTGCTGGACCAGGGCGCACCCGCCGAGGCGTTCCAGGACGGTGAACTCCCCGACGCGGAAGCCGGTGCGGAGGCGGCCGCGGACGCGGCGGCGATCGTGGACGCGACCCGTGTCGCGCTCCGCATCCGCCGCACCCTCAGCCAGCACCGCCGCCGCGAGGCGGAGCTCGCCGCCCTCTTCGACACCGCCGGCGACCTCGCCCGGCTCAGGGAACCGGACGCCGTGCTGAAGGCGATCGTCCACCGGGCCAAGCTGCTCCTCGGTACGGACGTGACGTACCTGTCCCTCAACGACGAGGAGGCGGGCGACACCTACATGCGGGTGACCGACGGCTCGGTCTCCGCCGCCTTCCAGCGCGTGCGCCTCGGGATGGGGGAGGGGCTGGGCGGACTTGTCGCGAAGACGTCCCGCCCGTACTCCACCGGCGACTACCGCGACGACCAGCGCTTCAGACACACCACGACGATCGACAGCGCCGTCGCCGAGGAGGGCCTACGGGCCATCCTCGGCGTACCGCTGCGCCTGGGCACCGGGGTGATCGGCGTCCTCTACGCGGCCGACCGCACCGCCCGCACCTTCACGCCCGACGAGGTCGCCCTGCTGTCCTCCCTGGCCGACCACGCCGCCATCGCGATCGACGGCGCCCGCCTGCTGGACGAGACGCGCACCGCACTGGTCGACCTCAACGCGGCCTCGCGGACCATCGAGGCGCACAGCGAGGCCATGCGCCGGGCCGAGGACGCCCACGACCGGCTCACCGACCTGGTGCTGCGCGGCGGTGACGTCACCGACGTGGCCACCGCCATCGGCACCGTCCTGCAGGGCGGCACCCTCGTCCACGACGCCGAGGGGGCCGAGCTCGCCCGGGCGGGCACCGACCCGCGGCCCCCGTCCGCCGAGGCCGTCGCCGCCTCGCGAGCCGGCGGACGCGCCGTCTTCGTCCACGGAACCTGGGTGTGCGCGGTCCTCGCCGGGCAGGAACTGCTCGGCAGCATCGCCCTGACCGGCCGCTCCGACCTCGACGACGCCGACCGCCGCCTCTTCGAGCGCGCCAGCCTGGTCACCGCCCTGCTGCTGCTCCTGCGCCGTTCGGTCGCCGAGACCGAGGACCGGATACGGGGCGAACTGCTGGGCGACCTGCTCACCCGGGCCGGCGACCCGGCCGGACTGTCGGCGCGGGCCCGCCGGCTCGGTATGAACCTGGGCCAGCCGCACGCGGTGTTCGTCCTGCACACCGGGGCCGTGCCCCGGCCCCGGCTGCTGGCGGCCGCCGCCCGCATCGCCCAGGCCCGCAAGGGACTCGCCGGACTGCACCACGAGGATGTCGTCCTGGTCTGCCCCGCGGATGCACCCGCCTCCGGCCCCGCCGCCGCGAGTCTCGCGAACGAGCTGCGCCAGGTCCTCGCCGGTCCCGTCACCGTCGGAGCCGCCGGTCCGGTCACCGGTCCCGCGGAGTTCGCCGACGCCTGCGCCGAGGCCCGCCGCTGCCGGACCGCGCTGCGCGCCCTGGGCCGCGAAGGCACCGGCGCCGCCCTCCACGACCTGGGCTTCCTCGGCGTGCTGCTCGGCGACCAGACGGATCTGGGCGGTTACGTACGGCAGACCCTGGGCCCCGTGCTCGCGTACGACGCGAAGCGCGGCACCGACCTCATCCACACGCTGCGGTCCTACTTCGACACGGGCGCGAGCCAGTCCCGGGCCGCCGAGGCCCTCCACGTGCACGTCAACACCGTCGTGCAGCGCCTGGACCGCATCGGCAGCCTGCTCGGCCGTGACTGGCAGCGCCCGGAGCGGGCGCTGGAGCTCCAACTCGCGCTGCGCATCCATCAGGTGAACCGCCACGACGGCCCCGGCCCGGGCGACTTCGCGGCGTAGCCTGCGCGGACCCGGTTCAGCTGGCAGGGTGGACGGTATGTGCGGCCGTTACGCTTCCACCCGCAGTCCCGAGGACCTGTCCGGTCTCTTCCAGGCCACGCCCCCGGATCCGGGGCACGTGCTGGAGCCGAGCTGGAACGTCGCCCCCACCGATGCCGTGTGGGCGGTTCTGGAGCGCGCCGACCGGGAGAGCGGGGTACTGGAGCGGCAACTGCGCCCCTTGCGGTGGGGGCTGGTGCCCTCGTGGTCCAAGAGCCTGTCCGGCGAGGCGAAGATGATCAATGCGCGGGTGGAGACGGTGCACGAGAAGCCGGCCTACCGGCGCGCCTTCGCCAAGCGCAGGTGCCTGCTGCCC
The DNA here is from genome assembly GCF_042894785.1 of Streptomyces sp. NPDC001502. NCBI lineage: Bacteria > Bacillati > Actinomycetota > Actinomycetes > Kitasatosporales > Streptomycetaceae > Streptomyces > Streptomyces sp. NPDC001502. The sequence continues at coordinate 45,179 of NZ_JBIAVW010000003.1, forward strand.
GCCGACGGGTTCTACGAGTGGGAGCCCGTGCCTGCCTCCGGTTCCGTGAAGGCCTACAAGCAGCCGTACTTCATCCGTCCCGAGGACGGTGACGTGATGGCGATGGCCGGGCTGTACGAGTTCTGGCGCGACCCCGCCGTCACCGCCGACGACGATCCGGCGGCGTGGTGGGCGACCTGCACCATCATCACCACCGAGGCCACCGACGCCGCCGGCCGGGTCCACCCCCGGATGCCGCTCGCGCTCGCCCCGGCGGACTACGAGGCCTGGCTCGACCCGTCCCACCAGGACCCGGACGCACTGCGCGCCCTGCTCGCCGCTCCCGCGGGCGGCCGGCTCGACGTCCGCGCCGTGTCGACCGCGGTCAACAGCGTGCGCAACAACGGGCCCGAACTCCTCGAAGCACCCCCCGCCCCGGGTCGCTGAGGACATCTCCCGCCCCGGGGCGGGAGAAGCAACTCCTGGAACCGGCTCCAGCCGTCGGCCGCAGGCCCGCGGCGGCGGGCCGCTGCCCGGCGAGGTAAAGAAATATTGACACCGTGTCCTGATTCCTTGACACTATCGATGTCGGGTTTTCTTTACATGGGAGTGGCAGTGGCAGTCGAGGAGAAACGCGCGTGGATCATGATCGTGGTGACGGTGGTGTCGTACGGGGCGTATCTGGCCGTCATTCTCGGGCGGTCCGGGAGCGGGCCCCTGACCCAGCAGCCCTACGCGGCCGCGCTGCTGTGGACGGTCGGCGCGGCGATCGTCGCCTCGATCGCGCTCCACATCACCGTGGCGCTGCTCTCGCCCGAGGAGGGCAAGGTCAAGGACCAGCGCGACCGGGAGATCCACCAGTTCGGTGAGCACATCGGCCAGTCGTTCGTCGCGATCGGCGCCGTGGCCGGGATGATCCTGGCGATGGCCGAGGCGGACCCGTTCTGGATCGCCAACGCGATCTACCTCGGATTCGTCCTGTCGGCGCTGCTCGCGTCGACCGCGAAGATCGCCTCGTACCGGCTGGGCTTCCACCCGTGGTGAGGCCCACCCGGGTCACCAACAGCATCCGGGCCCTGCGCTTCGCCAACGGCGAGATGACCCAGGCCGAGCTCGCCCGCCGGATCGGCGTGACCCGACAGACCGTCATCGCCATCGAGCAGGGCCGCTACTCGCCTTCCCTGGAGAAGGCGTTCGAGATCGCACGCGTGTTCGCCGTACCGCTCGACACCGTGTTCCAGTACACCTCCACCGAGGGAGACGACGCATGAAGGCCATAGTCCAGGACGTCTACGGACCGCCCGAGGTCCTGCGCATCGAAGAGATGGACCGGCCGGAGCCGGGCCGGGGCGAGGTCCTCGTACGGGTTCACGCGGCCGGCGTCGACCAGGGCGTCTGGCACCTCATGGCGGGCCTGCCCTACGCGGTCCGCGCCGTGTCGGGCCTGCGGACACCCAGGACGCGCGTCCGCGGCATGGACGTCGCGGGGGTGGTCGAAGCCGTCGGCCCCGAGGTCACCCGCTTCCGGCCGGGCGACGAGGTGTACGGCAACTGCTCCGGGTCGTTCGCCGAGTACGCCCGCGCCAAGGAGAACAGCCTCGCACCCAAGCCGGCCTCCCTCAGCTTCGAACAGGCCGCGACCGTGCCCGTCTCCGCGTGCACCGCCCTCGGCGCCGTACGGGACAGCGGAAAGGTCGAGGCCGGCCAGAGCGTCCTCGTCCTCGGCGCCTCGGGCGGCGTGGGCAGCTTCGCCGTACAGGTGGCCAAGGCCTACGGCGCCCACGTCACCGGAGTGTGCAGCACCACCAAGACCGACCTGGTCCGCTCCCTCGGCGCCGACGAGGTCCTCGACTACACGCGGCAGGACCCCGTCGACGGCAGCCGCCGCTACGACGCCATCCTGGACATCGCGGGCAACCGCCCCATCGCCCGGCTGCGCAACGCCCTCACCCCCCGCGGGACCCTCGTCATCGTCGGCGGGGAAGGCGGCGGCAACTGGATCGGCGGCAACGAGCGGCAGCTGGGCGCGATGATGCTGTCGCCCTTCGTCGGCCACCGGCTGCGCGCGCACGGAACCCTGGTGCGCCACCGCGACCTCGAAGCCCTCACCGAGCTCATCGAGGCCGGCAAGGTGACCCCCGCCGTCGACCGGACCTACCCGCTGGCCGAGGTACCCGACGCCATCCGCTACCTGCGGGACGGCCAGGTGCGCGGCAAGATCGCCATCCGGCTATGAGGCGTCCAGCCTGATGCGGGCGGCGACCGGCAGGTGATCGCTGCCGGTGGCGGGCAGCGTCCGGACCTCGGCGGCGGCCGCCCCGCGGGTCAGGATCTGGTCGATCCGGGCGACCGGGAGGGCCGCGGGCCAGCTGAGGGCGAGCCCCCGCCGAGGCGCGCTCAACCGGGAGGTCAGCGGGGCGAGCCCACGGTCGTCCACCGTGCTGTTGAGGTCACCCAGCAGGATCACCCGCTCCAGCTGCTCGGCGGCGACGGCCGCGCCCAGCAGCCGCGCGCTCTCGTCCCGCGGGCCGGAGCCGAAACCGCTCACCCGGAAGCGGACCGAGGGCAGGTGCGCCACGTACACCGCGATCTCGCCCCGGGGCGTGCGCACACCGCACCGCAGGCCACGGTTCCAGCCCTCCCCGATGCCCGTGGGCCGGATGTCCACACGGCGTACGTCGGTGAGCGGGTGTCTCGACCAGAGGCCGACCGTGCCCTCGACCGCGTGGTACGGGTACGCGGGCGCCAGCGCCGCCTCGTAGGCCGGCAGCGCGGAGGGCGTGAGCTCCTCCAGGGCGATGAGATCCGGCGCGGACCCGATCAGGGCGCGCGCGGTGCCCGTGGGGTCCGGATTCTCGTCACTCACATTGTGCTGGAGGGCCGTGATGTCGTGCGGGCCACGGTCCGCGGGCAGCAGCAGCCCGCCGAAGAGGCCCGCCCACGCGGCCGCGGGCAGCAGCGCGGCCACCAGCGCGGTGAACGAGCGGCGCACCAGGGCCGAGACGAGGAGGACCGGGACCGCGAGGCCCAGCCAGGGCAGGAAGGCCTCCAGCGCACTGCCGAGCCGGCCCGCCGCATTGGGGACGGCGGAGTGGAACACCAGGAGCGCGGCGCTCAGTACGGCGAGCGCCGCGGGAACACGCCCGCGCGTCCAGGGCGTACGGCCCCGGGCATCGGTGCCCCGGCGCCACCGGGCGGTGCGCCGCGCGCTGCTCCCCGCCACGTCCACCGCCACCGGAGCCCCACCTGTCTGCCTCGGACCGTCTTCCACCTCGGATACGACGCACGACCGGGCGGCCGGGTTCCCGTCACGGCGGGTGTGGAAGAGTGATCGTCCGGGGTCGCGGCCGCACCGGGCGGTCCGAGGCGTGAGGACGGGAGACGCGTATGGGTACGGCGAGGATCGCGGTCGTGACGAGCCAGGGCGGTGCCGACCAGGACGCGGATCTCCCGCTGATCCTGGCGGCGTTGCGCGCCGCGGGCCTGTCCGCGCAGGCGGTGGCCTGGGACGCGGACGCGCCGGGATGGGACGGCTACGACCTCGCGGTCATCCGTTCGACCTGGGACTACGCGGACCGGCTGGCGCAGTTCCTGGCCTGGGCGGACGCGACGGCCAAGGTCACCCGGCTGTGGAATCCGGCGCCGCTGGTGCGCTGGAACAGCGACAAGCGCTATCTGCTGGAGCTTGCCGAGCGCGGAGTCCCGGTCGTACCGACCAGAGTCCTCGAACCGGGCGGGCCCTGCGACGCGGCGGACTTCGACGGGCCGCACGGGGTGGTGGTCAAGCCGGCCGTCTCCTCGGGCGCACGGGACACCGCGCGCTACGAGCCCGGCCGCCGGGCCGACGCCGAGCGCCACGCGCGGATGCTGCTGGAGCAGGGCCGCACCACGATCGTCCAGCCGTACCTGCCGCTGGTGGAGGAGGGGGAGCGGGCGCTGATCTTCTTCGGCGGTACCTTCAGCCACGCGATCCGCAAGGAGGCCCTGCTGACGGAGGCGGGGCTGATCGACAACTTCAGGGTGCCGCACCCCGGTGCCGCCCCCTACCGGCCGTCGGAGGCGGAGCTTCGTACGGCACGGGCGGCGCTGGCCGCGGTTCCCGCCCCGGGCGACCTCCTGTTCGCCCGGGTGGACCTGGCGTTGAACGGGGCCAGGGAACCCGTGGTCATGGAGCTGGAACTCATCGAGCCGAACCTGTTCCTGAGCATCAACCCGCAGGGGCTGGAGCGCTTCGCCGAGGCGGTCGCCGCCGCGGTGGCCACGGGCCGGTAGACACGGCGCAGGGGGTGCCGTGCCGTTCGGGCCGGGCCCGATCGACAAGACACCCCCTGGCGCTCCGGCCCCCCGTGACCGGGGCTTCGGGAACTCGCCCGGACCTGGGCTAGTTGAGACGGTCGAGCCGCATGCGCCGGCGGCGGCGGAGCAGGAGACCCACGGCCGCGCCCGCCACGGCGGTCACGGCCACACCCGCCGTCGTCCACCAGACGGCGTACCCCTCGGTGTCGGCGGCCGGTTCCGCGGCCTGCGCCGTGGAGGCGGCCGGAGCCGCGGCGGGGGAGGCCGCCGAGGACACGGGCGCGGCGGACGACGGGGCGGGAGCCGCCGCGGAGGCGACCGGGGCCGGAGCGACCGGAGCCGGGTCCACCACGGGTACGCCCACTTCGAGTTCGCCGTGCCCCAGGGCCGGGAAGCCCACGTCGACGCTGACCTTCCACGAACCCGGCGGCAGCGCCTCGGCCGTGGTCCAGCCCGCCGGCGCCGCGGCGGGATCGCGCACCAGGCGCCAGGGCCCCATGGTGCGGGAGCCGTCGACGCTGACCGCGTTCACGGTCGCGGCGACGGTCTCGTCCACCGCGTCCCCGTCGTTCTCCCAGGTGACGTCGGCGGTGACGTGACCCTCCCGTTGCCCGGTCACCACCACCTTCACGGTGTCACCGTGGGCGTGGGCCGCGGTGGGGAGCAGGAACATGAGGCCGAGTGCGGCCAGGGCGGCCGAGAAAACGATTCGTATGCGCATCGTCGGGGTGCTCCGGTCAAGATGAGGGGTACCGGCGGACGGCCGCTCGGTGCGGCCCTCCGCCGGGGTGGGTTCACGCCGTCAGGGCGTCAGGCTGTGCTGCGCCATGACGGTGATCAGCCGGACTTCTGCAGGGTCCAGGCCTGCGTCGCGCGGCCGTCGGCACGCTGGAGGTCGAGCAGCCAGTACCCGTAGTAGGGGCGGTTGCTGACGGTGAGGGCGAAGCCGCCGCTCGCGTCCGTCACGGTCACCGCGCCACCTCGGGACGTCAGCTTCCAGGCCTGCGCGCCGTTGCCGTTGCCACAGGGCTGCTGTGCGACCCACATGCCCGCGGCGGGGGTGCCGCCCGGCTGGAGGCACTTGCCGGAGGCCGCGGACTTGATCCGCACCTGACCGTTGCCCGCGTCGTCGAAGTACCACTGCTGCTGGGCGTACCCGTTGGTGCGGCCGCCCACGAGGACGGTGCCGTCGGCGGTGCGGCCGCCCCACAGCTCCGCGGCCATGCCACTGCTGCCGTTGCCGAGCACGTACTTGGCGCCCGGGGTGGTGGTGCCGCCACCCGCTCCCGTCGTACGGAAGGACGCGGCCTTGCCGGGTCCGCTGTCACGGCCGGAGCTGTCGCGGACCGAGACGGTGACCTTGTAGGCGGTGTTGGGCTGCAGGTTGTAGATGCGGAGCACCTGGGACTGGACCCATGTCAGGTGCTTGCCGTTGAGCTGCACCGCGTACCAGGAGGCGCCGTCGACCTTGGGCCAGCTCACGACGACCGAGTCGGACTGGATCTGGCCCGCCGTCACGGCCGGTCCGCCGGAGGGCTTCTTGGTCGGCGTCGGCGAGGGCTTCTTGGTGGGCGTCGGGGAGGGGTTCGGACCCGGGTCCGTGCCGCCACCGCCGCCCTTGCTCTTCATCAGGAACTGGTTGTCCGCGATGTTCCAGTGCGTGGCCAGGTAGCTTCCGGCCTTGGGACTGGTGTGGAAGTAGTCGTCGTGGTTGCAGTCCAGGATGTTCTCGGCAGCCTGGTTGGTGCAGACATTGCGCATCTGCGGGTAGTACGGGGTGTCCGAGTAGCACATGACGTCGTACTCGTCGGTGCAGTGCGCGCCACGGCTGGTGTTCGGGGCGCTGTTGTTGACCGCGCCCAGGTTGTGTCCGAGTTCGTGCGCGGCGGTGTGCCCGCCCCAGCAGCCGGAGTCGGTACGCCCGTAGGAGGGACCGAAGTTGCTCTGGTTGGCCTGGCCGGGCCGCTCGTCGCCCGCGAAGGTGCCGATGCCGCAGTAGACCTGGGTGTCGGCGAAGATCATGTACTTGCGGTCGCGACGGTCGAGGCCCTTGCCGGCGAGCGCGTTGTTGGTCGCGCTGAACTCGGCGAGAGCCGAGGCCGGGAGCTCGATGTTGAGCACGGTGGGGGTGCAGTCGGAGGCCGTCACATAGCGGATGTGACGTACTCCGCCGGTCTCCTGGGCGCTCGCCGAGTAGATGAGGTCGGCGTCGGCGGCCCACTTGCGGAACGAGGCGACGTACTCGGAGTAGCGGTCCTTGCCCGGTGCGTGGACGTAGACGACCTGCACGCGGTTGCCGGTGCTGCCGTCGCCGTCGCACTGGACGGTCTGACCGGCGGGGCCGGCGGCGACGTTCTGGCCGCCGGCCGCGGCGCCGGCCGCGGGTTCGGGTGCGGAGGCCTTGGTGGCCGTCGACGCGTCGGCCGCGGGCGCGTCCTGAGGACGCCCGCCGCCTTCCTTGCTCGCCGGGTCATCGGCCGCGGGGCGGGCCGGATCGGCCGCCGGAGCCGTCTCCTTGACGGCGGGCTCGATGTCCTTCGTGATGTCGACGCCCTTGGGCGGGGCGTCGGGGCCGTGGGTGCACAGCCCGGTGTCGGTGCGGTAGACACCCACGCACCGGTCGCCCTTCGGCGCGGCCTGGAGGCCGTCGTAGATCATGCCGCTCGCGGTCTCGTTGGCGGGCGCGGCGGCGATCGGATCCGGCTCCTGGTCACGGGCCGGTGCGGCGGCCGGTGCTTCGGCGGCGGCCTCCACCACGGGAGCCGTCGCCTGGGCGCCGTCGCCGATCCCGGAGTACGCGATGCCTGCGGCTATCAGCCCCGCCGCTGCCGTGGCGGCGGTGACGAGTATCAACCGCCGGGGTTTGCGGCGGTGGTCGGCGGCGGCAGGCCGTCTGCGACGTCCTGTCATGGGCACCTCAAATCATTGTCGGAAGACTGGGTGCGCGGAAGCCTGCCAGACGAATGCGGAGGAGAATTCGGACAAACGGGGGCGCGCCCCGAGAAATCATTCCGTTACCTGTCGGTCTGATTTGACGAACAGTCAACTCGCAATGAAATAAGGAGAGTTACGCGCGTCGCGCCCCAATGGTCCAGTCCTTTCCGGATGGGTTGTTATCAAATCGAGATATGAACCGGAGGCTTGTTGACGGGAATTCAGTCAGGAATTCATCTAATTGCTACCTGCTGAATTCCCTCGGTCACGACCCGTGAGGTGCGGCGGCCGCGGCGCGTGCCGGAGCGCCGCGGAAGGCGGTTCGGGGCCGGGGAGTTCGTCCGGGAGGGCTCGTCGGGCACCGCGACCCGGTGCCGGCGGATCGCGATCGCGCGGGCCGCGGCCTGCCTGGCCGCCGTCGCCGTCGCCCACGGAGACGGCCCCGGAGCCGAGCATCGGTCAAGAGTGGGCAGGGCGTGGTCAGACCGACCGTGCGGCGGTGGCCGCCGTCTCGCCGAGCTCGGCCCGCAGCCGCCGCCCGCGCTGGTCCCCTCCCGAGACGCGGTGCAAGCCGTACGCGCCAGGCTTGCGCGCCTCGTCGGCCAGGTGCTTGACGGTGCCCTTGCAGACAAGCTCCTTGACCTTCGCCCCGGTCCGGCCGGCGATGTGGAACCACAGCGCCACGTCGTTCTTGTGGGCGAACTGGAAGATGCCGGCGCGTCGGCCCAGGCTGATGCACTGTCCGGCGAACACCTGGTTCAGGGTCGAGGGCTGCTCGCCGTCGATCCGGCTGAGCACCGTGTCGGCGGCCCGCGCGCCCAGCGGCATCGCGGCCTGGCAGCTCATCCGCAGCGGCAGGTCCGACGGCGCCGCCGAGTCGCCCGCCGCGACGACGCGTACGTCGTCCACGCTCGTCAGCGTCTCGTCCGTGAGTAGGCGGCCCAGGGCGTCCGTGCTCAGACCGCTGCGCACGGCCAGGTCCGGCACGCCGAAGCCGGCGGTCCAGATGGTCACCTCGCTCGGCACCTCGCGGCCGTCACCGAGCTCCACCGCATCCCGGGTCACCGCAGTCACCCTCGTCCCGGGGCCGTCCAGCACGGTCACCCCGAGCCCGGCCAGCCGCCCGGCGACCGAGCGGCGGCCCCGGCCGTGCAGGTAGGGGCCGAGCACCCCACCGCAGACCAGGGTCACGCGGCGGCCCTGCTCCGCCAGCTCGGCGGCGGCCTCGATCCCCGTCGGCCCCGCCCCGACCACCGTCACCGCCGCCGTGGGGGCCGCTGCGTCGAGGACCGGCCGCAGCCGCTGCGCCTCCTCCAGGGTGGTGATCGGGTAGGCGAACTCGGCGGCCCCGGGCACGCGCGGGTCGGCGCTGCCACTGCCCACCGCGTAGACGAGGTAGTCGTAGCCGAGCGCGGCGCCGGTCCCCAGCGCCACGCTGCGCTCCGGGGCGTTGATCCGCGTCACCGTGTCCACGACCAGCCGGACGCCCTCGGCCAGGACCTCGCGGTACTCGACGACCGCGTCGTCGGTCCCGGCCGCCAGCTGGTGCAGGCGGATCCGCTCGACGAACGTCGCACGCGGGTTGATCAGGGTCACCCTCACGCCGCCGCGCTGCGTCAGGCGGTTGGCCGCCATGACACCTGCGTATCCGCCGCCGATCACGACCACTTCGGTGTGCTGCGTCATGGTGTTTCTCCTTCTTCTTGACGGGTTCGACATCAAGACACCGCACGGTCCCGGGTTGTGACGGGGTGTGAGGCGGATCACTCCACAGGGCGGCCCGATGGCGGCTCAGCCGTCGAGGACGCTCAGGTCGATGCGTGCCAGGCGCTCGGGGTCGGTGAGGATGTCGAGCGCGGTGATCCTGCCGTCCCGGATGGTGAACGCCATGACCGACAGCGCCCGGCCCTCCGCCATCGCGACCACCCCGGGGACCCCGTTGACCAGCGCCGCGTGAGCCGCCTCGGCGAACCGCGCGAAGGTGATCGCCTGCGAGGCGACCTCGGCCGCGCCGCGCCGCAGCAGCGTGGGACGCAGCGTGCCGCCGTCGGAGCGGGCCACCACATCGGGGTCGAGGACCGCGACGAGCGCGTCGAAGTCCCCGCCGCGCGAGGCGGCGAGGAAGGCGTCGACGATGCCGCGCAGGCGGGCCCGGTCGGGGTCCGGAGCCGGCGCCGCGCCCTGGACGCGGCGCCGGGCCCGGCTCGCGAGCTGCCGGGTCGTGGCGGCGGAACGCCCGAGCACGGGGGCGATCTCGTCGAAGGGCACGGCGAACAGGTCGTGCAGGACGAAGGCCAGCCGCTCGGCGGGGGCGAGCGTGTCCAGGACGATCATCAGGGCGATGCCAACCGAGTCGGCCAGCAGGATCTCCTGCTCGGGGTCGAGCCCGTCCGCGCGGCTGACGATCGGGTCGGGAAGGCGGACCTGCCCGTCCTGGTCGTGCAGCGGATCCTCGCGCCGCGTGCCGCGCGAGCGCAGCATGTCCAGACACACCCGGCCGACCACGGTGGTCAGCCAGCCGCCCAGGTTCTCCACCGCGGCCGTGTCGGAGCGGTTGAGCTTGAACCAGGCCTCCTGTACGGCGTCCTCCGCCTCACTGAGCGAGCCCAGCATCCGGTAGGCCACCGCCCGCAGGTGGGAGCGGTGCTCTTCGAAGCGCTGCGCCAGAACTTCCTTCTCGCTCACCCGTCACATCCCCGTGTTCCGATCCGTCAGTGCCGAGTCGGACCATAACCCGGACCGCGCAACGGGCGTCGCCTGCCCAGGGGTTGGGGAGCCGGCGGCCTCATCCGCGGCAGCGGTCTCGCCTACCAGTCGGCCCGGGCCGCCTTCTTGAGGTGCCGGTAGAGGCGGCTGCGGTCGGTGTAGAGCTCGTGGCGGTCCGACGGGACGAAGGCTCCGCCGATCGCCATGGCAGGGGTTCCCAGGACGGGTGACGTACGGAGCACCTCGTCGGCGGCCTCGACGAACTCCCGGTGTTTCGTCTCCAGCACCGCCGCGTCGAACTCCGGGCCGCGCAGGCCCGGAATCATGATGGCCATGCCCAGCAACAGGTCCCGGGTGAAGCCCCCGGACTTCCGCACCCTGCTCTGTTGGCGGTACAGCAGGTCGTGGTAGTCGGCGAACCTGTTCTGATCGAGCGCGGCGCGCAGGGCGTTCGCCGCGAACTTCGATCCCGGGCCGAGGAAGGACCCCAGCGTGAACTGCAGCTGCAGTGCGCCGTTGCGGGCCGCGCGCTTCAGGTACGGGGCGGTCCCCTCCGTCTCGAACTCGGCGCAGGCCGGGCAGCTCATGTCCTCGTACAGCCGGACGGCGAGGGGTGCGCCGGGGTCGCCGAGCACGATGGTGGTGCCGTCGGCGGCCAGGGATTCCGGGGCGGCGGGCAGATGCGCGCTCGCCGAGACGTCGAGCGGGTCGCCGCTTCCGTCGTTCCTGCTGCGGCAGGCGCCGACGGACGCCGAGGCGGTGAGGGCCGCCGCCGCGACCAGGAAGCCACGTCGGGATCCGACCTGCATGTATGCCCTCTCCCCGTGATCGACAGGGAGACAGTACGTGGTCGGCGGCCCCGGCGCGCACCGGTATTCTCCGCCCGCCGACCGGCCGTCAGCGGACCCCCGCCGCGGCTTCGAGGAACTGGCGCAGGTCGATGACCTCGTAGCCCTCGGCCAGGGCGGCGTCGACGATCAGAGGAAGGGCCTCGGCGTCGAGGACGACGCCGGAACCGTTGCTGCCGACGTGCATCTGGATGATCGCCCCGGGAGCGAAGGCGTCCACGGCCCGTTTGACGGCCTTGTCCACACTCATGCCGCCCTGCGGGCCGAGGTAGCCGTTCGTGTCGGCGCTGAACTCGATCGCCGCGTAGCCCAGGTCGTTGACGTCGGTGATGGACTCCGGGGTGGTGGAACTGTAGGGGAACCGGAAGAACGGCAGGGGCTCGGTCCCGGACGCCGCCCGGATGGCCGCGTCGGCCCCGCGTACCTCGTCCGCCCGCTCGGTGGTGCTGAGGTCGTCGAAGTAGGGGTGGCTGTACGAGTGGTTGCCGAGGCCGTGCCCCGCGTCCGCGATGGAGCGCACCGCCGCGGGGTGTGCCTCGGCGAACGTGCCGGTCGGGAAGAAGGTCGCGGGCAGCTTTCGCCGGCGCAGTTCGGCCAGCACCGTGTCGATCCCGTCGACGTCCCAGGCGGCGTTGAAGGTGAGGGCCAGGACCTTCCGGGAGGTGGGCAGCCGGCGGATCTCGTCGCCCAGCAGCGCCGCCGGCGGGCGGGGACCGGCGGCGGCCCGGGCGGTGCGCCCCGGCCCGGGCGCGGCCGCGGCCGGGGAGGAGGGCCCGGACCCGGCGAGCCCCGCGAACCCCGCGCACAGCAGGCCCGCCAGGGCGGAGCGTCGTTCCACATCCACCACGGTCGGTCACTCCCTACGGTCACGGCCTTCGGCTCCGGCCTGCCACCGAGTGTGCGACGGAGCGGGCCGCAGTACCCGCAGCCCGTGCCGGGGCACCCGGGTGATCTCCCGCAGCCGCCACCTACGACGGGCGCCGCCGCAGGTGCGTCGTGAGGTGGTGCTGCAGGGGCTGTCCCACGGCGGCCATGTCGTGGACGACCGTCATCTCGCCGTCCCCGACCGTGTAGTGCCGCCGTGTGCCGGTGACCTCCTTGGCGAGCGGGGTCAGCGCCACGTCCTTGGTCTCGATCTCGAACTCCGCACCGGACACCCGCCCGACGTACGTCTCCACGATGCCCGTCGGGTGGGCGAGCACGACCTCCAGCGCGGCGTCGGGAGTCACCCGCCACCACCCGGCCTCACGGCCCGCCGGCCGCACCGGCGCCCCGGACCCGTCGATCAGCCACGCGCGTGCCTCGTAGCGCAGGAAGGGGCGGCCGTCGTGGCTGAAGGTGATCTCCTGCTCGTAGCGGAAGTCCTTCTCAAGGGTCGGGTACTCGCCCTGCCCCCGGCCGTGCCAGCGTCCCAGCAGGGGCAGTACGGGCCGCAGCAGCGGGTGCGGCTCGGGGCCCTCGCCGAGGACGTGGCTGTCAGGGTAGGGATTTTCCTGCACCGGCTCGAACATGTTCACCTTGTCTGTCTGCGAGTACCGCCGAATCCCGCAGCTTAGAGGCTGCGCACCCCCTGTGCCCGGGACTCGTTCGCCATGCCCCACCCCCATGTGCCGGACCAGCCCGTTCAGCGGCCGTCGCAGCCTGTGGCGTGGAACAAGAGGAAGACGGTCGTTCCCGCGGTCAGGGTGAAGCCGGCCGCGGTCAGGGCGGCGCGGCCCCGACGACCACCCCGCACGTCTCGTCAGAAGCGGAACACGCCGAGGTCTCGCACCGTGTCGGCCAGGGCGCGGACGAGGTCGTTCTCGGCTTCGGTCCGCCAGACCAGGACGAAGTGCAGGGCGGCCATGTCGGGGAGGGGAAGCCATCGGATGTTCGGCATGCCCCAGTGCCTGGTGACATGGCCGGGGAAGGTGTGGATGATCTCGCCCATGCCGACGTGGTTGATCAGTTGATCGGCGTTGTCCGAGGCCGCGGATGTGATGCGCTCGATCGGGCGGCCTCGTGGGGTGTGGAAGGGCAGGTAGCTGTCCTCCCAGTAGTCCGGCAGGCCGTGGGCAGTGCCGTGCGGGAAGTCGGCGAGCAGCTCCAGTGGTACCGAGTCCCGCCCCGCGAGCCGGTGGTCGGCGGCGACGGCGAGGATCCGCGAGTCGGTGCACAGGACCGGCCCGACGGTGAAGTCCGGTTCCTCCACCGGCAACCAGGCGACCACGACGTCCATCGCACCGTTGCGGAGCTGGCCGAACACATCGGTGAAGGTCGCCTGACGGACCCGCAGTCCCCAGTGCGGATACCGTGCGCGGAACGCCTTCCAATAGGGGTGCAGATCGACGACGTTGAAGGGCATCAGGCTGACGCGGAGCTGTGCGGTGATGCCGCGGGCCGCCAGCTGGGCGCGTTCCAGGGATTCGTGCAGGCCCGCGTAGACCGGTTGCAGATCGTCGCGGAACTGGCGGCCGACCTCCGTCAGGCGCACCGTGCGGCTGGTACGGGCGAACAGCTCGGCGCCGATGCGCCGTTCCTGCTTCTTGATGGCCTGGCTGACGCGCGCCTGGGAGACGTGCAGCCGCTGTGCGGTCCGGCCGAAATGCAGCTCCTCGGCCAGCACCAGGAAGATCTCGATGTCCCGCAGCTCCACCGGCCCACGGCCCTTCGTCGATAACCTGGCGGTTATCGAACCGCGCACAAGTGTTCCTTGATCATACGCGCGGGCCGGAAGATCTTTGAGGCATGCAGTCACGCGTGCACAAACCCCCGTGCGTACGGTCGGACGCGATGAGGTACCCCGTCGGCGCCTTCGTCCCGTCATCGGCGCGTCGTGCCTTCAGCCACGTCAGGGCAGTGACCGGTGAGCACGCCGGAACGCTTTCGATCCGCTCATGAGGGACGCCATCGACCTGACCGAGATGTACGCGATGCACGACGCCCTGCGCCGGGAACTGGCCCATCTGGACCGGCTCACCACCGCCGCGGACCATGACCCGGGGCAGGTGCTGGCCACGACTGCCGGATGGACGCTGTTCAAGAAGGCTCTCCATGCCCACCACACGGCCGAGGACGACGCGCTGTGGCCGTCGCTGCGGCGGAACCTGGCCGACCGGCCGAAGGACCTGGCGCTGCTGGAGGTCATGGAGGCCGAACACGCCGCCATCGCCACGGTGATCCGGGCCATCGACGGCGCGCTGACCGACCCCGGCGCCGACTCGCTGCGGCTGGGCCAGCTCGCCGACGCGCTGACCCGCGGCCTGGCAGGCCACCTCGCGCACGAGGAGGGAACGGTGCTCCCGCTCGTTCAGCGGGTGCTGACGGCCGAGGAGTGGGGCGACTTCAGCCGGGTCCAGGCCCGGTACATCGACCAGGACGCACCGCTGCTGCTGCCGTGGCTGCTGGACGGCGCCGACGAACCGACGGCGGCGAGGCTCCTCGCCCGGCTGCCCGCACCCGCCTACGCCGCCTGCACCGCCCGGTGGATCCCGGCGTACGCCGATCTGGACCGCTGGAGTCCGGGCACCACGGTCTGACGCGGCCTCATCACGTACGACCGCCTCGACCACGAAAGCCGGGGCCTGCGGCATGACCGGGGTCGTGCAGACGAATCCAGAAATCAGGATCTACGGAAATGAGAATCACCACATGCGTGTGCTGTTGATGGCGTACGGATCGCGCGGGGACATCGAGCCGATGGCGGGACTCGGGGTGCAGCTGCGGGCGCTCGGCGCGGACGTACGGGTGTGCGCGCCACCGGACTTCGCGGACTTCCTCGACGGCGTCGGCCTGCCGCTGGTGCCGATCGGCTCGCCGGTGCGTGAGATCGTGAAGGGGGCGGTGACCGGCAAGACGCCGATGCCGGCGGCGGGACTGCCCGAGCGCGCGGCCGCGCTGCTCGCCATGACGTACGAAGCGGTCGCCCCGGCGGCCGAGGGGTGTGACGTGATGGTGGCGACCGGCCTGCTCCCGGCCGCGGCCGGTGCGCGGCTGGCAGCCGAGAAGCTGGGTATCCCCTACACGTTCGTGGCCTACTTCCCGACCTATCTGCCGTCGCCGCACCACGCCCCGTTCGAGCGGCCGGGCCGGCCGTTCCCGCCGGAAGTGACCGACAACCAGGCGCTGTGGGACCTGGACATCGAGAACATGAACGTACTCTTCGGCGTGGGGCTCAACACCCACCGGGCGTCGATCGGCCTGCCCCCGGTGGACCACTTCCGCGACTACGTCCTCACCGACCGGCCGTGGCTGGCCGCGGACCCGGTCCTGAGCCCGTGGCAGGAGCCGGCGGACCTCGAAGTGGTGCAGACCGGCGCGTGGATACGGCCGGACGAACGCCCGCTCCCGGCCGATCTGGTGGCGTTCCTGGATGCCGGCACGCCACCGGTGTACGTGGGCTTCGGCAGCATTCCCGTGCGCAACGCCGAGGACGTCGCCCAGGCCGCGATCGAAGCGGTCCGCGCGCAGGGTCGCCGCGTACTCGTCGGGCGTGGCTGGGCGGACCTGGCCCTGATCGACGACGGGGACGACTGCTTCGCCGTCGGCGAGGTCAACCAGCAGGCACTGTTCCGCCGGGTGGCCGCCGTCGTGCACCACGGCGGCGCGGGCACCACGACGACGGCCGCCCGGGCCGGCGCCCCGCAGGTGGTGGTACCCCAGCTGGCGGACCAGCCGTACTGGGCCGGCCGCGTGGCCGAACTGGGCATCGGCGTGGCCCACGACGGCCCGGTTCCGACCGTCCAGTCCCTGTCGGCCGCGCTCAGGACAGCCCTGGACCCGGAAGTCGGCAGCCGGGCGAAGGCCGTGGCCGCCGCGATCAGCACCGATGGCACGGCGGTGGCCGCGAAGCTGCTCCTCGACGCGGGGCACACCGCGCCGATGAGCCGCGAGCAGATCTCCGCGATCGCCCATGCCGACCACCCGATCAAGTCTCCGCTCGCCGACGACTCGGTCAGCCGGCTGCTCGAACACGGCCTCCCGCGGGGCGACGAGCGCGTGCTCGACCTCGGATGCGGCACGGCGGAATGGCTTCTGCGCGCCCTGGCGACGCGCCCGCACCTGCACGCCGAGGGCGTCGACGTGTCCGAAGTCTCCCTGACGCAGGCCCGCCGGGCAGCGGGCGAACGCGGGGTGGACGAGCGGCTGGTCCTCCACCGTCAGGAGGCCGCGGACTTCGTCTCCCCGCAGCCGTTCGATCTCGTGATCAGCGTCGGGGCCGCGCATGCCTTCGGCGGGCTTCTCCCCACCCTCGCCGCGGCCCGCGAACACCTGGCTCCCGGGGGCCGCGTGCTGATCGGCGAGTCGTTCTGGGACCGCGCCCCTTCGCCTGAGGCCGTCGAGATGTTCGGTGAACTCGCCGACCTGGCGACCACGGTGGACCACGTCGTCGCCGACGGATGGACCCCTGTCCACGCCCATGTCAGCACCCGAAGCGAGCTGGACGCCTACGAGTGGGCCTGCTGGGGCTCGCTGGCCGCATGGGCCCTGGACCACCCTGACGATCCGGGGTCCGCACAGGCGCTGGAGACGGCCGACGCCGCGCGTTCGGAGTGGCTGCACGGGTACCGGGACAGCTTCGGCTTCCTCTGCCTGGTCCTGCGCCGAACCTCGGAATGATCGCGGAGGGCGGCCGGCAAGGCCGGCAAGGCCATGCGTCGAGCAGGGCCCGGCGCGGATGATCTCCCGCTCGGCGCTGCACATTCTCGGACATCGAGAGGATGTACCGTTCGGCGGATCCCCGGCCTGGTTCGCCCAGGAGGCCGCCCCGCCCCCGGCGAACGGGGACGGGGCGGCCGGGTGGCCGGGTGGCCGTCGGACGGTCGTCCGGCGGCCACCCGGCCGGTCTCAACGGACCTGCAGGGTCCCCGCGACCGAGGCCGGGACCGGTGCGAGACCGGCCGGCCGGGTGGTGAAGGTGCCCCGCCCCTGCGTCCGGCCGCGCAGCCGGGACGCGTAGCCGAACAGCTCGGCCAGCGGCACGGCCGCCGTGACCACGGCGGTCCCGGCCTCGGCCGTGGAACCGGAGACCCGGCCGCGGCGGGCCGCGAGATCACCCAGAACGCCCCCGACACCGTCCTCCGGAACCGTCACCGTGACCTCGGCGAGCGGTTCCAGGACCTCCATCGTGCTCAGGCGCAGGGCCTCGCGCAGCCCGAACCGGCCCGCCGCGCGGAACGCCATCTCCGAGGAGTCCTTGGAGTGGGTCGCCCCGTCGGTGAGCGTGACCCGCAGCCCCGTCACCGGGAACCCGCCGAGGGGGCCCTCGGCGAGCGCGTCCCGGCAGCCGGCTTCCACGGCGCGCGCGTACTCCTGCGGGACCCGTCCGCCGACGACCGTCGACCGGAACTCGAAGCAGGGCTCCTCCAGCGGCTCGACGTCGAGGACGACGTGGGCGAACTGGCCCGCACCACCGTCCTGTTTGACGTGCCGGTGGACGAGGCCGCTGACCCCGCGCACGACGGTCTCCCGGTAGGAGACCTGCGGCCGGCCGACGACGACCTCCACCCCGTGACCGCTGCGGATCTTCTCCACCGCGACCTCCAGGTGCAGCTCGCCCATGCCCGACAGTACGGTCTGGCCGCTCTCCGGGTCGGACCGCACCACCAGCGACGGGTCCTCCTCGGCGAGCCGGGCGAGCGCCGCCGAGAGCCGGCCCGTGTCGCTGCCCCGCCGGGCCTCGACCGCGACCGACACCACCGGCTCGGCCACCGAAGGCGGTTCGAGGACCAGCGGGGCGCCCGGCGCGCACAGGGTCGTGCCCGCCCGGGCGGCCTTCAGCCCGATCACCGCGACGATGTCGCCGGCCACCGCCTCCTCCCGTTCCTCGTGCCGGTCGGCCTGGACCCGCAGGATCCGGCCGACCCGCTCCGTACGGCCCGTGGCCGCGTCCAGTACCGTCGCGCCCTTGCGCAGGGTGCCCGCGTAGACCCGCAGGTACGTGAGCCGCCCGGTCGCCGTGGCCGTCACCTTGAAGGCGAGCGCGGTGAACGGCTCCGCCGGGTCGGGGGCGCGCTCCTGCTCCGCGCCGTCCTTCACCAGCCCCCGTACCGGAGGCATGTCGGAAGGCGACGGCAGGTACGCGAGGACCGCGTCCAGCAGCGGCTCGATCCCGCGGTTGCGGTATGCCGATCCGCACAGCACCACGACACCGTCCCCGCGCAGCGTCAGCTCCCGCAAGGCGCGGACCAGGGTCCGATCCGTCAGGGCCGATGCCGAGCAGAACTCCTCCAGGGCGTCGGCGTGCAGCTCCGCCACCGTCTCCTCCAGGAGCCGGCGGCGCCGGGCCGCCTCCTCCCGCAGCGGCTCGGGGACCGGGCCCTCCTGGTAGCCGTCGGATCCGGACCGCCAGTGCAGCGAGCGCATCGCCAGCAGGTCGACGACGCCGGAGAACGAGCCCTCCGTTCCGATGGGCAGCTGTACCACCAGCGGAACGACCCCCAGGCGCTCGCGGATCGACGCGACCGCCGTGTCGAGGTCGGCGCCCGCCCGGTCCAGCTTGTTGACGAACGCGATCCGCGGCACACCGTGCCGGTCGGCCTGCCGCCACACCGTCTCGCTCTGCGGCTCGACCCCGGCGACGGCGTCGAACACCGCGACCGCCCCGTCCAGCACCCGCAGGGAACGTTCGACCTCGTCGGAGAAGTCGACGTGACCCGGGGTGTCGATCAGGTTGACGCGATGACCGCCCCAGGCGCAGCTCACGGCCGCGGCGAAGATGGTGATGCCGCGATCGCGTTCCTGGGGGTCGTAGTCGGTGACGGTGGTGCCGTGGTGGACCTCGCCGCGCTGGTGGATGGCACCGGTCGCGAAGAGGATCCGTTCGGTGATGGTGGTCTTGCCGGCGTCGACGTGGGCGAGGATGCCCAGGTTGCGGACGGCGGCGGGGAAAGTCGTGGTGCGGGGCTGCCTGTTGGCGCGCATGGCCCGAGGCCTTTCGAGTGTGCTGAGGAAGAGGGCGGCGCGATTCCCCGCATTCGCCCCGGCCCGTCCGGGCAGCCGCAGCGCAGAGCGGCGTCGCCGACCCGTCCGGAACGAGTCCGGACAGGAGGACGTACGGGCCCACGGGCATACGGGTGTACGGAAGGCAGGAGGGGACGGAACCCTAGAAGTGGGTCACGGGCATACGGTGACGGCCGCGCAGCCGGCACCGCCCGCTGCGAGACACGGGGATCACGTCGTACCGGGTCGGGGGAGCGAAGGCGGCGGTGCGGTACGTGCACATGGCGCGGCTCCCCTTCTCTTCACTCGGCATCAGGCGCGCGGTGCCCTGTCGGCAGCGCGTACGGCGAGTCTAGTGATCGCGTCCTGCCGGGGCACCGGGTTTTCCCGCGCCGTCCACGGGCGGGCGAGAGCAGCGATGTCGGACGAGGCGTGTACTGTGAGTGACGTACTGCTACTGAAAGTGATCGCTCGGTTGCGTCCGTGGGAGTCGTCGTGTCGATGCTGCTGATCAGAGGGTCGTTCCGGGTGAACGGCGGAGCCAAGCCGGACGGGGACACCATCCCCTTCATCCCGGACAACGTGGCGGACTGGAAACTCGTGCCGGGGTGCACCGGGGTCCTGCCCAAGGCGGACGGCCGTGCCTCCGTACGCCTGGAGGGCATCGACGCACTGGAGACCCACTACACCAACGGCAGCTACGGGCCGGAGCGGCACCAGCCGCTCAAGTTCGCGCACCAGGCCGCCGATGCCCTGCTGACCTGGCTCCGCTTCACCAGCATCCAGCGGCACGACGACGAGACGGTCACCACCACCCCCGACAAGGTGCCCGGCTACATCCTCACCAGCGGCACCGACATGTTCGGCCGCTGCGTGGCCCTGGTCGGCCGAGGCACCCCGCCCGCGTACAGCGGCTATCGGATCGACGTCGACAAGGAGAAGCTGGAGCGGACCGCCAATCACCACCTGCTCTCGCTCGGCCTGGCCTACCCGACCTTCTACGAGGGCCTGCCCGTGGACCTGCGGGACGCTCTCAAGGCGGTGGCCCTGGAGGCGAAGGAGAGCACGCCGCCGAAGGGGCTGTGGGCGAAGGACGTGACCGTCGAGGGGGCGGAGATCGACGGCATCTCCTCGATCACGGACAACGACACGGGCGTGGTGATCCTCCCCAAGCTGTTCCGCCGGCTGAAGGACTACTTCGACTTCGACCCGGAGAACTGCTCGCTGGGCGGTTTCCCCGCCTTCCTGGCCGGGGGCGGGGACAAGTTCCGCATCCTGCCCGGCGACGAGGTCCTCACCGGTCTGCACCGGGTGGTCGAGATCACGGACGATCAGATCCTGCGGATGACCCACCCCAGCGAGGACATCCTCTTCGTGGACGGGTGAGCGGAGGCCGCCCCGGACACCCCGGACACCCCGCCCCGTCAGGGCCGGGGCGTCGTCGGCAGGCGCAGCACCAGCCGCGCGCCGGCGGCTCCGCCCGCGCCGCCCTCGGCCGTGAGCGTTCCGCCGTGGTGGGTGCTCAGATCGCGGGCGATGGCGAGCCCCAGTCCGGCTCCGCCGTGGTCGCGGCTGCGCGAGTCGTCGAGGCGCGTGAAGCGCTCGAAGATCCGCTCCCGGTCGGCCGCCGGGATACCGGGGCCGTCGTCGGCGACCTCCAGCACGGCGGTGCCCGGCCGCGTCCCGTGTGTCGTCCGCAGGGTGACGTCCACGCGCCCGTCCGCGTAGCGCTGCGCGTTGTCGACGAGGTTGGTCACGATACGGCCGAGCCACAGCGCGCCGGCGGTGACCTCGACATCGGGTTCCAGCCGCAGCCGTACGGGGACACGGTCGCCGAGCCGGCCCTCCACCACCTCGCGCACCAAGGCGGTCAGGTCCAGCGGGGCGACGGCCACCGGCTGGGCCGCGTCGATCCGGGCGAGCAGCAGCAGGTCCGCCGTGAGGTGCTGGAGCCGTTCGATGTCCTCCAGGGCCCCGGAGATCAGCTCGGGCCACAGCTCCGGGTCCTGGACGGCCAGCGCCACCTCCAGCTGGGTGCGCAGGACGGTGATGGGGCTGCGCAGTTCGTGGGAGGCGTCGGCGATGAACTGCTGCTGGCGGATCCCGGAGGCCTCCAGCCGGTCGAGGGTGGCGTTCATGGTCTCGGCCAGCCGGGCGACCTCGTCGTCGGTGGCGGGCACCGGCACCCGGCGGTGCAGGCCGCGGTCGGAGATCTCGGCGACCTCGGCCCGGATCTCCTCCACCGGGCGCAGCGCATGGCCGGTGACGCGCCAGGTCACCAGGGCGACGGTGGCCAGCAGCAGGGGCATGCCGATGACGAGAGCGGCGGTGGTCGTGTCGTCGGCCGCGTCCGCGTCCCGCAGGGAGGCGCCGGCGTAGACGGTGGCCATGCCCTCCGGGGTCTGCGTGACGACCTGGACGACCCGCTGCCGGTACTCGCCGTCCAGCGGGCGGACCCGCCACGTGTGGAACCGGGTTCCCGGAGCGCCCGGACCGGGCGGCGGGAAGGCGGGCACCCCGGCCAGGTTCGGGCTGGCGAACAGGACGCGACCGTCGGCGCCCACCACCTGGACGAAGTCGATGCCGCGGGCCGGCGGCCGGACGCGGCCCAGCTTCCCGGTGGCGGCGAGCTGCGCCACCGTCTCGGCCTGGCGCCGGGCGTCGTTCTCCGCGTTGCGGAGCAGGTTCGCCTCCAGCAGCCCGAGCAGGGCGAACGAGGCGAGCGCCAGGGCCACGGCCACCACCGCACTGGCGCCCACGGTCGCCCGCGCCCGTACCGTGGTCGGCCACAGCCGCCGCAGCACCGGCCACCGGCGCAGGATCGCGCCCGGGACCGCCTGCAGGGCGGCGCGCACGCGCTCGCGCAGGCCAGGACGCCCGGCCTCGGCCTCAGCCACCGTCGGCCGCCAGCCGGTATCCCGCTCCGCGCACGGTCTCCACCGCGGCGCGGCCGAACGGCGCGTCTATCTTGCGGCGGACGGCGCTGACGTGGACCTCGACCACATTGGGATCGCCGTCGAAAGCGCTGTCCCACACCTGTTCCAGGATGTCCCGCTTGGGCACCACCTCGCCGGAGCGCCGGGCCAGGCACTCCAGGACGGCGAACTCCCGCGCCGTCAGCCGGATCTCCGCGCCTCCGCGGGAGCAGGAGTGCCGGGCGGGGTCGAGCAGCAGGTCGCCGAACCGCATCACCTGGGGCCGCCGACGGCCCGTACGCCGTCCGAGCGCCCGCAGCCTGGCGACCAGGACGAGGTAGGAGAACGGTTTGGACAGGAAGTCGTCGGCGCCGGTGTCGAGCGCCTCCGCCTCGTCGTACTCGCCGTCTTTCGCCGTGAGCATCAAGATCCCCGACTCGTTGCCGGCCGCGCGCAGCTTCGCGCACACCCGGTACCCGTTCAGCCCGGGCAGCATGATGTCCAGCACGATGAGGTCGTAGTCGTGCTCCGTGGCCATCCACAGGCCCTGGGTCCCGTCGTGGGCCACATCCACCGAGAACCCCTCCGACTGCAGCCCTCGCTGCAGGGCCACGGCGAGCCGCCGTTCGTCCTCCACCACCAGTACGCGCATGCCGGACAGGATCTCAGGACCGTCCCGCCGTTGGCTGAAGAGGTCTTCAGGTGGCTTCAGCGGGGCTTCAGCTTCCGCTCAGCATGCTCTGGAACGAGCCGCGCACCGCGCCCGGTTGTCCTGAGGAGTTCCTGTATGTCTGATTCTGTCCCGCCCTCCGAGCAGGCCGAGCCCGCCGCCGTGACCGCCCCGGTGACCGCTCCCGAGGCCGAGGCCCGCAAGTCCGCGGCCCTGGGCCGCCTCGTCCCCGGTGGCAAGCGCGCCCGCTGGGTGGCGGCCGGTGCCGTCGCGGTGGTCGTCGTCGGCGGAGTGACGGCGGTGGCCGCGGCCGGACACCACGACCACCACATGCGCGTCGAGCGGGGCCCGCACCTCGCCTGGGCCGGACCGGGGCCCGAGGGCGGCCTCCGGGGCGGCCCGCACGCCGCTGAACCGCGGCACGAACGCGAGCAGGGCGAGCCCGGCCGCCCCGCGGGCCCCAAGGCGCCCGGGGAGCAGGACCGTCCCGGAGGCGCCGGCGGGCGCGGGGGCCTCGACAAGAGCGCCCCGGCGCCCGCGCCCATCCCCTCCCTGGCCATCGGCGAGGCGGCCGAGAAGGCCGCCGCGGCCGTGCCGGGCGGGAAGGTCGCGGGGCTGCGCGCGGTCGCCCAGGAGGGCGGCGGCAGCGCCTGGCTGGCCGTGGTCATCGGGTCCGACGGCGTCCGGCACGCGGTCACCGTGTCCGGCACGGACGGCACGATCACCAGCAACACCACCAAGGACCACTAGCGACCACCAAGGGCCAAGGCCTACGGGGTCATGGCCCGGCCCCCGATACCGGGGGCCCCGCCGAGCTGGCCCCGCCACCAGGCCTCCATCGCCTCGCCGTCCATGCCCGCCCAGGCCGGGGTCCGCTCGACCTGGGCGCGGCCCAGCCGGCGGGCCAGCGCGACCAGCTCCCGTCCGGCGGCGCCGCGGGTCTCCTCGTAGCCGTGCAGCAGTTCCTCGAACGACCCGCAGCGGCGCCAGCCGTCGGCGAGGGCGGTGGCGTCCTGGAGCGCCTTGGCGGCGCCGCTCGTGTTGTGCGGGCGTACGACGCTCGCCGCGTCCCCCGCGAGCAGCAGCCGGCCGGCGGCGGTCCGCGAGGTCTCCATGTCGTAGATCGGCTGGACGAAGGTGTCCGCCGGGTCGGTCAGCGCGAGCGCCCGCGCCCAGTACGGCGGGAACTCGCGATCGAGCAGCGCCGCCAGATGCCCCGCCAGCGCGGGAGTGAGGCCGCCCGGCGGGAAGCTCGTCGGATCGCCCTGGCGCAGCTGCCCGTCCTGCGGCGGAGAGCCGTAGAGCACCCAGTTCACCCGCGGTCCGTCCGGCCCGGGAATGCGGTAGATGACGCAGGAACCGCCCGGGAAGCAGACCGTGGTACCCGCCTCCGGCACCGAGTCGGCGACGCTGCCGAGGCCCGCGAGCAGCGCCGCGTCGAAGTTGCCGCGCCAGCACACGTAACCGGCGTACTGCGGCCGGGAGTCCGGGCAGAGCGCCGAACGCACCACCGACCGGTACCCGTCGGCACCGACCACCAGGTCGTACCGCTCGATCGACCCGCCCGCGAGCCGCACCTCGACGCCCGCGTCCCCGGTCTCCCCGACCCCCGTCACCGCCTCCCCCTGCCGGTAGACCACCGCGTCCGGCACGGACTCCCGAAGGCCCTGCCAGAGCAGGCCCCAGTGGTAGGAGTGGAAGGGGAACGGCTGCTCCCAGATCACCCGGCCGCCCGCCCCGTGGGCATCGTCGCGGACCACCCAGCGGCGCCGCTCCAGCGGATGCGCGGCGATCCCGCCGGGCAGCGCGCCGCTCGCGCCGAGCTCGGCGGCCCGTTCGTTGTGGATGCACAGGCCGACGCCCCGGTCCTGCAGCCGCCCGCGCGTCCGCTCCAGCACCACCACCTCACCGGCGCCCGCCCGCGCCGCCGCCGTCGCGACGGCGCACCCCGCGATGCTCCCGCCGACCACCGCGATCGTTCCGCCCCGCATAACCGCCTCCGCCTCCTGTCGATGCACACCACATGTCGTGCCCCTCACGGGGCCGGTCACTCCACCGACGACCGCGTCGCCGGGGGAGTGGGCCGCACGGAACCCTGGAGGGCCAGTGCGGTGAGTACGACCAGCGAGTCCGTCCAGCCCAGGGGCGCCACGGCGGACGGCAGCCCGGCCCCGTTCACCGTTTCGGGGAGTTCGCCCAGCCCGTTGCGCTTGGACAGCACCCAGTCGAGCACCCTGCCGGCCTTCGCCGGCTCACCGGTACCGGCCCAGGCGAGGGCGAAGAAGGAGGTGCTGGCCGTCCACGCGTACGAACCCCAGCTGAAGGAGGGGTCGTTGCCGGGCGAGACCCCGCCGTTCGGCAGCAGCAGCGCCCGGTAGGTGGAGTCCAGCGCCTCGCCGAGACCGGCCGGGGCGGCGTTGAACGGGGGCGCCATGAACGCCACCGCGCTGTCCCGGCCGTGCTTGCCGTCCACCGTCCGCTGGTACCCCAGCGGGGCGAAGGAGACGGCGATCGCGGCGGACAGCCGCCGGGCCGCCTCCCCCCAGCGCTCCGCGTCCGCGCCCATGCCCAGCCGCCCGGCCAGGTCGGCCGCGGAGTTGAGCCCGGCCAGCAGGGGTGCGGCGGTACCGATGTTGGCCGTCTCCGTGTCCAGCTCCCAGTAGTCCGGGGACGCCGGAGGCAGGCCGTCCGGCCCCAGGGAGCGGGCGGCGTGGTCGGCGGCCTTGCGCACCATCGGGTAGAGCTCGCGCAGCCGTTCGTCCCGCCCGCCGGGCGGCGCCGCCTGGTACCACTGCCACGTGGCCCAGGGCACCCAGCCGTTGCCGTCCAGCTGCCACTTCCGCGCGTCCGGCGGCCCGCTGCCGTCCAGCACGGTACGGGCCTCCCAGGTCCCGTCGGCCCGCTGGGTGAGCGCGTCGTAGCCCAGGATCCGGTACGCCTCCTCGTCGTGCCCGGTGGCGGCGAAGGCGACCGCCGCGAACGCCCCGTCGCGGGGCCAGGAATACTCCCACGGCGGCGCCCACGCCGCCGCGAACGCGCCGTTCGGCTTCAGCAGCGCCCGCATCGACAGCAGGGCGCGCTGCGACGCGGCCCGCTGCGCGGCGGTGGTCCCCGGCACCGTGCCCGCCGCCAGCCACGCGCGGCTCTCCTCGACCTGCGCCAGGGCACCCGGGTCGTCCGCCTCGACCACCGCCGACGCCGGGGCCCCGTCGGGCAGGTACCGCCACCGGCCCGACGGCAGGCGCAGCACATTGCTCCCGTCGACGTAGGAGGCGCCCACGGCGAAGGAGGGCAGGACGGCCTCGGTGGCGACCCGGTTGGTCAGCAGGCCCGAGGTACGGGCGGCGAGCGCCGAGGCCGGTACGTAGCAGGGCTCGGTCTCCCCGCAGCGCTCGCTGCCGGTGGGATTGACGTGGAAGGCGAGCCGGGAGCTGTAGGCGTGCCAGCCGCCCCAGTACGCCCTGTCGTAGTTCCAGCTGGTCAGCGAGCCGGGCACCGGCCGCGTGGTGCCGTACCAGGAGATCGGCCCGCTCTCCGCGGTGCTCGCCTGGAGGAACAGGTGGTACGTGGCGCCCGCGGTGACGGTGGCGTTCAGGGGGAACTCGACCCAGCCGGCGCCGGCGCCGCCGAGCGCCGCGAGGTCCAGGGTCGTCGAGGCGATCACCGAGTCCGCGTCCGCGCGGACCCGGCGGACCTGCGCGGTCACGGTGCCCGTCGTCGCCCCGCTGCCCAGCCAGACACTCACCCGGGAGAGCCGGGTGCCGTCCACCGTGAACTCCTGGGCCGCCGCGTTGTTCGTGGCCTTCACACTGAACAGCGCGCTCTCGTGGCCGGCCTGGCCCTCGTAGGGCGCGGCGGCCGCGGCGGGCGGGAGCGCGGCGGGCGCACCGGTGAGTGCCAGGCAGAGCACGGCGGGCAGCAAGGTCCTCGCGAACGCCATGGGTACAGCCCCTTCCTCCTCGACGGGCGCGCGGGGGCCAGGGGCCGGGGCGCCGAAAGCTGGACCCACCATGCAGGTACGGGGCACCGGGGAGGGGGGAGTCGGGACGTGTCCCACCGTATGGGGCCGCGACGGCATCCGATCGTGTGACAGAAACAGCGCAGGGGACCCGTTCGGGCGTGTGTCGGCGGAGGCGGCGCACGGCAGGCACGCCGGGGCGCGCGCGGGCGGACCGGGGCGCGCGGAGAAGCGGATGCGCTTCCTTCGGAAGATTTTCAGGGACCGGCTTGCACGATCGGGCGCACTTTCCGATGGGGTGGTGAATGGGAGCACCTCGTGCTCCACGGCTGCCGGTTCGGGGGCAGGCAGGCCGGTTGCTCGTGATCCATTTGAAAGGTTCCGCGCCGACGTGAATGTTGCCGAGACGGTCGCCCTCGCGCTGTTAGCCACCACTGCCCGCTATCGCGTGATCGATGTGTTCAGGGCGCCCATGCGCCTGCCGGGCGCGGGGGTACGGACGGGAACCGGCGGACCAGCCGCCGGCCACCGCCGTGCCGCTCCCCGCGCCCGTCACCATGAGGTCCCCGCCGCCCCGGTGCGCGGTGACGAACAGCTGTGGGGGAGCGTATGAGCGAAGGCGATTTCGATCCATCGGGGGACCAGGCGGTCTCCAGCGAACTGGCCGGCGTACTGCCGGTGGACTTCACCGCTTTCCACTCCCAACAGCACCGCGCCTATCTGCGCTACGCCCACCTGCAGCTGGGAAACCCCAAGGACGCCGAGGAAGTCGTCGACGACGTGTTCACCTTCCTGCTGAAGGTGTGGCGCCAGGCCCTGAAGGAGGCGAGCCTCCACGGCTTCGCGTGGGCGGTACTGCGCGAGCACGTCGAAAGGCGGCTGGCAGCCCTGGGCCGGCAGGTGGCGATGGTGGAGACGGCGTGGTTCGCAGCGCTGCGCCGCTCCTCCAGAGAGCGGCTGGAACTGCTGGAGTCGAAGCTCGGGCTGTACGCGGCGATCGCGGGCCTGTCCGAGCGGCAGTACGACGTGGTGCTGCTGGCCTTCCTCCTGGGCAACGACTCCGACACGGTCGCCCGGATGATGGGGATCACCCCCGCGACGGTCCGCTCGCACATCCGCGGCGCACGCCGAACCCTGTCCCGCAAGCTCGGGGTGGAATGGATCCCCGGAGAGGAGAAGGACCAGTGAGCGACATGCCCCGCCACCGCGACATGCCGCTGTGCGAACTGGACGCGGCCCTTGCGGACGCGACGGTACTCGCGGAGGAGTACGCCGGATACGACGAGGGCGCGGCCCGCCGTCGGATCGCCCGCCGGATCGTCGCCGACCGCGCCCGCTCGGCGACCGGCACCACCGGCCCCCCCGGTTCCGCGACCCCGCTGCCGCGGGGGCAGGCCACATCCGCATCCGCATCCGCATCCGCATCCGCATCTGCATCCACAGCCTCAGCAGCAGCCGACGACCTCGTCCTGGACGCCGCCTGCCATGTGCGCGCCGCCCGCGGTCTGGACGACCTCACCTGGTGCCTCGTGGAGAGCCGGGCCTTCGCCGAACTCGCCCTCGACGCCGACGCCTGGCCCCACGGCGTCGACTCGGCCCTCCTGTTCGGCTGCCTGCTCCATCTGGCCGACCGGATGGAGGACGCGCAGTTCTGGTTCCAGTACGCGGCCGGGGCGGGCTCGCAGACCGCCGCCCACTGCCTCTACCTCCTCCACCTCGCCCGCGCCGAGGTCGCGACCGCCCGCCACTGGCGGCGCCAGGCCCGGACCCTGCCCCCGGAAGAGCACCTGCCGCCCCTGCCGCAGCTCCCGGAACACCTCGAAGAGGCCCTCGGCGCCTCGGTCATCTGGACCACCCCGCCCATCACCACCCAGGACCTCACCGCCCTCATCACCGGACCCGGAGGGGCCGGCCGGTCCCCGTGCCGGCTCCCCGCCCGACTGCACCAGGCGCTCAAGGCCCGCCCCCGCAAGGAGCACCCGGACCTCGGGGAGGTCGTCACCCCCGGCCCGCAGGTGGCGGTCGCCGTCGCGCAGAACGCCCGGCTCAACCCCCTGCACCTGACGCACCAGGCGAACGCCTGGGCCCTCGAAGCACTGAAACAGCCCCAGCTGACCCACGCCGCCCGGAAGACGCCCGAAGGACGCCCCGCCCCCGCCGCACTGGAATCCGCCCACCAGGCACTGCGGGTCCTGGAAGTCATCAACCGCTATTCGGGCGGCGTGAACCTGACCCAGATCGCCCGGGAAACAGCACTGCCGCAACTGGTCCTCGCCCGGGCCATGGAGCAGCTGATCCGCGCGAACCTGGCCACCCCGGCCGGACCGGACGCGTACATCGCCGGCAACGCCCTCCTGCTGGCCGAATCGGCGAACGGAGACGGGCGCGGGCACCTGCACGAGACCCTCGCCTGGGTGCGGGACGCCGTCGGCGCCGCCGTCTACGTCGCCCGCTACACCGACGGCGAGGTCTCCATCACCCAGTACGCCGACGGACCGGGCGCACCCGTGGTCGAGGAGTGGGTCGACTTCCGCGTCGCCGCCCACGCCTCGGCCGTGGGCAAGGCGCTGCTGACCCAACTCGACTACGACGACCGGAAGGATCACCTGGCCCGCCACCGGCTCACCCGGTTCACACCCCACACCCTCACCAGCCAGCAGGACCTCTTCCACCAGCTCGACAACCGCCCGCCGAACGCCCCCCTCCTCGACCTGCAGGAGTACGCGATCGGCACGGTGTGCGCGGCGGTGCCGATCACCGCGGGCCCGAAGGCGGAATGCGTGGCCCTGTCCATCCCCGTCCCCGACCCCGGCCGACTGAAGCAGGCCGCCCGGCTCCTGCAGAGCGAGGCGGCCGCGGTCTTACTCGCCCTGATCGTCGCCGGCAGCACCCCGCCCACGGCACGCCGGCCGGAGGACACCCTCCTGTCGCCGACCGCCTAGAGCGGTCACGAGGGAGTACGGGCCCGCCGCACCCGGAGTGCTGCGGGTCCGTCCCCGTACCCGTCCGCCGACCCCGGGCACGCCGCCGCGTGAGATGCGGGCCGGGGCCCCGCATGGGATAACGGCACCATGGCAGAGTCTCCGGCCGCCACGGCCGCGGAAATCAAGATCAGCTTCGCCGGGGCCGAGGCGAAGGCCGCCTTCGACGCGCTGGAGCTCGACCGGGACGAGGGAAGCCGCCGCGCGATCCATTTCTGGGACAGACCGCAGTGGGCGGCCGACGGCACGGTCACTCTGCCCCTGCTGCATCAGGGCGTCATCCTGCGCCGGCGCCGGGACGACGAGGGGCCCGCATCCGAGCGGGAGACCGACCTGACCGTCAAACTGCGTCCCTGCCCGGCGCTGCCGGCGCCCTGGCGGGAGGACCGGGAGGGCGACGGCTGGGACTTCAAGATCGAGCAGGACCGGACCGGCCCGGAGTTCGCGCCGACGGTGTCGGCCTCGCTGGAGGCCGAGGGCGGCCCGCCCGAGCTGCTGCTCATCGAGCAGCAGCGGGAACTCCTGCGCGTGGCCGAGGTGACCGAGGCCGATCTCGCAGACCTGACGGCGCTGGGTCCCGTACACGCCGTGAAGTGGAAAGAGGACTGGGACGAGCTGCCCGGCAAGGTGGCGATCGAGGAATGGCGCACCGACAACGGCCTGCGCTTCCTGGAGGTCTCGGTGCGCTCGGACGTCGCCGACGCCGCAGAGGTCCAGTCGCGGCTCGAACAGGCCCTGCGGGATCGCGACATCACCCCGCCGCCCTTCGGCGAGCGCAAGACCGAGGCCGTCATGACCGCCCTCGCCCGCGACGCGCACCTCTGACCGCCAGGCAGCCCGCGGGTCACCCCGCGGCGATGAGGCCGGGCAGGTCGCGCATGTCGTGAAAGACGACGGTGCCGGCGCCTTCGAGCCGTTCGGCCGGGGTCAGTCCCCCCGCGTAGCCGAAGGCCCGCATGCCGGCGGCACGGGCGGCCTCGACACCGGGGCGGCTGTCCTCGACCACCGCGCACACCGCCGGGTCGACGCCCATCCGCCGGGCCGCGTACAGGAACAGGTCGGGGGCCGGCTTGCCGCGGCGGACCTCGGTGGCGCTGTAGATGCGGCCCTCGAAGTGCGCGTAGAGGCCGGTGCGGCCGAGGGTGTGGCGCATCTTCTCGTGCGAGCCGCTGGAGGCGACGCAGGTCGGCAGGGTGATCGCGCCGAGTGCCTCCGGCAGCCCCTCGACGGCGGACAACCCGGCGTCCACCGCCTCGCGGTGGCGCTCCTCGAAGAGCCGGTGCCAGAGGCCGGACGCCTCGTCGCCGACCCGGGCTGCGATGTCCACGTGGATGGAGGCGGTGGAGCGCCCGACGAACCGCTCCATGACCTCTTCCTCGGTCAGCGGCCAGCCCAGCTCCGCCCCCAGTGCGACCTGGAGGGGCAGTGCGATGCGTTCGGTGTCGACGAGTACCCCGTCGCAGTCGAATATCACCAGTTCAATCGGCTTGATCATGCCCGCAGCATAGAGGCCGCCCCCGTCCGTCAGGGGGTGACGACGGCGAAGTCCGGGTCGGGGGAGTCGAGGTAGGCGAAGAGTTCGGCGACGACCGAGGGGTCGCCGTCGAGGGCCACCCCCTCGTGCCGCAGGAGGTCGTCCGGCGGCACGGCGCCGAGCAGGAGCCCGCGCAGGAGCGGTTCGCCGAGTACGAGGACGGCGTGCGGGCGGCCGGCCGCGGGGTTGTCCCCGCGGACGCCGGTCAGTACGCCGTTGCCCAGGCGCAGCGTCAGCGGGTCCGAGCCGGGCAGGACGAACCGGACGGCGACGTCCGCGTGCCAGGCCCGGGGCCCGTCGATCCGTACGGCGAGGGAGTCCACCAGCTGGTCCAGGCTCAGGGCGGCGAGCACGTCCGGGGACGCGGCGGTGGCCGGTGTCCCGACCCGCTCGCCGCGCAGTTCCTGGGCGCCGGTGAGGTAGAAGTTGCGCCAGGTGCCGTTCTCGGCGCCGTAGCCGAGCTGCTCCAAAGCATCGGCCTGGAGTTCCAGGGCCTGCGCGTTCGACGGATCGGCGAAGACGACGTGGTCGACCACCTGGGCCACCCAGCGGAAGTCGCCCTGCTCGAAGGAGGTCCGGGCCCGGCGCAGGACCTCCGCCGCACCGCCCATGAACTCGACGTAGCGGCGGGCCGATTCCACCGGCGGGTGCTGCCACAGGAGCGCCGGGTTCCCTTCGAACCAGCCCATGTAGCGCTGGTAGACGGCCTTGACGTTGTGGCTGACCGATCCGTAGTAACCGTGGGTGTGCCAGGCGGCCTCCAGCGCCGGCGGCATGCGCAGGGTTTCGGCGATCTCGGTCCCGGTGTACCCCTGGTTGAGCAGGCGCACCGTCTGGTCGTGGAGGTAGGCGTACAGGTCCCGCTGCTGCGCCAGGTACGACATGGCCCGCTCGCGGCCCCACGTGGGCCAGTGATGGGAGGCGAAGACGACGTCGCACCGGTCGCCGAACAACGCGATGGACTCGGTGAGGTACGTGGCCCAGGCGTGCGGGTCGCGTACGAGGGCGCCGCGCAGGGTCAGCAGATTGTGGAGGGTGTGGGTGGCGTTCTCGGCCATGCACAGCGCCCGGTGGCCGGGCAGCAGCAGGTTGAACTCGGCCGGGGCCTCGGTGCCCGGGGTGAGCTGGAAGACCATGCGCACGCCGTCGACGGTCTCCTCCTGGCCGGTACGGGTGATGTCGACGGTCGGCGGGATCAGCGTCACAAGGCCGGTGGAGGTGGTCTGGCCCAGGCCCGCCCCGACCTGGCCGCGCGGGCCCTTGGGCAGGCCGGCCCCGTACATGTAGCCGGCGCGGCGGGCCATGGCGGTGCCGGCGTAGACGTTCTCGCTGACCGCGTGTTCGAGGAAGCCCTCGGGCGCCAGGACCGGGACCCGGCCCGCGTCGACGTCGGCCTGGGTGGTGACGCCCTTGACGCCCCCGAAGTGGTCGGCGTGGCTGTGGGTGTAGAGGACGCCCGTGACCGGACGGTCCCCGCGGTGGGCCCGGTACAGGGCGAGGGCCGCGGCCGCCGTCTCCTCGCTGATCAGCGGGTCGATCACGACGACGCCGCGGTCGCCCTCGACGAGGGTCATGTTCGACAGGTCCAGGCCGCGCACCTGGTACACGCCTTCCACGACCTGGAAGAGCCCTTGGAGGGCGGTGAGGCGGCTCTGGCGCCAGAGGCTGGGATGGACGGTGTCCGGGCGGTCCCCGTTGAGGAAGGCGTAGGCGTCGCCGTCCCAGACGACGCTCCCGTCCGCGGCCCGGATCACGCAGGGCTCCAGGGCGGCGACGAAGCCGCGGGTGGCGTCGTCGAAGTCGGCGCGGTCGGCGAAGGCGGCAGCGCCGCGCGCCGCGCGGTGAGCGGCGCCGATCGATCCGGAGGCGTCGTGTACGGGGCCGTTCTCCATCGGGTGGGCCTCCTCGGGCGATACCCGGCCGGCCCCGACCGGACCCCCGAGGGCCCACACCGGGGCGTCGCCGTTCCACCCCAGCCTCGCCCGGCCGCACTCCGCACGCCCGGCGCGGTCCGCCGTCCGGGTGAGCGGCGAGGGCCGGGCCACCGTGGTGCTCGCCCCCGCCCCGGGCGGCTGCACCACATCGTGTCCCGTTCGCTTGACCACAAGGCTCTACTTCTCGGTAACTTTATGTCTCCAGGAGAGGGCCGTCGGAAGGAGCGGGGCGCGTGACAGACCACGATCTGAGCGGGTTCGAGAAGAGCACGTTCACCCATGACGGTGCCACCCGCCGGATCCTGCGCCGGGGCACGGGCCCCGCGGTGATCGTCATGGCGGAGATCCCGGGCATCACCCCCAAGGTCATCGAGTTCGCCGAGCACGTCGCGGCGGCCGGCTGTACGGCCGTACTCCCGGTGCTGTTCGGCGAACCCGGCCGTGACGCGGACTTCGGCCCGGTCGGCCGGTCGAGTGCCGCCCGCTACATGGCCTCGTCGCTGTGGCGGGTGTGCGTGAGCCGCGAGTTCACGCTGCTGGCCACGGGGCGCAGTTCGCGCGTCGTACGGTGGCTGCGCGCCCTGGCGGCCGCCGAACACGAGCGCTGCGGCGGTCCCGGCGTCGGCGCGGTCGGGATGTGCCTGACCGGCGGATTCGCGCTGGCGATGGCCACGGACGAGCGCCTCGTCGCCCCGGTGCTCTCCCAGCCGTCGCTCCCACTGGCCTGCACCACGAGCCGCGCGGGCACCATCGACATCAGCCCCGAGGACCTCGCGGTCGTCCGCGGACGCTGCGAGCGCGAGGGGCTCCAGGTGCTCGGGCTGCGCTTCCGGGGCGACCGGCTCGTCCCCGGCGACCGGTTCGCCCACCTCCGGCGGGAACTCGGTGACGCCTTCGTCGCCGTCGAGCTGGACGCGAGCGCGGCCAATCCGCGGAGCGCCCTCGCGCCGCACTCCGTCCTGACGGAACACCTCGTCGACGAACCGGGACAGCCCACCCGGCAGGCGCTCGACACCGTCCTCGACCTGTTCCGCACCCGGCTGCTCGGGGAACGGCCCGCTCCTGCCGTGTGACCGCCTCGCGCCGGTCTCTCAGCTCTCCTCCCGGGTGATGACCGCGTCGATCTCCACCTCGACGAGCCAGTCGGGACCGATGAAGCGGGACACCTCGACGAAGGTGGTGACGGGCCGGACGGAGGCGAACCGCTCACCGTGCGCACGCGCGGCCTCCTGCCACCGCGTCACGTCGGTGAGCATGACGCGGGTCCGTACGACGTCCTCCAGCGACGCCCCGGCCTCCCGCAGGGCCCCTTCGGCGATGTCCAGGCACCGTACGGTCTGGGCGTGGACATCGCCCGGGCCGACGGTGGAGCCGTCGTCCGCGAGGGGAGCGGTCCCCGCGACGGCGACGTACTGCCCTGCCCGCACCGCGCGGGAGAAGCCGATCCGAGGCTCCAGCGGCGATCCCGAGCCGACCTTCCGATGTATGTCTGCCATCTCTTCATGTTGCCAGAGGCGTGACTGACGAGGCGTCACACCCCTGGGCGCGTTGCGTGGACCGGCGGCGCACCGAGTGGCAATCTGGGTGATATCGCCGCAAACGTCCACGTTCCCGAATCTGTCCGCGCGTGCGCCGTGCCGCGCCTCCCGCTCCCCAGAATAGTCCAATGGTCTGTATATGTCGGTCATCGACGTATGGTGGGGTCTGAAGATCCTTCCCGGCAGCCGCCGCTCCTGCCTGCCGCCGGGGATTCACGTTGCGATGGAGACGGAGTGCTCATGGCCACCAGGAAGAACCTCGCCGCGAACCGGGAATCCCTCGTCCACAAGGTCCGCTACGCCGCGAGCCGTCCGCACCGCATCGCCCCGTACCTGAAGCGGGCCGCCCGCGACCGCTGGCTGGCCTTCAAGCACCCCGACCACGTCAGCTACTACCGGGCCGTGATGGCCTCGGACACCCGCCGCAATCCCGAGGCCGCGGTCGGCAGCCAGACCCACGAACGCTGGCTCGCGCTCGGGCGGATGCAGTACGACTACCTCCTCGGGCACGGACTGAAGCCCGGGGCGCGCATGCTGGACATCGGCTGCGGCAACCTCCGCGCCGGCTGGTGGTTCATCGACTACCTCGACGCAGGCCACTACTACGGCATCGACATCTCGCCCGACATCCTCATCGCCGCGAAGCGGACCCTGACCGAGCGGGGGCTCCAGGCCAAGGTCCCGCACCTGACCCTCACCAGAAACCTGACGCTGGACTTCCTCCCCGACGGCTACTTCGACGTCGTCCACGCCCACAGCGTCTTCTCGCACTCGCCGATCGACGTCATCGACGAGTGCTTCGCCCACGTGGGCCGCGTCCTCGCGCCCGGGGGCCACTTCGACTTCACCTTCGACCGCACCACCGGCACCGAACACCAGGTGCTGCGCGAGGACTTCTACTACCGCACCCAGACCCTCGTCGACCTCGCCGCCGGGCACGGGCTGTCCGCACGCTTCATGGAGGACTGGGAGGAGCTCGGCCACGGCCAGTCCAAGATCCGCGTCAGCGCCGCCGGATCCGGCATCGAGGCTTAGGCCGTCTCATCCGACAGGATCCGGAAAAGACGGCCTGGATCCGGCCGACCGGCTCAGGCGTGGCCGGCCGTGTCCGCGTGCCCACGGCGCCACAGGCGCACGGCCAGGCCCGTGGACGCGAGCAGGACCAGGCACGGCAGCGCGGTGTCCTCGCCCACCACCCCCGCGAAGTGGCCCAGGACCAGGAACGGGGCCGCGGCCAGGGCGAGCTGACCGGACGTACGGATCCCGGACAGGGCCGGACGGCCCGTGAGGGCCAGGGCGGCCACCACGGTCACGGCGAAGCGCCACAGCACGATCATGCCGATCCCGCCCGCGTCGAGCAGGGCGAGGAGCACCACGGACAGCGGCGCCCAGAGCAGCAGCGCCACCAGCCCCGGCGCCGATGAAGGTCAGTACGGAGAAGCCGTTCATCGCATACCCGAGCGGGGTCTCGAAGTCGGGCCGACCGGTGACGTACGCGCGGTTGAGGGCCGAGGCGAGCAGGAAAGCGGCATGCGCGCCCGTGGCGGCCAGCTCGAAGGGCGCCGCCGCCGCGAAGAGACGCCCGCCGCGCTGCGCCGAACCCACCCCCAGGCGAAGCCGCAGCGCGTGCGCCACGATGTCCCCGGCTTCCCGCAGCCGGGTGAGCGGCCCGGCGTCCTCGGTCGCCTCCCGGTAGACCTCGGTTATCTCATCGCCGAGGTGCGGCGGAAGCCGGCCGGTACAGGCGCAGCAGACGGCGGTTCACGCCGTGGCCGTCTCGCCGGAGACGCCCAGGCGGCGCGCCGCCTCGCGTGCGGTGGCGGCGATCCGCTGCGCCTCGGCGGCCAGGCTCTGCCGCCCTTCGGCGGTGAGGCTGTAGGTGCGGCGCAGCCGGCTGTCGACGATCTGCTCCTCGTGGACCTTGATCAGCCCCTGACCCAGCAGCCGCTCCAGGGCCCCGTACAGAGTGCCGGTCCGCATCTTGACGCGTCCGCCCGAGATCAGCTCCACCTCGCGCGCGATCGCGTACCCGTGGCGGGGCTCGTCCGCGAGCGCGGTCAGGAGGAGGAGGGTCGGTTCCTGCATCGCACGATCACTCATGCCTGCATGGTAGGTCACCCACCGGCATATGCCGCCCAACGGGGCGCACGCCGTGCCTCCGGGGGGCGCCCCCCGCCGCGGCTCGGCGGAGAGCGCCCCCCCCGGGACCGGGACCGGCGGTGGCGGTCAGCCGCGGAAGGACTCCGGGCGGGTCGGCGAGGCCTCGGCCAGGGCCTTGGTGACCGCGTCGACACCTTCCCGCAGGCCGTAGACGGGGGTGTCGGGCTGCTGGCGCCAGGAGTCGTCGAGGCCGCCCGCGTCGACCGTGTCGAAGCCGAGCTCCTCGATCAGGGCGCGTACGGTCTTCTTCGCCGCGGCGTCGTCGCCCGCGACGGGCAGCGCCATCCGGTCCGCGGCGCCCGCCGGGCGGTGCCGGTCGAGGATGTCCTGGGCGTAGGTGCCGTTGAAGGCCTTGATGACGGGGTGTCCGAGATGCCGCTCGGTCCACCGGCTCTCGGTGAGCCCCTCGTCCTCGACGCCCGCGATCCGGCCGTCGCGCTGGCGCGGGTAGTAGTTGCCGGTGTCGATGACCGCGAAGCCCTCGGCGGCCTCGTCGAAGAGGCCCGCCGGCAGGTCCGGCACCTTCTTGAAGGGGATCGTG
Organism: Streptomyces sp. NPDC001502; assembly: GCF_042894785.1. NCBI lineage: Bacteria > Bacillati > Actinomycetota > Actinomycetes > Kitasatosporales > Streptomycetaceae > Streptomyces > Streptomyces sp. NPDC001502. The sequence goes on from NZ_JBIAVW010000003.1 coordinate 82,093, forward strand.
ACCACGACGATCTCGGCGCCGCGCGCCGCCTGCGCCACGGTGACGGGGGTGGCGCCGGTCTCCTCGGCCAGCGCGGCCAGGGTCTCGGGGCCGCGCGAGTTCGCCACGGAGACGTCGTGGCCGAGGGCGGTGAGCCGACGGGTGAGGTTGCCGCCGATGTTGCCCGCGCCGATGATGCCGATCTTCATGAGCTCTCCAGTGCATCCGGGATCAGTGTCGCGTCCGCACCAACCCCCGCCCCGCGTACGGCATTCCGCCCCGCGGCGATCGTCGCCCGGTCGAGCGACGCGATCGCGCCGCCGTACGAGGCCGTTCGGTACGCGGCCGGGCCCCTGACGGGCCCGATACGGCCGGAGGCGTGACTTTTCGGCCATTTCTCGCATTCCGTGATACCGGACGGGACCCGGGCCGCGTCGGTCGGTGCAGCCACTCAGCACGAGGAAAGGCTCAGCAGATGTCCAAACTCTCGGCCGGCCGAACCGCCTCCCTCACCCTCGCGGCCACCGCCGTACTCACCCTCGCCCTCGTCACCGGCGCCTCCGCGAACGGACCGGCGACGGGGGAGCCGGCGCAGGCCGCCGCCGCGGCCCCGTCCGTCTCGGGCAGCCCCGAGGGAGCCTTCACCCGGATCGCCGACTTCTACGGCTCCTACATCGACGCGGTGTACGACGGCGACGGGCCCACCGCGGACCGCCTGCGCGCCTTCTACCTCTCGGAGCCGCTCCAGGCGGAGTTGAGGAAGTGGGAGGAGGCGAACCACGCGGACGGCGTGCTCCGCGCGCAGAACGTGCCGCTCAAGTGGAAGGTCACCTCCACCGGCAGCGGAACGGGGCGGACCAACGCCACCGTCACGCTGACCTGGGGCAGCGACACGACGAAGGTTTTCGTCCAGGCCGACCTGGCCACCCGCAAGATCGTCTCCATCCGGGACTGACCGACCCTGAGGCGGCGGGCGCGCGGGGGCCGCATGCAGTTCCCGCGTGAGGAGACCGACGATCTGGGGCCTGGAACCGCGCCGCCCGCAGTCCGCGCCCATCCGGTGCGGCGACGGCCGCCACGCCCTGCGGACCGCGCGGCTGGTCCTGCACCCCCCGCGACATCCTGGACGTGGAGAGGGGCGCGGCGGCCGGAGCCGACGCCGACGCACAGCGCTGGTTCGGTTGGATCCCCGACTCGATCGTCACCCCCGAGACCGCCACGCATCTCCTCGGCACCCACGACGGCAACCGTGCCGAGCGGCTGCGGGCCTTCCCCGAAGCCGTCCGACGGGAGCTGATACGGCCGGTGGTGCTCCCCGGCCCCGCCGAGGAGCAGCGGCTGCTCGCCGTCGACCCGGCCACGGGCCTGGTGGCCGGGATGAGTTCGCTCACCCCGAACGGCGACGGGGTCATCGGCATCTGGCTCGCCCCGGCCTTCCGCGGCCGGGGTCTGGGCACCGAACTCGTCGCGGCGACCGCCCGGTTCGGCCACGAGCACCTGGGCCTGGAGTCGGTGCGGGCCGGTACCGAGACCTCCAACCCACCGCTGCCGGGGGGCCCTGAGCGCCGCGGGGTTCGTCCCGGACGACGGTCCCGCCCTGCACACGCTTCCCGACGGCAGGGTCGTCGACTCCGCCTGGTACCGGCACGAGGCGGCCGGCACCGCCCGCTGCCCCGCCGTCCCGGAGGGTGCGGTCACCCGGGCGTGAGCGTGGGCACCCCGCGGGTCAGGAGATCGCGTACCACTGGCTGGCCCAGCCGGTGTTGATGGTGCTCGTGGACTGCTCGGCGAGGTTCACGGTGGGCGGCAGCGAGGTCTGACCGGTCAGCAGGGTGCTGTACCGGAGGTTCGGCGGCGTCAGACCCGCGTTGACCGAGATGCCGGCGCCCGTGGACTTCAGGGTGAGGCCGTTGGTCGCCCAAGTGCCGTTGAGCAGCAGCGCGATGAAGTAGGTCCCGGGGGCTGCGGTGAACGGCTTGCCGAGGGCGAACGGCTTGGCGATCGCGTCGGTCATCAGCTGGGGGGAGATGTCCGGGGTGGCCCCGACGAGGGCGCCCTTGGCGTCGTACACGCCGAGATGGCAGTTGGCGAGCTGGGCGTTCGGGTCGATGCCGGCCAGGCCCAGCCAGACGTTCGACCAGGTGATCTGCTCGCGCAGGACGATCCGTACCAGGGTGACCCGACCGCCGACCCCGGCCGACGTCTGGGCGGTGACGTGCCCCGCGTCATTGGGATCCCCGGTCCACGCCAGCAGGTTCTGGTCCTGCGGCCGGGGTCCCTCGAAGCCGGACCCGCCGCCGCTCTGCGCGGGCACGGAGGCCACGGAGCTCGACGCCGCGGGCCGGCTGTCTCCCGGCGCCGTACAGCCGGCGAGGACGAGCAGCGCGGCGAGCGCGGTCACGAGACCGGTCGTGGCGGTGGTGGTGCGGGTGCGCATGGTCCCCCCATGAGGTGCGGATCTGTCGACGGACATGATCACACGCCACCGCGGCGCGCCCGCCCGCCCGCGGCGGAGCCGCGAGGGTGCGCGGTCAGGCCAGGGGGTCGGCGGCGAGCCGGATGACCTCCGCCGGTCCCGCCCGGAACGCCGGGCTCGCCGCGTCGGCCTCGACCATGTGCGGTGAGGGTGCGCCGGTGTTCGCCGGGGCTTCGGCGAGGCTTCGGCGGGTCCGTTTCGACCCAATGGCCGGGGATACCCCGGCTCGTCCCCTGAACCGACCCTGCGGGCTTCCTTAAGGGAAGTTGAAGAACCCCTCCAGCGCGCGGATTTCACTGATCGCAACCCTAGGCTCGGTCGCACCCCACCCCCCTTTCCCTCTGTGAGGTGCTACAGGCATGAGCAGCCGAACTCCCGCAACGCCGTCCCGCGTCGAGGCGCGGCGGAAGAAGGCGATGCGCACGCGCATCGTCCTGTCCCTCACCGCGGCCGCCGCGGCGGTGGCGGTCGGCGTCGCCGTTGCCGATTCCGGCGGCGGTACGCAGGTGGACCAGCGGGCCGACGGCGCCACCGGGGCGAAGTCCGGGACGCCGACCCCGGCGGACACGGCCGCGGCGGCGAGCCCCACCGCTCCGCTTCCCGAGGTCACCGCCGATGCCGCGGCGGCCACGGGCTCGCTGCCGCCCGGGACGCCGACGCCCGAAGGCACGGAGTCCGCAGCTGCGGCCAAGCCCGCGGCGGAAGAGGACGGCCCGGCCAAGTCCACCCCGGCCGGCAAGCCCCCGCGTACGTCAGGCGGGAGCACCGGCGGCGGCTCCGGCACGTCCGGCGGGTCGGGTACGTCCGGCGGGTCCGGCGGCTCGTCAGGCGGCTCCTCCGGCGGTTCCGGCAGCTCCTCCGGCGACTCGGAATCCGCGGTCCTCGCCCTGGTCAACAAGGAGCGGGCCACGGCCGGCTGCGGCCCCCTGACCGTGAACGCCAAGCTCAGCGCCGCGGCCCGCGCGTACAGCGACACCATGGCCCGCAGCGGCGTCATGTCCCACACCGGACCCGACGGCTCCACCATGACCAGCCGCGTGGAGGCCGCCGGCTACGCGTGGTCCCGCCTCGGCGAGAACATAGCCCGCGGCCAGTCGGACGCCGACGCGGTCATGAAGGCGTGGATGAACAGCTCCGGCCACCGGGCCAACATCCTCAACTGCTCCTTCAAGGAGATCGGCATAGGCGTCCACAAGGGCGACGGCGGCCCGTGGTGGACACAGGACTTCGGGACGTCCAAGTAGGAACCTTTCCCCCGCCCCGCACACCGGCCACCTCCCACCGGCTGCCGGGGCGCACACGTCCTCCGGCCCGTACGCGGGTCGGAGGACGTCCGTGTGCGTGCCCGCGGCACCGCCGGGCGGCGGCGCTCCGTCGCGCCGATGCGGGGGAGCCGGTGACGCGCCGCCCGGCCCGTCGGCCACTATGGGGCCGTGCCTCGATTTCCGCGCTACCTGTTCATATGGCTGTCGTGCACGGCCACCAGCGTGACGGCCGTGCTCGCCACGGTCCAGTTCGTGGTCGGCTCCACCCGCCATACGCCCCCGGTGGCCCGGTCCGCCCCCATGGTCTTCGGCTCGCCGCCGGCGTGGCCGGCGGTGCAGGAGCCGTCGCCGGGCCCGCCGTCCCCGACCGCCTCCGCGTCCCCGAGCCCCTCGCCCACCGTGACCGAGGCTCCGACCCCCGCGGCTCCCTCCTCCCCGCCCGCGAAGCCCTCGCCGGCCGCCCGCACCACCGCGCCCAAACCCGGCGTCGACTGCCAGAACGGCGGACCGGGCCTGCACACCGTCCCCTCGCAGGGCGGCAAGGTCACGGTGCGGTACGGGAGCCGCGGCGTGTGTCTGATCTCCGCGGTCCCGAGCCGCGGCTTCAAGGCCACCACGGCACAGACCGACGACGACACCCTGACGGTCACGTTCAGCAGCTCGGACCACCGGTCGGTCATCACCGCGACGATCGACCCGATGGCCAAGGCCAGCGTCCGCGAGACGTCCTTCTGAGAGCCGGATCCACCTCCCCGTACGCGCTCGTCGAACGGGTCCCGGTGAAGCGGAAGGTGAGCTGTTCCTTAGGGGAACCTCAAGATCCCGCTCAGGCGGTTCGCAGGGCCCGCCGCGGTCCTATGCTCACGTCAGCCGACCGGCCCCCGGCGCCCGGGCACACCGCCCCGGCGAACCGCGGGTCCGCCGGCTTCACCGAGTCGGGAGGCTTCTCGCCCTTCCCGTAGTTCTCAGCGCGCCTTGGGGTGTCTTCGCCATGACTTCTCGCATACTCCGACCCGTCCGTGCCGGCCACGCCGCGCGGCCCCGCTCCGCCGCTCCCCTGGGTGTCCGGCTGCCGCTCGCCGCCGCGGCCGTCGTCGCGGCGGGTCTGTGCGCCGCCTGCGGGCCTTCCTCCGAGACCACCGGCTCCGCCTCGCCCACCGCCGCCGGACCCTCCACGCAGGTCCTCGCCGCCTCCACGCCGTCGGCCTCCGCGTCCACCGAGGCCTCCCCGAGCGCTTCGGCCTCGCCGTCGTCGTCCGCCACCGCGCAGGCCTCCTCCTCGCCGACCCCCTCCCGGACCCAGAGCGGTTCGGCCGCCCCCAAGCCGGCCCGTACGTCCGCCGCGCCCGCCCCGGCCCGGGTCCCCGGCCCCGGCTACGACAGCTCGGCCGACGCGCAGAAGCAGATCGACGCCGCACTGGCAGCGGCCAAGGCCGACGGGAGGATGGTGCTGCTCGACTTCGGGGCCAACTGGTGCGGCAACTGCAAGGCCGCCGACAAGGTGTTCGCCGAGCCGCAGACGGCGGCGATCCTCGGAGCCTCGTACCACCTGGTCAAGATCGACATCGGCGGCAACAGCTCCGCCAACTCCGCGCTCCTGCGCAAGTACAGCCCCTCGGGCGGCACCTACACGATGCCCGTACTCATCGTCGTCAACTCGTCCGGCAAGGTGCGCACCGACACCCACGCCACGGGCAACCCCTCCCTCACGGCGGAGGGGATCAACGCCTTCCTGCGCAAGTGGGCCTCGTGAGACCAGCGGACCCCCGCCGGGTCCAGGTGCGCACCGCGGCCCTGGCCGCAGCCGCCCTCGTGGCGGCCGCGGCCGGCTGTGTCTTCGCCGCGGTCGGCACGGTCGCCGCCGACGGCAGCCGCGCGGAGGCGGCGGCCGGACCGGCGACCGCGGTCAGGGCCGTGGTCGCCACCGCGGCCGAGGCCACGGTCATCGACCCCGCCGACCGGCCCGCCGCGCCCGCGCTGGCGGGCGACGACCTCGACGGGAAGCCGGTCGCCCTCGACGGCTTCCGTGGGCAGGTCGTCGTGCTCAACGTCTGGGGGTCCTGGTGCGGCCCCTGCCGGGCGGAGGCCGACGACCTGGCGCGCATCGACCGGCAGACCCGGGACCGGGGCGTCCGGTTCCTCGGGATCAACACCCGCGACCCGGACCGCGCCGCGGCCCGGTCCTTCGTACGCGCGCACGGCCTCGGCTTCCCCAGCCTCCACGACCCCACCGGCGAGCTCCTGCTCCGCTTTCCCCCCGCCCTCCTCAACCCGCAGGCGATCCCGTCGACCCTCGTGATCGACCGCCGCGGACGCATCGCCGTCAGCATCGGCGGCGCGGTCACCGGGGACGAACTGAGCCCGCTGCTCGCGCGCGTGACGGAGGAGGCGTCATGACGGCGGGCCTGGCGCTCGCCGCCGCGGACACCCCCTCCCTGCTCCACGGGACCCTGGCCGTCGCCGCCCCGGTGGCGTTCCTCGCGGGGCTCGTCTCCTTCCTCTCGCCGTGCGTGCTGCCGCTCGTACCGGGCTACCTGAGCTATGTGACCAGCCTGTCGGTGTCCGACCTGGCGGAGGCCCGCGGCGGGCGCCGCAGCCGCATGGCCGCCGGTGCGTTGCTCTTCGTCCTCGGTTTCACGGCGGTCCTCGTCTCCGGGGGCGCGTTGTTCGGGTACTTCGGCCGCACCCTGCTGGCCCACCAGGAGGTGGTGACCCAGGTGCTCGGTGTCTTCACCGTGCTGATGGGGCTGTCCTTCATGGGGTTCCTGCCGGGATTCACCCAACGGGAGTTCCGCAGCCACCGGCGTCCCGCCCTCGGGCTGGCCGGAGCCCCGGTGCTGGGCGCGGTGTTCGCGGTCGGCTGGACCCCGTGCATCGGCCCGACGCTGGCCGCCGTACAGGCACTGGCCTGGAGCGAGGCCAGCGCGGCCCGCGGGGCGCTGCTGATGGCGGCGTACTGTCTCGGCCTGGGGCTGCCGTTCGTCCTGGCGGCGCTGGCCTTCCGGCGGGCCCTGGGCGCCTTCGGCCTGGTCAAACGCCACTACCCCTGGGTCCTGCGGATCGGCGGCGGGATGCTCGTGCTCGTCGGCGTCCTGCTGGCCACCGGGGTGTGGAACGACCTGGTGTACCGGCTGCAGTTGTGGAGCGCGGACTTCACCACCGCCGTGTGAGCGGGTCCCCTGCGGGCCCGCCCCGAAGACCCGAGAACCGATTCGTTTTCCCGACACAAGAGGCACGGACACCCAGATGAACGTTTCCCCGCTGAAGAGGCGTACCCGGACGGCCCGGACCGCGGTCGCCCTCCTCTCCCTGGCCGCGCTCACGGCCTGCGGCGACCAGTCCGCCAAGGACGCCGCCGGCGCCGCGGCCGCCGCCGCGCCGCCGCCCACCACGACCAGCTTCACCGAGAACGGAGTCACCGTCACCCTCTCGGTGGCCGACTGGCACGCGCCGAAGGGCACGCTGACCGCCGTCTTCACCCCCGAGAAGAAGGGCTTCCACCTGTACAGCACCGAACTGCCGCTCACCGGCGTGGAAGGCGTGGGACGGCCGACCGCGGTGGACGTCACCGGGGTCCTCAAGGCCGACGGGAAGCTGACGGCCACGGCCGACGTACGGAACATCAGCGTGCCCGGCGTCGACGCCCCGATGCCCGTCTACCCGGACGGCCCCGTGACCACCACCCTGCCCATCCGCGCCGAAGGCGACGGGGAGGCGACGGTGCTGCTCGGCTACGCGAGCTGCAGCGCGAAGGAGGGCTGCACCATTCCGGTCGCCGACCACCCCGTACACCTGAGCCTCACCGACGGCACCCCGACGTTCGCCGCCCACTAGGGAGCGTCTTGGACCGAACCCCTAAGGTGTGCCCATGCCCAGCGTCCTGGTCGTGGAAGACGACCCCAGCATCCGCCAGTCACTCATCGAGGTCCTGGCGGAGCACGGGTATGCCGTACGCAGCGTGGGCGACGGATTCGGCGCCCTGCGCGAGGTCACCCAGACTCCCGTCGACGCCGTCGTCCTCGACCTCGGCCTGCCCGATCTGGACGGGGGAGACGCACTGCGCATGATCCGGGGCATATCCTCCGTCCCCGTCCTGGTGGCCACCGCCCGCGACGACGAGACCGAAATCATCAAGCTCCTCAACGCCGGCGCCGACGACTACCTGGTCAAGCCCTTCTCCGGAGGACAGCTCATAGCCCGCCTCTCCGCCGTCCTGCGGCGCACCAGCCACGTGCCCCCCGCCGGCGCCGCCCATGCCGGGCCGGGGGCACGGCCGGCTCCGGCCGCCGACCCCCTGGGCGCCACCACCGTGGGCGAGCTGGCGGTGGACCCCGGGGCGCGTACCGCGTACCTGGCCGGCCGGGAGCTCCACCTCACCCGGCGGGAGTTCGACCTGCTGGCCTTCCTCGCCCACCACACCGGCCAGGTCGTCTCCAAACGCCGGCTGCTGACCGAGGTCTGGCGCGAGCCGTACGTCGACGACCAGACCGTCGACGTGCACCTGTCGTCGCTGCGCCGCAAACTCGGCGAACGCGCGGCGGCCCCGCGCTACCTGCTGACGGTCCGCGGCGTCGGCATCAAACTGGTGGCCCCGCGGTGAGACGCTCACTGGCGGGAGTCGCGCTCGCCGTGACGTCCATGGTCGCCCTCTCCTTCCTCATACCCCTGGGCGCACTGGTGATGTCACTGGTCAAGGAGCAGAGCGTCACCGCGGCCGAGCAGCGCGCCGCAGCCCTCGCACCCGTCCTCACCCTCACCACGGATCCGTCCGCGCTGCGGGAATCCGCCGCCGGACTCGACGCGGCCGAGCACCTCGTCATCCATCTCCCCGACGCCCAGAGCCTCGGCGACTCCCAGGCCCCCGTGAAACTGCTCGAACGGGCCCAGCAGGGACGCGAGTCCATCTCCCAGAAGACTCCCGGCGGATGGATCTGCCTGCAGCCTGTGGTGCTCCCCGGTGACCGGGTCGCCGTCATCGAGAACTTCGTCCCCGACGAGGAACTGACCCGTGGGGTCAAGGCCTCCTGGGCGGTCATGCTCCTCCTCGCGGTCGGCCTGGTCGGCGGCTCGGTGCTGGTCGCCGACCGGCTCGGAGCCAAGGTCGTCCGGTCCTCCAAGAAGCTCGCCCAGGCCTCGCACACCCTCGGTCAGGGCAATCTGGACACCCGGGTGGAGCCCATGGGCCCCAAGGAACTGCGCGACGCCGGCGTCGCCTTCAACGCCATGGCCCACCGCATGACGGAACTGCTCGCCATCGAGCGCGAACTGGTCGCCGACCTGTCCCACCGGCTGCGCACCCCGCTGACCGCCCTGCACCTGGCATCGGAGCGGATGGCCGGCACACCGGAGTCGGCGAGGGTCGAGGCGGCGGTGCACGCGCTGGAGTCGGAACTCCAGGCCATCATCACCGCGGCGAGGACACCGCTCGCCGTGGGCCCGATGGGCCACGGCATGCGCAGCGCGGAAACGAGCACGGGCCGGCAGGCGACCGGGACGGGGCCGTCGTCCGAGTGCCCCCGGTGCGAGGCCGCCGATGTCGTGCGGCGCAGGACCGCCTTCTGGGCGGTCCTGGCGGAGCAGCAGAACCGCCCCTGCTCCCTCGACCTCACCCAGGAGCCCACGGCCGTCAGCCTCAGCGACGACGATGTCGCCGCGGTGGTGGACGCGCTCATCGGCAATGTCTTCAGCCACACCCCGCCCGGCACCGCGTTCGGGGTCCGCGTCGCCCGTACCGCCCAGGCCGTGGAACTGGTGGTGGAGGACTCCGGACCGGGCATCCCGGAACCGGAGCGGGCCCTCTCCCGCGGGAGCAGCACGGGCTCCTCCGGGCTCGGCCTCGACATCGCCCGCAGGGCCGCGGCCGTCACCGGCGGCACGATGCGGATCGGGCACGGCCCGCAGGGAGGCGCGCACATCACCGTGGTCTTCGCCCTGGCACCGCCCCTGCGGCCCGAGCGCGGGCCGCGCGGCTCGCGCAGGCGTGCGCGATGGTGGCCGCGCAAGCGGTGACCGCGCACGGGTCCGCCGGGACGATGGTGAGGGGACGAGCCGCACCGGCTGTGGCAGGATGCCGCGATGATCTTCAGCTCGCCGATACCGCATGTCGTTCCCGCAGGCCGTATGGCCCGCTCCGAACAGCCCGTACTCACGCTGCCCGGCGGGTGGGAGCTGCGCCCCTGGCAGCCGGATGACGCCGAGGCCTTGTACGCCGCCGGCCAGGACCGGGCCGTTCACCTCTGGAACCGCCTGCCGGTGAACTCCCCGCAGGAGGCGCGTCAGAGGATCGAGCGCATGCGTCGGCGGTGGCAGGCCGAAATCGCGGCGATCTGGGCCGTCGCCCGGCCGGGCGGCGAGGCCATGGGCCTGATCGGCTGGAACGACGTCGACCTGCAGGGCGGCAGTGCCGAGATCGTCTACTGGCTGCTGCCCGCGGCACGTGGTGGGGGCGTCGCGGTCGAGGCGACACGGCGGGTCAGCCGTTGGGCACTGGACGATCTCGGCCTGCACCGTCTGCGGTTGTGCCACTCGGTGGCGAACCCGGCATCGTGCCGCGTGGCGGACCAGGCCGGATACTCCTTCGAAGGCACCATGCGCGGTGCACTGCTGCACGCGGACGGATGGCACGACCAGCACCTGCACGCCCTGGTCCGGGGCGATGTCTGATCCTGCGACGGGCAGCCACCGCGGGGGGCGCGGCCGGCGGCCCGGCACGTCGGCCCGGAGATCACGCCTCCGGCACTACGGCACCCCACCGGCAGCGCCCTGCCCGGGCCGCGGCTCCTGTACGAGGCGAAGGACGGGATCGATCTCCGCCAGGGCCTCGTGCAGCTGACGGGCCCCCCGGGCGGTGCGATCGTCGCCGTCCTGCGCCAGCTCTTCGCAGAGCCGTAGCGCCTCGTCCAGGTCCGCGGAGAAGATGCTGAACACGTCGATGACCGCGATGTGGATGTAGTCGCCGCGATTCGGGTTAGCCACCGCCAGCGCGGACGCGACGATCGACAGCCCCGCCCTGTCCTTGCGCCGGAGCAGGCACTGTGCGGTGCGCCGGGTCACGAAGGTGTCGCCCGCGTCGAGCACGAGCTCCAGCAGGGGTCCGCGTGCCTCCGGCATCTCGGCGAATCCCGCCAGGCCGGCACCGGCATCCGCCCGGTCACTCCAGTGGTCACTCCGCCCGAGTTCGACGAGCGCCGTCACCGCCGCGCGCCGCAGGTCACTGCTCACTTGTCCCATCCGCCTCTCCCATGGACCCGGGCCGGAACAGCACCGGGGTTGCTTGCATGATGATCGCCAGCACCGAACCTAGTCCGCGGCCAGCGGCAGCAGTGCGGGGCGCTTCGCGGTGCGGCCGTCGCCGGAGGAGCGGCCGCGCAGGCGGCGGCCCAGCCAGGGGCCGAGGAAGGCGGCCGCCCAGCGGAGTTCGGCCGCCACGGACGAGCCGCCCGGGGCGGCCGGCCGCGGTGGCAGCGGGTGCGTCCAGGTGTCGTCGCTGCCGGGCAGGCCGACGGCGTGCGCGAGGGCCGCGGCGATCCTCTCGTGGCCGACGGAGCTGGCGTGGAGGCGGTCCGTGGTCCACATCCGCGGGTCGGTCACGGCGACCGGCCGCGCGGTGTCGGCGACGGCGACGCCGTGGCGGTCGGCCGCGGCGCGGATGCGGTCGTTGAGGTCGGCTATGCGCGGTGCGACGGGCCGGGCGAGGGGCACGAGCACGCTGAGGTCGGGGAAGGTCACCGTCGCCACGCGGGCGCCGGCGGCCGTGAGCGCGGCGAACATCTCCTCCAGGTGCCCGGCGACCTCCGCGGCGTCGAAGCGGGGCCGGAGGATGTCGTTGACCCCGGCGACGACGGTGGCCAGGTCGGGGCGCAGGGCCAGGGCGGGGCCCAGCTGCTCGGCCCGGACCTGCCCGGCGAGACGTCCCCGGACGGCCAGGTTGGCGTACTGGAGGCCGGGGTTGACGGCCGTGAGGTGTTCGGCGAAGCGGTCGGCGAAGCCGCGCAGGCCCACGGCGTCGTCCCCGTCGCCGAGGCCTTCGGTCTGACTGTCGCCCAGGGCGACGTAGCGCAGGTACTCACCGTTCGGCACGGGACAGCCTCTCCTTCAGGATCGCCGCGCTCCGGCGGCACCAGTCGCGGTGTCCCTGCTCGAAGGCGAGGCCGCGCAGACCGGTCAGGTACCCGCCGATCCGTTCGCCGTGGAGCAGGAAATCCTCCTCGTCCAGGTCGCCGCGCATCTTGCGCAGCACCCTGCCGAGCAGCTCGATCTTGGCGTCGGCGGCCACCGCGCGGGCTTCGAGCTGCGCGATCACCGGTTCGATGCCGATCCGGTCGGCGGTCTGGACCTTGACGAGGAGGTCGTCACGGATGACGGAGGACTTCAGCGGGGCCGCGGCGAACTCCTCCAGTTCGGTGCGGCCGGCCTCGGTGACCTGGAAGAGGCGCTTGTTGGGCCGGGTCTCCTGGACCACCTCGCGGCCCTCGACCAGCCCTTCGTTCTCCAGCTTGGCCAGCTCGGCGTACAGCTGCTGGGGCAGGGCGTGCCAGAAGTTCGCCACGCCGATGTCGAAGGACTTCGCCAGTTCGTAGCCGCTGAACTCGCCGTCCAGCAGCGCCGCCAGTACGGCATGTCGCAAAGCCATCGCGGTCGCCCCTTCCCCTTCCTCGCCAACCCCTGCATCATACTCATGAAAGTGACTAGTCAGATTCATGAGTATGAGGAGGGGTCATGGAGACTGCCGAACGCTTCCGCACCGCCGTGGAGAAGCGGGATCTCAGCGGGCTGGAGGACCTGTTCACCGAGGACGTCCGCTTCTACAGCCCGGTGAAGTTCACGCCCTTCGAGGGCCGGCCCATGGTCCTTGGACTCTTCGGGGTCCTGATGCGCGTCTTCGAGGACTTCCGCTACGTCGGCGACTTCGAGGGCGCGGCCGAGACCAGCGCCGACGGCGCGGAGGCCCCGGCGGAGGTCCTGCTCTTCCGGGCCGCGGTGGACGGCCGGGAGATCCACGGGATCGACCTGCTCCACTTCGACGAGGCGGGCCGGATCAAGGAGTTCACCGTGATGGTCCGCCCGCAGTCCGCCGTGCAGGCCCTGGGGCAGGCGGTCCTCGCCGGCCTGGTCGCCGACGGCCTCGCGTAGGCGGTCGGGACGGCGGCCGCGCAGGCGGTCGGGCAGCGCTGCTTCCGGCGCGGGTCGTGTGGACGCCGGTGCGGGAGTGCGGACGGCCGCCGTCGCCCGCCCTCCTCGTCGTCACACCAGGACGGTGTTGCTACGGCAGGTGTGGGCCGGAGACCGGACGCAGGACCAGGGTGACGAAGCCGAAGCTGTCCCGGTAGCCCCGCAGCCATTGCGCACGTCGTGCGTGGGCGGTCCGCAGCACCTCGGCGGCGTCCGGATCGTCAGGGTGGTCGAGTGCCCACGAGGCCAGCGAGCCCAGGCAGGACCACTCGTAGCCGTCCAGCTCCGCGCGTGTGCTGACATGGGCGTGCACGGGAGCCCATCCGTCGGCGACGACGAGGTCCACGGTGGTCGCGAGGTCGTGGAGTTCGCCGAAGATCTCGACGGCCTCCGGGGAGGGCGCGCGGTCCCAGAAGCTCTCACCGAGCAGCACACGGCCGCCGGGAGCCAGGTGCTCCCGGGCCGCCGCGAGGGTCGGCAGCAGACCGCCGAAGGCGTGGGTGGCCCCGACGCTGAGCACCAGGTCGAAGGGCTGGTCGGAGACGAAGTCCGCGGCCTTCCGCTGGTGCACGACGAGACGTTCCCGGACGCCGAGCAGGTCCGCCGACCGGCGGGCCTGCGCCACGGACTCCTCGGAGGTGTCCACCCCCACGGCGTGCAGACGGGGGTGCGTGGCCAGGGCGCGCAGAATCCATTCCGCGGTACCGCACCCCAGGTCGAGCACCCGCTCGCCGTCGCGCGGTGCGCCGTGTTCCAGCAGCCGGCGCACCGATGCGTCGTCGAGCGGGGCCTTTATCGGGTGGTCGGCGTGGGCGATCCTGGAGATCTGTTCATGATTCACCGGGGCAGCTTGTCAACGCCGGAGCCCGCGCGCACCCCATTTGCGTCCGGGTGCCGAACATCTTTCAGCGACCGGCGGACCTCCGCTCCCAGGCCTGCGCGAACATCTCGTGCAGGGGCGCCGTCGGCAGCACCCGGCCGAAGGGGGAGCGGACCGAGTTGCTCCACAGCGGGCGCACCCCGTGGGTCGCCAGCTTCACCGTCTCCAGCGGCAGGTTCGGGGCCTTCAGCTCGGTCCATTCACCGGGCAGGAACACGGTCCGGCCCGCCCGCGCCCGCTTGGCCTCCATGACCGCGCCGGTGGTGAGGAGTTCCGCCTGGACCTCCTTGTGCCGCTTGGCGGTCCAGCCGTTCCACCGCCGTACGTTCCGGTCGGTGGGGGCGGCCAGCGCCGCCACCTGGAGGTACAGCGCCGCCGCGTCCGCGCCGACGCCGAGCTCACCCGCCGCCCGCGTGACCAGCTCCGGGCAGGACTGCCGCGGATCCGCCTCGTACGCACCGGCCGGCACCGCTCCGGAGCGGGCCCGCAGCATCATCCGCTCCAGCCCGCCACCGGCCACCATCGGCGCCACCCGGTCCAACTCCTCCGCGAGGTCGGTGACCTCGCGGACCCGCCGCCACACCTCGGGGTCGGCGACCGCGGCGGGGCGCAGGAACGCGGCGCCGCCGGGCGCGCACACCACCAGGGGGCCGTAGTCGTACGCGGTCACCGGGACCGGGCCCTCCTCCTTGCGGTCGTCCATCGCCACCGGCAGCAGCCCGGGCCCGAACCGTTCCGCGATCCGCGCCGAGGTGTCCTGGACCCGGCCGCCGGGCAGCGCCAGCAGCAGCTCCGGACGGGCCAGTTCGGCCCGCAGCCGCTCGTACACGTCCATCGCGCCGGCCACCGCCGGATCCCCGACGGGCCGGTCCGTCCACGCCCACACCAGCGCGCTCGCCATGCCGTGGAGGTCGAGGCCCACCGGGGTGCGGCAGGGCAGTTCGGGCCCGGCCGGGGGCACGGCCCTGACCTCCACCCCGATGCCGTACCGGGTCGCCGCCAGCTCCCAGCCGACCGCCTCCACGACCGCCTCCAGGGCCGCCTCCACGGCCGGGTTCACGATCGTGTCCGTGGCGGTCTCCCAGCCGCCCGCCAGGCGCCGGGCCCACGCCTCGCCGAGCCCCAGGTCGGTCTCCAGGGCGTCCGCCGCCTCGTCGTGCACGTCGGGCAGCGCCCCGATCAGCTCCCGCCACACGCCGGCCATCCGCTCCACGGCCCCGTCGACCCCGCCCGGCCGCCACAGCTCGGCCGGGTCCTCGGGCAGGGCCGCGGCCAGGACGGCCCGCTGTCCGGCGGCGCCGAGCCGCGCGCGCAGTTCCTCGTACGCCCCGGCCGTCATCACGGTCGCCCGGTACGGGGCCTTGCACGCCAGGGCGCGGTCCTCGTCCCGGTGGGCCCGGCCGACCAGACCGGCCACCACGAGCCGGGCCACGGCCCGCCGGACACCGGTCAGTTCCGCGAAGCGTGCGGCCGCCGACTCGGGCACCGGGACCGGCCCGTGCGCCTCGACCGCCGCCACCAGGGCCCGGAGCCGGGCGGCGTCGTCCCGCCGCACCCGTACCGGGCGGGCCTGTGCGAGGGTCGCCGGTACCGGGTCGCCGTCCGGGTCCCCGGCGGCGGGCGCCACGAACCAGCACGCCGGGCCGCCGGCCCGCAGCCCGGCGGACGCCACGGCGGTCCCGCCCGCCCGCAGCCCGTCCAGGGCCGCGGAGTCGGACGTCCGGCCCACCCACCACCGGCTGCCCGCACGGGTGAACGGCTGGTCGGCCCAGGTGTCGAGCAGTGCGAGCAGGGCGGTCCGGTCCGCGTCCGGGGTCGGTGCCACCGCCGCCCGCCACGCCACGGCGTCGATCGAGCCCAGCAGTTGCGACCAGTCGTGCGGCGGCGCGGGCGGCGAGAGCCGCCGCACCTCCTCCCCGATCGTCCCGGCCAGGCAGGCGCCGTCGGCGGCCAGCGCGTTCAGCGTCGCCGGCAGGGCCACCTCCCGGGTCCGCCGACGCGCGTCGTCCTCCCCGTTCGAGACCAGCCCGAACAGCGCGGGCAGCAGCTCGGTGTCCCGCGCGGACCGGCGCAGCACGACCGGCGGGGCCTCGGCGAGCAGGCACACGCGCCGGTGCAGGGCCCGACGTCGCCGCTCCACCCGGGCGGCCCGCCCGGCCACCATCACGACCGCCTCGACCAGTACCGGGTCGGTGACCTCCGGCAACTCCCGGGCCACGGCGGCGCGCAGCGCCTCCTCGCCGGTGAGGGCGGCCGCCAGCAGCGTCTGCGCCGTCTCCCGGCCGACACTCCGCAGCGCCCGGGACCCGGCCGCGTCCCGCGTGCGCAGCAGGTACCAGAAGGCGGGCGGCAGGGCCACGCCCGCCGACACGGTGACCTGCCGGGCCGGCCGCACCCGCGGATGCTTGGGCGAGCGGTGCCCGTCCAGCTCCCACAGCAGGACCCCGTCGGCGGTGTACGCGCGCACGCCCGTACGGGTCTGCGCCTCGGCCAGGACCACGTCCTCCACCGCGCCCTCCGGCGCGGCCCACAGCCCCCACGGCTCCTGCCCCGGCCGGTCGATGTCGAAGCGCGCCGTCCGGCCGTCCACGCTCTCCACCAGGTAGTGGTCGGGCGCGTGGTCGCGGTGCCGGGTACGGAACAGCACCCGGGTCCCGACCAGACCGTCCCGGCTGCCCAGCGGGGAGCCGGACAGCCCGGCGGGCAGCTTCGCCAGCTGCAGCGCCTCCGAGTCCAGGCTCATCCCGACCTCGGACGGCTCCGCGGCGGGATCGGCGCTCGGTGCGCGGCCGGGGAAGTCCGGCAGCGGCACGGGCCCCCGCCGCTCTCCGGTGGCCGGGTCCACCACCTCCCACGGCTGCTTCCCGTAGATCCTGTTGGTCCAGATCCGCGAGCCGTCGCCGAGCAGCAGTTCCTCGCTGTCGATGCCGTCGGTGCCACCCGGACGCAGCACGCGCAGGCCGCTGTGGCGCCCGCCCCCGTCGGCGGACTCGAACTGGAAGCCGTACGCCCCGTCCAGGCTGCCGCCGAACGGCACGAGCCCGCCCACCTCCGCGGGCTCGAACGGCTCCTCGGGCCGGTCGGCCCAGACGGCGGTGTCGCAGTAGTACGGGTTCGGCTTGAGGGTCCAGCTCACCAGGAAGGAGCCGCCCACGTAGTGCACGGCGAACAGGGTCGCGTCCTCGGGAACCGTGAACCGGCAGGAGCCCCGCTCCCCGTCCGGGGCGACGGCGACCGCCCGGTCGCGCCCGAAGACCGTCAGTACCGGCCAGGTGCAGGTCACCCCGGCCACGCCCGGCAGTGCCGCGTCCGCCGCCCCACCGGAGCCGGCCGCCGCGCCCGTCCCGTCCGTCCCGCCCGTCGCGGACCTGGCGGGCGGGGCGGGCTCCGCGAACCCCGCGTACACCGACTCCAGGGCCGGCCAGGCCAGTTCCTCCGGCAGACCGGCCGCCAGCGAGCGCCGCAGCGTGCCCGCCGCGCCCGCCCCGGCGAGGGCGTCGGCGATCCCGCCGAGGGCCGTCACCGTCGGCCGGTCCAGCAGGGTCTCCAGCTCGGCCACGGCCTCCTCGGCCCCCGCCATGCCGCCGCCCCCGACCGTGCCGACGAGCTTGCCGACCCGGCCGGCCACCTCGTGGGCGATGCCCTCGTTGTCCGGCAGCAGTGTCACCGCGGACCCGGTGCGGCGCCCGCGCGCGGCCCAGTGGTCGGGGAGCAGACCGGCATGGACCGTCCCCTCCAGCCGCGGTCCGAACACCGGGTCCGCGGCCAGCGCGACGAGGTCCCGCCGGGACCGCTCCCCCCAGAACCGCATCCGGACCTCCGCGCCCGGGTCGACCACCGCGGCCCCGGCCGCCAGACAGGCGTCCAGCACGTCCGCGTCGAAGCCCTGGTGGTGGTACCGGGTGGTGTGCACCGCGACCGGGGTGCCCGCAGCCCGCAGCCGCGGCCCCAAGCGGCCGACCAGGTCGAGGAATTCCGCCGGCAGCGGCTGCCGGGAGACCCCGCCGCCGGACTGCAGCGCGTACTGGTACATGCGGACGAACTGTCCGACCCAGTGCGGCAGCCCGCCTTCCGGCACCACCCGCCCGGCCGCCATCGCCTCCGTCGCGCCACAGCCGATCAGCATCCGCAGCCAGGCCCCGCCGTCGGTGACCCCGGCCGGAAAGACCTCGACCAGTCCGGCCATGACGGCGTCCGTCGGCGGATGGGCCGTCAGGACCGGCTCAGCGGCGCCCAGCAGCGCTTCGGGCACCGATTTCCCGCGGGTGACCGACAGGATCGCGCCCACCATCCGCGCGGCTTCGCCGTCCCCGTGCCCGGCCGCCCTGGCCGACGCCCGTACCCGGCGCACCAGATCCGCCGGCAGGTCCGCCCGCGATCCCGCCCACGCGGTCAGGAAAGCCTCCAGGGCCGTGTGCGCCGCCGCCGGATCGAGCGTCTCGGCGAGGAAGCGCTGATGGGCACCGAACTCCTTGGCCGGCATGGCTCCGCCCGCCGCGAACAGCAGGGCGTTGGCCCGGCGGTAGGCGGGATCCACCGGCAGCCCGTGCTCGGCCTCGGCCGCGCGCGCAGCCGCGTAGGCCCGCCCGCCCGCGCGGCTCCCGTACCCGATCAGGCGATGGCCCACCGTGTCCCAGAACCACGGCAGGTGCGCCGGCGGCAGCCGCCGCGCCCGCGCCGTCATCGTGTCGACGAACCGGCCGGGCTTCTCCCGGGACCGGCCGAGCTCGGTGTACATGTCCTCGATCAGGTCCCGCGCGATCCCGGCCGCACCCGGGTCGTGGGCGTCGACCCAGTCGGCGTACGTGGTCGAGGCGTGCGGACGGGAGGAGGGCAACAGGCCATCGAGCGAGACGATCATGCTTCGCATCGTCGCACGGGCCACTGACACCACCGGGCCACGGCCTCCCGGCCTTCCTCTAGAGTGCTTCCGTCCCGTACACGTGACTGTGACCCCGGCCGGGCGGCGCGTGCCGACCCGCGCACGGGCCCGAGCGAGGAGCAACCGTGACCGACCTGGCGTCCATATCCCTGCAGCAGGAGATCGCCCGCGATCTCCAGGTGAGCGCGTCCTTCGACGTACGGCAGGAGATCGAGCGCCGAGTGGCCTTCCTCGCCGAGCGGCTGACTTCCACGGGCCTGCGGGCACTGGTCCTGGGCATCAGCGGCGGCGTGGACTCCACGACCGCGGGCCGACTGTGCCAGCTCGCCGTCGAGCGGGTGCGCGCCGCCGGGCACGAGGCGACGTTCTTCGCGATGCGACTGCCCTACGGAACCCAGGCCGACGAGAAGGACGCGCAGCTGGCGCTGGACTTCATCCGGGCGGACCGGGCCTTGACCGTGGACGTGAAGCCCGCGAGCGACGCCGCCCTGGAAGCGGCGCTGGCAGGCGGCACGGTCTTCCGCGACGCGCGCCACCAGGACTTCGTGCACGGCAACGTCAAGGCCCGGCAGCGCATGATCGCCCAGTACACGGTGGCGGGCGCGCACGACGGCCTCGTCGTCGGCACCGACCACGCCGCCGAGGCGGTCTCCGGCTTCTTCACCAAGTTCGGCGACGGCGCGGCCGACGTCGTCCCGCTCACCGGCCTCACCAAGCGCCGCGTCCGCGCCCTCGCGGAAGAGCTGGGCGCGCCCGCCGAGCTGGTGCACAAGACCCCGACCGCGGACCTGGAGACGCTCGACCCGGGCAAGCCCGACGAGGACGCGCTCGGCGTCACCTACGACGACATCGACGATCTCCTGGAGGGCAAGCCCGTCGAGGGGCCCGCCTTCGCGGCCATAGTCGCCCGCTACCGCCTCACCGAGCACAAGCGACAGCTGCCGATCGCCCCCTGAGCAGCCCCGCGCCGGCCCCGGCATTGAGCCGAACGGCTCAATGCCGGGGCGACGACGGACCCGCTCCGCACGGTCGCACCTATCGTGGAAGTGACCTCATGGCCCGGCGGTGGCGCGCGGACAGGTGGATGTGGACGGTTCAGGGATCGACTATCACGCGGTCTTCCACGCCCTTCCGGGCGCGGTCGCCCTGCTGACCCCTGACCTGGTGTACCTGGACGTCAACGAGTCGTTCCTGGAGACGTCCGGCCGCACCCGCGAGCAGATCATCGACCGCTACCTCTTCGACGTCTTCCCCGACAACCCCAACGATCCGGCGGCGAACGGCATGCGCAACCTGCGCGCCTCCCTGGAACGGGTCGCGGCCACCGGGGAGCCCGACAGCATGGCCGTCCAGCGCTACGACGTCGAGTACCCCGACCGGTCCGGGGTCTGGCACGAGCGCTACTGGAGCCCCGTCAACGTGCCCGTCCTCGCCCCCGACGGCGCCGTCGCGCTGCTCCTGCACCGCGTGGAAGAGGTCACCGAGCTCATCCGGGCCGGCGCGCGCAGCGGCGGCGACCGCGCCCAGGTGCTGGAAGCCGAGATCTACACCCGCGGCCGGGAGCTCCAGGAGGTCAACGAGCGCCTGCGCCGGGCCCACGCCCACGAGCGCGAGGTGGCCCTCCACCTCCAGGAGACCCTGCTGCCCGCGCCGCGCCCGCTCGGCCACCACCGGGCCGCCGTCCGCTACCGGCCCGCCACCGTGGCCCTGAACGTGTGCGGCGACTGGTACGACCTCGTCGACCGGCCCGGCCGCACCGCCGTGGCCGTCGGTGACGTCGTCGGCCACGGACTCCGGGCGGCCGGCGTCATGGGCCAGCTGCGCAGCGCCCTGTCGGCCGCGTCCCACGTCGCCGAGGGCCCGGCCCAGGCCCTGGAGGTCCTCGGCCTGTACGCCCGCTCCATCGACGGCGCCGAGTCCACCACCGCCGTGTCCGTCTTCATCGACTGGAACAGCAGCACCCTCACCTACAGCAGTGCCGGCCACCCCCCGCCCCTGCTCTGCCACCCCGACGGCACGGTCACCTTCCTCGACCGGGCCACCGATCCTCCGCTCGGCGCCCGGCCCGAACACGCCCGCCGCCCCGAGGACCGGCTCGCCTTCGCCGAAGGCTCCACCCTCGTCCTCTACACCGACGGGCTCATCGAACGCCGCCGCGAGGACATCGACGTCGGCCTCGGCAGGCTCGCCGACGCCCTCGCACGCCACCGCACCGCCGACCCCGAGACCCTCGCCGACGCACTGCTGGCCGAGCTCATCCCCGCGGGCGGCATCACCGACGACACCGCGCTCGTCATCCTGCGCCTGTGACGGCCGCCCGCCAGGGTAAATCGAAGGCGTCCACGGCCCCGGCTGCATAGGCTCGGCCCATGCCGAGCCCAGCACTCCAGCGCGTCAACGCCTTCCTGTCGGACTTCGCCCGCCGCCAGGCCGCGCGCACCGCCGCCGTTCCCGGAGGGTTCGCCGTGTACGACGACGCGTACGCGCAGTCCCGCGCGAACAACCAGGTCGTCATCGACGCGGACGTCGATCCCGAGGCGCTGCCCGCCCTCGCGGAGGAAGCCCTGGGGCATCTGCCGCACCGGCTGGTCTCCGTACTCGACGACGACACCGGCACGGCGTGCGCGGAGCCGCTGATCCGGGCCGGATACACCCACTCCACCTACCTGGTCATGCTGCACACGGGCCCGGTGCCGGACGCCGGACCCGCGCGGGAGGTGGACCTCGACGGGCTGCGCGTTCCGCTGACCCGGCGCTGGCGGGGATTCCTCCCGGACGCCGACGACGAGGTCCTGCGCCAGCTCGTCGACCGGCGCGAGGCCCGTCGGCGCGGGGCGGACGTCGTCCGCTTCATCGGTGCCCGCACCGAGGCGGGCGAGGTCGCCTCATGGGCCGACCTCTACGTCGACCGGGCGACCGGAACGGCCCAGATCGAGGACCTGATCACCTCGGAGTCCCACCTCGGGCACGGCTACGCCGACGCCGTCCTGGCGGGCGCCCTGCACGCGGCGGCCGCCCACGGCAGCGACTTCCGCTTCCTGACCGCCGATGCGATGGACTGGCCGCGCCACTGGTACGAGCGCCGCGGCTTCGCCGTCATCGGCCGCTCGCACGCCTTCGAACGCGGCTGACGCGTCAGGCACCGTACGCCCCTCCCGACGCACTGCGCGCCGCCCGCCCGGCCGTCAGGGGCGGGGGTGGAGGGGGACCGGGACGCGGGGCAGGTCGATGCCGAAGTGGGTGCGGTAGGCCGCCAGGACCTCGGCGTCGTCGGCCAGGGTCCGCTCGGTGCGTGTCCCGTCCGCCGTGACCGTCAGCACGCGGTCGCTGAGGGTGGTCCGGCCGGACTCCGTCAGCACCGAGCACACCGGCTTGCGGGTGAAACCGGACGCGGGCGAGGTGCTGTGCCACCAGGCGCCGGTCACGAAGTCGGACAGGACCCGGGGGCGCGTCTCCATCCGGTACCGGGGCACGCCGTCCTGAAGGACGTCGAGGTCCCCCTCCGGGCCACCGGCCGGCACGATCCGGAACACCCCGCCCGGGTCGGTCTGCTCGCCGCGCTCGTCGAAGGCCAGCGGGAAGTGGCTGTGGTCGCCGAAGCCCACGTCCACCAGCCACGGGCGGCCGTCCTCGCACTCCACGCGCAGCGCCAGGTGGTCGTAGGGAACGCCCTGCCCGCCGTCGGCCGAGTGCACCCGGGCCTGCAGCATCTCCACCCGGTAGCCCAGGGACCGCAGCAGCAGCGCGAACGCACCGTTCAGCTCGTAACAGAACCCGCCGCGGCCGCCCCGCAGCAGTTTGTCGAGCAGTGCCTCCCCCTCCAGCACGATCTCCTGTCCCAGATGGATGGACAGGCTCTCGAAGGGGACGGTCCGCAGATGCCGCAGGTGCAGGTCGCGCAGGGCCGCCGCACTCGCCGACCCGGGCCGCGCCGCCCCGATCCGCCGCAGGTAGGCGTCAACACGTGTCACGGGAAGCTCTTCCATCCCGGCAGTCTCGCAACCCGCCCCCGCCCCCGCCATACGCGTTTGGACCTAGGCCGTAGGTCCACCCCTTCACCGGTCCACCTGCGGCCGGCCGCCCTCGGCGGCGTGTCGGGGTGCGTCATGGGTGGCTGTGGGAAGCAGGAGCGGGGTGGCCAGGATGAGCAGGCCCGCGACCGCGAGAGCGGTGCGTGGGCCGGTGACGTCGGCGAGCAGCCCGGCGAGCGCGGTGAGGACGGCGATGGACGCCTGCTGGCCGATCGACCAGGCCGTCAGGGTGCGGGCGACGAGATGCCCGGGGGTGTGTTCGAGCCGGTAGGTGGCGAGCACCGGCGTGTACAGGCTCATGTTGACGATGATCGCCAGCTCGACGGCCATCACGGTGACGAGGCCGACGACGCCGGGCCGGACGAAGACCAGGCCGATCAGCCAGACGGCGCGCAGGGTGCCGACGGTCCGCAGGACCCGGTGCCGGCCGTGGCGGGCCACGACACGGCGGGCCAGCCGCGAGCCGATGAGTCCGCCGACGCAGGGAGCGGCGAAGGCGAGGGCGTACTGCCAGGGCGGGAATCCGAGTTGGCGCAGCAGGAGTACGGCCAGCAGCGGCTCGGTGGCCATGATCAGACCGGACACGAGCATGTTGTTGAGGTAGAGCGCCCGCAGATCCGGACGGCCCATGATGTGGCGCCAGCCGTCGAGCAGTGCGCCGGCCCGGGCGGTGCTCCTGCCGCCGGGCTGCGGTGCTTCTTCCCGGCCGCGCATCGCGGTGAGGCACAGCGCGGAGACCAGGTAGCTGACCGCGTCGGCCACCACGGTGGTGACCGGCCCGAACAGGCCGATCGCCGCCCCGCCCAGCGGCGGCCCGACCGCGATCGAGCTCCAGTTCGTGGACTCGAACCGCGCGTTGGCCACGAGCAGGCCGTCCGGCCGGACGAGGGCCTTGAGGTAGGCGCCACCGGCCGCGTTGAAGGCGATCTTGGCGGCGGCGATCACGGCCGCGACCACCAGCAGCTGGACGAAGCCGAGCCGCCCGGAGAAGTAGGCGACGGGGATCGTCGCCAGGACCGCGAACCGCGTCAGGTCCATCGCGATCATGACCGGACGCTTGCGCCGGAACTCCACCCACGGCGCGAGCGGCAGAGCGATCAGCGCGCCCATCGCGGGCCCCACCGCGGACAGCGCGGACACCTCGGCGGGACCGGCGTGCAACGCCAGCACGGCGATCAGCGGCAATGCGCCGAACCCCAGCCCGGACCCGTAGGCGCTCACCGCATACGCCGTCCACAGCAGGCCGAACTGCCGGCCCGACGGTCTCCTGCCCACCATGCCCAGCGCTCCCACCCGAACAAACCGACGTTGACCCGTGGGAGCCAACCGAGCAGCACAACCGCAGGTCAAACAACCGCACGCCCGGTTGTCCACAACCATTCGTTGTTCACTAAGGTGGATCGGCGTGGATCTCGAAGCAGTACGCACCTTCGTCGTCGTCACGGAAGCGGGCCAGTTCCAGAAAGCCGCTGCCGACCTGTCGGTCACCCAGCAGGCCGTCTCCAAGCGCATCGCCGCCCTGGAGCGCAGCCTCGGCGTGCGGCTGTTCACCCGCGCGCCCCGTGGCGCCGAGCTCACCATCGACGGGCAGGCGTTCCTGCCCCATGCGCGGGAGCTGCTGCGCGTTGCCGAGCGCGCGGTCACGTCCGTGCGCCCCGGTCGCCGTCCGCTACGCGTCGACGTGATCGCTTCGCGCGGCGCCCAGGCCGGCCTGATGCGCGGCTTCCACCGCGCGTACCCGGAGATCGACCTCGACGTGGTGATGCTTTTCGAGATCGAGACGGCCGTCGCCGCGATCCGGTCCGGTGCGATCGACGCGTCCTTCCGCGCCGTCGCCGCGCCCGGCCGGCCCCTTCCCGAGGACATCGAGTCCGTCCGGGTGCTCGACGAGCCGCTCCAGCTCCTCACCGGCCCGGCCCACGCGCTGGCGGGCGCCCGGACGGTGACCGTCGCTCAGCTCGCCGGGCACCGGATCTGGATGCCCGGCATCGTCCCCGGTACCGAGTGGGGCGCCTACTACGACGACCTCGTCGCGGAGTTCGGGCTCACGATCGAGGCGACCGGCCCCAACTTCGGCTCCGACGCGCTCCTCGACACCATCGCCGACAGCCCGGCCCTGGCCACCTTCATGGGCGAGCACACCCGCCTGATCTGGCCCGCCGGCCACGGCCTGCGCCGCATCCCGGTGACCGATCCGACGCCCGTCTACCCGCACTCGCTCCTGTGGCACCGCGACAACCCCCACCCGGCCCTGGTCACCCTCCGCGCCCACCTGGCCGCCACGGCGGCCGGCCACGCCGCCGCCGGGACCTGGGTACCGGGCTGGGTGATTCCGCGCTGAACCACCCCCGCCCGCGCGGCGATCCTCAGGGGAGTGCGCTGGTCACGCCGTCGACGATCATCATCCACATGGGCTGGGCGCCCGTGCCGAACGCCGAGGCCAGGGCGTACCCGATCGCCGCGTCCGCCGGCCGGATCTCGCGGTCCTCCCGCCATTCGGCGATGACCGTCTCGTCGCCGTCCGAGGAGAAGTCGCCCAGGTGCACGCCGTCGCGGGTCAGCCGACTGGTGGCGACGGAGTCCGGGACCAGGCGGTAGTCCGCTCCGTCGTACGTCACGTCCACCCGGTACGAGTGCCTGCTCAGGCGGCCCTTCGCCGGCAGCAGCCGGACCACCGCGCCGTCGACCCGCATCGTGAGGTGCGCCGGGTCGCGGGTGCCGATGGCTGTCTGCGGGTCCGCCTCGCTCGCCGGGTCGCGCTCCAGGCTCACACGGGGGATCGCCTCGCCGTCGACCTCAACGCGGTCCTGGCCGTCCTGGCGCACGGTGATCGCGCCGAAGTGGGTGTCGTCGATGGGTGCCGGGTCTGTCTCGTTCACAGGGGTGCGTCGCTTCGGTGGGTGGGGTGGGGCGTGCGTGGGGTGCGGTGAACCGCCGTCAGGCATATGGGATTTTCCGTATCACCCTACCGGTAGTGATCATGGTGCGGGCGGCGGCGGATCAATCGCGCTCCCACACCTTGGCGACGGCCTCCAGGTAGTCGTCCTGGCCGTCCTCGATGTGGGTGACCTCCAGCACGAGCAGCAGATCGGAGGAGACGCGGACGCAGATCATGTCGTCGGTGTCCCACTCGGCGTCCTCCACCAGCGTTCCGTAGCCGGAGCCGTGTCCGTCCGCGAGGCAGTCGCTGTTCAGGTCGGAGTCACCGGACTTGAGCAGCAGGATGTCGTCTCCGGCGAGGTCCCAGTTCGGGTGCAGGTCGACATCGAAGCCGTCCCCCGCCTTCGCCTCCGTGAGGTCGGCGGCGTCGATGCCGTGGCCGGTGGGCAGCTGGACCTCCGCCTCGTCCGACAGGGACCAGCCGTAGAGCGGGTCGGTGCTCTCCGGCGCCGGATCCGTGGGAGTGCCGCCGCTGTCGTCCTGGGAGACGTAGTGCTCGGCCGCGTCCTTCCCGTTCTGCGCGGCCGTGTACACGAGGGCCCCGATCGCCGCGGCCACCACCACGGCGGCGGCCGCGACGAAGGGTGCCGTACGGAACCGGGTGCGGGCCCCGGCCGGGCGCGGTCCGTACCCGGGCGGGGCGGCGGGCGGCCCGGCCGCCACGGCGGGGTCCACCCGCGTCGGCGCGTACGGCGGGGGCGCGGTGGCCGTCAGCGAGGGGTCGGAGTCCGCCTCCAGTGCCGAGGAGGCGCGCGCGAGCAGGCTGTGCGCGACCGGGGCCGGCAGCCAGCCGGAACCGACCGGGCGGGCGTCGTCCGTCCCGGCCGAGAGCTCCGTGAACAGCGCGGCAAGGGTGGGCCGCGCGGCGGGGTCCTTGGCGAGGCAGCGCCGTACGAGGTCCAGCGCGAGCCCCGAGAGGGCGTCCAGCCGCGGCTCGCAGTGCACGACCCGGTAGAGCAGCGCGGGGGTGGCGCCGGACCCGAAGGGGCTCTCGCCGCTCAGGGTGAAGGCCAGCACCGCCCCGAAGGAGAACACGTCGGAGGCCGTTCCCACGGCGCCCCCGGAGGCCTGCTCCGGCGACATGAAGCCGGGGGAGCCGACGGTCAGTCCGGTGCGGGTCAGCGCGCTCGCCTCGGTGGCCCGCGAGATCCCGAAGTCGATCACCCGGGGTCCGTCGGGGCCCAGCAGCACGTTGGACGGTTTCAGGTCACGGTGCACCAGCCCGGCGGCGTGCACCGCCGCGAGTGCCGCCGCCAGCCCGCGCGCCAGGGCGAGCGCCGAGGCCTCGGGGAACGGCCCGTGTTCGGCCACCGCCTCGGCGAGCGACATCCCGGGCACGAAGACCGTGCTCAGCCATGGTGTCGGGTCGTCCACGCCGGCGGCGAGCACCTGCGCGGTGTACCTCCCGTCCACGGCTCGCGCGGCGGCGACCTCGCGGGCGAAGCGGCGCCGGAACTCCGGGTCCCGGGCCAGTTCCGGATGCACCACCTTGACGGCGACGCTGCGGCCGCCGGGCGTGCGGGCCAGGTAGACGCGGCCCATGCCGCCGCTGCCGAGCCGTGCGACGACGTGGTAGGGCCCGACCCGCACGGGGTCACCCGGTATCAATGCGTCCACTCGGCCCCCCGGATCGCGCCTGGTACGGCCGGATTCTAGTGGCTTGAACCATGGTCATGCGGGTGTTCGGAGGCGTTCGCAGACGTGGTCCAGGTCGCCGCCCGGGCGCCGGGGGCCGGACACGGCCCAGCCCGGCGCCCGGGTCGGCGCCGGGGCTCAGCGGCTGGTCAGGTACCCGCCCATGGTGGTGAAGTAGTCGGTGGCGGGCATCTCTTCGCCTTCCTCGGTCCGTACCCGCGTGATGGCGAGGCCGTGGTTGCGCCCGGTGCGGGCGTCGGCCCCGGCCACGATCACGACGCCTTCGCCCTCGCGGTAGAACACACGGCCGGGCGTGCCGCCGTAGCGGCCCTCGGAGACGACGGCGGCCAGTACCTCCAGACGCTTGCCGCGGTGGTGGGTGAAGGCGGCCGGATAGGGGGCCGACTGGGCGCGGACGAGCCGCTGGAGGTCCTCGGCGGGCCAGTTCCAGTCGATGCGGATGTCCTCGGCCGACCGCTTGTGGAAGAAGCTGGCCTGCGAGCGGTCCTGGTGGGTGAAATCGGTCTCGCCGGCCGCGATCCGGCCCAGGGCGCCGACGGTGACCGGTGCGATCAGGTCGACCGTCTTGTGGAACAGGTCGGTCGCGGTGTCCGTCGGGCCGACCGGTACGGCCCGCTGGACCACGATGTCTCCCGCGTCGAGCTCGTCGTTCATCAGGTGGGCGGTGACGCCCACTTCGGGCTCGTCGTTGATCAGCGCCCAGATCAGCGGTGAGAAGCCGGCGTACTTCGGCAGCAGGGAGTCGTGCACGTTGAGGGTGCCGTGGCGGGGCAGGTTGAAGATGCGCGGGGGGATCCACGTGCGCCAGTTGTTCGCCACGATGATGTCCGGCTGCGCCTCCTTCAGCCGGGTGAACAGCTCTTCGTCGTCGGGGCGGTTGCGGATGAGCACCGGGACGCCGTGGTCGTCGGCGAGGTCGGCGACGGAGTCGCTCCAGATCTTCTCGTACGCGTGCTCGCTCTTCGGGTGCGTCACGACCAGAACGACATCGTGTTCGGACTCCAGCAGGGCCTGCAGGGTGCGGTGCCCCCACGTCTGATAGCCGAACATGACGACCCGCATGGGGTTCCTCCTTGGAGCGGCGACAGATTTCAAAATGAGTAAAGCAAGGCTTACCTAACTGCGCAACATCCCCTTCTTTGGAGAGAGTTCAATGGCAAATCGATGAAGGCTCGATCTGATTTGCCCATCGACAGGTCCATCGTGTCAGGTTAGCCTTCCCTAAGTTCGCCTCGGGTTCCGCTCCTTCGGCGTGCCCTGCCCCCGGTTCCCCCACGCATGGCGATCGGCTGCCCCCCCCCGCACGATTGGGAGTGACATGTCACAGGATCTGCCCGATGACGCGCCACTGATCCACGACCTCATCGGCATCGGCTTCGGCCCCTCGAACGTGGCCATGGCGATCGCGCTCAGCGAGCACAACGCCGGCGTCGGACCGCAGGAGGCGGTCACCGCCCACTTCTTCGAGCAGCAGCCCCGCTTCGGCTGGCACCGCGGCATGCTCATCGACGACGCCACCATGCAGGTGTCCTTCCTCAAGGACCTGGTGACACTGCGCAATCCGGCGAGCGAGTACAGCTTCCTCTGCTACCTCCAGAGCCGGGGCCGCCTGATCGACTTCGTCAACCACAAGAACCTGTTCCCGCTGCGCGTGGAGTTCCACGACTACTTCGAGTGGGCCGCGGCCAAGGTCGACGACATGGTCTCCTACGGGTCCGAGGTCGTCGCCGTACGTCCCGTCCTGCGCGACGGGGCGATCGAGTACGTGGACGTGACCGCCCGCTCCGGCTCCGAGCTCGTGGTCCACCGGGCGCGCAACCTGGTGATCGGCACCGGCCTGCGGCCGCAGATGCCGGAGGGCGTGGAACGCACCGAGCGCATCTGGCACACCTCGGAACTCCTCACAAGGGTGGCCGCGCTGGGAGACGCGGACCCCGCCCGGTTCATCGTCGTCGGCGCCGGCCAGAGCGCCGCCGAGAACGTGGCCTTCCTGCACCGCACCTTCCCCCGTGCCGAGGTGTGCGCCGTCTTCTCCCGCTACGGCTACAGCCCCGCCGACGACAGCGGCTTCGCCAACCGGATCTTCGACCCCTCGGCGGTCGACGAGTACTTCACCGCCCCCGAGGAGATCAAGCGCAAGCTGATCGAGTACCACGCCAACACCAACTACTCCGTGG
Organism: Streptomyces sp. NPDC001502; assembly: GCF_042894785.1. Taxonomy (NCBI): domain Bacteria; kingdom Bacillati; phylum Actinomycetota; class Actinomycetes; order Kitasatosporales; family Streptomycetaceae; genus Streptomyces; species Streptomyces sp. NPDC001502. The sequence goes on from NZ_JBIAVW010000003.1 coordinate 111,550, forward strand.
TGGACATCGACCTCATCGACGACCTCTACCGGCAGGAGTACCAGGAGAAGGTCCTCGGCACCGAGCGGCTGCGCTTCCTGAAGGTGTCACGGCTCGCGGACGTCACCGAGACCCCCGACCACGTGCGCGTCACCGTCGAGTCGCTGGTCACGGGGGAGAAGGAGGCCCTGGCGGCCGACGCGCTGGTCTACGCGACCGGATACCGCTCGGCGGACGGCCTCGGACTGCTCGGGGACGTCGAGAAGTACTGCCGGCGCGACGGCCTCGGCCGCGTCCGCGTGGCACGCGACTACCGTGTCGAGAGCGAGCCCGAACTGCGCTGCGGCATCTACCTCCAGGGAGGAACGGAGCACACGCACGGCATCACGTCCTCCCTGCTGTCGAACACCGCCGTCAGGGTCGGCGAGATCCTCCAGTCCATCATCGCCCACGGCCGCGTACCGGTACCGGCCTCCCGTACGGCGCCCACCCCCTGAGGACCAGCACCCATGCTCTGCACCAGGCTGACGAACGCCACCTTCCTCACCATGGACCCCGGCCACCCCGTCGCCCACGACCTGGGCATCTGGCACGGCCGGATCGTCGGCCTGGACGAGGCCGTCACCGCACTGCCCGCCCGTGAGGTCGTCGACCTCCAGGGCGCCACCGTGCTGCCCGGATTCATCGACTCCCACGTGCACCTGGCCTGGACCGGACTCAAGGCGACCACCCCCAGCGTGGCGCCCTGCGCACGCGTCGAGGACGTGCTCGCCGTCGTCGCGGAGGCGGTGGCCCGGAAACCGCGCGGCGCGTGGGTGGACATCGTGGGCTACGACCAGCGGGCCCTCGGCCGGCACCTGACCGCCGCCGAACTGGACAAGGTCAGCGACGGCCGCAAGGTGTTCATGCTGCACGACTCGGGACACGGCTGCGTCGTCGACACCACCGTCCTCGACCTGCTGCCCGGCGAACTCGCCCACGGCGAGGGCTTCCTCGCCGAGAGCGCCATGACCACCGCGCGCCGGCTGCGCCTGCCCTACTCTCAGGAGGAGATCGCCGACGCCGTCGAGCACGCCGGCCGCACCTGCCTCGCCGAAGGCGTCACCGCCTGCGCCGAGGCGGGCATCGGCGGCGGCCTGCTCGGCAACAGCCCGGTCGAGCTCGGCGCCTACCAACTCCTTCGCGACCAGGGACGGCTGCCGCTGCGGGTCCAGCTCATGGCGGCCGCCGACACCCTGCGGCCCGTGGCCGCGCACGCCTCGGACGGGATCCCCCGCGCCCTCGACCTCGGCCTGCGCACCGGCTTCGGAGACGACTGGCTCTCCCTCGGCGCGCTCAAGGTCTACACCGACGGCGGCATGATGGCCCGTACGGCCGCACTCACCCGCCCCTACGAAGGGACCGACCACGCGGGGGAGTTCCAGGACAGCCCCGAGCGGATCACCGACACCATCGTCGACGGCCACCTGGCCGGCTGGCAGCTCGCCGTGCACGCCATCGGGGACCGCGCCGCCGACCTGGCCCTGGACGCCCTGGAACGCGCCCAGCGGCTACGGCCCCGGCCCACCGCCCGGCACCGGATCGAACACGCCGGCCTGATCCGGCCCGACCAGCTGGCGCGCTTCGCCCGTCTCGGCGTGAGCGCGGTGGTCCAGCCGCACTTCCTGCGCTCCTTCGGCGACGACTACGCGGCCGTGATGGGCCCGGAGCGGGCCCCCTGGATGTACCGGGGCCGGGGTTTCCTGGACCACGGGGTCACCCTGGTGGGCAGCTCCGACCGCCCCGTCACCGACGGATCACCGCTGAAGGCCGTCCAGTTCATGGTGGAACGGGCCTCCGACTCCGGCGCCCTCATCGGTCCCGACGAGGGCATCACCGTGGACGAGGCCCTGCACGCCTACACCGTGGCGGGCGCCTACGCCTCCCACTGGGACGACACCGCCGGCACCCTGGCCCCGGGCCGGCGCGCGGACCTGGCCGTACTGGGCGACGACCCGAGGCGGGTCGACCCCGGGCGGATCGGAGCCATCGAGGTCGTCGCCACGTACGTGGACGGCAGGCCCGCCCGAGGTGTCAGGCGGGCTGCGGCGTGAGGCGCTTGAGGCCCTTGCGGTCGTAGTAGGCGGTCATGGCGAAGCCGAACAGCAGGGCCAGCACCGTGCCGATCGCGATCATGATCCAGGAGCGGGTGAGCCCCGCGTCGCCGCGGGCGTCGAAGTAGAGGATCGCGCGGACGCCGTCGCTGAGCTGACGCATCGGTTCGAAGTGGGAGAGGAAGCGGTAGAAGCCGGGGACCGCCTGCAGCGGGACGGTCGCACCCGACGACGGCAGACCCAGCACGATGAACACGAACATCGACACGAGCTGGCCGATCCCGCCGAAGGCGGCGTTGATGGCCTGCACGCCCAGGCCGACGGCGAGGGCCGCGCAGTAGGAGTAGATCCACAGGAGCGGCAGGTGGGACGCGTCCATCCCCAGGATGCCGATGCAGGCCACCATCACCAGGGAAACGCTGACGAGCGTGATGCCCGCGGTCATCAGCATCTTGAGGAGCAGCGTCTGGGTACGGTCGATCGGCACCGTCGGGTGGCGGGTGTGCCACGGGCCGATCTCGTTGTCGGCGTAGCCGAGGGCGGTGTCGACGCCGTTGCTGATGACGTTGCCGCCCATGAACCCGGCCAGCACCAGCAGCAGGGTGTAGTAGAAGGCCGTCAGTCCGAGGCCGCTGTGCGCGCCGACCGGGTGACCGACCCGTGTGACCACCTCGACCGGGTCGGCCAGCAGCAGCTTCGCGGTGGCGCTCGCCTGGCCTCCGGCGGCGGCCGTGAGCTGTTCGCCGACGGAGCGGGACGCGCCGTGGGCGGCCCGCGTCGTGATCTGACTCGCCAGCGAGGATCCGAGGCTGCCCTTGCCGGGGTTGGTGAGCACCGTGATGGTCGGCCGCTTCGTGGCGCCGGACGTGGGGAGCGCCGTGACGGACTCCGTGAAGCCGGCCGGGACCACCAGCGCCCCGTAGACCTCGCCGGAGTCGAGCTGGTCCTGGGCCTGGGCGAGACTCAGTTCGCGCCAGTCCGCCTTGCTGCCCGCGGGGTCGGCGGCGATGGCTGCGGTGATCTGCGTACCCAGGTTCTGCCGCTGCCCCGGCGGCGGCTCGCCCGTGTCCTGGTTGACCAGGGCGATGGGCAGGTCGCGCAGTTCCGCGTTGGGGTTGACGATGCCGCCCATGTAGAGCAGCGACAGCAGCAGGGCCAGCAGTCCCGTCAGGATCGTGGGGACCAGCCACAGCTGGGGGCGGCGCACCAGGGCCGCGGCGGTGGCTTCGGGGGCGACGGTCGGGGACATCGGTCTCCGTAGCTTCCCGGCGGGCCGGGATCGAGGGGCGGTGGCAGCGGCGGCGGCCGCACGGCACCCTCAGGATGGTCTCCGCACCCGGTCAGGCCGCCGTACCCCTCGCGCTCCGGCCGTGAACCCGCGTACGGGACCACCGGAACGGCCCACCCCGGCGCCGGGCTGCCAGGTCCAGCGGAAGTCGGCGGCCGCGTGCTCCGGTGCCGGTACGAACCGGTGGACCGAGCCGTCCGTGGCGAGGGCCACCGGGGTCTCGCTCAGGAGCGTGCCGCCGCGGTGGTGGTCCCGGGTCGCCCACCAGACGCGGGCCGGGCGCGGTGACGGCGGGAACTCGACGACCAGGTCGACGTTGTCGGCCCGGGCGTGCGCGACCCTCCGGTACCCGTTCACCTGCTCCCGGAGCGGGGCGTAGAGCACCTCGTACACCTGGGAGCCGACCTGCCCGGCCACCCTTTCCCCCTGACCGCCTGACCCCCTGACCGCCGAAGGAGCCTGCGCCGGGGGTGGTGTGTAGCGTCGTGATCATGAAACCGTTGACGGGTGCCACCACCACCGAGCAGGCGCCGGCCGATCCGGCCGCCACCGACGACATGCTGGCGACCCAGCCCATCGGCTACTGGAGCGGCCTGGCCCACGCGGCGGTCACCCGGCAGTTGCGGGACGCCATGGCCAAGATCGACGTGACACAGCCGCAGTACTGGGTCCTCAACCGGGTGAACAGCGGGCTTCCCGCGCCCGGCCGGGAGGAAGTGGTCGCCCAGCTGACCCCGCTCGCGGAAGGACCGCACGAGATCGCCCGGGTCGTGGACCAGTTGCTCCACCGCGGCTGGCTCTCGACCGACGGCACACAGCGGCTGCACCTCACCGAGGCCGGGGAAGCCGCCAGGGCGCGGCTGCGGCAGCTGGTGACCGAGCAGCGTGCCGTGGTCCACCAGGGCATCGGCGACGAGGAGTACGTGGCCGCCCTCAAGGTGCTGCGCAGGATGGTCGCCAACGTCGAGGCGGCGGAGCGCCAAGCTCCCTGAGGGGCCCCTTGAAGGGCCCCTTGACGGCCCCGCCCGCCGCCGGCCGGGCCCGTGCGGGGTTCAGCGGGTGCAGGTGATCGAGAAGGGGACCGGGTTGGAGGTGGTGCGGGTGGGGCTCTGGAGTTCCACGGCCATCCCGGTCGTCAGGGTGCCCGTCTTCGCGTCGGCCGACACGCGCACGGTGTCGCGTCCCGTCGGGTTGGCCTTGTCCCCGATCGACAGGGTGCGCCAGTGCGGATCCACCACCGAGCCGTCGCCGGACACCCAGCGGTAGGAGATCAGCGTCGGCTCGGACGCGGTGAAGGTCGCGGTGAACGCCGGGGCCCGGCCCTCGGGGATCGGGCAGCTGCCGGTGTAGGCCGTGTTCGCGCCCGTCACCGACACCCGTACGCCCGAATCGGGCGCGGTGCCCCCGCCGTTGCCCGTCAGTGCGTAGGCGATCCCGCCGCCGATCAGTACGCAGGCGGCCGTGCCGACCGTGACGAAGGTCATCGTACGGCGTTTGCGGGGCGGGGCGGCGACCGCGGCGGCCGTACCGGTGGCGGCTTCCGCCGTGGGGCCCGGGCCCATGGCGGTGGCGGCGCCTTCCGCCGGGGTCGCCAGGATGCGGGCCGCCCCTGTGGTGGCGCCGGGTTCTTGCGCGATGTCCCTCAGGGCTTCGGCGACTTCGGCGGCGGGCGTCCGCTCCGCAGGCTCCTTGCGGAGCAGCCCCGCGATCACCGGGGCGAGCGGGCCCGCGCATGTCGGTACCGGCGGTTCCTCGTCCACGACGGCCCGCAGGGTGCTGAGCGCGGTGTCCTGCCGGAACGGGGAGATACCCTCCACGGCCGCGTACAGCATCACGCCGAGGGACCACAGGTCCGACTCGGGGCCCGAGGGGCGGCCCAGCGCGCGCTCCGGCGGCAGGTACTCGGGGGAGCCGACCACCTCGCCGGTCATGGTCAGGGCGGTGCTGCCCTCGACCATCGCGATGCCGAAGTCGCTGAGCACCACCCGCCCGTCGTCCGCGAGCAGCACGTTCGCCGGCTTGACGTCCCGGTGCTCCACGCCGACGGCATGGGCGGCACGGAGCGCGTTCAGTACCTCCGCGCCGATGTACGCGGCGTACCGAGGGTCGAGCGGTCCCTCGGTGCGCAGCAGCTCGGCCAGCGACTGCCCCCGGATCAGCTCCATCACGATCCAGGGCCGGTCGTCCGCCATCACCACGTCGTGGACCGTGACCACATTGCGGTCGGGTATCCGGGCCGCCGCCCAGGCCTCCCGCTCCAGCCGGCTGTACAGCCGGGCGAGGTCATCGCCCCACAGGCCGGCCGGGACCCGCACCTCCTTGACGGCGACCTCCCGGTGCAGGGTCTCGTCGCGGGCCCGCCACACGGTGCCCATACCGCCTTGGCCGAGCCGGGACAACAGCCGGTAGCGGCCCGCGATCAACGGTTCCCCACCCGCCGGACCCGGTGCGGGGGTGGCAGCGAGCGCGGTCTCCGTCACGGTCTCGGATTCGTCGTTGTACATGGGGTGGTTCTCCTCTATCGGCGGCCGACGCGAGCATCACGTACGGACCGGGCCCCCGGTTCAGGGGGACTCAAAAGATTCCAAGAAATGGTTGAACCGAACACGTTCTCGATGACGTGTTCCTGTCGTACGAGTCATCAGCAGCATCGTTTTCCAAGGGGTGTGGAGTGCCATCGGTCATCGTCGGGCGCACGGGTCCGTTCACGGGACAGAGCGTGGTTCTGGGCAGCGAGCCCCTCAGCTTCGGGCGCAAGAGCGACAACGGCGTCGTGATCGTCAGTCCCAGTGCCTCCCGGCTGCACGCCGAGATCCTCACGGAGGACCCCGGGTTCGTCCTCTACGACCGGGACAGCCGGAACGGCACGTTCGTCAACGACCAGCGCGTCACCCGGCATGTGCTGCGCCCGAACGACTGCATCCGGATCGGTGACGAAACGTTCCTCTATGAGGGGCAGGACGCCATGGAGACGGTCATGGACCTCTCCCTCCTGGACGTCCCCCGGGTCGGCACCGCGGACCCCGGCATGCTGCGGGTCACCATCACCGGCGGCGGCCCGGTCGGCCTCGCCTTCGCTCTGGCGCTCGACGAGATGCTGCCCGGCCGGACCGTCATCACCCTCTACGACGGGCGCTGGACCAGGAAGGGCTCCGCGGTCGTCTGGAAGGACGAGACCCAGGGCAACTTCCGCCGCCAGCAGGTGGTGACCGTCCAGAGCCGGCAGTACCTCGCCCTGTCCGAGGAGGTCCTCGGCGCCCTGTTCGACGACGGCGCCGCCTACTCCGAGATGTGGCCCGTCGGCCCGGACTCGGTCGACGGCCACCCGCCCCGCAACATCCGGATCGCCCACATCGAGGACCGGCTGCTGGACCTGGCCAACCGGCGGCCGGCCATCCGTCTCGTCCCCAGACGCTTCGACGTGACGGAGCAGCAGAACCGGCTGACCCAGGAACACGTCCTCGTGGTCTGCGAGGGCGGCCGCTCCCGCACCCGCGAGCACTACGCCGACCGCTTCGGCGCGGCCGACGCCTCGATCTACTCCCTCGACGGCGAACACCTTCAGGACGTCGTGCTCGGCCTGCGGGTCAAGTCGAAGCTGCCGGATCCGATGAGCGTGCTGCTCACGGTGTCGCAGAACCGCTTCCTGCTCAACTCACTGCGCGGTGAGGGCTTCCTGAACATGCGGCTCACCCGGGAGGAGGCCAAGAACGTCATCGGCATCGACCCGGTCCGCCACGTCTTCGAGGAGTGCATCGCCGCCCGCCCCTGCCTGATGAGCCGGCAGGAGGAGGACAACGAGTTCCGCTGCCCCACCCACGGCACCCTCTTCCTGCCCGCCCTGCTGCGCGGTTCCCCGCTGTGGAAGGAGATCCGGCAGGGCCTCGGCCTCTTCGGCGTGGCCGAGGAAGACCTGTCGGCGATCACCTCGTTCCGGCTGGACATGGTGCAGCGCCCGCGGTTCACGGCGCAGCTGCACCGGCCGACGGCGACCAGCCCCGGCACCTTCGGCTTCCTGCTGGGCGACGCGGCCAACGCCATCCACTTCTGGCCGGGCCGCGGCCTCAACAGCGGTCTGGCCTCGGCCACTTCGCTGGCCCGTTCGCTCAGCCGCGCCTGGCAGGGCAAGCCCCTGCGGGATGCCGACTTCATCCGGCACGAGGCCGCCATGTCCATGCTCCAGTACCGGCACAAGAGCCGGGCCTGGAACGCCATGGTGACCACCGACGACCAGGGCGTCACCCGCGCCATCAGGGACATCATCGCGCGCAGCGCGGAGGCCGGCGGCGCTGCCGGCATCCCTGCCGGTACCCCTGCCGGTACCGGTTCCGGGGCCGCGGACGGAAGCGATCTGGACGCGCTGCTCGACCGGATGGCCGGTATCCGCGACCGCCTGGGATCCCGGCTGCCCGGCCTGCCCACGGACGGGGAACTCCGGTCCCACCTCGCCTCGATCGCCCCCGCCACCCTGCGCACCCTGCGGGAGAGCGGCGCCTGGGACACCCTGATCGTCGGCGGCGAGGAGGCCGACATCGACCTCTTCTACCAGTCGGACTCCCCGGTCTTCGTACCCCGTCCCGCCGACCCCCGGAGGGCACCGGCCCCGGCTGTCGGGTGACCTGCGCCGGGCGTTAACCTCGGCGGATGACTCCTGAGCAGCCTCCGAAGGTCATCACGCGCCACCGCGACGGGCGGATCCACGCCTACGTGGTGGACCCCGGCGCCTTCGGGACGCTGGAGCCGGCCGCGGTGTTCCGGCCGCGCGCCGGCGACGAGGTCGAGGAGTCCGTGGTCCGGCCCGATCTGGAGCGGGTCGTGTACGTGACGCTGAACGGAGTCGTCTGCCTCACGCGCGCCGGTGACCTGCTGTGGGCCTCGGCCTTCGAGCCGCACTCGGAGGTGCGCCACGGCCACCGGCCCGGCTGTTCGCTGTCCCTGGACGGCCGCACCGTGTGGGTCTACCGCCCGGACGTGATGGCGCAACGCGGTCGTGTGGACCGATGGGTCGTGTACGACGCCGACACCGGCGAGGTCCTCGCCGACCGGGAGCTGACGACCGCCGGGCACGGCGCGCACCACTGCGTGCACCCGGTGGACGGCAGCGTGTACCTCGACATCGGTGAGGGCCAGGACGGGTCCGTCATCCTCAGGGGTGTGACCGGAGCCGACGGCGCACCGCAGTTCGAGACGTACCCGTGGCCGGACCGCTGCATGATCGACCTGGCGCCGGGCGGGCAGCAGTTCATGACCGTCGACCACGGGCAGGAGGACGTCGCCTTCCACCACCACCCCGGCGGGGAGGTGCTGTTCACGCTGTCCGTCGAAGCCTTCGGGTACGACCCCGAGGACACCTGCGTGGAATGGAGCGGCGGCTACCTGACCCGGGACACGGCCGTGGTCACCCTGGGCGGTGAACGCCCGGACGAGGAGGAATGGTTCCGCCACCACCTCGTCGACCTGCGCACGGGCACGGTCGGCGGCGAGATCGCCCTCGGCGTGACCCACCCGTACGAGGGGGTGCCCCTGGGCGACGGCTCCTGGCTCACCGAAGGCCCCGACGGCCACCCCGTCCGCCGGTCGCGCACCTCGGTGCGCGCGGCGTCGTCCTAGCTGATCGGCAGCCTTTCCGTCATGACCAGTGATCGCGGATACACCTGCTCGTGCTGCGGCGCCCGCCACTGCGAGCTGCCCATGCACTACACGGCCGAGGCCCCGGCCGTGTGGGATCCGGCGTACGCCGAGGCCGACGACTGTCTGCTCTCGTCCGACCAGTGCGTGATCAAGGCCCAGCACTACTTCGTCAAGGGTCTGATCGAGATACCGGTCATCGGCAGCGACGAGACGTTCTCCTGGGCTGTCTGGGTCTCGCTCAGCCGCGAGAACTTCTCCCGTGCCACGGACCTGTGGGAGACACCGGGCCGGGAGTCCGAGCCCGCGTACTTCGGCTGGCTCACCACCGAGCTGCCGGTCTACCCGGCCACGACGCTCAACCTGAAGACCAACGTCCACACCCGCCCGCTCGGCGAGCGTCCCTTCGTCGAGCTCGAACCCACCGACCATCCCCTCGCCGTCGAGCAGCGGACGGGCATCACCCCGGACCGGGTGCGTGAGATCGCCGCAGCCGTGCTGCACCCCGCCGGCGGCGGGCTGCGGTGAGGGGAGGGCACCGGCACGGGCGAGGACGCCGTGGGTCAGTCCTGGTCCGAGCGGGACAGGGCTTCGGTGACCATGCGGGTGGCGAAGTCGTGGTCTCCGGTGAGCCGGTTGATGTGCTCCGCGAGCAGCAAGGCCGTGGCTTCCAGGGAGTTCATCTCGTCCCCGGTCCAGTCTCCGTACTGCTTGCGCCACAGGTTGGGGCTCAGGCCGGTGGCGGCCGCGACGACCAGGCCGACCATGGTGGGGATGACCTCGGGGCGGATGCTCTTGGGCATCATGCGCAGCGAGGCCACGAAGCTGGGCACCACGTACTCGATGACGTCGCTGCCCTGGTCCTCGTGGGCCATCCGCAGCCACTGCACGAACATGTAGATGAGCGTGCACGCGCCGTCCACCAGGTCCTCGGCCTCTTCCGGGCCCAGTGACGCGGTGAACTGGTCGATCAGCTGCTGCTGTTCGGGGTCGGTCCCGGCCTTGCCGGAGTAGACGGACTTGAGCCGTGAGTCGATCATCATGAGCGCCGCACCCACATCACCGACGGCGGCGTGCTGGGAGTCACAGGGCGATGGCACAGGATTCCTCCTCGGGTGACCGTGCGCAACTCGGCGTGCTCGTACAGTAGCCCCCCGACGGGAGGGCGGTCAGCGGAATCCCGTGCGTCCGCGCAAGCCGGTGACACGGTCCGGTCCGGGGTGGAGAATCGGACGCAGTGACGTGGGGCCGAGGGGCGGGGGCGCTGATGGGTCGGGCACTGCGCGTGGGGATCGTGGTTCTGCCGGTGGGGTTCGTACTCTGGTACGCCTCGTACTACACGACGATCGTGGTCTGGGAGTTGCGCAAGCTCTTCGCCTGGTTCGCCCTGCCCCTGCTGGCCGCGGCGGCCACCGCGGCGGTCGTGCTGCTGGTGGGATGGCTGCGGCGGCGTGCGGGGCGCGGTGCGGGCACCGGGAACGCGGCCGTCGCCCTCGGGTGCCTGGGCGCCGTCGTCGGGCTGGGCCTCACCATCGGCTGGCTGGTGTACGGCTCGTACCTGCAGGACCGTGCGTACATGGCCACCTCGCAGGTCGTGACCGAGCCCGTACCCGCTCTGGCGGCCCGGGTGCCGTACGTGGCCGGCAAGGCGCAGGCCGCCCCGCACCTGGGCGATGTCACCGGCGAGATCTCCGACATCACCTACCTGCCGGACTCGGACCGGTTCGCCACCCTCGTCGAGCGGCGCGGCTGGCTGGCCGGGTACGAGGTCGGCCTCGTGCAGGACGTCCCCCTCGGCGGCGAGAGCCGCAGCCAGGAGCGCTGCCCGTTCGACGTGTCCCGGGCGGACGCGAGGATCAGCGGCTGGTTCACCCACAACCTCGGCAGGAAGATCTCGGCCGAGAAGCGCTGGGTCCGGTTCGAGGCCGACGACGCGTACGTGACCTGCTCGGGCGGCACCCCGGTCGTGGTCGTCCCGCTCAAGCGGCAGACCGGGATCCTCGTCGTGACCGAGCGCCCCGCCGGTGTCGCGCTCTACGACGGGCGGACCGGGAAGCTCACCGTCACCACCGACACCTCCGCCGTTCCCGGTCCGTCCTACCCGATCAGCCTGGCGGCCCGTCAGCGGGAAGGAACGGCCGCGGTGGGCGGCTTCAGCGACTGGTGGTTCGAGCGCAGCGGATGGGATGCCTCCGAGGACGGGGCCAACGAGGGCAACGAGTCCGAGTTCACCATGCGGTACGCCGAAGAGGCCGGGCGCAGTGCGTACGTCACCCCGCTCACCCCGCAGGGAGAGGCCAGTTCGGTCGTGGCCGTGTCGACGCTGCCCACCCGTCACCAGGGCGGCGGGCTCGCGCCGATGACCGTCCATCGCCTCGATCCGGCGTGGTCGTCCCCGAAGGCGCTCGTCGCCCTGATCAAGGCGGAGTACCGGGACGTCTGCTGCTACAACGACGACCAGGTGTTCGAGGTCGTACCCACCGGGGGCGGAACGTGGACGGCCACCGTCGGCAGCGAACAGAACGTCCGCTACCGGGTGGAGGGGAAGGGCCAGGTGGGCGGCCGTGAGGCGACCTGCCTGAAGGCCGCCGACGGAGCGCTCATCCGGTGCGCGTACGTGGTGCCCGGATCACCCGAGGAGCAGGAGCTCAAACGCCGGGAGCAGCAGAAACAGCAGCAGCAGGAGGGTGCGAAGAACCCGGGGGACCCAGGTGACCTGACGGGCTACACGAACGAGCAGCTGGCCGAACTCCAGCGACGGATGACCGAGGAGATCGGCCGCCGCCTGAAGGCCGGATGAGCGGGTGACGGGACGACCGGACCGATCACGCGGAGGCCGCCTCACCGTCCGGCGAGGCGGCCTCCGCGTGTGAGCGACATGGTCCGAGGGCAGTCGGAGCGGTTGTGCGGGCTCGTCACCGCATCGATCCGGTCACCCTGGTGGGACGTTCGGCAAACCGTGCGTGGCCGCCACCTGGGCAGCAGGTGCGGGAGATCGCGTCACGCCGGTCGCCGCGCCGCGCTTCTGCGTGGTGCGGGCCCGCGGGCACCCGGCGGGAGCTGCGCGAACACCCCCCGGATCACCGGCATTCGAACGGACTGTCCGTAAATCGACCGCCCGTGTGCGATGCACCTTCACACCTGGCAGGCTCAGCCCCAGTTGAGCGCTGCATGAAAGTTCCGGCGCGCCAAACAACCTTCGAATCGAAAGTGGGCCTCGTCATGCGTCACCGCTTAGCCACCGTCTCCGCCGCCACTCTCCTCTGCCTCGCCGGCACCGCGGGTCTGGCGGAAGCGAGCCCTGCGAGCCTGTACGCACCCTCCGCGATGGTTCTCACCGTCACCCAGGGGGACGACGCCGCCACGGGCACGGTCCTGCGGGCGGCCGTCCTCAGCTGTGCCTACACCGCCGAGGGCACGCATCCCGCCCCCCGGGCCGCGTGCGACGCCCTCAACGCCACCGGTGGCGACTTCGACCGCCTGCTGGCCGCTCCGGACACGGGCCGCGTGTGCCCGAGGCGCTCCGACCCCGTCACCGTCACCGCGGACGGTGTGTGGAACGGTGACCGCGTCGCCTGGAAGCACACCTTCCGCAACGCGTGCGTGATGTCCGCGACCCTGAACGGCAACGCGCTCTACGCGTTCTGACGCTCCCGCCTGCGCGTCGAGGTGCCGGAAGGCAGCCGCCGTGACGCCCATGGCGGCCAGGGCGAGTCCGTCAGCACGGTCCGGACCCGGGCCGAAGACCGAGGCGGGCGGCGCCGATCGGAGCCGGCGGGCGTGGCACGGGGCCGGCGGCCACGTCGGGTGGCGGCCGGCCCCGGCGGGCCGGAGGTCGGGCATGGGGGGTGGGGGCTGCCGTACCAGGGACACCCCCGTCACGGGCGTACCGTTCTCTCCCTGGGATCGGCGGGTGGCGGCCCGCCGGGGGCGCGGGTCAGTTCTGCCAGGGGGTCCAGCTGCCGCTGTTCAGGCGGTGCCGGGACCAGCGCTCGCCGTCCATGCCGACGATCGAGATGGTCGGGTTCCAGGTGTTGTTGCCTTCGATGCGGACCCCGCTGCGCACGGTGCCGCCCATGGAGGTCCACTCGCTCCACGAGCCCCCGGCGTACTGCCAGCGGGTCCACACCGCGAAGTCGGTGCCGACGATGAAGACCTGACGGTTTCCGGCCGGGTACGTCATCCAGGCCTCGCCGTACTCACAGATGTAGTCACCGCCGAGGCCGGACACGTGACAGAAGCCGGCAGCGGCGGCGGGCGCCGCCGCCTGTGCCGGGGCGGCGGTCACACCGGCGAGGGCGGCCCCGGAGAGCGCGAGGGTGGTGACCGCGAGGGCGGAGCGGCGGAGGATGGCCAAGGTCATGTGGGTACTCCCCAATCGGGATGACGGAACGACTTGACGCTCCGAACACTTCCACCGGCCGCCAACGATGCTCTAACGGCCTGCTAACGCTCCTCCGGCGCCGCACCGGCCTGCCGTGCGTTCGGGAGTGGAATATGCGTTCCATGATTGGCCGAGGCCGTACTCATGCCGCCGGAACAATCCGACTTATCCTCGATCAGGGGCCGTCACTACCTGAACAGAACGGTACGAAGCGGTACGGATCGACAAGGGTGGGGTCTGTGCAGTTCCGCGTGTTGGGGCCGGTCTCCGTGACGACGGCGAACGGAGGTCCGCTGCCGCTCGGCCCTGCCAAACGCCGGAGCCTGCTGGCCATGCTGCTGGCCCATCCGAACACGTCCGTCGGTGTCGAGCGGCTCACCGAGGCGTTGTGGGACGAGGAGCCGCCGAAGCACGCGCGCACCGTGCTGCAGGGACACGTCTCCCGGCTCCGGGCGGTCTTCGCACAGCACGACGCGGCCGCACACGGCGTGGAACTCCTCACCCAGGGAGCGGCGTACCGGCTGCGCCTGCCCGAGGTACTCGTGGACGCCCACCGTTTCGAGGAGTCGCTCCGGCTCGTCCGGCGGAGCGCGGATCCGGGTCGGGCCGTGGCGGTCCTCCGTGAGGCGCTGGGACTGTGGCAGGGGCCGGCGTTCGCCGGGACCGTGCACAGCGCACCGCTGGAGGCCCCCGCGCAGGCGCTGGAGGAACTGCGTCTGACGGCGGTGGAGGCGCTGGCACGCGCGTACGGACAACTGGGCGACCACGGAGCGGCCGCGTCCGTACTGCGCGCCGAGGCCGCCGCACACCCCTTGCGCGAGCCGCTCGTGGCGCACCTGATGCTGGCCCTGGCCCGGGCGGGCCGACAGGCGGACGCGCTGGACTGGTTCCACCGCACGCGCAAGCTGCTCGCCGACGAGATCGGCGTCGACCCCGCACCCGTGCTCACCGACGCGTACCACACCCTCCTGCGCACGGACGCCCACGCCCGTGCCGACGCCGATACCCGTGCCCACGCCCGTGCCGACGCCCACGCCGATACCCAGGCCCGCGCCCACGCCCACGGCCGCGCCCACGCTCACGCGGACGCCGACCACGAGACGGTCCGGCCGCCCGCCGCCGCGCCGCACGAGGCCGCCGCGGGGCCCGTCGGCACACCCCAACTGCTGCCCCGCCGGCCACGGGGCTTCATCGCGCGGCAGGACGAGCTCGCGACCCTCGACCGCATCACGACCGCGACGCCGGGCCCCGTCGTCACCCTCACGGGCAGCGCCGGCGTCGGCAAGACCGCGCTCGCCGTGCACTGGTCGCACCGCCGCCGCGCCGATTTCCCCGACGGCACGCTCTTCGCCGACCTGTGCGGCTTCAGCCCCACCCCGGCCCGTGACACCCGCGCCGTGCTCCGCGAGTTCCTGCTCGCGCTCGGCGTCCCGGTCGAGCGGATGCCGGGCTCGCCCGTCGCCCTCGGGGCCCGCTACCGCGAACTGACCGCCGGACGCCGACTGCTGGTCGTACTGGACAACGCCGTCGACTCCGAGCAGATCCGCCCGCTGCTGCCCGGCGGGGACGAGTGCGTCACCCTCGTCACCAGCCGTGACCGGCTCGACGGCCTGGTGGCCACCGACGCCGCCCGCCCGATGACGGTCGGCGCGTTGCCCGCCGCCGACTCGACGGCGCTGCTGGCCGCCGTACTGGGCCCGGAATCGGTGGCGGCCGAACCGGAAGCCGCCGCGCGACTGGCCGGTCTGTGCGACGGACTGCCCCTCGCGCTGCGCGTCGCCGCCGCCCGGCTCGCCACGCGTCCGCACCGGGGCCTGGCCTCCTTCGCCGGTGAACTCGCCGACGAGCAGCACCGGCTGGACCTGCTCAAGGCGGAGGACACCGGCGTCGCCGCGGCGCTCGGCCTCAGCCTGCGGCATCTGCCCGAACCGGCGCGGCGGTTGTTCCACCACCTCGGCCCGCACACCGGTGCCACGCTCGACACCTGCACGGCGGCCGCGCTCGCCGACTGCCCGCCACCCCAGGCCGCGCTGGCACTGGACCAGTTGGCCGCGGCCCAGCTGGTCGTCGAGACGGGCCCGCAGTCCTACGTGCTGCACGATCTGGTGCGCCTCTTCGCCCGCAGCCTGGCACCCGATCACGAACCCGCCGGGCTGCTCCGGCTGCTCGACCACTGGGTGCAGACCCTGCTCGGGGCGTGCGCGGCCGCGGAGCCCGGCGGCGAGCCGTGCTGCGCCCTCCCGCCCGGGGCCCGGCGCTCGGCCGAGATCCGCCGGTTCGCCGACCGGACGAGCGCGCTCGCCTGGTACTCCGCCGAACGCGGCACCCTGCGGGCAACGGTCGAGGCCGCCGTCGAGGCGGGCCACCACGACCGGGCCTGGCGGCTCGTCCTGCTCCAGTGGCCGCTCATCGTGTGGCAGGTCCGCGACGGCTGGGTGCCGCTCCTCGAACAGGGGCTGGCGTCCGCGGAACTCGACGGTGATCCGGCGGCCCAGTCCCGGGCGTCGGCGCTGCTCGGCTGGGTCCTGTCCGAGGAGGGCAGGCCCGAGGAGGCCCTGACGCGGCTGGAGCGGGCCCCTGATCTCGCCGTCCGGGCGGGTGACTTCGCCGGGGAGGCGGTCGCCCGGATCAACCTGGCCGTCGCGCTCATGCGGTACGGAGACCGCGAACGGCCCGGCGGCCTGCTGGCCGACGCCCTCGCCCTCGCCGAGCGGGAGGGTCTCACCGAGACCGTCACCCTGGCGCACCAACACCTCGCCCAGCACCTGCTGTCGGTCGGCGCCGCGGCCGAAGCCGCCGCGCACGCGGCCCGCGGGCTGGCTCTCGCCGCGCCTCCGCTGGCGGCCCCGCGCCGGGTGGTCCTGCGCACCCTGCACGGTGAGGCGCTGGCCGCCGTCGGACGGACCGGCGAGGCCGCACGACAGCTCCACGAGGCCATCCGGGAGGCCCGGGCCAACGCCTACGAGGAGGGCGAGCTCGCCGCGCGGGCGGTACTGGACGGGCTGCCGGAGCGGGGGCCGGAGCGGGGGCCGGACCAGGGGCCGGACCAGGGGCCGGCGTGGAGCGTGGTCACGCGGGGGCGTTCCACCCTCGGCGGGTACCGCTCCGGACCGCGATCAGGCGGATCACCGCGACCGTGAGGTCCGGCTCGTACAGCCGCGCGTAAGGCCTTTCGGCGAGCGCCCGCCGACGGCGGTCCCCCCGGGTACGCGCCGGAGCGTGCGGGAGAGTGCGCCCGCCTTCGCGCGCCTGGAGCGCACCACCGACCTGCTGCGGGAACGGGTCCCGGCCCCGCTGTGACCCGGCAGGAATACCCAGGGCGATTGTCACTCTATTCCCGCCTAGGGATGATTCGCGTAGGTGTGTGGATCTTCGCATGCTTATGCTTCACCCGCTATGACGGAAAGTCAGACCTCTCGCACATCAGCGGAATCAGCCGATGTGGTCGTCCTCGGTGCCGGCCCCGCCGGGCTCGTTCTCGGAATCCTGCTGCACACCGCCGGGATCGACTGCGTCATCTTGGAGCGTGCCTCCCGCACCCATGTGCAGACCCGGGCCCGCGCGGGGTTCCTCGCCCCCAACACCGTGCGGATCCTGGACCGCCACGGCCTCGCCGACGGCCTGCGCCGGCACGGTCACCGCCACGGCACGTGCGAGTTCCGCACGGAGGACGGCCGGTTCCGCCTCGACTACGGAGCTCTCGGCCGGGGCGGGCAGCATCACGTCTACCCGCAGCAGAACCTGGTCACGGACCTCCTGAACCACTACCTCGGCCTCGGCGGACGCATCCGCTTGCGCACCGAGGCGCTCGCCGTGCACGACACCGACGGCACGCGGCCGTCCGTCACGGCGCGCGAGCCCGACGGCCGGCCCGCCCGGTGGACCGCCCGGTACGTCGCCGGCTGCGACGGCCGGTACGGGGCGGCCCGCCGCTCGCTGCCACCGGGCGCCGTCCGCCACCACCGGTACGACCACGGAGTGACCTGGCTCGCCTGCTCGCCGAGACTCCCGCGAGTCTCGACGCCGTCGGCTACGCCATTCACGACCACGGCTTCGCCGGACACATGGCCCGCACCTCGGACGTCACCCGCTACTACCTCCAGTGGCAGCGCGGCACGCCCGCCGACGCCTGGTCCGAGCAGCGGATCTGGGACGAGCTCGACGTCCGGATGCGCGCCGCGGACCACGGCCCGCTGAGCCGGGGCGGACTCCTGGAACGCGGGGTCTTCGACCTCACCTGCGACGTCGTCGAACCCCTGCGCCACGGCCCGCTCTTCCTGGCGGGCGACGCGGCGAGCCTGCTCGCCCCGGCCGCTGCGAAGGGCGCCAACCTCGCGGTGCTGGAGGCCGAGATCCTGGCCGAAGGCCTCGCCGACGCCCTCACCCGCGGCGACACCGCAGGACTCGACAGCTACTCGGACCGGTGCCTGGCGCACATCTGGCGGGCGCAGGAGTTCACCGGGTGGATGACCCGGCTCCTGCACGCGCCCCCCGACCGGGACCAGGACGCCGGATCGTTCTTCCACGCCGCCCTGCAGCGGTCCCGGCTGGCATCGCTGCGCACCTCGCGCATCCACCAGGACTGGTTCGCCGAGAACTACGTCGGCGTGTGACCGCCGCGGCGGCCCGCCCCCGTACCGCTCACCCCGCCCCACCGCTCCCACCGCTCCCACCGCTTGGCCCTGCCCTGCCACGTACCGGCCCGAGGACACCCCCACGATGACGACGACCCTCCCCGACGAAACGTTGCTCCTGGACGACACCGCCTGCCTGCGCGCGGCGGCCCGGTTCGTCCGTGAGCACGACAGTGCCGCCCTGCTCCCCCTCCTGCTGCCCGGCCTCGGCGGCCCGGACCTGCAGGCGCTGGCCGGGCACTGCCGGTTCGCCCACGCCGGGCTGCTGCTCTTCCCACCGGACGCGGACGGCCTGCGGACCCGACTCGCCGACTGCGGACTGGCCGTGGACACTCCCTCCCACCCCAGCGTGGTGGTCCGCGAACGCCTCGCCCGGCGCCACCGGCGCGACCCGGCCGAGCTCGACGTCCAGATCCTGCGCCCGCGCGTGCTCGGCTCCGCCGGTGAACGGCGCGCGGTCGAGGTGTTCGCCCTGACCGTGCCCCCGCACTGCGACCTGGAACCGATCGCGGCCTACGAACGCACCCGCCGGCACGAGGCGCACCTCGCCTTCGAGGTCGAGCACCCCGAGCCGCTGGCCCTGCGCGGCCTCTGCGCCATCCTCGCCCGTCACGGCGCGCGGCCCGACGGCGGCGGCTACAACCCGCACGAGGACGGCACGGTCCTTTACTTCACCCTCCCCGACGCCGCCTGCGACTACGAGCGCCTGGAACTGTACGTACGGGGCGACCACCGGGACACCCTCGCCGCCCACCTGGACCGGCCCCGCCATGACGTGCGGCAGCCCGCCGAAACGCTTCTCCACCTCCTCACCGGCGCGTGGACGACACAGGCACTCGCCACGTTCGCCCGGCTGGGCCTGCCCGACGTCATGGACCCCCGTACCGCCTGCCGCACCGAGGACCTCGCCCGGCTGACCGGCAGCCACCCACGGAGTCTGGCCGTACTCCTGCGCTACCTCGCCATGCTCGGCGCCGTCACCCAGGACCCCGGCCTGGAGAACGAGGAGGACGGATTCCGACTGACCGAACTCGGCGCCCTGCTGCGCGCCGACACGCACGGGTCCATGCGACCGCTGGCCCTGATGTACGGAGGCCCGTTCTACCGCTCCTTCGGCGGCCTCGACCATGCCGTGCGGACCGGGCAGCCGGCGTTCGACCACCTCTTCGGCGAGAACCACTTCGACCACTTCGCCCGCGATGGCGAACTCGCCGCCCTCTTCGACCGTTCCATGGCCGCGAGTTCACGGATGTTCCGGCCGCTCCCCGCCCACCCGGTCATCACCGCCGCGGCCCAGGCACCCACGGCCGCGACCGTCGTGGACGTCGCCGGAGGGAACGGGGAGCTCCTCGGCCGCATCCTCACCGCACACCCGCGCCTGCGCGGTGTCCTGCTCGAACGCCCGCACGCCGTCGAAGCCGCCCGCCGGCTGCTCGACGCCGCGGGCTGCGGCGCGCGCTGCGACTACCGCACGGGCGACTTCGCCGACGTGCCGCCCGGCGGCGACGTCTATGTCCTGTCCCGCGTCCTGCACGACTGGGACGACGACCGCTGCCGCGAGATCCTGCGCCACTGCGTCCGCGCGATGCCCGCCCACGCGGACCTGCTCGTCGTGGAACGTCTTCTGCCCGCAGACGGTTCCCCCTCCCTGGCCACCGCCTGGGACCTGCACATGCTGTGCAACGTCGGAGGCCGCGAACGCCGCGCCGACCACTACGCGCGCCTGTTCGCCGAGGCGGGACTCCAACTCGTCGGCCACAGGCCCCTGCCGCTGGACGCGCATGTGCTGCACGCCCGCCGGGCGGGCGCACCGGACCCCGCCGCCCGACAGAGCTGAACCGGCGGCACCTCCCCAGGGCGGGAGCAGGCAGCCCGCCCGGGACGAGGTGCGAAGGATCACCGGCAGGAGCTCCGGCCGGACGTCCGTCAGCGGTACGGGGTGCGCCGGTCCGGCGGGAGCGCCCGGTGGATCACGCGCAGGACGAAGGAATCCGGGGGCCGCCACACGTCCCGGTCGGCGAACGGCCAGGCGTAGACCGGGGATCCGTCGCGGACGCAGTCGAGCAGGCCGGGCGCTTCGAGCTCGTGGGCCGACCACGCGTAGAGCTGCTGCAGTCTCGGCGCGATCACCCCGAAGTCGAGCAGGCGGCCGAATCCGATCTCCCTGTCGAGGTGGGACCGCACCGTGTCGTGGAGCGGGTACTCGTCGGGGAGCACCCGGGACAGCTGCAGGAAGATCCCGGTCATCTCCACCCTCGGATCGCCGAGGAACGGCGCGAGCGGACGCAGCCGGCCGAGGGCGATACGCGGCGCCGCGACGAGGGCGTGCGCGTAGAGGACGCGGCAGAGGACGACGTTCATGAAGAACCGCTCGGTCTCGTTCTCCGCCTCCGCGAGGTCGCGGTGCTTGAGGTAGGCGGCGACCACGCTCCCGTTGTGCGCCCGGTACCAGGCCCGGGCCGTGGGGTGGTCGGCGAAGGACAGCCAGCGGTCGGCCGTGCGCGAGGAGGCGGGCCCGGGAAGCCCGCCGCTCAGGCCCACCGCCTCGCAGCCGTCACGAAGGATGCGTTCGTTCACCGCCCGCCACCACGGACTGCCGGGCCGGTCGGCGAACGCAGGCTGCAGCACGCCCCGCCGCACCTGCCAGCGCATGAACGACATCGCCGCCCGGCGGAACGGCAGGTGCCGGGGCGCCTTGCCGAACGGACCGTAGTAGCAACGCTCCATCAAGGCCATCCGCCCGGCGGGGTCGTCGCGGACCGCGGCGACCTGCTGCCCGGCCCAGGCCGCGGCCGTGATCTCGGACATCATGACCACAGCGTCGCACAAACCGCTCACGTCGATGCCGTGCCCGGCCGGGCGGCACGCCGCGTCCGGCTCAGGGCCAGGGGCCAGGGCCAGGGGCCGGGTCAGGGTCAGGCGGTCGGGGCGAGCACCCACAGGCGGTGGTCCCAGCCGACGTCACGGCTGGCGCGGACCGCGAGCCCGGCCCGCTCCGCCAGCGCGGTCACCTCCTTCACCGAGCGCAGCCCGGAGCCGAACGCCGCCGTGAGCCGCAGGTGGTGCAGGACGGCGTCGATGTCGTCCGGGTCGGCCGCCTCGACCTGCTCGACCAGCACCAGGGCGCCGTCGGCCGGCAGCGCGGCCGCCGCCTCGGCCAGGGTCAGCACCGCGTCCTCGTCCGGCAGCCACTCCAGCAGCCGGCACAGCAGCAGCGTCCCCGCTCCCGACGGCACCGGGTGGGTCTGCGGTACGAGTTCCACCCGGGGCAGCACCTCCGGATCGAGGATCTGCCCGCCCAGGACACCCAGCACCGACGGCAGGGCGGCGAGGCGTACCCGCAGCCCGGGGAACTCCTTGACGAGCGCATTGACGACCGTGCCGGCGCCGTTGCCCGACGCGCCGAGGACGTCCACCGCCGACCAGTCGTAGGCGCCGGCCACCCCGGTCGAGACCCAGCGGGCCTCGTCCTCGATCGCGGTACGGGCCGAACCGCCGAGGCGCACATCGGTGCGCAGCGCCTGC
Organism: Streptomyces sp. NPDC001502; assembly: GCF_042894785.1. Classification (NCBI taxonomy): domain Bacteria; kingdom Bacillati; phylum Actinomycetota; class Actinomycetes; order Kitasatosporales; family Streptomycetaceae; genus Streptomyces; species Streptomyces sp. NPDC001502. Next base: position 133,081 of record NZ_JBIAVW010000003.1, read on the forward strand.
GCCAGCGTCTCACCGGACGCCGTCCGGCAGCCGTCCGCACCCGAGCGCAGCCGTTCGGCGAGCCCCGCCAGCGACAGGTCGAAGGCGGCCTGCGCGCCGCGCAGGTCGTACTCCTCCAACGAGTGGTCGTCCTCGACCAGTTCCTCGCCCACCGGAGTCAGCCGGTACCCGTCCTCCGCCACCGCGAACACCTCGATCTCCACGAGGTACTTCAGCAGCGCGCCGAGCGAGCGCGGCTCGGTCCCGCTGCGCCGCGCCAGCTCCGCGGGCTCCCGTACACCCTGGTAGACGAGGTCGACCAGGCCCAGGGTGACGGCCACGCGGATCGCCAGCCCCGGCGCCAGGTCGGTCAGTTCGTGGAGCCGGCCGTGCGCGTCCTCGCCCTCCAGGACGTCGGGGTCGGCGGGCTCGGCGAGGCCGGGCGCGACCTCGGCCCGCCGCCAGTAGCCGGTGATGTGCGTCTGCTCGCGCGGCACGCCCCGGTCCACCGACAGGTGCCGCCGGATGCCCTTGAGGGTGACGGCCTCCCCGGCCGCCCACACGAACACCGTGCCCGGCAGCCACTCCATGTCCCGCACCGCGCGCTCCAGCAGATCGCTGCGCCCCGCCGGCGTGCCCGCGCGTACCAGCCAGGTGACCTCGGCCTCCGCGCGCGTCGGCAGTTCCTGGCGGTGGCTCTCCTCGCCGACCTCGACGAACACCCGGGCCCGGGTCCCTTCGGGCATCTCGTCGAGCCAGCGGCCGATCGCGGGCAGCGCCGTCTCGTCGCCGATCACCAGCAGCCAGTCCGCGCCCTCGGGGTGGCCGTGCGACATCTTCGGCCCGGCGATCCAGGTCACCTGGCCCGGAGCGGCCTGCTGCGCCCACGACGAGGCGATCCCGCCGTCGTGCCGGACGAAGTCGAAGTCGATCTCCCCGGCCACCGGGTCGAACCGCACCGGCGTGTAGTCCTTGGAGATCGGCCGGCCGTCGGAGGGCCAGTCCAGGCTGCTCACGTTCTGCCGGGGCAGCACCGGCTCCCGGCCCTCCTGCGCGAAGAAGAACTTCACGTGGTCGTCGAAGCCCTCCGTGCGCAGCGGCGGGAGAGACAGGCCCGCGTGCTCGAAGGCGTGCAGCTGAGGCCCGCCCAGGGTCACCCGCCGCATCCCGGGCGTGACGTCCGAGACGCGCAGCACCGTCAGCTCCCTGAGCACGATGGGGAAGGTGACGACCGAGCGGGGACTACGGGTGGACATCCGACTTGCTCCTTCACATCCGTCCGGCAGATCCGGCATGCGGCCACGCTACGGCGCTCCGCGCGCCCCGCATCCAACCCGCGGACCACGGCACTGCCACCCCGCGCGCAATCCGGACGCCCGGTCCCACCATCCGGTGCGGCGGCCACCGACCCCGGCCGGCCGGCTCCCCGGACAGCGCCGTCCCTGCGGACTGGACCTCAAGTGCGCTTGAGAATCTACGGTGTTGTGCGTAGGCGATCTCGAAGTGAGCGAACGGAGCGGATCCGCCATGGAGTACTCGCACAACGACGCCGCATTGGCCCGCCAGCCCATCGGCTACTGGAGCTGGGCCGCCTCCGACGCGGTGGTCACCCGGATCAGGGCCGTCCTCGCCGGAATCGGCACCACCCAGCCGCAGGCATGGATCCTGGACCGGATCGCGCAGGCCGAGGTGCCGCCGACCCGCGACGGGGTGACCGGGGTGCTGAGCGGCTACGCGGCCGCGGGCATCGACGACCTCGACGAGGAGATCGACGCCACCGTCGGCCGCGGCTGGGTCACGCAGGACGCGGACGGACACCTCGAACTCACCGCCGGGGGAAAGGACTTTCGCGCCCGGGTGGCCGCTACGCAGGCGGAGCTGTGGCAGGAGCGGCACCGGGACATCCCGGACGAGGAGTACGTGATCACGCTCAAGGTCCTGCAGCGGTTCATCCACAACACCGGAGGCCACGCCTGGCACCACTAGGATCCCGGATCCGCCGGCGGGACCGTCACGTCCGGGCCGGGTCCGGGCGTGCGCCCTGGCGCCCGGGTCGCCCGTGCTGTGTAATCGACGACTGTGGAGGGGAGCCTGGCAGCTGTCGTCGGTGCGGCCATAGGGGCTGTCGGGGGGCTCACCGGTGGTTGGCTCTCCGTGGTCGGCCAGTCGAGGCAGCGCCGTGAGCAGCAGCGCGCCGATCACCAGCGATGGCGTGACGAGATGAGACGCGATGCCTACACCTCGTACCTGGCCGCCACGCGTGAGTTGAACGCGGCGTGCTGGAAGGTGGCCGACCAACTGTCATCGCAGGCAAGCACGCCGGCCGACTGGCAGACGGCCCTTGCCGAAACGCACGATGCCTGGGCCAGGTTCAGCACGGGCTCATCAGCCGTGGCTGTCGCCGGACCGGGGTCTGCGGCGAACACTGCGGCGGACCTGCACCGGGCGATGCGGAGGTGCGAAATGATCGTCGTGGACTGGGCGCGTGCGGCGATCAGGGACGGGGTGGCCCACGTCGACGACTACCGGCCGCGGTTCGCGTCCGCTGCCGACGCCAAGCAGGCTCCGCTCGCGGCCTTTCAGCAGGCCGCGCGCGAAGCTCTGGGGACGGAGCACTGAAGGCCGCCGGGACCGAACCCGGCGGGCCCGCCTCCCGAGGGAGACCGGCCCGCCCGTGGGCCGCGTGACAGCAGGGGTCACTGACCGGCGACGGCCTTCGCGAGGAGCGGGGTGAGCTGCTCGACCACCCACGGGGCGCTCAGCGCGTCCGGGTAGGCGATGGCCGAGGACAGCGAGTTGTCCGAGGGGATGACCGTGAAGTGCTTGGTCTTCACCGCGTTCAGGGACTGGAACAGCTTGTTGGACTCCAGCTCGGTCGCGCTGATCACGCCGCGGTCACCGAAGGGGTAGGTGACGAGGAGGACGTCGGCGTCGAGCTGGTCGAGGTTCTCCAGGCTCACGGCGTTCTTGTTCGGCGCGTAGTTCTTCGCCTTGTCGGTCTTGGTGAAGCCGAGCTTCTCGAAGACGCCCGGGTCCTGGTCGGCGTAGGACATGAAGCTGACCTGCTCGGGGTGGACGACCGTGTAGGTGTACGTCTTGCCCTTGAACTCGGGGTGCGCGGTGGCGGCTTCCGTCGTGGCCTTCTCGTTCGCCGCGATCACCTCGTCCGCCTTGGCGCTCAGGCCGAGGGCCTTCGCGGCCGTCTTCAGCCGGTCCTGCCAGGTGAGGGTGTCGGCGTGCGCCTTGTCGGTGAAGGTGACCACCGGGGCGATCGGCTGCAGCTTGGCGTAGTCCGCGTCCATCTCCCAGGTGTTCATGCCGAGGATGACGTCGGGGGCCTCGGCCGCGATGGCCTCGTAGGCGGTGCCGTCACTGTCGTCGTAGGTCTTCAGCTTGCCGGCGCCGAGCTTGTCGATGGCGCGCTGCTTGTACTCGGGCACCTTGGCGCCGTCCTCGACGTCAGGGGTGATGACGGGGACGATGCCCAGCGCCAGCGCGATGGCGGTGTCGCCGTCGGAGACCGTCGCGACCTTCACCGGCTTCTTCCTGACCTCGGTCTTGCCCCACGCGTTGGTGAGGGAGACGGGGAAGGCGGCGGACGCGTCTCCGGCGGCGGCCGGCCTGTCCTTGGCGGCGGTCGAGTCCTCGCCGCCGCACGCGGTGAGCAGGCCGAGGCAGGCGGCGGCCGCGGTGAGGGCGGCGAGGGTGCGGGCCGGGCGACGGCGCGTTCTGTGCTGAACGGACATGGCGGTGGCGTCTCCTATGCGGGGGTACGACGGCCCAGGGGGAAGATCTGGGGCCGCTCTGAGCGGGGATGGGGGACGACGAGACAGTCCAGGCCGAACACTTCGGCCACGGTCTCCTCGGTGAGCACCTCTTCGGGAGTGCCCCGGCGCACGATCCGGCCGTCGCGCATGGCGACGATCGTCGAGGCGTACAGGGCTGCCTGGTTGAGGTCGTGGGACACCAGCACGATCGTCTTGCCGGCCTGCTCGTTGAGGTCGGCGAGGAGGTCCATGACCTCGATCTGGTGGGCGATGTCCAGGTAGGTGGTGGGCTCGTCCAGGAGCAGCGTGGGCGTGTCCTGGGCGAGCGCGAGGGCGATCCACACGCGCTGGCGCTGGCCGCCGGAGAGCTGGTCGACCGGGCGGTCGATCAGCTCGGCGGTACCGGTCGCCAGCAGGGCGTCCGCGATGACCTCGTCGTCGGCGGCGGTGCGCCGCTGTCCGAACCGGCGGTGCGGGTGGCGGCCGCGCCAGACGAGGTCGCCGACGGTGAGGGACTCCGGGGCGATCGGCGACTGCGGCAGGATGCCCAGGCGCCGGGCCACCTCGCGGGTGGACAGGGCGTGGATGTCCTGGCCTTCGAGGAGGACCGAGCCGGCCGCGACGGGCAGCAGCCGGGCGACCGACTTGAGCAGGGTCGACTTCCCACAGGCGTTCGGGCCGACCAGCGCGGTGATCTTGCCGGGCTCGATCCCGAGGGACAGCTCCTCGATGATCGGCCTGCGCTCGTACCCGGCGCTGATGCCGCGGGCTTCGAGCCGGAAGCCGGCGTCGGGGGAGGGGGGTACGGGTCGTGCGCTCATGCGGGGGCTCCTTGCCTGCGCCGGAGGATCAGCCAGACGAAGTAGGGGGCGCCGAGCAGTGCCGTGAGGACGCCCGTCGGTACCGGGCTGATGACAGGGCCGTGCTGGGCGAGGACATCGGCGCCGAGGACGATGACGGCGCCGATCGGGACGGCCAGCGCGACGGACCGGTCGGCGCCGACCAGCCGGATCGCGATGGGACCGCTGATCAGCGAGACGAATCCGATCGGGCCGGTGACACTGGTGGCGAGCGCGGCGGCCGCGGCCCCGACCAGCAGGGTCGCGATCCGGGCGGCGCCCACCCGGGTGCCGAGCCCGAGCGCGAGCTGGTCGCCGAGGGCCATGCTGCCCAGGGAGCGGCCGAGCAGTGCGGTGCAGAGCCCGCACACGGCGAGCGCGCCCGCCAGCGTCGACACCCCCTCCCAGGTGGCGTCGTTGACGCTGCCGACCAGCCAGCGCATCACCTGCGCGATCCCGTGCTGACCGGCCACCGTGAACAGGTAGTTCACGTACGCGGTGCACACGGCGCTCAGGCCGATGCCCACGAGGACCAGGCGGTACGTGTCCACACCCCCGCCGCGCCGGCTCAGCGCGAGCACCGTCGCCACGAGGGCGAAGGCTCCGCCGAGGCCTGCCAGGGAGGTCCCGAAGGGAACCGCCGGGGCGAACAGCAGCATCGTGGTGGCTCCGGCTCCGGCGCCCGCCGAGATGCCGACGATGTCCGGGGTGGCCAGCGGGTTGCGGATGAGCCGCTGGTACAGGGCTCCGGACAGGCCGAAGAGGGCTCCGGCGAGCAGCGCCGCCAGCGCGCGCGGCATCCGGATGCGGAAGATCACGTAGTCGGCCAGTCCGGTGCGCAGCCCGAAGGCGGCGGGCAGGATGTCGCCCGCCGGGATCCGCTTGACCCCGCCCAGCAGCAGCGAGGCGGTGAGCAGCGCGAGCAGCATCAGGACGAGGACGCAGGCCACGAGGCGGGCCCGGCGCAGCCCCGCCCGGCGGGCACCGCGCAGCCGGGCCACGGTGGCGGCCCTGAGGTCGGCCGCGGTGTCGCGGGAGGCCTGCCCGAGGCCCCGTGCCGCGTCCGTGCTCGGCGCGTGTGTCTGTCGTGTGTGTGTCTGTGGCATGTCACTCACATCCGGACCAGGTCGCGGCGGCGCGCGAGCCACACGAAGAAGGGAGTGCCGACGAGGGCGGTCATCACCGACACCTGGATCTCACCGTGGTCGATCACCAGCCGCCCCGCGGTGTCGGCGCCGACGAGCAGGACGGCTCCGCAGACCATGGACAGCGGTAGCGACCAGCGGTGGTCCGCACCCACCAGCATCCGTGCGGTGTGCGCGGCGACCAGTCCGACGAAGGCCACCGGCCCCACGGCCGCGACGGCGGCGGCGCACAGCAGCACCGCCACGGCCGCACTCGCCAGCCGGGCCCGCTCCACCCGGATACCGAGCCCGCGGGCGGTCTCGTCACCGAGGCTCAGCAGGTTCAGGGTGCGCCCCAGGGGGAGTGCCAGCAGCAGGCCGGTGAGCGCGAACGGGAGTACCTGGCCCAGGAACTGGCCCCGCCCGGTGAGCTGGCCGACCGACCAGAAGCGCAGGTGGGCGTAGACGGCCTCGTCGCGCACCACGAGGAGGGTGATGAGCGAGGACATCACCGCGGCGACGGCGACGCCCGCGAGGACGAGGCCGATCGTGCTGCTGCCCGCGTTGGTGCGGGTCCCGATCAGGAAGACGAGGACCGCGGTCACCGCCGAGCCGGTCAGCGCCATCCAGAAGTAGCCCTGCACGCCGGACGTGTCGAGGAAGAGGATGCCGAGTACGACGAACACCGCCGCACCCTGCTCCACGCCGAGGATGCCCGGCTCAGCCAGCGGGTTCATCGTCAGTGCCTGCATGATGAGCCCGGAGGCGCCGAGGGCGGCCCCGACGGTCAGGCCGAGCAGCGTGCGGGGTATCCGCTCCGTCCACAGGACGTCGCCGTTGTAGCCCTCCGCGCCCGGGTGCAGCAGGATCCGCACGATCTCCAGCGGGGATATGTCGCGCGCACCGAGGCCGATGCTCGCGATGGTCACGGCGGCCAGCATCAGGCCGGCGAGCACCACGACCACCGCTGCGCGCGGGGCACGGGGCCGCGCGGGCGTCGGGGTCGGTGGTGCGGCCGGCGAAGCCGATTGCTTCATGGGTCTTCGGGTACTCCTCACCTGCTCAAGCTGGAAGTTAGGCTAGCCTTACCAAAGCGGGGTCCGGTCCAATGCCGGAGGCGAACCGCTCACAATCAGGGGTCAAGAACACGGCCCCTGCCGTAGGGGAGGATGTTGTGGCCGAGACGGGACTGCGCAGCGTGCGAAACGGGGAGACCCGCGCGGAGGACGTGATCATGGCCGATGACGATTTCATCGCCGAGGGCGGACACCCGCTGCACGTCCACGAGTTCCACCAGTTCCTGCACGTTCCGGTCGGCCGGATCGTGGTCACCGCCCTGGGCCGGGACTACGAACTGTCCGCCTCGGTGGCCCTGTGGATCCCGGCGGGCATCGCGCACAGCGCACGGTTCGGAGCCGACTCCGTCATCGCGGTCGAGTCCTTCGACGCGGACCGGTTCGAGCTGCCGTACCAGGACGTCACCACCATCAACATCAACGACGCCCAGCGCAGACTGGTCCTCGGGCGGATGCGCAGCACCTGTACCCAGGACGAGGACCCGGAGGTCTTCGCCGCACTGTCCGCCGGGCACCGCAACTGCCTGCCGCTGCCCCAGCCCACCAGCCACACCGCCGGCGCCGTGGCACGGGAGCTGGCCCGGACGCCGAGCGACCCGCGCACCGCGACGGAGTGGGCGGAGAACCTCTACACGAGCTCGACCAGCCTGCGCCGGGCCTTCCGCGCGGAGACCGGCATGGCCTTCTCGGAGTGGCGCACCCGGCTCCGGCTCAACCACTCGCTGGGCCTGCTGGAACAGGGCCAGTTGGTGAGCTCCGTGGCCGCCCGGGTGGGCTTCGTCAGCACCAACGGCTACATCCTGGCCTTCCGCCGCCACTTCGGGCAGACCCCGGGCGCATACGTGCGGAGTTCGCTGGACCGGTCCGCCTGACCGGTCCGCCTGACCGGGGCGCGCTCCCGGGTGGCATACCGCGGAGCCCGGGGCAGCGCGTCCACCGCTGCCCTAGCCTTGCGCCATGAGTGCGCCAGGGGACGTGATCGACGGACGGTTCGAGCTGATCGACCGGCTCGGCAGTGGGGGGATGGGCACGGTCTGGCGAGCGCTGGACCTCGTCCTTCACCGTGAAGTGGCCGTCAAGGAAGTACGATCGGAGGCCGGGCGGGACGACCCGGAATTCCGGCGGGTGTTGCGCGAGCGGGTGTTGCGCGAGGCCCGCGCCCAGGCCCGGATCAGTCATCCGAACGTGGTCACCATCCACCACATCGTCGACGAGGGCGAGCACCCCTGGCTGGTGATGGAGCTGCTGCCCGGCCACTCCCTCGGCCGGCGGCTGGAGGAGGGACCGCTGTCACCCACCGAGGCGGCCCGGACCGGCCGCGAGGTGCTCGCCGGACTGCGGGCCGCGCACGCGGCCGGCATCCGCCACCGGGACGTGAAACCCGCCAACGTGCTGATGCGGGCCGACGGTTCGGCCGTGCTCACCGACTTCGGCATCGCCGCCCTCCAGGACGCCGCCTCCCTCACCATGACCGGGGAGGTCATCGGGACCCCCGAATACCTGGCGCCCGAGCGGATCCGCGGCGCCGACCTGCCCGCCTCGGACCTGTGGTCGCTCGGCATGACGTTGTACGTGTGCGTGGAAGGCATCAGCCCGATGCGCCGCTCCACCACCCTGGCCACGCTGGCCGCGGTCCTCGACGAGCCGGTGCCGGTACCGCGCCGGGCCGGACCGCTGGCCGCCGTACTGGCCGAACTGCTGGTCCGCGACCCGGCCGCGCGGCCCTCCGCGGAGCGGCTGGACCGGCTGCTGGCCGCCGTTGCCCGGGGCACCGGCAGCGCAGTACCACAGGAGCCCACCCGCCTCGACCGGGCGCCCGCCTCCCCTCCCGATCCCTCCCCCGATCTCTCCTCCGTGCTCGACCGACCGCCGTTCGCCGGCCGGAGCGGCCCGCCGCCGCCCCCGCCGCCGCCCGGCCCGGCCCCTCGGCCGGCCCGGCCCGAGCCTGCGCCGGCGGCCACACCACTGCCCGCTCCCGTGCCCTTCCAGGCGCACGGGGCCACGCCCCGGGACGCACTGCCCACCATCGGCCCCCTGAACGCCGCCGTCCCGAGCGGGATCGGACCGGACCGCCGACGGAAGGCCACCGCGCTCGCGGCGGCGGCCGCCGTGACGGCCCTGGCGCTGCTCGGCGTCGGCAGGTATGCCCTGTTCAAGCCGGCCTCGGACGGACGCGACGACGGCAGGGGCACGGTCTCGCCCACGGTCTCCGCGCTCTCCACGGGACCGGGTTCGCCCCCGGCGACTCCCACGCCGGGCCCCACCGGCACTGCGTCGACGGGCCCCGCCCACACTCCCGGCACCGGCGCGGGTACCACCGGCGCACCCGGCGCGACGGACACCCCGGCCGGTGCTCAGCCGAGCACCACGGCGGCCATCGTGCCCGGCGGTGACGATCCGGCACCCGGCGTCGGCCGCTGGATCGCCCAGCTCTACTCCGAGCCGGAGAGCACCGGCATCGCCGCCCGCGACCGGCGGCTGGCGGCGGTCCGGGCCGCCGTCCCGGAGGCCCGGGTGCTGCGCAGCCGGGACTACGCCTCCCTCAATCCCGGCTACTGGGTGGTCTACGCCCCCGGCCCGTTCGCCGACGGCCGGGCGGCCGTCACCTTCTGCGCGCAGAAGGGCCGGACCACCGCCAACGAGTGCATCGGCCGCTACCTCAGTGACGACCAGGGCGACTACGCGTACCAGTGCACCCCGCCCGCCGACTCGCCCGGCGGCCGCTGCCGGCATACATGACGGGAGTGACCCCGGCGAGTCCCTGAAACCGCCGTCCCGTCAGGGAGAGACGCCCTGGGCCGCTTCCGCCTGGGGGAACACGGCGAGAGGGGCGTCCTGTGCGAAGAACGTCTTGGCGCGGATCGTCGCCCGCTCGTCGTCCCGCACCTGGCCCGGCCGCGAGCCGTTGCCGAGCAGCACCCCGCCGAACCGCATCCGCATGTAGGCCGCGGTGTGGTGAAGACTCGTCACCAGCCCCTCGGCGCGCACCTCGTCGTGGTCCGCCATGGCCGTCACACCCCACAGGGTCCGGCCCGCCATCCGCTCCTTGAAGTCCGAGCCGGGGACCGTGAGCCAGCCCGACCAGTAGTCGAGGTAGCGCTTGGTCTGCGCGGAGAGCGCGTACCAGTACAGGGGCGAGGCGATGACGATGTCGGTCGCCTCCAGCGTGGCCAGCCGCAGGGCCTCCTCGCTCTCCGAGGGCGTCCAGCCCTCGGCCTCGTGCCGCCCGTCCCGGAAGTCGGGCAACGCCGACCCGGCCAGGTCGAACCACCGCTGCCGGACACCGGCGGGCAACTGTTCGGCGGCCGCCCTCGCGAGTATCTCGGTGTTCCCGTCGGAGCGGGAGCTGCCGAGGACGAAGAGGAACGAGCGGTCGGTCATGAACATCACTCCATCGGTGCGCGGTCGGGCCGGCGGAATGCCCGCCGCCAGGGGCGACGTTAGACGTTGACATCAATGTGAAGGTCAACCGGATGCAGAGGTACGGCACATGCTGATCGGCGAACTGTCCCGGCGCACCGGCGTCAGCTCCCGGCTGCTGCGCTACTACGAGGCTCAGGGGCTGCTCGACGCGGAGCGCGGCCCGAACGGATACCGCGACTACACGGCGGACTCCGTGGCCGCCGTACGCAAGGTACGCGCCCTGCTCGCGGCCGGCCTGTCCACCGAGGTGATCCGCTCGGTGCTGCCGTGCGTGCGGGGCGAGGGGGTGCGCTTCGCCTGGTGCGAGGAGATCCGGTCCGTCCTCGACGCGGAACTGGCCGCCATGGACGCGCGCATCGAGGGCCTGCGGCACAGCCGCGCCACCCTGGCCTGCTACCTGGAACAGCCCTGAGCGGGCCGGAGCAGCCCGGAGCAGCCCGGAGCAGCCCTGAGCAGCCCTGAGCCCCGCCCCCGGGGAAGCGGGGCGGGGCTCAGGGGGAGCGGGGGTACGGCCTCAGGCGATCGCCGCCCGGGGCCGCTGCTCGCTGTCCGCGGCCCGGTTCCCGCGGGCGGGCAGAAGGCGGTCCAGGGCGAAGGCACCCGGGCCGGTGAAGACGAGCAGCAGGAAGGCCCAGCAGTACATGGCGGAGGACTCGCCGCTGTTCTGGATCGGGAAGAGGGCGTCCGGCTGGTGGGCCGTGAAGTAGGCGTACGCCATCGAGCCGGAGGCGGCGAAGGCCGCGCTGCGGGTCCCGGCGCCGAGCAGCACCAGCGCGCCGGCGACGAGCTGGATCACCGCCGCGTACCAGCCCGGCCAGGCCCCGGCGGGGACCGTGCCTCCGCCGTGGGCGCCGCCGAGGACGCCGAAGAGGGAGGCGGCTCCGTGGCAGGCGAACAAGAGACCGGTGACGATGCGGAAGAGGCCCAGGGCGTAGGGCCGGGCGGTGTTCAGACGGTCCGTCATGGGGAGATCCTTCGTTCGGATACGGGGACGTGGGGGTGGGGTGAGCGGGGGAGGACCGTCAACCGGTCCGGAGGGCCGGGGCGGCGACCCCGCCGGAGGGCACCGGCAGGTCGTACACCGGGTGTCCGGCGGTACGCGCCGGCTCCACGGCCGTGCCCACGTAGGGCTGCCGCGTGCCGTGCGCCAGGCCCTGCCCGGTGGACTTCAGCACGGCCTCCTTGCGCGTCCGGCAGCGGGCGAAGGCGGCCGCCCGGGCGGGCCGGGGCAGGGCCGGCAGTTCGGCGCGTTCGTCCTCGTGCAGGCCGGACATGACCGCGGGCCCCAGGGCGTCCGACGGCAGGTCCGCCACGTCGACGCCCACCGGTACGGGTGCGACCGCGACCAGGACCAGATCGCCCGCGTGCGCGAGGGAGAAGGGGACCGGGCGGCCCGGCAGGCAGGGGCGTCCGTGCGGACCGCCGCACGCGGCGCACGGCTCCCGGTCGATGATCAGGCGGGCCGGCGGCGTTCCGGGCACCGTGCCCAGGATGTCCCGCGGACAGACGTGCGCGACCAGGAAGCGGTCCACGTCCGCGAACCGCCAAAAACGGTCCGCCCGCAGGGACTCGGTACGGCCGGGCTCGCCCCGCCGGGCCGTGGCGGCCGCGGCGTTCTCCGCCACCGAAGCCGCCCACACGCGGGTCTGCCCGGGCAGCGCCACCGGCAGCGGCACGGGATGCACAGGCGGTACGTGCGCGGCCGCCGGCCGCGGCCGGGCCCGGAGCGAGGCCGGTCTCACAGCTGCGCGCAGACCCGGTCGGCCGTGGTGACCACGGCGCAGCGGCCCGCCGCCCACTCCAGGGCCATCCGGTGCTCCCGCTCGGAGAAGTCGGCGACGGCGTCCGCGACCACGAAGGCCCGGACGTCCTGCATCCAGGCGTCGCAGGCCGTCATCAGCACGCCGATGTGCGCGTACACGCCGGTGATCACCAGCTGGTCCCGGCCCATCGCGCGCAGCCGCTCCAGCAGGTCGGTCCGGACGAAGGCGCTGTACTTCCACTTCGTGAGCACGGTGTCGTCCGGGCCCGGCGCCAGGGCGGCGGGGATCGCGGCGGCCGTCGGGTCGGCGGGCAGACCGGCCCCCCAGAAGTCCTGCTGGAGTCCGCGCTCGGCCGGACTCTGGCCGCCGGGCTGCGCGGTGTAGAACACGGGCACCCCGGCCCGGCCCGCCTCCTTCTTCAGCCGAGCGACCTGCTGGAGCATGCCGGTGACGGGCTGCGCGTCCGTGTCGAAGGCCGACAGGAAGTAGTTCTGCAGGTCGTGGACGAGCAGGACCGCGCGGTCCGGATCCACCGTCCAGTCGACGCGGTTGGCCGGCAGCTCCCCGGCGGTCGGCAGCGGGTAGGGGGCGATGGCGGGCAGGGCCATGGGTTCGTCCGTTCAGTGCTGATGGGGCGGTACGGGGACGGCGGCCGGGGCAGCCGGGTCGGCGGGAGCGGCGGTGCGCAGGTCCCGTTTGGAGACCTTGCCCACTCCGGTCTTGGGGAAGGCGACGACGAACTCCACCCGGTCCGGCACCTTGTACGCCGCGAGGCCGCGCTCCCGCACGAACTTCTTCACGGCGGCGGGCCGCAGCTCTCCGGCGCCCTCGCGCAGGATCACGTAGGCACAGGTGCGTTCGCCGAGATAGGGGTCCGGTTCGCCGACCACATTGGCGTCGTGGACGGCCGGATGCGCCAGGATGTGGTTCTCCACCTCCTCCGCCGCGATCTTCTCCCCGCCCCGGTTGATCTGGTCCTTGGCGCGTCCCTCGACGACCAGGTGCCCGGTGGGCGTCATCCGGACGATGTCCCCGGTGCGGTAGAAACCGTCCGCGGTGAACGACCGGGCGTTGTGCTCCGGGGCGTTCCAGTACCCGCGGATGGTGTAGGGGCCGCGGGTCAGCAGGTGGCCGGACTCGCCGGGGAGCACCTCGCGGTCCTCGTCGTCGACGATCCGGATCTCGTCGTCCGGGGAGACCGGCCGGCCCTGGGTGGTGACGACGGTCTCCTCGGGGTCGTCGAGGCGGGTGTAGTTCACCAGCCCCTCCGCCATCCCGAACACCTGCTGGAGCGTGCAGCCCAGGCCGGGGCGGACCCGGCGGGCGGCCTCCTCGCTGAACTTGGCGCCGCCCACCAGCAGGACGTCGAGGCTGGCGAGGTCCCGGTCGGTGCGCGCGGCGGCCTCCGTCCAGAGCAGGGCCAGCGGAGGCACCAGGCCGGTGATCGTCACGCCCTCGGACTCGATCAGCGGGAAGGCGACGTCGGGCACCGGCTGCGGGCACAGCACCACGCGGCCGCCGGCGTACAGGGTGCCGAGCGAACCGGGTGAGGACAGCGGGAAGTTGTGGGCGGCGGGCAGGGCCACGAGGTACACCGAGTCCGCGTCCACCGCGCAGATCTCGTTCGAGCCCCACAGCGAGTAGATGTAGTCGTCGTGGGTGCGCGGGATCAGCTTGGGCACGCCCGTGCTGCCGCCGGAGAGCTGGAGGAAGGCGAGGTCGTGCGGGGCGGGCCCGTCGCCGAGCCCTCCGGCGGGCACGTCCAGGGGGACGTCGGCCAGCGCGGTGAAGGCGCCCGGGTCGCCGTCCGCGACGAACACCTCGCGCAGCCCGGGGACTTCGGCGCGGACGGCGGCGGCGAGCTCGCGGTAGTCGTGGCCGCCGTGCACCGAGGGGATCACGTACGCGGCCGCGCCGGTGAAGGAGCAGAAGTAGGAGATCTCCGTACGGCGGTGGGCCGGGAGCGCGAAGACGGGCAGGGCGCCGATCCGGAAGAGCGCGAAGACGACCTCGAAGAACTCGGCCGTGTTCGGCAGCTGCACGACCACCTTGTCGCCGGGGGCGATGCCGCGCGCCATGAGACCCGCGGCCATCCGGTCGGCCCGCGCGTCGAGTTCGCCGTAGCTCCAGGTGCGCCGGCCGCCGTCCGGGCCGCCGGCCGGGTCCACGACGGCGATCCGGTCGGGGTGGGCCGCGGCCCGCTCCCGCAGCACGGATCCGAAGGTCTCGCCCCGCCACCAGCCGGCCGCCCGGTAGCGCTCGGCGAACTCGGCGGGCCAGGGCCACCAGGCCGCTGCCGCGGAGTCGTGGCCGTGGCCGTGGCCGTGGCCGTGGTCGTCGGGGGAGTCGCTCACAGCTCGGCCCCGACGGCCTGCAGGAAGGTACGGAACTTCGCGGCGGTCTCCGCGGTCTCGGCCCCGGGCTCGGACGCGGAGACGACCCCCGCCCCGGCGTACAGGCGCAGCCGGTTGTCCTCGGCCTCCGCGCAGCGGATCGTGACGACCCACTCGCCGTCACCGGTGCCGTCCTCCCAGCCGATCATGCCGGTGAAGAAGCCGCGGTCGAAGGGCTCGGTCTCCTCGATCACCCTGCGGGCCACGTCGGTCGGACTGCCGCAGACGGCCGGGGTCGGGTGCAGGCTGGAGGCGATCTCCAGCGCGGAGACGTCGGGCTGTGCGAGCACCCCGGTCACGGTGGTGGACAGGTGCCACATGGTGGCCGTACGGAGCAGGGTGGGGCGCTCCGGGACGTCGAGGGAGGTGCAGTACGGGGCCATGGCCTGGTGCACGGCGTCGACGACGACGGCGTGCTCGTGCAGGTCCTTGGCCGACTGGAGCAGGGCGGCGGCCCGGCGGACGTCCTCGGCGAGGTCCGCGCTGCGCGGGGTCGACCCGGCCAGCGGGTTGGAGATGAGCCGGTCGCCCCGGCGGGACAGCAGCAGCTCGGGGCTGGCGCCGAGCAGGTTGCGGCCGGGGCCGGTGGGGAGCGCGAAGGTGTAGCCGGAGGGGTCACGGCGGGCGAGCCGCTGGACCATGGCGGGTATGTCCAGCGGTCTGTCGGAGGCGAGTTCCAGGGTCCGGGCCAGCACGACCTTGCTGAACTCGCCCTGCCACATCCGGTCCACGGCCGAGGCCACGCCCTTGGCGTAGACATCGGGCTCGGGGACGGAGGCGATGGCCCAGTCGGCGGTCGCCGGACCGGCGGCGGGCAGGGCGATCAGCGGGTCCGAGGCGAGCGGCGGGCCGCTGCGCAGGGACTCCGGGACGACGAGGGCTGCGCGGGCGCCGGGGGCGAAGGGGATCGCGCCGATCACCACGGGGTAGGGGTGCCCGGCCCGCCGGGCCTCGGCCAGGGCCTGGGCGACGCGGTGCGGCAGGGGTTCGGCGCAGTGCGCGACCTCCTGGCGGATGCCCTGCGCCAGCAGTGTCCGGGTGGGTGTCGCGAGGAACCGGGCTCCGCTGCGGTAGGCGTCGAGCAGCGTGGTGGCGGCGCCGACGGAGGGGTGCACCGGATCGGCCGGTGCGGGGGGCGTGGCGACTTGGTGGACCGTCGGCACGGTGACTCCTCTTCAGGGTGGGGGCAGGTGGGGGCAGGTGCGGGCAGGTGCGGGCAGGTGGGTGCGGCCGGGCGGTCGCCGGCTGCGGGCGGTGCGGGGCGGTGCGGGGTGGTGCGCGTGGCGCGGGTGGCACGCGTGACGCGGGGATCGCGCGTGGTGCGCGAGGGTGGACGGGGGCTGCCGCCGGGTCAGCGCAGCGTGGCTCCGCCGTCCACGTAGAGGTCCTGCATGGTGATGTGGCGCGCCTGGTCCGAGGCGAGGAACACGACGGCGTCCGCGATGTCCTGCGGGTCGGCGATCCGGCCCAGCGGAATCCCTGTCCGGTAGCTGGCGAGGTCCCCGTCCAGCACCCGTGAGGGCGCCTGCGGGTCGTTCCAGAGCCCCCACTGCATGGGGGTGTCGGTGGAGCCGGGGGCCACGATGTTGCAGCGCACCCCGCTGCGCGCGTACTCCAGCCCCAGACACTTGGTGAACATGACGGCCGCGGCCTTCGAGGCGGCGTACGCGGCCATGCCGGTGCGAGGGATCCCGGCGGCGTTCGAGGCGATGGTGATCACGCTCCCGGAGCCGCGGGCGGCCATGCCGGGGACGACGGCGCGGGAGGTGAAGAAGACGCCCTGGACGTTGACGGCGAAGGTGGCCGCCCAGTCCTCGTCGGTCAGTTCCGCGACCGGCGCCGCGCGCAGGATCCCGGCCACGTTCACCAGGATGTCGACCGGGCCGAGTTCCCGCCCGATCCGCCCGACGGTGCGGTCGACGGCCGCCGGGTCGGTGACGTCGAGTTCGTAGGCGCGGACGGTCCCGTCGCCGGCCGCCGGTGCTCGCCCGGCCTCCGGGTCCAGTTCCGCCGCCAGCGCGATGACGGCCTTCGCCGAGACGTCCGTCGCCGCGATGGTGGCACCGAGGCGGAACAGCGCACGGACGACGGCCTCGCCGATGCCCTGGCCCGCGCCGGTGACGAGCGCGACCTTGCCGGTGAATCCGCTGGTCCCGGGAATGCCGGGCTCACGGTGGTCGGACATGTCGCCCCTCCTCAATGCTTAGGTAAGCCTAACCTAATGAAATACTGAACGGCACTACGCGAACAGGTGCGTTGTGGGTGGGGCGCCGCAGCGCCCCACCCACAGCCAGGGGGGGGTCAGCCCCGGCCGGCCGATCGGGCCGACGCCAGTGCGCGGGCCAGAACCGGGCCGATCTCCGCCAGGACTCCGGGGGACATCAGGTCGTCGTGCGAGCAGTCCAGGACGTGCTCCTCGATCCGGCCGTCGTCCAGGTACGCGGGCCAGACCAGCCCCGGTGCCTCCTCCGCCGGGGTGGACCGGGACGCGGTGAAGAACAGCACGTCACCCCGGTAGCGGCGGGTCCGGCTGCGCGACAGCAGCCGCACGCAGTGCACGTTCGTGTCGACGATCGCCCCCAGCAGCGCCTCGTCGAAGCCGGCCAGCAGGCCCTGGCTGTCGCGGATCGCACCGACCGCCTCCGCCCGGTCCACCGGAGCGTCTCCCCGCGGCTGGTCGAGCCCGGCCACCGAGAGCAGGAAGCCGCTCTCCTCGCGCTCCAGCCGCTCGCGCCAGTCCGGGGCGTCGATGTACGACCAGTCCTCGATCTCCGGCGGGTACGCGTCCAGCAGCCCCAGGAAGGCGACCTCCTCCCCGCGCTCCTGGAGCAGCGCGGCCAGCGTCTGCGCCACGGTCCCGCCGAAGGAGTAGCCGAGGAAGTGGTACGGGCCCTCGGGCTGCACCGTGCGGATCTCCTCCAGGTACAGCTCCGCCAAGGCTGCGACATCTGCCACCTCGGGCTGTACTCCCGCGAGCCCCGGCGACTGGAGCCCGTAAACCGGCCGGTCCGCGTCCAGGTGCCGCAGCAGACCCGTGTACTGCCAGGCGAAGCCGGACGCCGGGTGGAAGCAGAACAGCGGCGCCGCCGTACCCCGTTCGCGCAGCGGCATCAGCACCCGCAGTGCGTCCCGGCGGGCGTCCGAGCCGATCCGGGCGGCCAGGTCGGCCACCGTCGGCGCGGCCATCACGGCCCCGACCTGGACCGGCGTGCCGAGTTCCGCGCGGATCCGGCCGACCAGCCGCATCGCCAGCAGCGAATGGCCGCCGAGCTCGAAGAAGTTGTCCTCGGCCCCCACCCGCTCCAGCCCCAGCACGTCCGCGAAGATCGCGCAGAGCAGTTCCTCGCGGGCGTCCTTCGGCGCCCGGCCGCCGCCCGCGTCCCCGAAGCCGGGGGCGGGCAGCGCCGCCCGGTCCACCTTGCCGTTCACCGTCAGCGGCAGGGCCGACAGCTCCACGAAGGCCGACGGAACCATGTACTCGGGCAGCGCGGCCGACAGCCGGGCCCGCAGGGCGGCCGGTTCGGGCGCCTGCGCGGCCGACGCCACCGTGTAGGCGACCAGCCGCTTGACTCCGGACGGTCCGGTGTGGACGACCACGGCCGCCGCCGCGACGCCCGGCTCGGCCGCGACCGCCGACTCGACCTCGCCGAGCTCGATGCGGAACCCGCGGATCTTGACCTGGTCGTCCGCGCGCCCGAGGTAGTCGATCTGCGCGTCCCCGCGCCAGCGCACCAGGTCGCCCGTCCGGTACATCAGCGTCCCCGGCTCGCCGAACGGATCGGCCACGAACCGCTCCGCCGTCAGCGACGGGCGGCCGAAGTAGCCGCGGGCCAGGCCCGCCCCCGCGAGGTACAGCTCACCGGCCACGCCCGCCGGAACCGGCCGCAGCGCGCTGTCGAGCACGTAGGCCCGGGTGTTGTGGATCGGCCGGCCGACGCAGGAGCTGACGCTGTCGTCCACGTCGGCGCCCAGCGCGTTGATCGTGTACTCGGTCGGGCCGTACAGGTTGTAGCCCATCGTGCCCTCGGTGCCCTTGAGCAGCTCCCAGAGGCCGTCCGGTACCGCCTCACCGCCCAGCAGGAACAGCGTGGGCCGGTGCCGGTCCGCGTCCAGCAGACCCGCCTCGACCAGCTGCAGGCCGTAGGAGGGCGTCACGTTGACCACGTCGATGCCCACGCGGTCGTAGTGCGCGGTCAGGGCCGCCGGGTCCAGCCGCAGTTCCTCGCCGATGACGTGCACCTCGTGCCCGTCGACCAGCCAGAAGAACTCCTCCCACGACATGTCGAAGGCGAAGGACACGGTGTGCGCCACCTTCATCCGGCGCCCGCCCGCCAGGGCCACCGCCGGAGCGAAGATGCGTTCGCGGTGGTTGAGGAGCATGTTGGTCAGGCCCGAGTAGGGGACCACGACCCCCTTGGGCCGGCCGGTGGAGCCGGAGGTGTAGATGATGTACGCCGGGTGCCGGCCGTCCCGGACGCCCGTCAGCTCCGATTCCGCCAGGGGCCCGTCCGGCAGCGCCGCCAGTTCGGCGAGGACCGCCGGGTCGTCCAGCAGCAGCGCAGGTACGCCCTCCACCACCGGCAGCCGGTCCGTCACCGGGGCCGTCGTGACCAGGCACAGCGCAGCGGCGTCCGCCACCATCGCACCGAGCCGGTCCACGGGGTGGTCCAGGTCCAGCGGCAGATAGGCCGCGCCGGTCTTCAGTACGGCGAACAGCGCGACCACGAAGTCGGCCGACCGGGGCAGACCGAGGGCCACCACGGCCTCCGGTCCCGCACCACGCGCCACCAGGGCCCGGGCCAGCCGGTCGGCCCGGGAGTCGAGCTCCGCGTAACTGAGCCGCTGGTCCTCGAAGACCAGCGCCGTCTCCCCGGGCGTCCGCGCGGCCTGCTCGGCGAACAGGTCGATCACCGTCGTGTCCGGGACGGCGTGGCCCATGTCGTCGCCGGTCGCCAGCAGTTCGGCCCGCTCCACCGCGTCCAGGGTGACCAGCCGGCCCACCGGGACCGCCCCGCCGTCGGCGAGCTGCTCCACCAGCAGGGCGAGCCGGCCCGCCAGGTTCCGGGCGGTGGCCTCGTCGTACAGGTCGGGCCGGTAGCCGAGGCTCAGCTCAAGTGCCGGACCGGGGGTGACGGCGAGGGTCAGCGGGTAGTGCGTGCCGTCGACGCTGTGCGTCCAGCCGATCGCGTGGGCCGTCACCGCCTCCTCGCGGGCGGCGTCGTTCAGCGGCGTGTTGCGGAACACGTACAGGGTGTCGAAGAGCTGCCCGAGACCGGTCAGCTGCTGGATCGGGCCGAGTCCCACGTAGTGGTGGGGCAGCAGCGCCGCGTGCTCGCCCTGCACCCGCACCAGCAGCTCGCGCAGCGGCTCGTCGGGGCGCAGGGCGACCCGGAACGGCAGCGTGTTCATGAACATGCCGATCATCTGGTCGACCCCGGCGAGATCCGCGGGACGGCCGGAGACGGTGGCACCGAACACCACGTCGTCCCGGCCCGTCATCCCGGCCAGCGCCATCGCCCAGGCCGTGCTGAGCACCGTGTTCAGGGTGACCCCGCAGCCGCGCGCGAAGGACCGCAGCCGGTCGCTGGTCGCCTCGTCCAGGGACAGGTCCACCACCTCGGCGGTCACCGGCTGCCGGTTCGGATCGGCCCGGGCCACGAGCGTGGCCTGGTCCAGCCCGGACAGGTGGCTGCGCCACGCCTGCCCGGCGGCCTCCCGGTCCACGGCCGACAGCCAGCGCAGGTAGTCCCGGTACGGGGTGACGGGCGGCAGCACGTCCGCCGAGCCGCCGTGCCCGTACAGGGCGAACAGCTCCTCGAAGAACAGCGACTCCGACCAGCCGTCGGTCAGGATGTGGTGCTGCGTCACGCACAGCATCCAGCGCTCCGCCGAGAAGCGGATCAGGGCCACGCGCAGCAGCGGCGGGGCCGCCAGGTCGAACCGGGCCGCCGCGTCGGCGAGCGAGAACTCCCGCAGCGCCTCGTCCTGCGCCGCCCGGCCGAGATGGCTCAGGTCGATCTCCCGCCAGGGCAGCTCCCACTCGCCCGGCACCACCTGCACCGGGCCGTCCAGGCCCTCGTGCCAGAAACCGGACCGCAGGTTGGGGTGGCGGCGCAGCAGCGCGTCGAAGGCGGCGCGCAGGGCGGGCCCGTCGACGGCGTGCAGCAGCTCGACGAAGTTCTGCATCAGGTAGACGTCGAGGGCCCGGTCGTCGTAGACGGAGTGGAAGTACAGGCCCTCCTGCAGCGGCGCGAGCGGCAGGACCTCCGCCACGTGCGGGAACACCGCGGCCAGCGCGGCCTCCTGCCCGGCGTCGAGGGTGACGAGCGGGCCGGCCGACGCCAGATAACCGCCGTCCTGGTCCGAGGCGTTGCGGGCCGCGGCCGCCATCCGCTCCACGGTCCGCTGCTCGAAGACGTCGCGCGGAGTGAGGACCAGGCCCGCCTTGCGGGCCCGGGTCACCAGCTGGATGGAGACGATGCTGTCCCCGCCCCTCGCGAAGAAGTCGTCGTCGATCCCGGCCGAGGCCAGCCCCAGCACCTGCGCGAACACGGCGCACAGCGCCTCCTCGCGGGCGTCGCGCGGCGGCCGCGACAGCTCGGCAGCGCCCAGCTCGGGCGCGGGCAGCGCGCCCCGGTCCAGCTTGCCGCTGACGTTCGTCGGCAGCGAGTCCAGGACCACCACGGCCGCCGGGACCATGTAGTCGGGCAGTACGGCCGCCAGCGCCTCCCGGAGCGACGCCGGTTCGACCGGGCCGGTCACGTAGCCGACGAGCCGCTTGACCCCGGGGGTGTCCTCGCGGACCACCACGGCGGCGGACCCGACAGCGGGCAGCGCGGACAGCGCGGACTCCACCTCGCCGAGCTCGATCCGGTAGCCGCGGATCTTGACCTGGTCGTCGGCCCGCCCGAGGAACTGCAGCTGCCCGTCGGCGCGCAGCCGTACGAGGTCGCCCGTACGGTACATCCGCGAGCCGGCCGGACCGTACGGGTCGGCCACGAACCGCTCGGCGGTCAGCGCGAACCGGCCCAGGTAGCCGCGGGCCAGGCCGTGGCCGGCCAGGTACAGCTCGCCGGGGGTGCCGGCCGGCGCGGGCCGCAGGGCGCAGTCCAGGACGCGGGCGCAGGTGTTGCCGATGGGCCGGCCCACGATCGGGGTGGCCGAGTCGGCCAGGTCGGCGCCGAGGGCGTCCACCGTGTACTCGGTGGGCCCGTACAGGTTCACCGACATGACTCCGGGAGCCGCACGGACCTCGGTCCACAGCGCCTCCGGGACGGCCTCGCCGCCGAGCAGCAGCAGCCCCGGCCGGTGGTGCGAGCCGCTCAGCAGCCCCCACTCCAGCAGGGCGCCGGCGTAGGTCGGTGTCACGTCCATGGCGTCGATCCGGTGCTCACGGACGTATGCGACGGTGAACTCGGCGTCGCGGCGGGCGATCTCGTCCAGGACGTGCAGCTCGTGGCCCGAGACCAGCCAGAACAGCTGCTCCCAGGAGGTGTCGAAGCTGAAAGAGGCGGTGTGCAGGGCGCGCAGCGATCGTCCGCCCGCCGCCGCGACGGCGGGGGCGAAGACGTCCGCGATGTGGTTGGCGTACAGGTTCGACAGGCCGCCATGGGTCAGGACCACGCCCTTGGGGCGGCCCGTGGAACCGGAGGTGTAGATCACGTAGGCCGGGTGCCCGGACTCCGCGCGCGGCGGCCGGAAACCACCGCCGTACGCGACGAGTTCGGCGGTCGCCTCCGCCGAGTCCAAGGCGATCCGCGCAGGTCCGCCCACGGCCTCGGCGGGTAGCAGCGCGAGCGCCGCCTCCGTCGTCAGCACACACGCCGGCGCCGCGTCGTCCAGCATCAGGGCGATCCGGTCGGCCGGGTAGTCCAGGTCCAGCGGCAGGTAGGCGGCCCCCGACTTCAGGACGGCCAGGATGGCCACCACCGACGCGGCCGAGCGCGGCACGGCCAGCGCCACGACCGACTCGGGCCCGGCGCCGCGCGCGGCCAGCAGCGCCGCCAGCCGCTCCGCCCGGTCGTCGAGTTCCGCGAAGGTCAGCCGGTCGGGGCCCGAGACCACGGCGACGGCGTCCGGCGTCGCGGCGGCCTGCGCGGCGAACCGGTCGGCGACCGTACCGTCCGCCACGTCCCGCGAGGCGCCCGCTTCCGCGGTACGCAGCTCCGCGCGGTCGGCGGCGGTCAGCGGTTCCAGCGTCCCCACCGGGCGGCCGGGGTCGCCCGCGACCTGGTCCAGCAGGGAGGCGAACCGCTCGGCCACGCGGGCGGCGGTCCGGGCGTCGAACAGGTCCGGCCGGTACTCCAGGGCCAGTTCGGCCCGCTCGTCCAGGGACACGGACAGGGTGAGCGGGTAGTGCGTGCCGTCCCGGGCCTCGATGCCCGTCACCCGCACCCCGTCGGACAGCGCCGGGCGGGCGGACGGGTCCACCGGATAGTTCTCGATGACGACGAGGGTGTCGAACAGCTCGCCGCCGCCCGCCTGCTTCTGGATCAGGCGCAGGCCCAGGTGGTGGTGGGCCAGCAGCGCGTTCTGCTCGTCCCGGAACCGTCTCAGCAGGTCCGCGACGCTCTCCCACGGCCGCGCCGTGAGCCGCACCGGCACCGTCGTGATGAACAGACCGACCATCGACTCGACCCCGGGGATCTCCTCGGGCCGGCCCGCGACCGTCAGCCCGAAGGCCACGTCCCGGCGGCCCGTCAGACTGCCGAGCAGCAGCCCCCAGACCGCCTGGATCACCGTACTGGGCGTGGTGCCCAGCGACCGCGCCGCGGCCGTCAGCCGGGCTGTGGCCGCCCCGGACAGCTCCACGCGGTGCACCCCGGGCCGCACCGCGGTACGGGACGGGTCGGCCGGGGCCACCAGCACGGCCTCGTCCAGCCCGGCCAGCGCCGAGCGCCAGGCGCCCTCGGCGGCCGGGACGTCCTGCGCCTTCAGCCACTTGAGGTAGTCGCGGTAGGGGCGCACCGGCTGCTGGGCCGAGGAGCCGCCGTCGCTCTCGTACAGCGCGAGGAGGTCCCCGACGAGCAGCGGCATCGACCAGCCGTCGACCAGGATGTGGTGCACGGTGACCACCAGCAGGTGGTCGTCCGGGCCGCGGCGCACCAGCAGCAGGCGCAGCAGCGGCGGCCGGTGCAGCTCGAACCGGCGCTCCAGCTCGGCCCGTTCCACCCGGCGCACCGCGGCCTGCGAGGGATCGGCCGACAGGTCCGCCCGGCCCAGCGCGAAGGTCACCTGGGCCGGCACGAACTGCACCGGCTGCGGCACCCCCTCGTGCCAGAATCCGGCCCGCAGGTTGGGGTGGCGGCGCAGCAGCGCCGCGCCCGCCCGCTCCATCCGGTCCGCGTCGACGGGGCCGGCCAGCGACACGGAGACCTGCACCGTGTACACGTCCGGCGCGCCCGCGTCGTAGACGGAGTGGAACAGCATGCCCTGCTGCAAGGGGGACAGCGGAAGCATGTCCTCTATTCGAGCCTGCGTCACTGCTGGGCCCTCCACATTTCTTCGAGCATGGTGATCTGGTCCTGGTCGAGATCGACCAGGTCGAGGTCCGAGGGGGTGTACCCCGCGGACGTGCTGCCGTCGGCCCAGGCGGCGAGGGAGTCCACGGCGGCCGTCCAGCCGTCCGCGAGCTGCCCCACGGTGTCCTGGGAGAGCGCCTCGCCCGCCCAGATGAAGTGGGCGGTGAGTTCCGGCCCGCCGTCCCCGTCGGTGATCTCCGCGGTGATCTCCAGTACGTGGGAGAGCGGCATCGCCGGGTCGGGGCGGGCGGACAGGGCGTCCGCCTCCGGGGCCGGGCCCCAGGCGGAGCCGGCCCGGCCGGTCTGCCGGCCCAGGTAGTTCCACAGGATCTCGGCACGGGTCGCCGGGTCGAACAGCCTTGCCGTGGCCGGGTTGTTGTAGCGCAGCAGACCGGCGCCGAGCCCGCCGTCGGGCACCGCCCGCAGCAGCTCCTTGACCTCCTTGAGCAGCGCCCCGGCGTCCGTGCGCCCGGCGGCCACCGCCGCCGGGTCGTACGCGCCCACCGGCAGCCGCAGCGGGTGGATGCTGGTCAGCCAGCCCACCGTGCGGGTGAGGTCGGCGCCCGGCAGCAGCTCCTGCTCCCGGCCGTGCCCCTCCAGGTCCACCGTGAACCCGTCCGGCCGGGGCCGGCCCGAACGGGCCGCCCAGTCGCCGACCGCCAGGACCAGCGCGCTCAGCAGGGTGTCCCCGACCGTGCCGTGGAAGGCGGCCGGGACGGCCTGGAGCAGCGGAGCCGTGCGCTCCGCGGAGATGCGTACGGACAGCCGGCGCGCGGTGGCCGCCGTGTCGGTGCCCGGGTCCAGCGGACGTCCCGCGAGCAGCGGCCTGCCGGGGGCGGCGGCCAGCCAGCGGTCGAGCTCTGCGGTGCGGCGTGGGCTCTGCGCCTCGGCCAGCAGGTGCGTGGTCCAGGCCCGCAGCGGGGTCCCGACCGGCTCCAGGACCGGTGTCCGGCCCGCTGCGGCGGCCTCGTGGGCGGCCTGCAGGTCGGGCAGCAGGATCTGCCAGGACACCTCGTCCACCGCGAGGTGGTGGACGACGAGCAGCAGCCGGCCCGGCTCGTCCGGACCCCGGTCGAGGTGCACGGCGCGTACGAGCGCCCCCGACTCGGGATCCAGCAGGCGCCACACCCGCTCCGACTCGGCGGCGACCAGCTCGCGCAGGGCGGCCTCCGACAGGCCCGCCGCGTCCACGCCCTCCAGGACGGCGGCGGCGTCCACCGCACCCGCCGGCCGGATCTCCGCGCTCCACACCCCGGGACGGGGCACGGTCAGCAACTGGCGCAGCGCGTCGTGGTGGTCCAGTACGGCCTGCAGCGCGGCGGTCAGCTGCGGGCGCCTGGCCCCGGCGGGCAGCCGGACCAGCCGGGCCTGTGCGAACGAGGCGAACGGGCCGCCCCGTTCGGCCAGCCAGGACGCCACCGGGGGCAGCGGCAGCGGGCCGGGCCCCGCGTCGGCCGTACGGGCGGCGGCTGCGGCCGGGCCCTCGGGCACGGTGGCGACCGATGCGAGGGCGGCCGGGGTCGGGTGCGTGAAGATCTGCCGGGCGGAGACGGTCAGCCCGGCCTTGCGGGCCAGCCCCACGAGCCGGATGGAGACGATGCTGTCGCCGCCGAGCTCGAAGAAGTTGGCGTCGGGGCCGACCCCGGGCAGCCCCAGCACCTCACCCATCAGGGCGCACAGGATCTGCTCGGGGGTCCCGGCGGGCGCCCGGGCGGCCTGCGGGAGCGGTGCGGCCGGTACGGCGATCACCGGCGCGGGCAGCGCCCGCCGGTCCAGCTTGCCGTTCGGGGACAGCGGCAGCCGCTCCAGCACCGTGAACACGGCCGGGACCATGTACTCGGGCAGGCGGGCGGCGGCCAGGGTGCGCAGGGCGGCCGGGTCGAGGGTGGCGCCGGGCGCCGGGACCGCGTAGGCCACCAGGCGGCGTACGCCGGGCTGGTCCTCACGGACGACGACGGCGGCCTGCGCCACTTCCGGCGCGCTCGTCAGTACGGCCTGGATCTCCCCGAGTTCGATGCGGAAGCCGCGCAGCTTGACCTGGTCGTCGGCGCGGCCGAGGTAGTCGATCCGCCCGTCGGCGAGGCGCCGGACGAGGTCCCCGGTGCGGTACATCCGCGCGCCCGGGGCGCCGTACGGGTCGGCCACGAAGCGCTCGCCGGTCAGGGCCGGGCGGCCGAGGTAGCCGCGGGCCAGCTGGACGCCGGCCAGGTACAGCTCGCCGGGAACCCCCACGGGCACCGGCCGCAACTGCTCGTCGAGCACGTACACGCGGGTGTTCCACACCGGCAGACCGATCGAGGCCGAGGCCCGTCCCTCGGCGGCGGTGCGCGCGGTGCAGGCACCGGAGGTGACGTCGACGGCCGCCTCCGTGGGGCCGTAGAGGTTCTCCAGTGCCACCGGGGCGCCCCCGGCCGAGGCATGGAAGCGGGTGACGAGTTCGCTCGGCAGAGCCTCGCCGCTGCACACGACCAGGCGCAGGGTGGGGTAGTGCGCGATCCCGGTTTCGCCGAGGAAGGCGGCGAGCATGGAGGGGACGAAGTGCAGGACGGAGACGCGCTGTTCGCGGATCAGTTCGGCGAGGTAGCGCGGGTCCTTGTGCCCGTCGGGGCGGGCGATGACCAGCGGGACGCCCTCGGCGAGCGGCCAGAAGAACTCCCACACCGACACGTCGAAACTCGCCGGGGTCTTCTGCAGCACCCGGTCTTCCGGGCGCAGGGTGTAGGCGTCCTGCATCCACTTCAGCCGGTTGACGATCGCCTCGTGCTCGACCAGTACGCCCTTGGGCTTGCCGGTGGAGCCGGAGGTGAAGATCACGTAGGCCGGGTGGCGGGGCAGCAGGGGTGCGCGCCGCTCCGCCTCGGCCAGGTCCGAGCCGTCCAGATCGGCGAGCCGGGACCGGACGCCGGGGGAGTCCAACAGGACCCGCTCCCCGTCGGCTTCGGGCGCGAGCAAGGTTCCCGACAGGCTGTCGGTAAGTATCAGGACGGGCTCGGCGGTACGGGTCATGTACGCGAGGCGCTCGGTGGGCAGGCCGAGGTCGAGCGGCAGGTAGGCACCGCCCGCCCGGACCACCGCGTGCAGGGCGACCACCAGGTCGAAGGAGCGCGGCAGGGCCACGGCCACCACCGACTCGGGGCCGACCCCGTGGCCGATCAGCAGCCGCGCCAGCCGGTTCACCCGCTCCTCGAAGTCGGCCCGCGACAGCTCATCGCCCTCGAAGACCAGCGCGGGGCCGGTCTCCTCCTTCGCGCCCGCCGACACCAGCGCGGCCAGCGTCCGCGGTCCGCCCAGGGTGCGGGCGGTGTCGTTCCAGCCGTGCAGCGCGAGCTCCCGCTCCGCCGGATCCAGCAGCTCGACCGCCGAGACCGGCCGGTCCGGCGCCTCCACGACCGCGTCCAGCAGCAACAGCAGCCGCCGGGCCAGCAGTTCGACCGTCCCGCGGTCGAAGAGATCCGTCGCGAAGCGGATGCCGCCCGCGATCGCCCCGTGCTCCTGGGAGGCCCCGAAGGCGATCTCCAGGTCGAATTTGGCGCCACCGGTCTCCACCGTGAACTCCCGGGCCGGCAGCCCGAACAGCTCGGGAACCGCGCTGTCCGTGGAGTGGTAGGTCACCATCGTCTGGAACAGCGGATTGCGCGCACGGGACCGCTCCGGATCCACCGCCTCGACCACCGCCTCCAGCGGCAGATCGGCGTGGGCGAAGGCCGCCAGCCCGGTGTCCCGCACCCGCGCCACCAGCTCGGCGAAGCTCGGGTCCCCGGACAGATCGGCGCGCAGCACCAGCGTGTTGAGGAAGAAGCCGACGAGCCCGTCGAGCTCCTCGCCCTCCCGCGCCGACACCGGACTGCCCAGCGGAACGTCCTCACCCGCGCCCAGCCGGTGCAGCAGCGCCGCGACGGCCGCGTGCGCCACCATGAACAGCGTCGCCCCGCCCTCCCGGGCGATCCGCGCCAGCCCCGCGCCGGTCCGCACCGGGACCTCGAAGGTCACCACGTCCCCCTCGTACGAGGGGACCGCGGGCCGCGGCCGGTCGGTGGGCAGCGCCGCCTCCGCGGGGGCGCCGGCCAGCGCCTGCCGCCAGTACGCGGCCTGCCCGGCCGCCACCGAATCCGGGTCGCCGACGTCGCCGAGCAGCCCCCGCTGCCACAGCGCGAAGTCGGCGTACTGCACCGGCAGCGGGGCGAAGCCGGGCGCCGCGCCCGCCGACCGGGCGGCGTACGCCCGGTCCAGGTCCGCCAGCAGCGGGCCGGCCGAACCCTCGTCCGTGGCGATGTGGTGCACCAGCACCACCAGCAGGTGGTCGTCGGGCGCGGCCCGCAGCAGCGTGACCCGCACCGGCGGTTCGGCCGCCAGGTCGAAGACGTGCCCGCCGACGCGGACCGCCTCCTCCTCCAGCCGGTCCGCCGCCACCTCGCGGACGGTCAGCGTCACACCGGCCCGCCCGGTCGGCAGGACCACCTGGTACGGCTCCTCCTCGTGCTCACGGAACACGGTCCGCAGGCTCTCGTGGCGGGCGACGAGATCGCGCACCGCCGCCTCCAGCGCCCCGGTGTCCACCGGCCCGCTCAGCCGCACCGCGAGCGGCACGTTGTAGGTGGTGCTCGGACCGCGCACGCTGTCCAGCAGCCACAGCCTGCGCTGCGCGAAGGACAGCGGCAGCCGCTCGGGCCGCGGGGCGGCCGCGAGGCGCGGGCGACCCGCGCCGGTGCGCTCCGCGAGAAGGGCGGACAGCGCGGCGACCGTCCGCGTCTCGAACAGGTCGCGGACGGCGCAGTCCACGTCCAGGGCCGCCCGGAAGCGCCCCACCGCGCGGGCGGCGAGCAGCGAGTGGCCGCCGAGGGCGAAGAAGTCGTCCTCCACACAAACCGAGTCCAGGCCCAGGACGTCGGCCAGGATCCCCGCGAGGATCTCCTCGCGGGCGTCGCGCGGTGCCCGGCAGGCACCGGCGACCGGAGCGGCGGGCGCCGGCAGAGCACGCCGGTCCAGCTTGCCGTTGGCCGTCGTCGGGAGCACCGCGAGCGGCACCACCACGGCCGGGACCATGTACTCGGGCAGGCGGGCGGCGGCCAGGGCGCGCAGGGCGGCCGGGTCGACGGCGGCGCCGGGCGCGGGGACGGCGTAGGCCACGAGGCGCTGCACGCCGGGCTGGTCCTCGCGGACGACGGCGGCGGCCTGGGCGATGCCCGGGGAGCCGCTGAGCACTGCCTGGATCTCTCCGAGTTCGATGCGGAAGCCGCGCAGCTTGACCTGGTCGTCGGTGCGGCCGAGGTACTCCAGCCGCCCGTCCCGGCTCCACCGCACCAGGTCGCCGGTGCGGTACATCCGGGCGCCCGGGGCGCCGTACGGGTCGGCCACGAAGCGCTCGCCGGTCAGGGCCGGGCGGCCGAGGTAGCCGCGGGCCAGCTGGACACCGGCCAGGTACAGCTCGCCGGGGACCCCGACGGGCACCGGCCGCAGCCGGGCGTCCAGGACGTACACCCGGGTGTTCCACACGGGGCCGCCGATGGAGGCGGAGTTGGCCGCGGAGCCCTCCCCGGCCGCCGGGCAGTCCGCCGCGGTGACGTCGACGGCCGCCTCGGTGGGGCCGTACAGGTTCACCAGACGGGCCCGGCCACCGGGAGCGGCGGCGTGGAAACGGGTGACGAGCTCGCCCGGCAGAGCCTCGCCGCTGCACACGACCAGGCGCAGGGACGGGCAGTCGGCGATCTCGGCCTCACCCAGGAAGGCGGCGAGCATGGACGGGACGAAGTGCAGGACGGAGACGCGCTGTTCGCGGATCAGTTCGGCGAGGTAGCGCGGGTCCTTGTGTCCGTCGGGGCGGGCGATGACCAGCGGGACGCCCTCGGCGAGCGGCCAGAAGAACTCCCACACCGACACGTCGAAGCTCGCCGGGGTCTTCTGCAGCACCCGGTCGGTGGAGTCCAGCCCGTAGGCGTCCTGCATCCAGCGCAGCCGGTTGACGATCGCCTCGTGCTCGACCAGTACGCCTTTGGGCTTGCCGGTGGAGCCGGAGGTGAAGATCACGTAGGCGGGGTGGCGGGGCAGCAGCGGCGCACGCCGCTCCGCGTCCGCGACCGGACCGCCCGGCAGCGCGGCGAGCTCGGCCGCCCGCTCCGGAGCGTCCAGGACGAGGATCTCGGTGCCGGGCAGCTCCGGCAGCGGCCCCAGCGAGGGCAGGTCCGTGAGCAGGCAGACCGGCTCGGCGGTACGGGTCATGTACGCGAGGCGCTCGGTGGGCAGGCCGAGGTCGAGCGGCAGGTAGGCGCCGCCCGCCCGGACCACCGCGTGCAGGGCGATCACCAGGTCGAAGGAGCGCGGCAGGGCCACGGCCACCACCGACTCGGGGCCGACCCCGTGGCCGATCAGCAGCCGCGCCAGCCGGTTCACCCGCTCCTCGAAGTCGGCCCGCGACAGCTCGCGCCCCTCGAAGACGAGGGCCGTGGCCAGCGGATCGCGCCGGGAGCCGGCCGCGGCCAGCGAGTCCAGGGTCTGCGGCGCCACCGGCCGGACGGTGTCGTTCCACCCGTCCAGCACCTGGGCGCGCTCGGCGGGGTCCAGCAGCTCCAGCTCGGCCAGCGGGACCTCGGGGGCCGCGAGGGCCGCGCCGAGCAGCCGCAGCAGCCGGGCCAGCAGGGACCGTACGGTCTCCGCGTCGAACAGATCGGTCGCGTACCGCACCCCGCAGGTCATCGAAGCGGGCGAGCCGGCGGTGCCCGGCGTGCGGCGGAACAGGATCTCCAGGTCGAACTTGGCGTCCCCCGCCATGACCGGGAACTCCTCGGCCGTCAGGGGGCCGAGGGCGCGCAGCGGCTCGGCGCCGCCGTCCTCGTAGGCCACCATCGTCTGGAACAGCGGGTGGCGTGACAGCGAGCGCTCCGGGTTGACCGCCTCGACGACCGCGTCGAAGGGCAGGTCCGCGTGGGCCAGGGCGGCGGCCCCGAAGGCGGCCGTACGGCGCAGCAGTTCGGCGAAGGACGGCTCGCCCGCCAGATCGGCCCGGATGACCAGGGTGTTCACGAAGAACCCGACCAGTGCGTCCAGGGCCTCCTCACCGCGGCCCGCCACCGGACTGCCCAGCGGGATGTCCGTGCCGGCGCCCAGCCGGTGCAACAGCGCCGCCACGGCCGCGGTCACCACCGTGTACATCGTGGTGCCCCGCTCCCCGGCCAGTGCCTCCATCCGTGCGACGAGCTCCCGCGGCACCGGCACGGACACGGTCCGGCCCTCGTGCGTGGGGCGGGCCGGACGCGGGCGGTCGACCGGCAGCGTCAGCTCCTGCGGCAGCCCTGCCAGGGCCTCCCGCCAGAACCCCGCCTGACCGTGCGCCACCGACCCGGCACACGCAGGGTCGCCCAGCAGCTCGCGCTGCCAGAGCGCGTAGTCCGCGTACTGGACCGAGGGCGGCGCGGCCTCCAGGACCCCGCCCGCGCACCGGGCCGCGTAGGCGGCGGCCAGGTCGGCCAGCAGCGGGCCGGCCGACCACTCGTCACCGGCGATGTGGTGCAGCAGCAGGAGCAGCACCTGCTCGTCGGCGGCGGTGCGCAGCACGGTCACCCGCAGCGGCGTCTCGCTCTCCAGGTCGAAGGCGTGACCGGCCGCCGCGTCGAGGCCCCGGCCCAGACCGGCCGGTTCGACGTCGGCCACCGCGAAGGGCACCACCGTCTCCGAAGGCTCCAGCACCCGCTGGTACGGGCCCTCGGCATCCTCCGTGAACAGCGTACGCAGCGCCTCGTGCCGGGCCGTCACCTCCCGCACGGCCGCCTCCAGCGCGGCCGCGTCCAGCTCCCCGCGCAGCCGCAGGGCCAGCGGGATGTTGTACGTGGCGTTCGGCCCCTCCATCCGGTGCAGGAACCACAGCCGTGCCTGGGCGTACGACAGCGGCAGCCGCTCCGGGCGCGGGCCCGCCACCAGGGCCGGGCGGACCGCCGGGCGGACCGCCGCGCGGCGGCCGGCCAGCCGCTCCGCGAGCGCGGCGACCGTGCGCAGCTCGAACACGTCCCGCACCGAGCACTCGGTGCCCAGGGCCGTCCGGATCCGGGCCACCACACGGGTGGCCAGCAGGGAATGCCCGCCGAGCCGGAAGAAGTCCTCGTCGGCGCCGACCGAGCCGATGCCCAGGACCCGGGCGAAGACCTCGGCGATCCGCTCCTCCGCGGCCCCGCTCGGAGCCCGCCCGGAGGTGTCGGCCGTCGCGACCGGAACCGGCAGGGCCGCCTTGTCGAGCTTGCCGTTCACGTTCGTCGGCAGTACCGGCAGCACCATCACGGCGGCCGGGACCAGGTGTTCGGGCAGTCGCTCGGCCAGCTCGGCCCGCAGCCGGACCGGATCGGCCGGGCCCGTGACGTAGCCGACGAGACGCGGCAGGCCCGGGGTGTCCTCGCGGACCACGACGGCGGCCGAGGCCACCCCGTCCAGGGCCGCGAGTTCGGCCTCCACCTCGGCCGGCTCCACCCGGAAGCCGCGGATCTTGACCTGGTCGTCGACCCGGCCGAGGAACTCCAGCAGGCCGTCGGCCCGCCACCGCACGAGGTCGCCCGTGCGGTACATCCGGGAGCCCGGGGAACCGAACGGATCTGCGACGAAACGTTCCGCCGTGAGGGCGAACCGGCGCAGGTAGCCGCGCGCGTTCTGCTCACCCGCCAGGTACAGCTCGCCCGGCACGCCCACGGGCACCGGCCGCAGCCGGCCGTCCAGCACGTGCGCCCGGCTGTTGTCGAGCGGCCGGCCCACCACCGGCGAGACGCAGTCGCCCACCCGCGCCACCAGGGCGTCCACCGTGAACTCCGTGGGCCCGTAGTAGTTGACGGCCTCCACCCCCGGGACGGCGCGCAGGTCCTCCCACAGCGCGGGCGGCACCGCCTCGCCGCCCAGCAGGAACAGCGGCGGCCGCCACTCGCCCGCCAGCAGCCCGGCGTCGACCAGCTGCCGGCCGTACGAGGGGGTGACGTCGAGCGTGTCGATCCGCTGCGCGCGCACGTACGCCACGACCGCGTCCGCGTCCCGGCGCCCGTACTCGTCCAGGACGTGCAGCTCGTGCCCGGCCACCAGCCACAGCAGCTGCTCCCACGAGGAGTCGAAGGAGAAGGAGGCGGTGTGCAGCGCCCGCACCCGGCGCCCGAGCCGCTCGGCGACCGGCAGGTACAGCTCCCGCTCGTGGTCGCGGAAGAGCCGGGTCAGACCGGCGTGCCGGAGCACGACGCCCTTGGGGCGGCCGGTGGAACCGGAGGTGTAGATGACGTACGCGGCGTGCTCGGGGTCCACGGCCACATCGGCCCCGGGCACGGCCGCCGCCAGCCGATCCACGGTGGCGGGGTCGTCCAGCACCACCAGGTCCACGCCGGGCAGCCGGTCCGCGACCGCCCGGGTGGTCACCGCGCACACCGGCGCCGCGTCGCCGAGCATGAACGCGATGCGCTCGGCCGGGTGGTCCAGGTCCAGCGGCAGGTAGGCACCGCCCGCCTTCAGGACGGCGAGCGTGGCCACCACGGTGTCGGCGGAGCGCGGGACGGCCAGGGCCACCACCGCGTCCGGGCCGACCCCGCGCTCGGCCAGCACGGCCGCCAGCCGGCCCGCGCGGTCCTCCAGTCCGGCGAAGGTCAGCCGCTCCTCCCCGGCGACCACCGCCACCGCGTCGGGAGCCGCGGCCGCCCGGGCGGCGAACACCTCCGTCACCGCACCCGGCTCCACCGGCCGGGCCGTGTCGTTCCAGCGGGCCAGCCGGGCCCGCTCGGCCTCGTCCCGCAGCTCCCACCAGGACACCGGGTCCGCCGGGGCCGCCACCGCCGCGGCGAGCGCGCGCAGCAGGCGCCGTACGAAGGTCTCCACGGTCGCGCGGTCGAACAGCGCGGTCGCGTAGAACACCTCCAGTTCGAGGTCCTCGCTGTGGGCCGCGTCCGAGAAGGTGATGTCGAGGTCGAACTTGGTGACCCCGGGATCCACCCGGTCCACCCGGGCGGGATGCCCGAACAGGTTCGCCACGTCCTGGGTCACCGTGCTGTGCGAGACCATCGTCTGGAACAGCGGGTGGCGGGCGGGCGAGCGCTGCGGGTTGACCTCCTCCACGACCGTGTCGAAGGGCAGGTCGGCGTGGTCGAGCGCGGCCAGGTCGGCCGTGCGCACGCGGCCCAGCAGGTCCGTGAAGGACGGGTCGCCGGACAGGTCGGTACGCAGCACCACCGTGTTGACGAAGAAGCCGACGAGCTCGTCGAGCGCGCTGTCGCTCCGCCCGGCGACCGGGCTGCCGAGCACGATGTCCTCGCCCGCGCCGAGCCGGTGCAGCACCGCGGCCACCGCCGCGTGCACCACCATGAACACACTGGTGCCGGTTTCGCGCGCCAGCGAGCGCACGGCCGCCGCGAGTTCGCGCGGCACCGCCTTGAAGACCATGGCGCCGGCCGGGTCGGCCACGGCCGGGCGCGGCCGGTCGGCCGGCAGCCCGGCCTCCGGCGGCAGCTCCGCCAGGGCCCCGCGCCAGTACGCCGCCTGCGTGGCGGCGAGCGAACCGTCGGTCCGTGTCCCGCCCAGCAGCTCCCGCTGCCACAGCGCGAAGTCGGCGTACTGCACGGCCGGAACACCGAGCTCCGGGTCCTCGCCGGCGCACCGGGCCGCGTACGCCCGCTCCAGGTCGCGCAGGAACGGCCCCATCGACCACTCGTCGCTCGCGATGTGGTGCAGCAGGACCACCAGGGCGTGCTCCCCCCGCGCCTCGTCGCGCACCAGGGTCACCCGCAGCGGGGCCTCCCCGGACAGGTCGAAGAGATGGCCGAGCGCGGCCCGCACCGCGGCTTCGGACCCGTCCGCGGTCACGTCGTGGACGCGCAGCCGCACCCCGGCCTCCGCCACGTCCAGCACCCGCTGGTACGGCTCCCCGTCCCGCTCGCCGAACACGGTGCGCAGGGTCTCGTGGCGGCCCGCCACGTCCCGCAGGGCCGCGTCCAGGGCGTCCGCGTCGAGCGCCGCGTCGAACCGCACCACGAACGGGATGTTGTAGGTGGCGCTCGCGCCCTCCACCTGGTGCACGAACCACAGGCGCTGCTGCGCGTACGAGAGCGGCAGCGGGTCGGGGCGCGGACCCGCGACGGGTGCCGGACGGGCGGCTGTCGTGCGTCCGGCCAGGAGCGCGGCGAGCGCGGCCACCGCGCGCGCCTCGAAGACGTCCCGGATCCCGCACTCGGTGCCCAGGGCGGTGCGCACCCGGGCGATCACCCGCGCGGCGAGCAGCGAGTGGCCGCCGAGCGTGAAGAAGTCGTCGTCGGGGCCCACGGTTTCCAGGCCGAGCACATCGGCGAAGACCCCGCAGAGGATCTCCTCGCGGGCGCCGCGCGGGGCGCGCGCCCCGGTGCCCGTGAGCGCGGCCAGGTCGGGCGCGGGCAGGGAACGGCGGTCGGTCTTCCCGTTGGCGGTCAGCGGGAAGGCGTCGAGGACGACCACGGCGGACGGGACCATGTACTCGGGCAGCCGCTCGGCCAGCGCCCGGCGCAGACCCGCCGCGTCGGGGGCGGGCCCCTGGGCGGCGGGGGTGACGTAGCCGACGAGGTGCGGGAAGCCGGGGAGGTCCTCGCGGACCAGGGCGACGGCCCGGTCCACGCCCTCACCGGCGGTCAGCGCGCTCTCGATCTCGCCGAGTTCGATGCGGAAGCCGCGCAGCTTGACCTGGTCGTCGACGCGGCCGAGGAAGGCGATCCGGCCGTCCGCGTGGCGGCGTACGAGGTCGCCGGTGCGGTACATCCGGCTGCCGGCCGGGCCGTACGGATCCGCGACGAAACGTTCCGCCGAGAGCGCGGGGCGGCCGAGGTAACCGCGGGCCAGCTGGTCCCCGGCGAGGTACAGCTCCCCGGGACGGCCTGCGCCGACCGGGCGCAGGGCCCCGTCGAGGACATGGGCGCGGGTGTTCCAGAACGGCACCCCGATGTCCGGGACCCCGGTGTGCCCGGGGTCGAGCCGGCGGGAGGTCGCCCAGACGGTGACCTCGGTGGGGCCGTACACGTTGGTGACCGTGCGGGCGGTGCGCGCGAGCCGTTCGGCGAGCGCGGCGGGCAGCGCCTCCCCGCCGACGAGCACGCGGGTGCCGCCGAGCGAGGCCGGGCGGCCGTCCTCCAGCAGGGCGTGCCACAACGACGGCGTGGCCTGCATGACGGAGGGGCGGTGGGCGTCGACGAGCGTGGCGAGCGCGGCCGGGTCCCGTACGGTGTCGCGGTCGGCCAGGACCACCGTGGCGCCGCTGATCAGCGGGGTGTGGATCTCCAGGGCGGCGATGTCGAAGGAGATGGTGGTGACCGCGACGAGCCGCTGCCCGGGGGCCAGTTCGAGCGCGTCGGCCTGCATGCGCAGGAAGTTCGCCAGGGCCGAGTGCGGGACGACGACCCCCTTCGGGCGGCCCGTGGACCCGGAGGTGTAGATCACGTAGGCGGGGTGGTCACCGGTCAGCGGCGCGGTCCGGTCGGTGTCCGCGGGCGCGTCGCAGGCGCCGTCGGCGAGCTCGGTGAGGGTGTCGGGGGCGTCGAGGACCACGGTTTCGACCCCGTCCACGACCGGGGCGGCGGCCGCGCGGTCCAGGGTGGTCAGGACGCACAGCGGACGGGCGTCCTCGACCATGAACTCCAGCCGGTCGGCCGGGTAGTCGAGGTCGAGCGGCAGGTAGGCGCCGCCCGCCTTCAGCACCGCGAGCAGGGCCACCACGAGATCGGCGGTACGGGGCAGCGCGAGGCCGACGACGCTCTCGGGGCCGGCGCCCCGGCCGATGAGCAGCCGGGCGAGCCGGTTGGCGCGCTCCTCCAGGGCGGCGTAGTCCAGGGTGTCGGCGCCCGCGATCACGGCGGGCACCTCGGGGTACAGCCGGGCGGCCTCCTCGAAGGCGTCGACGACGGTGCCGGCCGGTACCGGGTGTCCGGTGTCGTTCCGGTCGAGCAGCAGGGCGTCACGGGCGGCCGGCGCGAGCAGGTCCGGGCGCCCGACGGGTGCCTGGGGCCCGGCCGCGGCGGCCTCGCGGAGGAAGTGCGCGAACTCGGCGCGGCGCGCGGCCAGCGTCGCGGCGTCGTACGCCTGCGGGTTGGCGTCGAGTTCGAAGCGGATCCGGCCCTCGGCGGCGTCGTGGTAGACGCCGAGGGTGAGGTCGTCGACCGGGCCGGCGGCCACGTTGTGCACGGAGCCGGCCGATCCGGCGAAGTCGAGGGAGTTGTCGAAGGCCTTGATGTTGACCATGGGACCCAGCAGGCCCTGTTCGCGGCCGGACAGCCCGAGGTCGCGGCGGATGTCCTCGGCGCGGTAGCGCTGGTGGCGGCGCAGGTCGCGGACGTCGGCGGCGACCGCGGCGACCAGCTCCGCCAGGGGGGTCTGCGGGCGCACGGCCACGCGCAGCGGCAGCACGTTGACGACCATGGACGGCACCTTGAGGGCCGCCGAGCCGAGCCGCGCCATGGCGGGCAGCGACAGCAGCACGTCCCGGCTGCCGGTGGCCCGGTGCAGGTACGCGGCGAACGCCGCGGTCAGCACATCGGCCCAACTGGCCTTGGCTGCCCGGGCGATGGCGAGCAGTCCCGCCGTCTCCTCCTGGGTCAGGGTGGCGCCGTCGCGCAGGAACGCGTGCGCCGCGGGGAAGCGGGCGCCGCTCAGAGGCTCCGGCTCGGGGTGGTCCGCGAGCCGCTCCAGCCAGTAGGCGCGGTCCTCGGCGAACCGCGGGGAGGCGCGGTAGGCGTGCTCCTCGGCAAGGATCACCTCCAGCCCGCCGAAGGGGGTGGGCGTCGGCTCCTCGCCCCCGGCGAGAGCCGTGTAGACCTCGGCCGTGCGGCGCGAGAGCAGGGAGAACCCGAAGGCGTCCAGCACGATGTGGTGGGCGCGCTGGTACCAGAGGGTGCGGTCGGGGCCGACCTTGTGCAGCGTGAACACGTACAGGGAGTCCCGGACCGGGTCCACGGGGCGCGCCATGTCGGCGCGCATGAGGGTCAGCGCGGTGCCGTACGGGTCGTCCTGGCCGGTGTGGTCGAGTACGGCGACCAGCGGTCCGGCGGCGGGACCGCTCCAGGCGACCTGGTACGGCTCGCCGTCGGGGCCCTCCGCGAAGCGCGCGGTGAGCGCCTCGCTCTCGGCGACCGTCCGCCGCAGCGCCGCCACGAACAGAGCGGCGTCCAGCGGGCCGTCGATCTCGACGTACTGGCCGACGTTGTAGACCGGGGAGTCGGGGTCGAGCCGCTGGCCGTACCAGACACCGGTCTGGGCCCCGGTGAGGGGGAGGCGCTGGGAGGGACGCTCGGTCATGGACATCGTGCTCCAGGTTCGCTGCGGGTCCCCGTCCGGTGGCGGGACCGGCGGGGTGAGGTCGACGGGATGCGGGGGTCTGCG
The DNA here is from genome assembly GCF_042894785.1 of Streptomyces sp. NPDC001502. Classification (NCBI taxonomy): domain Bacteria; kingdom Bacillati; phylum Actinomycetota; class Actinomycetes; order Kitasatosporales; family Streptomycetaceae; genus Streptomyces; species Streptomyces sp. NPDC001502. Next base: position 171,303 of record NZ_JBIAVW010000003.1, read on the forward strand.
GGCGGGCGGGGCGGGCCCGTCAGGCGGCGGGGGCGGCGGGGGCGGCGGGGGCGGCGGGCTTCAGGCCGGCGGTGCCGGTCACGGTGTCGGGGCCGGGTCCGGGCCGCTCGTCGTCGTGTTCGTCCCCCTCCTCCCCCTCCTCGCGGGGGAGGGTGGCCCTGCGCAGGCCGGGTACGGCGATCGCCACGGCGAGGGCGGCCACGGCGCAGATCGCGCCGTTGACGACGGCCGCGCCACCGGGGCTGAACCAGCGGGCGAGGGCGGCGACCTCGACGTCGCCGACGACGCCTCCGGTGGTGCCCTGCGTGGTGATGACGCTGACGATGCGGCCGCGCAGCCGGTCCGGGGTGCTGTGCTGGACGAGGGCGTACTCGAGGATCTCGTACACCGTTCCGGCGGCGCCGCCCACGGCGAGCAGTGCGAAGGCGACCCAGATGCTGCCGCTGAGGCCGAAGCCCACGGCGGAGAGACCGCCCGTGAACGCCGCGATGATCAGCAGCCGGCCGGGCCGGGCGGCCCGGGTCAGCCAGCCGCTCGTGGCGGAGACGGCGACCGCGCCGACGGCGGGGGCGGTGTAGAGGAGGCCGAGCATGACCTCACCGCCGTGGAACTGCCGGTCGACCATCTCCGGGAAGAGGACGACCGGGAGGTTGAAGAGGGCCATCACGCCGCCGAGCGCGAGCAGGCCGCCGACGACGCGGTTGCGCACCGCGTACTTGAAGGCGACCAGCAGCGATCCGCTGTCGGCGCCGTGCTCGTCCTCGTCGTCCCCGTTGTCCTTGACCGGCGGCAGGGGCCGGATCCGGGAGATCAGCAGGGTGGTGACGGCCGTGGTGGCGGCGGTGAAGGCGAAGACCGGGCCGGGTCCCCACAGGGCGAGGAGTACGCCGCCCAGGAACGGGGCGCTGATGGAGCCGATCTCGCCGGTCAGCGAGATCAGGGCGCCCGCGGCCGGGAGTTGGTCGGGGCGCACGAGCGTCGGGGCGACGGCCATCAGGGCCGTCACGCTGACACCCGTGGCCAGGCCGTCCCAGGCGACGCACACGTAGATGCCCCACAGGGTCGGGTCGGGCAGCATCGCGTTCACGGCGAGGCCGGCGAAGGCGAGGGCGGCGGCGCCGCGGGCCCACACGATCAGGCGCCGGCGGTCGGTCCGGTCGGCCATGACGCCGCCCCAGAGCGAGCCGAGCAGCACGGTGATGCTCATGATCATGCTGGCGACGGCGACCTCGAAGGTCGAGCGCGTCAGTCCGTACACCTGGGCGGACAGGGCCACCGTCGCCATGCCGAGGCCGAACAGGGACACCACGCGGGCGATGAAGATGGCGCGGAAGTCCCTGCTGGCGCGCAGGGGTTCGATGTCTATGACGAAGTCACGCAGAGGCACGGCAGGCTCCGGGGCGGGCAGGTGTGGGGGAGGGGGTCAGGGGGTGGGCGTGAGCAGCTCGGCCCACTGGCGCAGGGTCGGCCGTTCGGCGAGGTCCACGAAGCTGATGCGGGCGCCTTCGGATCGCCACTTCTCGACGAGCGACATCAGCCGGATGGAGTCGAGTCCCTGGTCCAGCAGGTCCTCCTCCAGGGAGACGTCGGAGGGCTCCGTGTAGAGCACGTCGGCGACGTCGCGGACCAGCCGGTCGAGCGTGAAGGACGGGGAAGCGGACATGGAGGGACTCTCTCCTCGGGAATCGGTGGAAAGGCGGCTGTATTTCAGCATTAGGTAAGGCTTACCTAACTAAACGCGAAGGTGCACGTCAAGCCGGGTCCGGTGAACATCCGGCTGCCGCTTTGATGAACTGGCCTCTGGGTGTGATGTGTTGGGCCGGGAGGCGGAATTGCGGCTCAATTTAGGGAAGGCTAACCTAAGTTCGTGATTACTGCCGCCACCCCCCGTCCCCCGCTCGCCGGCACGGACGGCTCCCCGCCGCTGGTCCGACGGGCGCGTCTGCACGACGCCCCCGCCCTGCACGCCCTCTCGCTGGCCTTCATCCGCTCCGGCGCCCTGCGGCCCCGCAGCATCGACCACTACCTGGCGCACGCCGGGGAGTTCCTCCTCGCTACCGGTCGCGGTCGCACCCCGGTCCTGGGCGCTCTCGCCCTGAGCGACGAGGGGGAGGGGACCGCCGTGCTCTACAACTTCTGCGTCGCCCGCGGGAACCAGGGCCAGGGGCTGGGCGCAGCCCTGCTGCGCACCGCGCTCGCCGACGCCGGAAGCCGCCTCGTACGGGAGGTCTTCACGGCGACCACGGGTGGCGCGGCCTTCTTCCGCCGGCACGGCTTCGTACCGGCCGGCCCCGGACGGGCGCCCGCGGCCTGGGCGGGGGCGCTGGACCCCGCACGCGGCTCGGAGGTGCTCTCCCGGAGGCTGTGAACCCCGCACACGCGCGGGGCCGGACCGGAGGACGTGCTCCGGTCCGGCCCCGCGCGTGGGACCGCAGGGGCCGGGCGGCCCCCGGGATCAGCTCCTGGCGACCAGGCTGGCAGGCCGCATGTCGGTCCAGTGCGTCTCCGTGTACGCGGCGCAGCCCTCGCGGCTGTCCTCGCCGTGCACGACGGTCCAGCCCGCGGGCACCTCCGCGAAGGCGGGCCAGAGCGAGTGCTGGTTCTCGGCGTTCACGAGCACGAAGTAGCGGGCGTCGTCGTCCTCGAAGGGGTTGGTGGCCATGGTGTCTCTCCTTGGGTGATGACCGGGACGGTCGGTTCGGGCAGGGGATCAGGGGTGGACGGGGGAGGTCCGCAGGGTGGCGACCGGTACGTCGGGGGCGCGGCAGAGCGCCGCCAGGTCCTCGGTGAACAGGCCTGCGAACCGGGCCGGTTCGGCCTCCTCGTAGAGCGCCGGGTTCACGTCGAAGTCCAGGCGCAGCCGCCCGTCGGGGCCCGCCGCGGCGGACACCGACAGGTCCTCGACCGGCCCCGAGGCGAGACTGACGACCCGGCCGGGGGTTGCGCCGAAGTCCAGCTCCGTCTCGAACGGCCGCAGGTTGACCAGCGGCCCGGGGACACGGCCGCCCCCGTACTCCGGCCACAGCTCGCGCGCCAGTTCCTCGCCGCGCAGCCGCTGGTGACGGCGGAGCAGGGTCAGCTCACCGGCCGCCGCGCGCAGCAGCGTCCGGAAGGTGTCCGCCCCCCGGACCGGCAGCCGCACCGGCAGGACGTTCACCGCCGTGGCGGGCACCCGTAGCGTCCCCGGGCCGGTGCGCGCCGCCGCGTACACGGCGAGCAGGGCCTCGCGCGCGCCGGCCTGTGCGGTCACCCGTACCGCGGTCGCGGCGAGCACGACCTCGGCCCAGGTGACGCGCGCGGAGCGGGCGGTGGCGCGGACGGCCGCGCTGTCCGCCGCGCCGAGGTGCACGGTGTGCCGCCGCGCGGTGTCCTGGGCCGGTGCCGCCCGTCCGGCGGGGGACACGGGCGCGGGGCGGTCGGCGTACCGCCCCGTCCAGTACCGCCGGTCCGCGGCCTGCGCCGCCGAGCCGGTGTAGGCGCGGTCCGCGTCGGCCAGTACGGAGACCGGCGCGAAGGGGGTCGGGCCGGGCGGGCGGCCGTGCACCAGGGCCGTGTAGACCTCGGCGATCCGCCGGCTCAGCAGCGCCACTCCGTACCCGTCGACCGCCAGCAGGTGGAAGTACTGCACCAGCAGATGGTGTTCGGGGCCGACCGTGACGAGCAGGGCGCCGGTGAGGTCGGGTGCGATGCCGGTGCCCGCCGGGTCGGTGAGCGGCTCGGGCCGGGGCGGGCAGGCGAGCTGGCCGCGTACCAGAGCGACGGCGGCGCCCACCGGGTCGGCCGCCGCGGAGGTGTCCAGGCGCGGCAGGCCGCCCCGGGTCATCAGCCGCGAGCGGAGCCAGGGAGCCTCGTCGAAGGTGCGGAGCACGGCCTCGTCGAGCGCCGCCGTGTCGAGCGGTCCCACGAGCTCGATGTACTGGCCCACGTTGTGGCCGGCGTACGAGGGATCCGCGTTCTGCGCCGCCAGGATGTGCGCCTGCGCCCGCCGTGAGTCCGGCCGGCCCGGCCGCCTCCGGGGGATCGGTGCGCGGCACGGCCGCTCAGCCCCGGTGGGCGGGGACGCCCTCGGCGGCGGCCGCCGCCCTGGTCGCCAGAGCGGCCCGCACCTCGCGCTCCGCGACGCGCAGCAGCAGGGAGTCGCAGATCTCGCCCGAGCGCACGGCCAGCGTGGACAGCAGGGAGGCGGTGATGCCGTGGGTGTGCTCGGCGGCGGCGCCCTGGACGTAGATGCCGGCCCGGACGCGGTCCGTGGTCTCCACCCGGTGGTCGCGGCCCACGCGCAGCCTGCCCTGCCCGTCCGTGAGGCACTCCCCGGCCAGGTCGCCGAGCAGCTCGGCCGGCTCGGTGGGCCGGTAACCGGTGGCCAGCACCACCGCGTCGCAGTCGAGGGTGAGGGTCTCTCCCGTGGTGAGGGAGCGCACCACGGCCCGTGCCCCGTCGGGGAGTTCCTCCACCGTGGACAGGGCGGTCGCGTTCAGGATGCGCAGCCGTTCCGTGCCGGCGACCTTCTCCTGGTAGACGGTCCGGTACAGCTGCTCGATCAGATCACCGTCCACCACCGCGTAGTTGGTGTTGGCGTGGTAGCCGATGAGCTGCCGCTTGACCTCCTCCGGGGCGCTGAAGAACTCGTCGACGGCGGCCGGGTCGAAGATCCGGTTGGCGAACGGGCTGTCGTCGGCCGGGCTGTACCCGTACCGGGTGAACACGGCGCAGACCTCGGCGTCCGGGAAGGTGCGGTGCAGATGGTCGGCGGTCTCCGCGGCGGACTGTCCGGCGCCGACGACGACGAACCGGCGATGGGGACGGGCCGTCAGTTCCGGTGCGCGGTGCAGCAGGTCGCGGTTGTGCCAGATGTGCGGTCCGGTGCTGATCCCGTCCGGGACGCGGGGGCGCAGCCCGGTCCCGAGTGCGAGGTTGCGGGTGCGGGTGGCGCGCTGCGGCCCGGTCCCGGACGTGGGCCGGGTGATGACGTCCAGCTGGTCCGCGGCGCCGGCCGGACCCGCCGGGCGTACCTCGACGGCCTCGGTGGCGTAGTCGACCAGCCCGCTGAAGGAAGCGGCGCACCAGCGGAAGTAGTCGTGGAACTCGAGGCGGGTGGGGAAGAAGGACTTCTGGTTGATGAAGTCGGCCAGCCGGTCCCGGTCCTGCAGGTAGTGCAGGAAGCTGAAGGAGCTCCCCGGATTGCGCATCGTCACCAGGTCCTTCAGGAAGGAGACCTGCATGGTGGCCCCTTCGAGGAGCATGCCCTGGTGCCATCCGAAGTCGTCCTGGCGCTCGATGAACGAGGCCCGGATCGCCTCGCCGGGGGCGCGTCGGCCGTTGTGCTCCCGGATCGCTATCGCCAGGGCCAGGTTGGCCGGCCCGAAGCCGATGCCCACCAGGTCCCTGATGTCCGGGAGAGCGTCCCCGGGTGTGGAGCTCGCGTGCGGTGCGGACATGCCCATCCTTCCTCGGTCCTACCCTATGTGGTTAGGTAAGGCTGGCCTAACATCTCTGACGGGCCGGAAGCTGTCAAGTTGGACCCGCGACTGTCTCGAACCACACCAACCCGGCTGCTGGTGAGCGCATTTGGGCACACGGAAGGCCCCGGGGCCGTAGCGGCTCCGGGGTGTGGCGGGGGAGGGCCGGGGCAGGGCGGCCCTCCCCGGGTTCAGCGGGGGAGGTGCTCCTCGTCTGGCGGGCCGTCGGGCACGACCGTGGTGCCGGTGTGCTCGTCGGCGAAGACCTCCAGGACCAAGGTGTGCGGAACCCTGCCGTCCAGTACGTGCGCCATCCGTACCCCGGAGCGCACCGCACGCAGGCAGCCCTCCATCTTGGGCACCATGCCGCCTGTCATCGAGGGCAGCAGCTGCGCCAGTTCACCGGCCGTGAGCCGGTCGATGATCTCCGTGCTGTGCGGCCAGTCCGCGTAGAGGCCCGCGACGTCGGTGAGCATCACCAGTTTCTCGGCCTCCAGCGCCTCGGCGAGGGCGGCGGCCGCGAGGTCCGCGTTGATGTTGTAGACGCTGTCGTCGTGCGCTCCCCGGGCGATGGGGGAGATCACCGGGATGCGGCCGCGCTCCAGCAGCCCCCGTACGGTGTCGGGGTCGACGTGCACGATGTCGCCCACCAGGCCGATGTCCACCTCGGCGCCGTCCACCACGGCCGGCCGCCGGACGGCGGACAGGGTGCGTGCGTCCTCGCCGGTCATCCCCACGGCGAAGGCTCCGTGACGGTTGATCAGGCCGACGATGTCCCGCTGTACCTGCCCGGCCAGCACCATGCGGACGACGTCCATCACCGCGGGGGTCGTCACCCGCAGTCCCGCCGCGAACCGGACCTCCAGCGCGAGCTGTTCGAGCATCGCGCTGATCTGGGGGCCGCCGCCGTGCACGACGACCGGCCGGAGCCCCGCGTAGCGCAAGGACACCACGTCCTGGGCGAAGGCCGCCTTGAGCTCCTCGTTCACCATGGCATTGCCGCCGAACTTGACCACGACCGTGCGTCCTTGGAACCGCTCCAGCCACGGCAGGGCCTCGATGAGTGTGCGCGCCCGCGGCGCCGCCTGTCCGCTCACGGGGTGAGGCGTACGGTCGTCATTCAGGCTTCCAGTTCGTCGATGAGGGTCGTGGTGGTGTGGACGACGGCGCCCCGCGCGGCCGTCCAGCGCAGGGCGAGCGCGTGCTCCTCCGCGGAGGTGTCCGCCACCGCGTCGGCGACGACGAACGGCTGGATATCGTTCATGAACGCGTCTGCCGCGGTGAGCAGCACGCCGGAGTGGGCGAACACGCCGCACAGGATCAGCTGGTCCCGGCCCGTGGTGCGCAGGATGCGCTCCAGGTGGCTGCGCAGGAAGGCGTTGTGCCGCGCGTTGGCGATCACGTGCTCGCCCCGGCGCGGGGTCAGCTCCTCCGTGATCGACACATCGTGGTCCGCCGTCACCGGTCCGGTCTCCATCTCGGCGGCGAGGCCCCGCTGTTCGGGTCGCTCGCCCGCCGGTACGGTGCTGAAGACGACCGGGAGGCCGAGCCGCCGTGCGGACCTGCGCAGGTCGGTGATGTTGCCGATCAGGTCCACGAGGGGTGAACGATCGCGGGGGAAGGGCCGGAGCAGATGGTTCTGCATGTTGTGTATCAGCAGAGCGGCCCGGTCGGGGTCGACGGACCAAGGTGCCACGGAACGCGGCACGAGGTCCTGGGTGGGCATGGGATACGGATCGATGGTCACAGGGCCCACGGCTGGATCTCCTTGTCACCGGCGCTGCGCGGAGCGCCGGTGGTGAACGGGCGCGCGGAGCTCGACGAGGGGCGGGGTACGCCCGACCCTCATCAATTAATTAGCTTAGCCTAACCTAACTATCCCATGGGGAGGGTGAGCGGCGCCCTCCGGATTCGGTCCTCGTGCGAGCGGGTGCTCAGTCCCGGCGCGTGGCGCGGTCGCTCAACCCGCCAGCGGAATCGTCCGGTTGGCTGTCCGGGGACAGGAGCGGGTCGTCGAGCTGCACGATCCGGTACCCGACCCGGCGGCTCGCCGCCCTGGGGGGTCTGCGTCGCCGACCCGCACCGGCCTGTATCGAGCGCGCCCGCTGAGCCGCCGCGATCAGGGCCCCCACCGGCGGCGCCTCGGCGCGCAGGCGGTTGAACCCGCGCACGGAGATGCCCACGAGGGTCGCCGCGGCCGGCCAGGCGGCCCCTTTGCGGATCGCGTTCAGCATCAGCTGTAACGCGGCCGGGGTGGGCGTCGCCCCCGGTCTCAGCCCGTGCGCCTCGGCCAGTGCGTGCGCGGCGCGGAGCGCCGTGGCGAAGCTGGCGTCGATCTCCAGCCACTCGCACAGGATGCGCTCGGGGACGCCGGCCGCCGCCGCGCACCCGGGGATGGTCAGTCCCTGGGCCGCACCGCGGAGGGCGTCCGCCATCCGGGCGATCGTTTCCTCCCGCTGACTGGGCGTGCGGCGCAGTGCGTCGCGCAGTGCCCGGTCCATCTCCTCCTGGGAGCTCATCCAGGCCAGTACCTCGTCGGCCCACTCGTCCTGCTGCGCTTGGTCTCGCGCTTTGTCCTGCATCCCCGAACCCCCATTCTTAGGTAAGCCTAACCTAATTGTGAAGTGCAAGGGAGAGATATACGACCGCAGTCGTGGGATTCCCGGGGCACGGTCGGCCGACATCGATCGCGATGCCCGCGACGACACCCGCCGACGCGGTCCAGGTGCCCGCCGGCGAGGAACGCCCCCGGCACCGCGACGAGATGGGCGCCATCCGTTGAGGAATGACGTCACCGAACTCCGGCGCGCCCACCCGCCCGCGTCGACCACCCCCACCTCGTGGACGGCGCAGTGTGTTGTAGGGGCGGCGGCGGACCGACGCGCGCACCGGACGGCCGCGGTGGCTACTTCTTCGAGGGCGGGCTCGTCCTCCTCGACCTCGTGTCGGGGGAGTGCCGGAACCTCTTCGCGGCCGACTGCCGGCGCGAGGTCCGTTGCCGTGAGGTTTTCGTGTGCTCCTTGACCGTGGCGGTGAGGGCCACGATGACGATGATGGTGATTCCGCAGAGGAGGAGCGCGCCGATCACCCAGGCAAGCATGAAGGCCGCTGCCCAGGCCAGTTCTTCGTAGGTGAGCGTCACGGGGTGCCTCCTGCGGAGCGAGGGTGTCTTGTGCGGGGAGAGTCAGCTCCGCCCTACGTGACCTTCGGGCGCGGCGCGGTGAGGTAAGCGGCGTTGGTGGGAGCCGGCTTGACCGTCTCGCCCCCACTCTCGTGGCTCTCCCACGCGGACGCATGAGTACGCGTACTCAAGATGCCGCGCCTCAGCGCTGTTCCAGGGGGTGGTCCCCCGGGCGCCGACGCGGCCACAGGGCAAAGCCCCGCGCCTCCTGAGCACTGTGCCCCGGCGGTCTTCCGCCGGGGCACGGGTGCGTCAGGGACGGGAGCCGGTGTCAGGGGCTGCAGTTCAGGGTGCCGGTGTCAGGGGGTGCAGTTCAGGGTGCCGGCGCGCAGTGCGTGGCCACCGTCATTGCTGTCGTCGGACCACAGGACCGGCTTGTGGCCGGCCGTGCAGGTGGACTGGGGGGCGATGGCGAAGCCCTCGTTGTTGTAGTCGGGCATGCCGGCGGGCCGGTCGTGGACGGCGGTTGCGGTGAACTTGCCCTGGGCGTCGATGTCGAGGGTCGAAGTCCGGCCCTGGCAGGTGTCGTCGCAGGCCGCCCACAGGTGGCCGGTGGCGGGCTCGAACTCCAGGTCCATCACGCCGGTGAAACCGCTGGCGATGGCGGCGACACGGGTGTAGCCGCCGCCGGAGAGGTTCAAGGCGTAGGTGTAGACGGTGCCGTTGGCCTCGGCGCCGGCGAAGAACAGGCCGCTGCCGTGGCCCGGGTAGGAGGCCGGGTCGTAGACGGCGCCGGTGTGCTCGTCACGGAAGCCGTGCGCGGTCAGGAACGAGTCGGGTACCCACGAGATGCCCTCGGGTCCGGCATTGGCCGGCAGGGAGGGCAGGTCGGAGGTGAGGTTCCACTCGGCGGTCGCGTTCAGGGAGGAGGCGCTGGAGGCGGTGTCGTAGCGGAGGATCTTCGGCAGGCTCGTGGAGCCGTTGCCGTTGTCGCGTTCGGTGGCGACGAACAGGCCGTCGGGGGTGACGACGACGCCCTCGGCGTCGGGGTCGCCGCTGCCGTTCGCGTAGTGCAGGGCCTTGCCCGTTGCCCAGCCGCCGGCCGGGTCGGGACGCCATGTCGTGCCGTCGGGTACGAGCCGGTACAGCCTGCCGGGCCCGTTGTTCACCGCCCAGAGCACGCCGGCGCTCTCGAAGGACAGGCCGCTGAGGTTTTCCCCGAACACGTTGGAGGCGTCCGCGATGGCGACCGCCGAGTTGCCGGGCCACGGTCCATGGGTGGGCTGGCCGCCGCCGGAGGTGCCGCAGGCGTTGGCCGCGCCCTTGGTCGTGGTGGTCGTGGTGGTGAACGCGCCGGTGCCGTCCGGGCAGCGGCCGTAGGTGGTGGTCGCGTGGTCGGTCCAGGTGGAGGAGTCGACCAGGGTGGTGCCGTCCGCCGTGAACAGCCGCGCGGAGTCGGAGCTGCCCAGGCCGAACGAAGACTCGACGTCCAGCGCGAGGAAGGCACCCGGAGCCAGCGAGGTGTTCTTGGCGACCTTGTAGGAGTGGGAGTTGTCGTTGTCCTTGACGACCCACTTGGAGATGTCGACCGCGGTGGTCCCGGTGTTGACGAGCTCGATCCAGTCACCGGGGCTGCCGCCGCTGGACTCGACCTCGTTGATCCGCACCGTCGGCTGCGCCTGCGCCGAGGCCGGCGCACCGGACAGGCCGACGGCCAGGACCGTCAGGGCGACGGCGATGATGGGGGCTTCTCTACGCCAGTTCGTACGCAACGGCCGGTCCTCGTCTCATCCGGTGGGCAGGCGAGCGCGCCCGCGCTCCCGGCGAAGCGTGGGGCACAGCGGCAGCCGCGGGCTGAACACGCCGCGAACAGCGCGGGTAGCTCGCAGAACGGGCTCCCCCGGGTTGCTGCAGGGGCAGCGCCACCGAAACCCTCTTTTCGTCCTCTTGACGATATGGGCGCGTCTCGTTATCGTCGCACTGACGAAATGAAGGGGGTTCGCCATGGCCGACATCACCCGGCGCTTCGGCTGGCGTCATCTGCGCTCCGCGCCCACCGCCCACATCCGCCACCACAAGCGCGGCCGGATCGTCCACGACGGGCGGGGGCTCAGTTTCTGGTACCGGTCGCTGTCGGCGGCGCTTTCCGAAGTACCGGTCGACGACCGGGAGCTGGCCATGGCGTTCCACGCCCGTACGTCCGACTTCCAGGACGTCGCCGTGCAGGCCACCGTCACCTACCGGATCAGCGACCCGGCCGAGGCCGCGGACCGACTCGACTTCTCCGTCGACCCGGACACCGGGAGCTGGCGCGGCGCTCCCCTGGAGCAGATCGCCACTCTCCTCACCGAGACCGCGCAGCAGCACACGCTGGACGTACTGGCCCGGACTCCGCTGGCCGTCGCCCTGGTGGACGGCGTCGCCTCCGTGCGGGGGCGGGTCGCCGCCGGTCTCGCCGCCGAGCCCAGGCTCCCGGCCACCGGCATCGAAGTGGTGGCCGTGCGGGTCGTGGCGATCCGCCCCGAGGCCGAGGTGGAGCGCGCCCTGCGCACCCCGGCCCGCGAGCAGATCCAGCAGGAGGCGGACCGGGCCACCTATGAACGGCGGGCCGTCGCCGTCGAGCGTGAGCGTGCCATCGCCGAGAACGAGCTGGCCAGTCAGATCGAACTGGCCAGGCGCGAGGCGCAGCTGATCGACCAGCGCGGCATCAACGCCCGCCGCGAGGCGGAGGAGAAGGCGGCGGCGGACGGCGTACGCACCGAGACCGAGGCGGCCCGCAAGGTCCGCCTGGCCCGCGCGGACGCCGAGGCGGCGCGCGAGACGGGCGCGGCACGCGCCGAGGCTCAGGCTGCCTGGCTGCGCGTGCACGAGGAAGCCGCCCCGGACACGCTGCACGCCCTGGCGGTGACCCGGCTGGCGGAGAACCTGCCGCGGATCGAGAGCGTCACACTCTCTCCCGACGTCCTCACCGGGCTCCTCACCAGGCTCGGACGTCCGGAAGGCGGCGCGGGCGCGTGAGCCTGGCCCCGCGGGCGGTGCTCGTGCACCGCAGGACCGAGTACGAGGAACTGCTCGCCCGGCACGGGACGCACGGGCAGGCCGCGTTCTTCCTTTCCAGCCGGGGCCGGTCGATCGACGAGGTGGTCCGCCGTCACGAGCGCACGCGGCAGGCGCTGCGGGAGGTGGCGGCGGCGGTGCCGCTCACCTGGCGCAGCTCCCGGGTGGAGCGGGCCGACCTGGACCGTTTCCTGTTCGCCCCCGAGGACGTGGTGGTCGTGGTCGGCCAGGACGGTCTGGTCGCCAACACCGCGAAGTATCTGCGCGGACAGCCGGTGGTGGGCATCGACACCGACCCGGGGCGCAACCCGGGGGTCCTGGTCCGGCACCGCTGCGCCGACACGGCCGCCCTGCTGCGTGCGGCGACCGCCGCCGCCGGCCGGGCGGAGGAGCTGACCATGGTCGAGGCCGTCGCCGACGACACCCAGCGCCTTCTCGCGCTGAACGAGATCTACCTGGGCTCGCCCGGTCACCAGACGGCCCGCTACCGCCTGGGCTCCGGCGGCGACGAGGGCCCGGGCGAGGCCCAGGCGTCCTCCGGGGTGCTGGTGGGCACCGGCACGGGGGCCACCGGCTGGCTGCGTTCCCTGTGGCTGGAGCGCGGCAGCCACGCGGGGCTGCCCGCACCCAGCGACCGGCGGCTCCTGTGGTTCGTGCGCGAGGCCTGGCCCTCTCCCACGACCGGAACGACGAAGGTCGCCGGTGAGCTGGGGCGGGGGCAGGAGCTGCGGCTGACCGTGGAGTCGGACCGGATCGTGGTCTTCGGCGACGGAATGGAGAGCGACGCCCTGGAGCTGACCTGGGGTCAGAGCGTACGGCTGGGTGTCGCGGGAACGTCGCTGCGCCTGGTGACCTGAGCGCCCTGCCAGGCCGGCTGTCGCCACTGCAGACCCCCGTAGGGACGCACCACGGTTCCTGCGGCTGCGGCCGCGGCAAGCGCTTGGGCGGAAACGCGGCACGGGCATGCACGGCAGGGGACGGCCTCTCGCGACCGTCCCCCCTTGCGACGGCCGGCCGGCACTGCCGTAGGCTCCGCGCGGTGATCAACCACGTACGCGGACGGTTGAACCACGACCGGGAAGGGCACGGCGCCCCGATGCGCCCGGAGACGAACGAGAACCGGGATCGAGGGTGTCAGGACCATGAGGAACGCACGCGGCAGATGGGGGGCTGCAGGCGCGGCCGCTCTCGTCCTGTCGGGGGCCACGGGCTGTGGCGCGGCCATGACGGCCGGACTCGACGGCCCGCCGCTCGCCGACATACGCACCGTGGTGCACGACGATGCCGGCGCCGAGAGTGAACGCATCGAGGCCGAGGAGCATTGGGCCGGTGGCGGCATGGCGGCCGTGGCCCGCATGGACGCCAAGGATGATCTGGTCCAGCCCGCGTGGACCGGCGGCGGCTCGATCGCCCGTACGGTCGGCCGGTTGTACGCCTCGGGCGCGGACGGCGGCTCCGGTGCCTGCACCGCAACCGTCGTCGGCATCCGCACCGTGATCACTGCGGCGCACTGTGTCAGGACATCGGTCGAAGGAGCTCCGGCGCGCGCGGCCACCTGGGACAAGGGCCTCTACTTCGTTCCGGGGTATCAGGAGGGGGCAGGGCCACACGGTGGCTTCACGGTCCGCCGGGTGAGGATGGCCGAGGACTGGCAGAAGGACGGCCAGGACGTCGCGATGCTGGAAATGAACCCCGGCCCCGACGGGCGGAACATCTCCGAAGTGACCGGCGCCCAACCCATCTCGTTCACCGCGCGACCGAGCGCGCCGACGCACTTCTTCGGCTACCCGTACACAGACCGCATCCTGCACTGTTCGGGCGTCACCGCATGGGCGGCCGGCAAGACCCTGTTGCGTGTCCCCTGCGTGATGGGGAGGGGTTCGAGCGGCGGCCCCTACGTCGCGGGCGATGCCGCGGGGGAGGGCGTCGTCGTCGCGGTGAACGTCAGCAGTGACGAGGACGCGAGCTACGGAACGGCACTCGGCGCCTTCGCGCAGAGCCTCTACCAACAGTCCGAGCACGGCTGACGAAGCCGTGGGCATGGCCGGGGAGGGGCCATCGTGCGCGTGGCCGGCAGCCGCTGACAACCCCAAGGGGGAGCCTGGGCAAGCCCGGCCGGACATATCCCGTCCGCGGCCGGTGGAGGAGGAAGCGGTGCGCGGTTTCGAGACGGGCCGGACGGTCGTGCGGCGCGACGTACACCGCTCCGGACAAGTGTGGAGCGAACAGGCGCTGCGGGTCGTCCCCGGCGGCGACGGGCGCCGGCTGCGGAACTGGTACGTCACCTTCGAGCACCCCACCCGCCGCACCGAGGACGGGTTCGACACCTTCGACCTCACCCGCTGGGACTGGAGGGCGACAGGCGATGCATGCCCGGCTCGGGGGGCTGCCGGTGCCCGGCCGGAGCCGGCGGGTCACGTCACGCCGACAGCTCCTGGCTGATCAGGCAGTTCAGCATCGCGATGATCTCGTTCCGCCGCGTGGTTCGGTTTCTCCTTCTCAGCGCAGTTGCTCGGCCAGTCCGACGATGATGCCTTCCGGGCCGCGGATGTAGCAGAGCAGATGGCTGTCCTCGAACCGGGCGATCTCGCCGACGAGTTCGGCGCCGTGAGGGCGCAGGCGGGCAACGGTGTCCTCGATGTCGTCGACGGCGAACATGACACGGTGCGTGCCCAGAATGTTGTGCGGCCGCCTTCGCGGCCCGGCGCTGATCGCCGTGGGGCTGCGGTACTTCGCCAGCTCAAGCCGGCTGTGACCGTCCGGGGTCCGGACCATCGCGATGTCACAGCGGACGCCGTCGAGTCCGGTGCACTGGTCGGCGACGGGGCCCTCGACCTCCGCCCTGCCCTCCAGCTCCATACCGAGTTCCACGAAGAACGCGATGGCGGCATCCATGTCCTCGACGACGATGCCGACGTTGTCCATCCGCTGAATCGCCACGCCGGCAACTCCTTCTTCCTCGTGCGGCCGGTGGTGGCCGCTGATGTCCCCGGGACGGAGCCGGTGGCACGTTCTCGACATCCCACGACCGCCGAACTCCGAAAAATCCGGATCGCGCCTCAGCACCGCTGCAGCGGACCCGCGAGCAGGGCGCCACGACCGAGGGTGAGTGCGGCGCAGACGGCCGCTCCCAGGAAGAAGATCAGCCGCCGCCGCCCGCCGACCCGCCGCGCCTGCTTTCCATGCTTCCTCGATGATTCGCAGCGCGCGCGCTCGCGCATGGCGCCTCCCCGGTATTCACGGTCCCGGGTCCCCCTTTCGGCGGGTGGAGTTCTCCGCGAGCTGGGGGCCGCGCCGACCCCCGGCGGGCCCGGGTCGGGCCGCCTGGGACCGCGCGGCGGTGACGATCAACGACCCGTCCGTCCGTCGACGGAGGGGACTCGCTTCTCAGACAGTCCCCACCTCCGCGGCCTCGGCGACGTCGGCCGCCTTCGCGGCCGCCTTCGTGGCGGCCGGTCGAGGCTTGCGGGCGAGCGGGACCGTCGCGCACGCGGCGAGCAGGGACGCCGCGGCCACCGCGTACCAGGCGTGCCGGAACTCGGCGACAGCGTGTCCGGGGGCCGGAGTGCCGAGGATGCCGACCAGGATCGCGACGCCGAGGACCGCGCCGATCTGGCGGCCCATCGAGGTGATGGCCGAACCGGTGGCGAAGCGGGCCGGCGGCAGGGCGGCCGCCGAGGCCCCGGTCAGGACCGGGAGGGTCATGCCCACGCCGAGCCCGGTGAGCATCATGCCGGGCAGGAGCGAGGCTGCGTAGGCCGAGCCCGTGTCGAGTGTCGCGGCCCACCACAGGATGCCGGCCGCGAACAGGACGGTTCCCGCCAGAGCGATGCGGCCCGCACCGAATCTGGCGACGGCGGGCCCGATCCGCAGCGCGACCGGCGGCACCAGCAAGGGTCCCGGCGCGATGGCGAGGCCGGTGAGCAGAGCCGAGTAGCCCCACACGCCCTGGCACCACAGCACCGTGCCGAGCAGCATTCCGGCGAACGCGACGGTGAACAGCGTCAGGGCGGCCGCGGCGGATGCGAACGCCGGAACCCGGAGCAGAGGCAGCTCGACGATCGGCACGGGGTGGCGGGCCGAGCGCAGGACGAACCAGACGCCGAGCAGCACCGCGGCAGCCAGGCCGCCGAGGGTGCCCGTGCTCGTCCAACCCCAGTCAGGAGCCTTGACCAGGCCGAGCGCGAGCGTGGCGATCGATCCGGTGAGAAGGGCGGCGCCGAACAGGTCGGGCAGCGGACTCTTCTCCGTACCGGCGCGTCCGGGCGACGGCAGCACCTTGACACCGAGCGCGAACGCAGCGATGCCCACCGGCACGTTGACGATGAACACCCAGTGCCATCCGGCCTCGGCCAGCAGCCCGCCGGCCACGGGCCCGAGTCCGGCGGCGATCCCTCCGATCGAGGCCCAGGCCCGCACCGCCCCGGCGCGCTTCTCGGGCGCCGTCGTGTCGAGCAGCAGCGCGAGCGACGTCGGTATCAGCAGGGCAGCGCCGGCGGCCTGCACGAGCCGCGCCGCGACCAGCGTCCCGACGTCGGGAGCGAGTGCGCAGCCGACCGAGGCGAGGGTGAACACCGCCAAGCCGGTCAGGAAGACCGGCTTGTGGCCGGAGCGGTCGGCGACGCGGCCGGCGACCACGAGGAGCGCTGCGAAGACGATCGCGTAGCCGTTGAGGACCCAGGAGAGGGAGCCGAGGCCGCTGCCGCCGAACGAGCGGCCGATCGCCGGAAGGGCCACGTTGACGATGAAGAGGTCGAGGTTCGACATGAAGACCGCGGCCGCGACCGTCGCGAACACAGCCCGGGACGCCCGGTGTGGGTTTGAAATTCCAACTGTCATGGATCGGAGGCTAGCCGGGTGGGTTTGAAAACACAACGGACTCGGGAGAGAATGGGGACGTGACCTCGAACAGGAAGCCGGGCGAGAACTCGGTCCCGCACCCCGAAGTGCCTGGTCGGCCGTGTTCCGCAGCCGCCGCGCTGCAACTCGTCGGCGAACGCTGGGCCCTCCTGGCGATCCGCGAGATCTTCTACGGCAACCAGCGCTTCGACCGGATCATCCGCAACACCGGCGCCCCCCGCGACCGCCTCGCCGCCAGACTGCGCGCGCTGGAGGAGGCGGGCGTGGTCGAGCGCCGCGCCTACAGCGAGCGCCCCGTGCGCTTCGAATACCACCTCACGGAGGCCGGCCGCGATCTCGCACCGGTGATGCAGGCGCTGCTGGCCTGGGGCGATCGCTGGGCGGTGGACACTCCGCCGGTCGCCTTCCGGCATCGCGGCGGGCCCGGCTCCGAGCACGACCTCGATCTGACGTCGACGTGCCGGACCTGCGGTGAGGAGGTCGAGTCGGGAAGTCTCACGATCGACGTACGGGCGCCCGGGTGGGATCGGGCCGGGCCGATCGAAGGCTCCTGAACTCAGGGGACACGGGACATGGGCGGCTGAGTCACGAAGCAGACGGCGGTGACGCGCTGCGGGCCCGACGGTTCCGGCTTCGGCCGGATGGCCTGTACCTGAACGACTGGGTCCAAGCGCAGCGCAGTACACAAGGCGCCGGGGAATGGCCTTGAGTCTCCAGCGACTGGAGACAGCAGAGTGGGGGACATGGACGCTACGACCCTCCACTCGATCGGGGAGCTCTCCCGACGGACCGGCCTGCCCGTGAGGACCATCCGGTTCTACTCCGATGCGGGGGTGGTGGCGCCGACCACACGAAGTCCCGCCGGCTATCGGCTCTACGACACCGACGCGCTGCTTCGGCTGGAACTCCTGCGCACACTGCGTGAGCTGGGCATGGACCTGGCCACGGTTCGACGGGTGCTGGACCGGGAGCTCTCCGTGGCGGAAGTCGCCGCGGCGCACGCCGACGCTCTGGACGTCCGGATCCGGGTTCTGCACCTGCGCCGGAGCGTCCTGCGGACGGTGGCCAGAGGCGGGTCCAGTCAGACGCCGTCCCGGCCGCGGTGGCCATGATTCGTGCTGCCACTCCCGACCTCCCCGACGATCCCTCCAGCGAGCAGGTCGAGGCGTGGGCGGAACTCGCCGAGCTGGTCGGCGACGAGGACTTCCGTGCCCGGATGCGCCGCACGGCCGTGTACCAGGCCACCGGGCGAACACTCCACATCGAGAGCGAGGCCGGCGAGGAACTGATGGCTCTCACCCGTCAGAGAGTCGCCGAGGCCCTGGAGTCGGGCATCGACCCGCTCGGTGACAGGGGCACTCGCATCATCGACGACCTCGTACACCGTTTCGCCGCAGTGTTCGCACGCACCCCGGACACGGAATTCCGGGACTGGATGGCCGAGCAGCTCGAAGAGGCACACGATCCCCGGGTGGACCGGTACTGGCGGCTGGTGTGGATCGTCAACGGCTGGCAGGTGGTACCGAGCCTGGCGCCGGTGTACCCCTGGCTCGTCCACGCCCTGCGAAATGGCCGTGAAGTGTAGTCACCGCTCTGGAGGCCGCCCCGGCTCCCTGCGTGAGCGCCGCGTCCGCGATGCGGGCCGGCCGACAGAACCCCGGGACGTGCGGGCTGCACCGCCCGGCGTGGCCGTGGCGGGGCAGGAGCGCATCGGCCCGGTTTCGTAGCCTTGTAGGCTCCTCGAATGCCACAGTCGAGAGAACCGCACATGCCAGTGTCGGGGAAACACGTACGCCGGGCCGTCGCCCACTGCCTCGACGCCCTCGGAGGCATTCCCGCTGCCCAATGGCACGACCGGGCCGGAGGCCTGGAGTGGACGCGCTGGGAGACCCTTGAACACCTCGCGGACGACCTGCTCACCTACGCGCTGCGATTCGGGCTCGCGGAGCCCATGGGAGTGCCGCGCGTCCCGCTGCGCGTGACCCGCGATCGACCCGGCGGCCCGGCCAACGTCATCTTCGGAGACCGTGACGCAGGGCCGGAGGGACTCCTGACCGTAGTGGAAGCCTGCGGCGGACTGCTCGCAAGCGTCGTGGAGACCGCGGCCGCAACCACCTTGGCCCCACACGTCTTCGGAGCCTCCGACCCGGAGGGCTTTGCAGCCATGGGCGTCGTCGAGACGGTGGTCCACACCCACGACATCACCCAGGGCCTGGGCCGTGGCGGGGAGCCCCCGCAGGACCTGTGCGAGTGGGCCCTCGCGCGATTGTTCCCCGACGTGCCCGTCATCGGCACCCCATGGTCGACCTTGCTGTGGGCCACCGGCCGCATCGAGATGCCCGATCGCCCACGCCGGACCAACTGGCGCTGGTACGGCTCGCCGCGCAGCAGCAGTTAGCTCGGCCCGGCCCGAACCCTTTGGCGGAGCACTCGCGCAGGAGGCGGACCGCGGCGATGGCCCACCAGCCGGCTGTGGCCGTGACGGACGCGGTCCGCCGGGCGCTGCTCGCGGTGGCCGAACTGCCGGGCCGGGCGTACCCGCCCCCGGGCGGGCGGCGGTCCGAGCGAGAGGAGTGCGCGGGGCGGGGAAATGATGCAGAAACGCTGCATGTTGCCCCTGGGGTGCCCGCCCCGGGATGGTGGGTTCCCTCGCGGGGGAGCCGTTCACCCGCTCCCCGGTCCACCGCACCCGTTCCAGGAGCATCATGCGTACCCCGCCCCGACCGGCCCGGTGGCTGCTGCCCGTCCTCCTCCTCGTGGTCTGGCTGGGTGTGGGAGGGACCCTCGGCTCCTACGCGGGGAAGCTCGGCGAGGTCTCCACCAACGACCAGGCGGCCTTTCTCCCCCGCAGCGCCGAGTCCACCCGAGTGGCTCAGGCCCAGGGCGCTTTCCGGCAGGAGGAGTTCCTGCCGGCCGTGGTGCTCTGGACGGCGGACGGCGTCACGGGAGTGACCCCGGCCACCACCGCGTCCGCGCAGGCCGCCCTGGCCGCACTCAAGGCCCGTCCCTGGGTTGCGGGCCCGCCCTCCCCGATCGTCCCGTCCCGCGACGGCAGGGCGCTGCAGGCGGTGGTACCACTGGACCCCGCACTGGGCGATGAACTGCCCGCGGCGGTCGCCGAGATCCGGGAGGCCGGCTCCCGGGTCGCGGCCACCACCTTCCATGTGACGGGACCGGCGGCCACCCGGGCCGACCTGTCGGAGGCCTTCGCCGGAATCGACGGCCTGCTGCTGGGCGTGGCACTGGCGGCCGTCCTCGTGATCCTGCTGCTCGTCTACCGCAGCGTCCTCCTGCCCCTGTTGATCATCATCGGGGCGGTGTTCGCCCTCTCCCTGGCCTGCGCGATCGTCTACGCCCTGGCGAGTGCGGGGCTGGTTCGGGTCGACGGGCAGGTCCAGGGGATCCTCTCGATCCTCGTCATCGGCGCGGCCACCGACTACGCCCTGCTGCTGACCGCCCGCTTCCGCGAGGAACTGGGGCGCACGGAGGAGCCGTACGCGGCCATGCGCGCGGCTCTGCGCCAGTCCTGGAGCCCGGTCGTGGCCAGCGGCGGCACCGTGGCTCTGGGCCTGCTCGCCCTGTTCCTCAGTGACCTGACCAACAACCGGGCCCTGGGGCCCGTCGGGGCGATCGGGATCGTCTGCGCGGTGGCGAGCGCCCTCACCTTCCTGCCTGCGGCGCTGGTGCTGCTGGGGCGCAGGGCCTACTGGCCGGCGCACGTGACCGCCGGCGGCGCCGGCGGCGCGGCCGGGGTCTGGAGCCGGATCGCCGCCCTGGTCAGCGGCGCTCCCCGGCGGGTGTGGGCCGTGGCCCTGGCCGGCCTGCTCGCGTGCGCCGCCTTCGCGCCCACGCTGCACTCGGGCGGTGTTCCGCTGGACGAGATCTTCGTGAACGAGGCTCCTTCGGTGACGGGGCAGAAGGAACTGGGCCGGCACTTCCCGGGCGGGGCGGGCAACCCGGCCGTCGTGATCGCCGCCGCCGACCGGCAGGCAGAGGTACGCGAGCGCGCCGAAGGCACCCGGGGCGTGGACTCGGCCGCCGTGCGGGGCGAGAAGGACGGCCTCGTACGGATCGACGTCGTCCTGAAGGACCCGGCGGACAGCGCGGCGGCGAAGGCGACGGTGGTCAGGCTTCGCGAGGCGGTGCATCCGGTGCCGGGCGCGGACGCCCTGGTCGGCGGATACACCGCACAGGCCTACGACACGCAGAAGACGGCCGAGCGGGACCGTGGGGTCATCGTCCCGGTGGTGCTGGCCATCATCCTCGTCATCCTGGTGGCCCTGCTGCGCTCGTTGGTGATGCCGCTGCTGCTGGTGGCGACGGTGGCCCTCAACTACTTCGCCACGCTGGGCGTGTCCGCCCTCGTGTTCCGCCACGTGTTCGGGTTCAGTGGCACCGATGCGTCCGTCCCCCTGTACGGCTTCGTCTTCCTCGTCGCCCTGGGCGTGGACTACAACATCTTCCTCATGTCGCGGGTGCGCGAGGAGTCGCTGCGCCACGGCGTCCACGGGGGTGTGATCCGGGGTCTGACGGCCACCGGCGGGGTGATCACCTCCGCGGGGGTGGTCCTCGCAGCCACGTTCGCCGCGCTGGGTGTCATCCCGCTGGCGTTCCTCGTGCAGATCGCCTTCATCGTGGCCTTCGGCGTCCTCATGGACACGCTGGTCGTGCGCTCGCTCCTGGTCCCCGCCCTGGTCCTGGACATCGGCCCCGCGGCCTGGTGGCCGGGCCGGCTGAGCCGCCGCCCGAGCTGAATCCGCCGGACCGCCGCGCCCCGCGGGCTCGGCGGGATGGCGGAGACGGTCCTCTCGGGCGACGGGTGTCACCTGCTGAGGTCGAACACGCCCCATGCGGTGAACGGCTCGGCCTGGACGTAGCTCCTGCTTCCTCGGGCGACGGCCCGCCGGTGGCCTGGGGGAGTGCCGTCGGGCGGGGTGAGCAGGCCGATCTCCGTCGGCTCGACGGAGGTCTCGGTGAGCTCTCCGTGGGCGAGTCGGTCCCGCTCCGCGCCGTAGCCGCCGTAGCCGCCGTAGAAGGCGACCCGCTCGCCGTGGACGGCCACCGCACCGGCGCCCCGCAGGGTGTTCGCCCGTATGAGCTGCGACCGGTGGTGCGCGAGCGGAGGGGGCCGCCTAGTACTCCAGCTGTAGATCGCGATCTTCATGTCTGGGCGGCTTGTCGCTGGTAGTGGCTGGCCTGGGATTGGGCCTGGTGGCGGCGTCGCCAGTGAGACCAGTCGAGCCGGTGAGTCACGCCGTGGACGAGCCGGACGACGAGCGCGATGAACAGCCGCTGGATCTCGTTCCAGGTGAGCGGTATCAGCCCCTCCGGCTTCGGGTGACGCGCGTGTTCGTCGGCGCGGACGACGGCGAGGAAGGCATGGGCGATCATCGCGACGGTGACCCAGCCGTGCCAGGACGCCCAGCGCCGGACCTGGTGTTCGTCCAGTCCGGCCAGGCCCTTGCCGGACTGGAAGGTCTCCTCGACGGTCCATCGGCGTCCGGCGACCCGCACCAGGGTGGACAGCGGCACCTGGGTGGCTGAGTAGCAGCGGTAGAAGGCGAGTTCGCCGGTGCACCGGTTGCGGCGGACGAGCAGCTGGTGGTGCCCGGGGCGATCGTCGGCGAGGTCGGCCAGGGCCCAGTCGTAGAAGCGGTGCCCCTTGGCTCCGGCTCCGGCGGAGAGTTTCTGCCAGGCCCTCTTCGGCAGCTTCTTGACCAGGGCATCGGCGCGGAACGTGCCTGCCCGGGTGGTGATCTGGTGGTCGCAGGCGACGGCGAGTACATAGCCGACCTGCCGTTGTTCCAGCGCGGTCCGCAAGTGCGGGTTGCCGCCGTAGACCTCATCACCGGCTACCCAGGACGCGCAGACGCCGGCGTCCAGTGCGCGGCCGATCATGCGGGCGGCGAGGGCGGGTTTCGTTGCGAAGGCGACGCTGTCGGGGATTCCGGCGGCCCGGCAGCGGGCGGTGTCCTCGGTCCAGGAGCGCGGGAGATACAGCTCCCGGTCGATGGCCGCGTGTCCGAGCGGGGTGGAGTACGCGAGGTAGACGGCGACCGGGCTGTTCTCGATGCGTCCGGCGGTGCCGGTGTACTGACGCTGCACGCCCACCGTGTGCGTGCCCTTCTTCAGGTCGCCGGTCTCATCCACGACCAGCACCGCGTCCTCGTGGTGCAGGTGCTCGACGACGAAGCCGCGGATGTCATCACGTACCGCGTCCGCGTCCCACCTGGCCCTCGACAGCAGGTGCTGCAGACCGTACGGGGTCGCGTCCCCGGCATGCTCGGCAAGCGTCCAACAGTTCTTGCGCGGCAGGTCCGACAACAACCCGAGCACGAACGCCCGTGCCCGGCGCCGTGGTTCCAACCGCGCGAACCGCCCCGCAATACGGCCCATCAGGACCTCGAACGCTTCCTGCCAGCGGGCAGGATCTATGCTGTGACCTGCGGCCACCGACTGATCTTCTGTCTTCACACACCGATGATCAACAGTGGCCTCATTGTCACTGGCCCGCACTGGGGCACGATGTGGTTCGACGCCCGGGCCACCTGCGCCAGAGCGAGGTCTGCCCGAGCGGCCCGGAGGCGCTTCAGCGCCGAACCCGACGACACCGTGTTCTCGACGCGTTGCGCCGCATCCACTCCGTCACCCTGGACACCCACGCACTCAGGGCCATCGAGAAGGGCGGCCTCGACCAGGCCGCCCATGAGGAACTCGACTTCTTCCACTGGTGCCCCTCCCCACGGGAGTGGTGGCAGATCGCGCACACGCCGGAGGGCGACCTGGCCGGCATCCGCATCCCGGGGCCCACAACCCCTCCGGCCCGACCATCGGCTTCATCGGAGTCATCCCGGAACAGCGCGGTCACGGCTACGCCTACGACCTCCTCACGGAGTGCACCCACCTCCTCGTCGAGCAGGGCGCGGAGTTCGTCAGCGACGGACCAGGGCAACTTCCCCATGATTCGTCCGCCTACGCTCCGACCGCCGATTGATCACCTGAGCTCCGCCGTATCGAGGCAAATCGGCGTGCTGATCCAATCGGGTCCGCTCCGCACTTGCGTCTCCCTATTTAGCCCTCTTACGGTCGCGTCAACGACTATCCGGGCTATGGGGCAAGACCGACGGTCAGACGCCGACAATGGTGTCCGAGTTAGCCGTGTAGGTCAGTGTCGGGGAAGTACGCGGGCGCTCCGGCTGGAGTACCTGGAGTGGTGTGCCGTGCTCCGGCCGAGAGCTTCCCGGTGCGGGTGATCGAATCAGCGGCAGGGATCGTCGCGGGGCGGGGCCGGACGACGGGGAAGTGGGGCCGGGTGGTGGTGCGTGTTCTGGACGGGCGATACGAGCTGGTGCGGTTCGTGGGCCGGGGCGGGATGGGGGAGGTGTGGGAGGGCTGGGACCGCAGGATCGGACGGCGGGTGGCGGTCAAACTGCTCCCGCACGGCAGAGGCGACACGTCCGAGGCAGCGCTGTTCCTGCGCGAGGCCCAGACCGCAGGGGCGCTTGACCATCCCGGCGTGGTGACGGTGTTCGACGTGGGGCAGGCTGCGGCGGACGGTTTGCTGTTCATGGTCATGGAGTTCGTTCAGGGCCGGGATCTGTCCGCATTGCTGCGCGAGGACGGTGTGCCGCCAGTCGCCGACGCGGTCGACTGGACCGCGCAGGCCGCGGCCGCGCTGGGCCGGGCGCACACGGAGGGGGTCGTGCACCGGGACCTGAAGCCGGCGAACCTCATGCTCACCCGGGAAGGGCGAGTCAAGGTCCTGGACTTCGGGATCGCCCGCTTCATGGAGTCCACGAACCACTCCAGCAAGGTCATGGGCACCCTCGCCTACATGCCCCCAGAGCGGTTCGCGGAACACCCCGGCGACGCCCGCTCCGACCTGTACTCCCTCGGCTGCGTCCTCCACGAACTCCTCACCGGAAAAGTGCCGTTCGAGGCCACCGGCCCGGTCGGCATGATGAACGCCCACCTGCTCAAGACCCCCGCCCGTCCCAGCGAACACCGTCCCGGCATCCCACCCGCACTCGACCAGCTCGTCCTGGACCTCCTCGCCAAGGACCCCGTCGACCGGCCCGCCACCGCCGGGCAGGTCCGCGAGCGCCTGAACGCCGCGACCACTTCTGCGCTGGCGTCGGCGGGACCGGGCGATGGGCGCCCACGGGAGAACGCGGACGCGGTGGCCACCGAACCCAACCCGGCGGCGCCTCCCCGGATCCATGACGGCTCGACCGTCGGGGCCACCCGCGACGATGACCCCGTCCACGACGCGCCCACTGTCGGCCCGGACCAGGCCGGGGTGAGCGACGACGAGGAAAGGACCGGCGCCGACGGGGCCGCGCCCTCTGCCGTGGCCCTCGGGCGCCGTCGGTTCCTCTGGCTGGCCGCGGGCGCTGCGGTGACCGCCGGGGGCATCACCACCGCCGTCGCCCTCAAAGACCGCGAAAGCCCCGGCTCCGGGCCCTCTGCCAGCCCCCCCACCGACCGCAGTACTCCCGGGCTCTCTCGTGCATGGAGTTTCGCCACCGGCAACGAGGTGATGTCGGCGCCCGCGGTAGCTGGCGGGGTCGTGTACGTCGGCAGCTTCGACAACAACGTGTACGCCCTGGACGCGGCCACCGGCGCGAAAAAATGGTCCTACACCACCGGCAGCGGGGTCAATTCGTCGCCCGCAGTGGCTGGCGGGGTGGTGTACATCGGCGGCGGCGACAAGAATGTGTACGCCCTGGACGCGGCCACCGGCGCGAAGAAGTGGTCCTACACCACCGGCGGCGAGGTGACTTCGTCGCCGGTAGTGGTCGACGGGGTGGTGTACATCGGCAGCACTGACAGGAACGTGTACGCCCTGGAGGCGGCCACCGGCGCGAAGAAGTGGTCGTACACCACCGGCAGGATCTACGCGTCGCCCGCGGTGGTCGGCGGAGTGGTGTACATCGGCAGCAATGAGTGGAGCGTGTACGCCCTGGACGCGGCCACTGGCACACAGAAGTGGTCCTACGCCACCGGCGACGGGGTCAATTCGTCGCCCGCGGTGGTCGACGGGGTGGTGTACATCGGCGGCGGCGACAAGAATGTGTACGCCCTGAACGCGGCCACCGGCGCGCAGCGATGGTCCTACACCACCGGCAACAAGGTCTACTCGTCGCCCGCGGTGGTCGACGGGGTGGTCTACATCGGCAGCGTCGACAAAAAAGTGTACGGCTTGGACGCGGCCACCGGCGCGAAGAAATGGTCCTACACCACCGGCGACGAGGTGACTTCGTCGCCCGCAGTGGTCGACGGGGTGGTGTACGTCGGCAGCTTCGACAGGAACGTGTACGCCTTGGACGCGGCCACCGGCGCGAATAAGTGGTTCTACACGACCGGTGACAAGGTGACCTCGTCGCCCGCAGTGGTCGACGGGGTCGTGTACATCGGCAGCCGCGACAAGAACGTGTACGCCCTGAACGCGGTCACCGGGCCGGTCGGGAGTAGCCGTTGAGGACCCTGTGTGCTCAGGAGTTGCCTGCCTCGCCGCTGTGAGGTTCCGCCAGCGGGACCCTACGGTCTTGGGGCTGTCGGCCCAGCGGAGGGCGGAGGCGGGAGAGGTGAGGCCGGCAAAGTGGTGGGCGATGTCGAGGTAGTGGGTGTGGTCGTCGTCCTGGGTGAGTTCGCCCCCGCCGGACGAGAAGGTCCCCGACCTCGAGGTCGTCGCTGCGGGTGGCGTGGTGGGAGACGAGTGCGAGTTCCAGGAGGAGGGCTGCGGCGGTGCAGGCTCACGGTTGACGAGCCAGGCTGACGCCCGTGACCTCACGTCCCTCACGCTGCCACACACCGCTGCCCTGAACAGATCTTGGCGAGATCTAGATAGGGCCGTCAGCGGAGATGTAGTACGATGACGCACTGATGTGCCGGGATCGATCGACTCCCTGGCAGCAGCCGATCCCGATCGCCTTCGCCGTCGGGAGCTCGCGCACCTTGCGGTAGCGGATCCGGCCGTCGACGTCGCCGTCCCCTCGGTGAGGTGGACCTGCCGGAAGGCTATCGAGTGGCTCTCGGTGGCCGCCTCCAGCTTGATCGGCAGCGTCGGTGGAGCCAAGTCCCTCAGTGGTGGCATGCGTTCGCCTGAACGGCGCAGCGTTGGAGTCCGGCGTTGACAACCAGAGGTCCGAGGCCGCGTCAGGGCAGAGTCTCCGCGTCGACCCTGGAGAAGATCAGGTCGAGCATGGGCGCCATCCCCCGAACGACGCTTCCCTCTGCGCCTTCCACATCGATCTTGATCACACGGGCCCGAGCTCTCTCCTCCCGTGAGGAGATCCGGCAGGGGGTGCGCCGCGATCTCGAAGGTGGACTCGGCTGGCCACGCGTACGGGACGATGCTGTTCGCGGCCATGTTGGCAGAGCTGGCGAGCACGAACTTCAGGAGCTCCTCGGTGTCCGAGACGGCGCCATTGATCGCTCGGACGTTGCCGTACTCGTTGAGTGCCACGTTCCGCAGGAGCCGCTGGTGGAACACCGGGGTTGGCGCCCACGTCGATGTACGGCTCCCCTGGCCGCAGCCGCCGTTGGAGCCAACCGGGCATGTACGGATCCCAGACCCCGAACAGGTAGAGCAACCGCTGGATCAGGTCCTGAGTGTCGACGGCGACCCGGGCTCCGGGTCTCGGTGACGCGGCGGCGGGGGTGTTCCTGCAGGTGGCGATTGAGGACCCGGCTGGCGAGCAGGGCCTTGCCTGCTGAGAAACGATCCCGCACCAGCCATTACCGGCGACGAGCCACATCCCAGACATGAAGATCACGATCTACAGCTGGAGTACTAGACGGTATGGCCCTTTCTGGTCGTCATGCCGTGGTCCTTGCCGACGTCGGGCCCGGGTGACAAACCCTGTCGGCTGGGGCGTGATGCCGAGCCGGGCCAGGCGCCCGCGGCCGTGATGCCGGAGAAGGGGTGGCCGGATTCGACTGCACCTGTCCTGCGGGCCGAAGCGGCCCGGCAGACTGATCCCCGGGTGAATCGGGGTCGAGGGGGAGCGGTGTCGCGGAAGGTCTGGTTGTGGGCAGGGGCGGGATGGTTGGCTCTCGTGGTGCTATGCGGTGCATTCACCCTCTACCTGGACGAATCGGAGAATCCTGGTTCGGGGTCTACCCACTGGGAGCGGGCTCCCGTTCCGAGTGGCACGCCGTCGCGCTGTCCCGACCCGACCGCGGAAGCTGCGGGCGTCCCACACTCCTGTACCTACTGGGAACGCGGTTGAAGGCTATGGGCCGTTCCCGGTGCGGACCGTGCCAGGTTGTCCGTCCGAGCACGGAGGGAGAGCCGTGCCCGTTCGACCGGCGGCGAAGAGGTCTCCGTGACGGGGACACACGCCCGGCGGGGACAGGGCAGCCCGCGCTTGTCCGCCGCGGCGGCGCCGCACTACGGTGCCGGTGTGGACCTCTTCACCCGTTCCTGGACGGCGTTGCGCACGGCGGTCGCCGAGATCCCTGACCCGGACTTCGCACGGCCGTCGGGCTGCGCCGGCTGGCTCGTGCGGGATCTCGTGTGCCACCTGGTCATCGATGCCCAGGACGTCCTGATCACCCTCGCCACCCCCGCCGCGACGGAGCCGACCGCCGATGCGGTGACCTACTGGCACGTCGAGGACCGGCCCCCGACCGGCGAGGACCCGCTCGACGCCCTCACGGTGCGGCTGGCCGCCGCGTACGGGGACCCGCACCTGCTCCGGTTCCACCTCGACGACGTCGGCTCCGCCGCCGGCCGTGCCGCCGCACTCGCCGACCCGGGGGCCCGGGTGGGCACCCGCGACGAGGTCCTCACCGTGGGCGACTACCTCGGCGCGTACGTCCTGGAGTGGACGCTGCACCACCTCGACCTGATCGCCGACCTCCCCGACGCGCGGACCCGGCCGCCCGAGGAGTGCCTGGCCCGCTCCCGCGCCATGCTGGAGCGGATCGCCGGGGCGGCGTTCCCCACGTCGTTCACCGACCGGGACGCACTCCTGGTCGGCACCGGCCGCAGCGCGCCCACCGACGCGCAGCGGGCCGAACTGCGCGACGCGGCGGTGAGGTTCCCGCTCGTCCTGGGCTGACCCGCCCCCGCAGCAACAAGGAACCGCTCCGGGCCTGGTCAAGGGATGCCGCGCGCCCTCCAGGCGGTCGAGGCGCTCGTTCCGCCGAACGGATACAGTCGTCGAGCAGCAGGGCATCCCCGGGGATCACAGCGGCCCCATCCCGCGTTGAACCTTCAAACGGTGCGCTTCGCGCCAAGTGCAGCGCCCACCGACCCATGGGATGAGGAGGATCCGATGCATGCCGCCGAGGAGAACCGGCACGAGCTGGACTCGGTCAGCGTCCTGAACGCGAAGAGGACGCTGCTCCAGCTGCTCGGCCGGGCGGGGGTCTCCGCCGACGATGCGGAGGGCCTGATCGCCCTGGTCGAGGCGGGCGCCTTGGCCGGCGCGTGCGAGGAGGTCGGCGCGCTCGGGGGGTCCGTACCGGGAGACAAGGGCGAGCCGTACGAGTCGGGCTGGCTGGACGGCGCCCGTGCCGTCACCGACGAGCTCGGCGGGATCGCCGAACGGGCACTGCGGCAGACCGTCGACCCCGACGGACCGAGCGCCGCCTCGGCAGCCCGGCCGCCGGTCGGGCGCATGGAGGTGGAGCAGGCGAAGGCGGCCGTCACCCCCCTCTACCTCACCTTCACCGCCGTCTCCGACCTCGACCCCGAGGTCTCCGAGGAGGTGCTCCGTGCGGTCCTCGCCACGATGACCCCCCGGCAGAGGGCCGGGTACGCCGGCCGGCTGGCGGAGTTCGCCGCAGCGCACCGGGCCCGTCTGGAACGGTTGTACGTGGAGTACGGGCCCGCCAGTGCCACCGCCATCCACGGCCGCTACTCCCTTCTGCACTCCGCCACCAGCATCGCCGTGCTGGAGCGGCTCGCCACGCCCGCGGCCACCGCACTGCGGGAGGAGTGGGACGCCGCCGAGCTGCCACCCGCCTGGCTGGACGGTCCGATGAGGGCCTGGGACGCGGTGGGCTGACCCTGCGGCGCCGGCCTCGGCGCTTGTGAGGGGCAGGTGGGTGAGGCGGCCCCACCGGAGCGGAACAGCGTCCCGCCCGGTGCACGGCCGGGCCACCGAGGCAGGCCTGGGATCACCCACCGCAGCCGGAGCGAGGGGGCTGGAGAAACCGGAAGAGGGCGGCGTACGGTCCGCCGGGCCGGCGTGGTCTATCCGGCCGCGCGGAGTCGGGCGGCGGCCGTCTCCGCCTCCCGTACGACGCGGTTCGTATCGACGTCCACGAGCCGGCCGTCGAACTTCAGGGGCCGTCCGTCCACGAACACGGCCTCGACGTTCTCGGGCCGCCCGTTGAAGACGGTCTGGCCGACCCAGTCGAAGCGCGGCGCGAAGTTCAGGGCGGCCGGGTCGACGA
Organism: Streptomyces sp. NPDC001502; assembly: GCF_042894785.1. Classification (NCBI taxonomy): domain Bacteria; kingdom Bacillati; phylum Actinomycetota; class Actinomycetes; order Kitasatosporales; family Streptomycetaceae; genus Streptomyces; species Streptomyces sp. NPDC001502. The sequence continues at coordinate 201,210 of NZ_JBIAVW010000003.1, forward strand.
CCACGACGTCGGCTCGCTTTCCGGGGGTCAGGGAGCCCGTCCGGTCGCTGATCCCGAGGGCCTCGGCGCCGCCCAGCGTGGCCATCCGCAGGACCTCGGGCACCTGAGGGAAGATCCCGGCCTCCGTCGCGCGGGCGCGCTGCAGGCCGATGGCCGTCTTCATCAGCGCGTGAAAGTCCGAGCTGTCGTTGGTGCCGCCGTCCAGGCCGAGGCCGACCTTGACGCCCCGGCGCCCGAACTCGGACAGCCGCATGATGCCGGAGGCCAGCCGCATGTTGCTGAGCGGGCAGTGAGCCGCCCGCACGTCGTGCGCGGCGACGGCGGCGATCTCGTCGTCGGTCAGGTGGATCGCGTGGTTGATCAGGAGCCGCGGACCGAGGGCGCCGATGTCGGCGAGGACCCCGATGGGGTCGTCGGCGCGCTGCTCGGGGCGTTCCAGGACGTGGGAGTTGAGCATGACTCCGAGGTCCTGGGCGGCTTCCCAGTGCGCGTGGTTGAGGTGTTGGACGGCTCGCGCCGCGTGCGTGGCGACCTGGAAGCCGCCGAGCGGAACGGGGTCGACGAGTTCCTTCTTCACCTTCGTGACCAGCGCCGGGTCGGCTTCGGAGGGGAACATCGCGTAGGTGAACCGCACTCCGCTTCCGGCCAGGGCCCGTACGTAGCTCTCGATGAGGTCGTACGCGAAGATGTCCACCCAGTCCACGAGGGTGGTCACCCCCGACTGGACGGCGTCGAGGGCGGCGAGGCGTACGAAGCTGTGCAGGGCCTCGGGGGTGAGGCGGCCCCGCTGGGGGTCGGTACATCGTGTGAACCAGCCGAACAGGTCCCCGTCGGTACAGCCCCCGCGGATCACCGCCTGCCAGAGGTGCGTGTGGGTGTCGACGAACCCCGGCATGACCAGCTTGCCCGAAGCGTCCACGATCCAGGTGCCGGGCGGGGGCCGCAGGCCCGTGCCGACGGAGGCGATGGTGCCGTTTCGCATCAGGACGTCGGCGTTGTCGAGGGCGCCGAGGGCGCCGCTGCCGAGGCCCGGGTCCATGGTGAGTACGAGGGAGGCGCCGCGCAGCAGGACCGTCGGGCCGACCGGGACGTGTGGGCGTTCGGGGCGGGTGGTGATGCCGAGGACGAGCGGGGTGGCAGCGGCCAGGCCGAGGCCGGTGAGGATGTCGCGGCGGCTGGGGGCCGGCGACGGAGTGGGGGATGACCGCATGGCGTAGTACCTCCCGAGGGCTCAGAACGGAAGGCCCGCCCGGGCAACGCCGTGTGGGAGCGTCGGGCAGGGCGGGAGATTACACGCAGCATTCCCAGCGAACGGCCATTCGATAGACGTATGCGGAAAACTCTTTCCGTTCTGGCACCGTCCGGTCCGAAGAGTTCGCCGAGGGGGCGTTCCCGCACCGGCAGCACGGCATGCACCGGCCCCAGGCCGTACAACAGCCTGCTCAGCTCCTCAGGTGAGGGTCTGGACGGTGTAGAGGGCGCCGATCCCGGCCGCGAGGACGCCGAGGAGCAGGCGCAGGAAGGTTTCGGGGAGGTGGGGTTGGAGGCGGGCGCCGAGGTAGCCGCCGATCAGGCCGCCGAGGCCGCAGGCCAGGCCCAGCCACCAGTGGGGGGCGATGTCTCCGCCGTGGACCAGGCTCAGGAGGGCGAAGGTGGCGGCGCCCACGACGGAGGTCGCGAACGTTGCGGCGAGGGCCGCCGGGGCGACCCGGGCCACCGGCAGGCCGCGGCCGGCGAGGAGCGGGCCGAGCAGGGAGCCGCCGCCGATCCCGTAGACGCCGCCGACCGCTCCCACGGCCAGGGCGAGCGCGGTGAGCATGCGCGGGGACGGTTCATCGGCGGCGGGCGTCGCGGCCGGGGCGACGGGACGCAGGGTACGGGCGCACAGCCACAGACCAAGGGGGAGGAGGAGTGCTGCGATCAGGATTCGGAAGAGGGCCGGGCCGGGGAGCACGAAGACGCGGAGGGCGGCTCCGGCGACCACGCCGGGGAGGGTTCCGGTGATCAGGCGGCGGGTGAGCGGGGACCACAGGCTGCCCGTGCGGTGATACCGCCACAGCGCACCCGGGCCGGCGACGACGTTGTAGAGCAGGTTGGTCGGGGTGACGGCCGGGTTCGGGACGCCGAACACGCTCAGCTGCACCGGGAGAAGGAATACCGCGCCCGAGACGCCGACCGGCGCGGTCACCATCGAGATCAGCAGCCCGGCGGCCAGCCCTCCCGGCAGGAGCCACCCGTCCACCGCTGCCCCCGCTCACAGATCGTCCGGCCAGTATCAGGCCGGCCCCGCCCCCGGCGGCCGGTCGGCCACGCGATGTTCACGAAAGCAGGTGCGGCCCGGGCGTGGTCGGGAAGCTGCGCGAACGCCCGTGCCGAGACTGCCGGGGTGTGGCCGGACTCCCCATGGCCTGGCCGTTCTTCACGGCGCGGGTCGGCGGGCACGCCCGACCGGCCGGTGAAGTGGCCACGCGGGCCAGCGTGCCGATGACGGCAAGGAGTTCCCTCGCGGCCAGGAGGGCCCGGGGCGGGCCCTTGCTGCGGTCGGCGCGGGCGATCTCGTGCAGGGCCGGGAACACGCGGGCGCGGATTTCGGCCCCGCGCGGATTTCGGCCCCGTGCGGGGAACGGCCACGCCGCGGGGCGGGTGCGGCGCGGACCGCGCCGCCGGCGGGACCGGCAGCACTCAGCCCGGTAGGCGCACCGTCATCTCCACGGTCACTTCGTCTCCTGTCACCAGCCCCAGCGGCGTCCGGACGGCGTTCTTGACGGGCAGCAAGTACCCGCCCTCCCTCGGGAAGAGGGACGTCTCGAAGGTGACTTCGCCGATACTGGCCTCGACAGGGACGACTCCCCAGCCGTAGGTGGCCGCCGAAGCCACTTGCCGTACGTCGGCGGACGGCTCTTCCGGCACGGGGACGAAGTAGAAGGGCGCGGGTCCACGCCACTCGATCACCTGGCTGGCGAAGACCATGCGCATGAGGGCAGTTCTCTCCTGGAGAGGGCGGTGGGCGGCGTGCTGGTTCCGCTCACCCTACGCGGCGGCCACCCGTTCACCGTCGGGCCGAGGGCAAGGCCGGGGACGGGCCCCGGAACTCGCCCCGGAACCGGACACGCACCCCGACGCTCGGCGCCCGGCTCGGTGTCGGCGTACACGTCGGCACGGACAACCCGGTGCAGCGGTACGTCCCCACGCGGAGCGTGGCCGTGTGCGAGCCGGATGGCCGGAGCCGCTCTGCGCCCGGAGGGCGGGAGGCGGCGCCGGGTTGACTTGGAGTGTGCTCCAACACCTAGCGTCCTCAGCATGATGACGAGCTCAGGAAGCAGCAGCATGAGCAACGTTCCCACCCGGCACCTGGGCGGTCTGGCGGTTTCCGCGCAGGGCCTGGGATGCATGGGCATGAGCCATGGCTACGGTGCCACGGACGACGCGCAGTCCATCGCCACCGTGCACCGTGCTCTCGACCTGGGGGTGACCCTTCTCGATACCGCCGACTTCTACGGCGCCGGGCACAACGAGGAACTGATCGGACGGGCCGTGGCCGGGCGCCGCGACGAGGTGGTGCTGGCCACGAAGTTCGGCTTCGCCAACCGCCTGGGCGAGCCCACCCGTGTCCGAGGCGACGCCGCGTACGTGCGGCAGGCGTGCGAGGCGTCGCTGCGTCGGCTCCGGGTCGATCACATCGACCTCTACTACCAGCACCGGGTCGATCCGCAGGTGCCGATCGAGGAGACCGTCGGCGCGATGGCCGAACTCGTGCAGGCCGGAAAGGTCCGCCACCTCGGGTTGTCCGAGGCCGCCGAGCACACCGTCCGACGGGCGCACGCGGTGCACCCGATCGCGGCGCTGCAGAGTGAGTGGTCGCTGTGGACCCGCGACCTCGAAGCGGAGATCGGCCCGGTCTGCCGCGAACTCGGCATCGGGCTGGTCCCGTTCTCCCCGCTCGGGCGCGGCTTCCTGACCGGCCGGTACAGCTCGGTCGAAGGGCTGGCCGAGAACGACGTGCGGCGCAGCCAGCCGCGTTTCGCCGACGGCAACCTCAAGCGAAACCTGTTGATCGTCGAGAAGTTGAACGAGCTCGCCGAGGCGAAGGGAGTCACCGCCGGCCAGCTCGCCCTGGCCTGGGTGCAGCACCGGGGCGACGACGTGGTGTCGATCCCCGGCACCCGGCGACAGCGCTACCTGGAGGAGAACCTCGCAGCCCTGGCCGTCGAGTTGTCCGCCGACGACCTCGCCGCCATCGAGGCCGCCGCCCCACCCGAGCAGGTCGCGGGCACCCGCTACGACGCGACCAGCCTCACCTTCGTCGACAACTGAGTCCGAGCGGCGGGACCGGCGCCGAATCCGCCGACCGGCTCACCGCCACCGCGGCCGGACAGATCCGACCCGAAGCCGGTCACGCCACGGGCCCCGGGGACCAGCCACGGGCCCCGGGGACCAGCCATGGTCCCCGGAGCCCGGCTGCTGTGCGGAACCGTATTCCGCCGGATCAGCGGCCGGCCGCACCCGGTCATCGCTGCTGCTCGGCAGGCCGCCGCCGAGGCGTTCTAGCATGAGCCACGCCTGATCATCCCCGGGCCGCGCAGCCGGTGCCGCTGCCTCGGCCCCCGCGCGAGGAGCCGCACCATGCCGTCCAGCACCACCGTCCGGCCGCCGTACGTCGTCCCCTGCGCGGGGCCGGCCGGCTCCGGGGCGCGGTACGCCCTCGTCGGCGCCGACGGGCGGCTGGTGCGGCCCCCGGAGCTGAGCGCGGTCGGGGTGTTCCACCCCGACGGCCGGGGCGGGTTCGTCGCCCCCGCCGCCGACCAGGAGGGCCGGTACGGCTACCTCGACCACCGCGGTGCGTGGCTGGCCGAACCGGCGCTGCCCTACACCGAGGCGTTCGAGGACAACGGGCTCTCCCGGTTCCAGGCGGAGGACGGCCGCTGGGGCTACGCCGGGACGGACGGCACTCCCGTCATACCGGCGACCCTGACGGAGGCCCACGTGTTCCGCCACGGCCTGGCCGCCGCCCGCACCGAGGACGGAATGGGCTACATCGACGCCACGGGCCGCTTCGTGATACGCCCGCAGTACGCCGCGGCGGGGTCGTTCGCGCCGAACGGGCTCGCCGGCGTGAGGGTGGCCGACAGCGGGCGCTGCGGCTACATCGACCGCGCGGGCCGTACGGTCGTCGCGCCGCGGTTCGACGGGGCGAGGCCCTTCGGCCCCGACGGCGCGGCGCCCGTCCGGGTGGGTGACCTGTGGGGCCTGATCGACGAGAGGGGGGAGTGGGTCGTCGAGCCGTCCTTCCCGATGCTCAACGCCTTCCACGCGAACGGCCTCGCCCACGTCCTGGGCGGTGCCGTCGGTGACCGCTTCCGAGGCTTCCTCAATGCCCGCGGCGAGGTGGTGATCAAGGCGAGTGACCGGATGTCCGACGACTTCCGGTGCGGGCTCGTCCGTTTCGACAACGGCTACGCGCACGGCTACCTCGACGCCGCCGGTGAGGAGGTCATCGAGCAGGAGTACGAGTGGGCGGAGGACTTCGACGCCGCCGGAGCCGCGGTGGCCCACTACCTCGAACCCCTGGACGAGGACGCGTCCGAGGAGGCCCGAGCCGCCGCCGCGCACCGCCCCTCCGGGCGGGCGTGGGGCGTCCTGCGCTCGGACGGACGGTTCATCCCCGTCCACCATCCGGAGCCCCTCACCGACGCCGAGGGCTGGGTGCTCGGATTCGGCTTCGGGACCGGACTCGCCGCGTTCGTCACCCGCGACGGCGGTGTGGCCCACGTGGACCGCGACGGCCTGGACGTCTGCCGGGTCGAGGCCACCGCGGACGGTGCCGCCCTGCGCCTGGCGGACCGGGCCGGGACGACCCTCTGGGAGACCGTCGCGGCCGAGGGCACCTTTGCGTCCGCGGAGCCCGCCCACTGCCAGGAGACTCACTCGTACCTGGTCTACCCCGGTGCCCCGGAACGGGACGTCGCCGACCTCGCGGGCGACCTGCTCGCCGCCGAGCCCCGCCCCTTCGAGCCCTGCTCCCTGATCTTCGACGACAGGGAGGACCCGTACGAGCCCGCCGATCCGGAGGACGACCCGGACGCGGACGGCACCTCGTTCGGCGCCATGAGCGTGGTCGCGCAGACCTTCCTCTACGCCGAGCACCAGCACGACTTCTCCTTCCTCCAGGACTGGGCGAACGAACGGTTCGGTGAGATCGAGGCCGACACGATCGGCCGGCTCACCTCCCGCTTCGGCGACCCGCTCCCGGGAGTCGAGCGGTGCCTGCGCTCCGGCGACGGCGAGTCGTCCACGGTGTGGCAGGTCGGCGCGCGGCAGCTCGTCCTGCAGTCCTACTTCCTGGTCGGCGACGGGGACGTGGAGATCCAGCTCTGGCTCGCCGCCGTCGCCCCGTCCGACGAGGCCGCGCAGCCGTAGCCACCGGCCCTACCGGCGCGGCGTGAGCCGGGCGCCGGGCGCCGGGCGCCGTGCTCCGCCCTGGTGACGTCTTCCAGGTGGGCTCTGCCCGTGATTCCGCTGTTTGCCGTCGCCGCCGGATGCCGTACGGGCCGGCCCGCCGCACTGTGGACGTATGGCGGACCAGACGGAGATCGTGATCCACCCCGTGTCGCCGCAGGGCGGGCGCAAGGTCACCGCGCACGCGCTCGGCGTGGACGCGGACCTCGGCCGGGCGTTCACGCCCGCGGACGTGTCGGAGTTCCTGCGCCGGGCCGGGCTGGAGGATGTGGATCTGTCCGAGGACGGGCCGATCCGGTGGGAGGGGGGCGGCCCCGAGGTGTGGACCAGCGACATCTGACGCCACCGTGCCCAGGCGGCAGGTGCTGCCGAAGAGCGCTCCAGAGATCCGGAGCGCCGCCTGACTCAAGGCGGGCGGGCAGGCAGGCGACGGCTGGTGGAGGAGGTCTTCACCGCTCTCGACGAGTACACCGTCACCGTTGCGGGCGCACGGGGTCGGTCCCAACCTGCACGGTCCGTCGGGTAGTTGAACGGCCAAACGGTCCCACCCCCTCGGATCACCCGCACGCACCTGCGATAGGTTGCCTGTCATGACCGAACTTGGAGCTGACACCTGGCCGCCTGCCCCGATCAGGACCGAACGGCTCGTACTGCGTCAGTCCGAGGCCCGGGACCGTGCGGCCTTCATCGAGCTGTTCGCATCGCCGGAGGTGGGCACCTACGTCGGAGGCCCCCGACCGCGTGCCGAACTCGAACGCGCGGCGCCCGAGGTGCCCGGGCGGCGCCCTGGCTTCTTCGTGATCGATGCCGACGGAGCGATGATCGGCATGATCACGCTCGACCGGCGCGACGCAGGGCGCCCGGGTCACGTCCGCCCGGAGGCCGGAGAGGCCGAACTCGGATTCATGTTCCTCCCGGAGGCCTGGGGGCACGGGTACGCCGCCGAGGCGTGCGCGGCGGCACTCGACTGGTTCGCCGACGCCCTTCCGGGCGAGCCGGTGGTCCTCTGTACCCAGACCGCGAACGACCGCGCGATGCGCCTCGCGGCGAAGCTGGGATTCACCGAGGTGGAGAGGTTCGAGGAGTACGGCGCCGAGCAGTGGTTCGGCGTGCGCTCCCCGCTCACGCCGTCCGGCCCCTTCCGGCAACCAGCCCACCCGCGCTCATGACCAGGCGCATCACCCGGCAGAAGAACAGTCTCGCCGGACAGGTGGAGGAGACCGGACGATCACCACGGCAAGTGCCCGGGAGCAGCACGGCGCCCACTCCCACCAGTCGGTGCGTCCCTTGTCGTCGACCCTGGGCGGGGTGGGACCGCCCCGGACCAGGACGCGCCCGCGCCCACCGTTCCCCCCGGCCGGATCAGGCGACGGCCGTGCCCTCCAGCTCGACCAGCTGACCGGGGATCGCCAGTCGGGTCACGCCGAGCATCGTGGTGGTCGGCGCGACCCTGGCGGCACCCAACCGCGCCGCCAGCCCGCCGTAGTGCTGGAAGAGCAGATCGACGTCGGTCGTGTAGACGTTGAGCCGCACGAGGTGCGCGAGAGACATGCCGGCCTCACCGAGCACGGCCTCCAGGTTGTCGATGCTCAGCTTCAACTGCGCCGCCATGTCACCGTCATGCAGGGGCGTGCCCTCGCCGCTCATCGCGGTCTGCCCCGAGATGTACAGGGTCCGGGTGTGCCCGGAGACGACCTCACCCTGGTTGAACCCCATCTCCACCGACCACGTCACCGGGTTGACCGCCGTTCGTTCCATCGCCACGTCAGCTCCATTCGATTCATCGGGCGTACGTACGTCCACCGGCCCGGCACCCGCCGGCCTCGACGTCGTGTGGACGAGCCTCCCAACAAATCACGACACCCTTGGTCAGGTATTTCGTTAGGGTTCCCGCATGCGCGCCGACCGGCTGGTCTCACTGGTGCTGCTGCTGCGCCGGCACGGTCGGCTGACCGCGGACACACTGGCCCGTGAGCTGCAGGTATCCACCCGTACTGTGTTGCGCGACATCGAGGCGCTGTCGGCGGCCGGCGTCCCGGTCTACGCCGAACGCGGCCGGCACGGCGGTTTCGAGTTGTTGCCCGGTTTCCGGACCGAGCTCACCGGACTGAACCACGACGAGGCCCTGGCCCTGCTGGCCGCCGGATCGGGGCGCGGCGAGCAGGTGTTCGGCCTCGGCTCGGCGCTCGCCTCGGCCATGCGCAAGGTGGTCGACGCGCTGCCCGAAAGCCACCGGACCACCGCGAGCGACGCGGCTCAGCGGTTTCTCGTCGAGCCGGAGACCGACCTGCTCTCACGCCGGGTGGTCACCGACGAGGTACCCGGCACCACGATGAGCGAGGTCCGGCGCGCGGTGCTCGCCGGACACAAGCTGCGCATCCACTACGCGCCCACCGGCCGGCCTCCGCAGTGGCGCACGGTGGACCCGATCGGCCTGGTGACCGTACGCGACCGGGTCTACCTGCTGGCCACGAGATCCGGTGCGGACCGTACCTACCGGCTGTCACGGGTGCTGGCGGCCGAGGAACTCCCCGAAACGGCAGAGCGCACGAACCGGGTCGATCTGGACCGGATCTGGCGGGAACGCTCCGCGCGGTTCCTCAGCGACGGCCACCTCACCGTGCTGGTACGGGTCGACCCGGCGCGGCGGGAGGACCTGCTGGACACCGCGGTCGCCGTCCGCGCCGAAGGACCCGACCCGGACGGCCGGCTGCGGCTGGAGCTGACCTTCCAGGATTCACGACATGCCGAATGGGCACTGTGGCAGCTCGGGACGGACGCGGAAGCCCTGACCCCGCCGTCGCTGCGCACCGCCCTGCGCGACCGTGCCGCCGCGCTCGCCGCCCGCTACGCTGACCCGTCCTGAGCCCTGCCGCGTGGCGCGCAGCCGGGACGCGGAGTACGCCGGAGCGCCGAGGGTCAGGAGGCGGAACAGGCCCGCGGCCGCCCGGTGGCCGATGCCGATGCGCTCCATCACCCGGTGGTCACCGACCCGCTCCCAGCCGGGTGCCACGGCGGCGAGCCCGCGGCCGCCCCGGGCGCCGGAGCGGAACTGCGCCCCCGTCGCCTTGACGACGGGGTGCCGCCCGCTGAGCGCAGCCTTCGGGTGGAAGAAGTCCGCCACCAGCTCGGCGGCGGGAAAGGCGGACCGGCAGGAGGTCAGGAAGGCCCGCAGGCCGGCCGGGTCCAGGTACATCAGGACGCCCTCGGCCAGGACCAAGTACGTTCCGGCGCTCCCCGACGAGCGGAAGCAGCTGATCCGCCCAGTCGGGCCCGGTGATCGAGGCGGGGAACACGCGCGAGTGGTCCCCCGGCAGCAGCTCCGCCCGCAGGCGTACGACCTCGGGCATGTCGACGCCGAGCCAGGTGACGGCGGCGGGCAGGGCCCCCGCGAGCCGCTCGGCGCGGGTGTCGAGGCCGATGCCCACCGAGACGACCACCGCGTCGGGGTGTTCCCGGCAGAAGGCGGCGGTCAACTCGTCGAAGACGATGGCGCGGTGGACCGAACCGACATGCGCGTGGACTCCTCGGTTCGACGCGGTTCGACCCGGATCGGTGCGTCGACGCGGATCGATCGCCGGGATCGGCCTCGGCTTCAGGGAGAACGGGGTGGCTACGGGGGCACCCGCCGGGACGGGCGGGTGCCCCCGTACCCGGCGTCAGCTGCGGTGGAACACGACCTCCGGGTCGGCCGCCGTCGGACCGTCCAGGCGCGGCGCCGGCTTCCCGCGCAGGTGCAGGTCGAAGAAGTCGCCGACGTACGCCCGGGTGATCTGCTGGGAGCGGGTGCCCGACAGCGGTGTCTCCGGGTGCGGGTACCCGACCTGGTCGCCCAGTACGGGCCAGTCGGTGAATCCGGGATGCCCCGCCCCCGTGACGGTCAGCCAGCGCTTCCAGCCGTCCAGCCGGGGCCAGCTGTCCTCCCACGAGGTGTCGGGGAAGTCGGGCGGCAGGAGGGCGGGGTCACCGGCGAGCATCAGGAAGGGCCGTCCGCCGAGACCGGCCTGGGGTACGGGTGTGAAGAAGGTGCCGTCCATGTTGACCCCGGCGTCCACGCGCGGGTCCACGGCCATGGTGGCCGATGCGGCCGCGCCGCCGATCGAATGCCCGGCCATGCCGATGTGGCGGGGGTCGATCAGCCAGGAGTACCGCCACGCCGGGCGCGGGCCGGTCAGCCGGTCGAGGACGAACGGGATGTCACGGGCCCGGCCGTCGGAGACCCGGTGCAGCGACCCGTCGGGGAACACCTGCTCGCACGCCTTGCAGGTGAGCATCCGGCCGCCGGGGAAGACGGTGCCGTCCGACTCGTACGCGTGGTCCACCGCCGCGACGACGTACCCGCGGCTGGCGAGGTCCTCCGCCAGGGTGGTCAGCGAGGAGCGGGGCATGGTGAAGCCGGGGGAGAGCACGATCAGCGGGTAGCGGTTCGCGGCGGGCCGGGGCAGCGCGTCCGTGCGTGCGTTCGTCCGGGTGGCCGCGAGGCGTTCGGGGGTGACGTACTCGCCGAGCTGCCCCCGGTCGGTCAGCAGCGCCTTGGCCTCGGGAGCGCTCGTGTAGGGAGCGGGAGTTCCGGTGCGCGCGATCGCGGGGTAGTAGAGCGACAGGAGTAATTCCCGGTCGGCCGTGGGCACCCAGGGGTCCTTGCGCTCCCGGTCCACCAGGTGGAGGGTGTCGCGGCCCACGGCGAAGTCGCCGGTGGGCTTCGGGAGTTCGATTCTGGAGACGCCGGCCGGCGCGGACGCGGCCACGGCGGGCGTGGCGAGCGTGCCGGGCGCGGCGAGGACCAGGCCGGTCGCCACCGCCGTCAGCACGCGGATGATCTTCTTCATGTCGGCATCGTAAGGCATTTTAGGCAAGGCTTACCTAACTTTACTGAGATGCCGTGGAGTTGGACCGGCCGGGCCCGGCGCTCTCGGGGTTCAGGTGCGCATATCCGGTCAAGCTGAGTGGCCGTCGGATGAACCGCGCGCGGCCGGCGGCAGGTCAGGGAGGGGTGGGGCCGCACGTCGTGGACGGCGTGAGCGGCGCCGGGGGATGGCCGGGGAGTGGAGGCGCCCCCTGTGAGCTGCCCGAACGACCATTCGGTCGCCGCCACGTGAAGGCTGTGTCCGTAAATCGGTCCTGCGTGTGCGACTTGCCTTCGCGTCAGACAGTCTGATCCCGCAAGGGCGCGATATCGAAAGCAAATATCGCGTTCAACCTTTGAATCGAAAGAGAGTTTCGTCGTGCGTCACCGCATCGCAGCTGCCTCCGCCGCCACGCTCCTCTGTCTGGTGGGCGCCACCGGCATGGCAGCCGCCCAGCCCTCCAGCCTGTACGCCCCGTCCGCCCTGGTGTTCACCGTCGCGCAAGGCGACGACGTCGCCACCTCCACCGTCGTCCGGGCCACCACCCTCAGCTGCGCCCCGACCGCGCAGGGCACCCACCCGGACCCGCAGGCCGCCTGCAGCGCCCTCAACTCCACCGGCGGAGCGCTCGACCGCCTGCTGGCCTCGCCGGACCCGGACCGCGCCTGCCCCATGCACTACGCCCCGGTCACCGTCACCGCCGACGGTGTGTGGAAGGGCAGCCGCGTCGCCTGGAAGTACACCTTCTCCAACACCTGCGTGATGTCCGCGACCCTCAACGGGAACGCCGTCTTCGCGTTCTGATCCCGCGTCGGACCTGTGCCGGGCGTGCTCCGGGTGTGCTCAGGGCATCCCGTGGAGCGCGCCCCGCTTCCGGACCGTTCCCGGCCCGGAAGCGAGGCGCTCCTTTCCTCCACAGGCCTGTACCTCTACACCCCTACGTGTTCCGCGCCCGGGCCGAGACGGTGACGTGGTCCACCCGCATCGCATGGCCCGGCTCGGTGGCCGGACCCGCGCTCGCGCCGTCGGCGAGCGGCAGACTGCCGCCGACCGCCACGTTGAGGATCAGGAACAGCCCGTGGTCGACGGCCGCCTTCCACGTCCCCGGGTCCATCCGGTCGGCGGTCACCCGGTGGTACACGCGCCCGTCCAGATACCAGCGCACCTCCTGCGCTCCGGGCGCGAGGTCGACCTCGACGGCGTACGAGCGGAACGCCGTGCGGCAGCCGTCGCACGGCTGCGGACCGGAGGTCAGGCCGGCGGGTTCCCGGCACGGTCCGCCTTCCAGCACACCGCAGTGCATCGTCCCGAAGACGGTGTCCCGCCCGTTCACGGACTCCATGACGTCGAGCTCCCCGACCCCCGGCCACCCCGTGTACCCGTCGCGCAGCGGTGCCCCCAGGGTCCAGAAGGCCGGCCAGTATCCCGCCGCCTTCTCCCCGGTCACGTCCGGCAGGGCGATCGACGCCTCGATCCGCAGGACCCCGCCGGGCGGGGGCGCGAAGTCGGAGCGCCGCGACTCGATCCGCCCCGAACTCCACTGCCCGTCCTTGCGGGTGGGCACGATCTCCAGCGCGCCCTTCCCGTCGAGGCGGACGTTGTCGGTCGAGTCGGTCATGGTCTCGATCTCGCCGGTGCCCCACTGCGGCGCGGGGCAGCCCGGGTAGCAGGTGCCGATGTCGTGGATCCAGTCGGCGGCGGACGGGCGGGCGCCCGCCGGGCCGTCGAAGTCGTCGCGCAGCAGCCGCGTCCACCCCTCCGCCCCCGGCACAGGCGTCCCCGTGGCCGGCGCCCCCGGTGCCGCTCCCCCCACGGCGGGCAGCAGCCCGGCTTCCGTGAGCAGCCGCTCCAGCCGGCTGGTCAGGACCACGGCCGCCGCGTTGGTCAGGTGGGCGTCGTCCCGGTAGAGCAGGATCCGGTCGAGCACGGCCGGGCAGGTCGGCCCGTCGCCCGGGCACAGCACCTGGTTCACGCCGACGCTCCGTACGCCGGGCAGGGCGCCGGACGCGATCCGCTGCGCCAGCGGATCCGGCAGCTGGGCGTCCGTGCGGCTGAACGCGCAGTCGGCCGGGGATCCGGGACTGCCGGACACGCACGCCGGGATGTCCCTGCCGGGTACGGGAGTGTCCTCGACGTAGACGATCGGCGCCCCCAGGGCCCGGAGCGGCGTCAGCGTCTTCTCCCAGGCCTCGGCCAGCAGCTTCGCGTCGTCGGTGTACCGGTTGAGCGAGGCGATCACGACGAGGCGCGGCTTCGGCTGCTGCCGCAGCCGCTCCAGGGAGTCCGCCCGCCAGGTGTCGCACTCCCGGTAGGCGCGCCCGAGCTGCGGGCTGTCCACCGCGAGCTCCGGCAGCGGACAGCCCTGCTTCACCAGCTCCTGCAGCGCCCAGCCCCGTTGCGAAGCCAGCGCCAGCATCGGGGAGAACCACTGCCCGGCGTGCGAGTCCCCGAGCAGCACGATCCGGTCCGGGCTGTCCACCGCGCCGAACAGGCAGTCCGGGCTGCGCGTCTCGGCCGGGGCGACCTCGCAGGCCCCGTCCGGCGGGAAGTCCCCCCGCGCCTGCGCGGGACTGGGCACCACCGGCCCGCCGGCGAGCGGCGTACCGGCCGTCCGGGCGAGCAGGGTGGGGCCCGAGGCGGCGCCCGGGGGCAGGCCCTGCGTGTCGACCGGGCCGGCCGGGCCCAGCACGCGCAGTGTCGTCGTACCCACCACCAGCGCGAGGACCACCGGCAGCACGATCGCCGACACTCCCACCGACAGTCCGCGGCGGGGGAGTTCGGAGACCGTACGGGAGCGGCGCAGCGGCTGCTCGACCCAGCGCATGGTGGCCAGGGCCGGCAGTACGGCGGCCAGGGTCAGCGCGGTCTTCGCGGGCCAGCCGAGCGTGCCGAGCCGGGCCTCGGCGAGGACGAGCACCGGCCAGTGCCACAGGTACAGGGTGTAGGAGAGCCGCCCGACGGCCCGGGGCGCCCGCCCCGCCAGCAGCCGCCCCACGTCCCACGTGCGCGGGGTGTGCCGCTCGCCCCGGCCGGGTATCGCGGCGAGGATCACGGCGGCGGCGGCCAGGGTCGGCACGAGCGCCGCGTAACCGGGGTACGGGGTCCCGGCGTCGTACGACACGACGCACCAGCCGATCGCCGCTGCCCCGGCCCAGCCGCACAGCAGCCGCAGGGGCCGGGGACCGCGCATCAGGTGCCAGGGCAGCAGGGCGAGCAGCGCCCCGACGCCGAACTGCCAGACCCGCGAGGGAGTTCCGAGGTACGCGAGCGATACCGAGTGCCCGGTCCAGTACACCGCCAGCGCGAACGAGGCCAGGGCGAGCGGGGCGGCGGCCAGCAGCACCACGAGCCGTACGGCCCGGCCCCGGCGGACCGCCCGGGCCGCGCACAGCACCAGCACCGCCAGCAGCGGGGCCCAGAACAGGTAGAACTGCTCCTCGACGGCGAGGGACCAGAAGTGCAGCAGCGGGCTCTGGTCGTGCCCGGCGGCGAGGTAGTCGGTCCGCTGCGACACGAACCGCCAGTTGGCGAAGGACAGGGCCGCCGCGACGACGTCGTACTCCATGTCGGCGCGGCGCAGCGGTACGGTCAGCCAGGCCCCGGCGACGGCCACCGCGGCGAGCACCACGGCGGCGGAGGGCAGCAGCCGCCGGGCCCTCCGGGAGAAGAAGTCACCGAGCCGGATCCGGCCGGTGGTGATCGCCTCCCGGACCAGCAGGCCGGTGATGAGGTAGCCGGAGATGACGAAGAAGACGTCCACGCCGACGAAACCGCCGGTCGCCCAGGGAAGACCGGCGTGGAAGGCGAGCACCGCGAGGACGGCGACCGCGCGCAGACCCTCGATGTCGGGACGGAAGGCGGACCGGTGCGGGCTCGGCCCGGACTCGCTGCCGGAACGGGAGCCGGACGGCAGCTCTCCGGCCCTCGGGGCAGAGCCCCCGCGGGGCCGGCGCCGGCCGGGTGTGACGAGGAAGGACATGCGGATGGTGCCTTTCAGCTCAGCCAGGGAAGCATCGGGTCGACCCACCCCGATGCCAGCAGGCCGGTCAGCAGGAGGACCGCGGAAGCGGCGACGGTCTCGGGCCAGCGGCGCGGCAGCACGCCGCCGCGCGGGCGCAGCGCGGCCCGTACCCGGGTGCGCACCGGCCCGGCGGCCGGGTGCAGTTCGGCCACCAGGTCCCGGATCAGCGGGACGTTGATCTGGCACTGCACCAGCAGGTAGAGGAGCAGTCCCCAGTTGGGCTCCCAGCCGCCCCTGTCCACGGCCAGCGCGAGACCGGTGGCCGCGGCGCCGTTGGAGAGGACGAGCCAGACGAGCGAGACGGCGATCACCCGGCGGGCCATCCCGCCCGGGGCTCCCGCGCTTCGCGCGCCGGTGGGCACCCAGGCGGCGCTGCGGCCCCGCAGCGTGTGCGCGAACGCGGTCGCTGCGGCCACGCTGGTCAGGACGTTCGCCCGGATGACCTCCACCCGCCAGCGGGTGCGGCTGATCCTCGGCAGCAGCA
This sequence comes from Streptomyces sp. NPDC001502, assembly GCF_042894785.1. Taxonomy (NCBI): domain Bacteria; kingdom Bacillati; phylum Actinomycetota; class Actinomycetes; order Kitasatosporales; family Streptomycetaceae; genus Streptomyces; species Streptomyces sp. NPDC001502. The sequence goes on from NZ_JBIAVW010000003.1 coordinate 217,018, forward strand.
CGTGCCACAGCCACAGCGGGGCGAGCAGGGGCAGCACGTGCCAGGGCCGGATCTGGTCCGGGAACCAGAACATCATCACCAGCGGCGGCAACGGCGCCGCGAAGGTGTTCACCGCGGTGGTCAGATAGCCGACGATGCCCTCGTAGAAGCACAGTCGCATCCGCCAGGGCGCGCGCATCCGCCGCAGCACGGGCGTGCCGATCAGGTGGAGGTTGCCCATCGCCCACCGGTACTGCTGGTTGACGAAGGAGGTGACCCGGTCGGGTGAGGTGCCCTTGGCGACCAGCACCGGCACGTACTGGGTGCGGAACCCCTGCTCGTGCAGGGCGAGCCCGGTGTACAGGTCCTCGCTGTGGTCGAGCCGGGCGAACCCGCCGGCCAGGTCGATCGCGCTGCGCCGGTACACGGCGTTGCTGCCGCAGCAGATGGCGGCGTCGCTCGCGTCCCGGGACGGCTGGATCCATCGGAAGAACCATTCCTGCGCGGAGCCGGCGGCCCGCTGGATCCACCCCATGGTCTCGTCGGTGTCGAAACACTGCGGGCTCTGCACGATGCCGACGGCCGGGTCGGCCAGGTAGGGCACGAGGTGGCGCAGGAAGTCCGGCCGCGGGGCGAAGTCCGCGTCCAGGATCGCGATGAACTCGGCGCTGCTCAGGGTGAGCGCGTGGTTGAGGTTGCCGGCCTTCTTCAGGTGCCCCCGGTCGGGTCGTACGACGTACGCGTAGCCGTACGAGGCGGCCAGCGCGGCGACCTCGGGCCGGTCGGCGTCGTCCAGGATCCAGACGGTCAGCGCGCCGGGCCAGTCGACGGCCGCGACCGCGCGGTAGGCGTTGGCCAGGACGTCGAGCGGCTCTCCGCAGGTGGGCAGGTACAGATCGACGTCCGGCAGGGCGGCGGGCCGCCAGGCATGGACGAGCACCTCGTGCGACGGCCGGGTGAGCCGGCGCTGGCGCAGGCTGTTGACGGAGGACAGGACGAGGGCGACGAGGTTGAGCCCGAGGACGGCGAGGAACGCCCACAGGGCCGGTGTCCGCAGGGCGAAGGCGAACATGGTCGCCGCCGTGAACACGAAGGCGAGCGAGGTGCTGACGAGGACCCAGCGGCGCTGCGGTCCGAAGTACCAGTAGAGCTCTTCGTCGGATGGTGGTTGCGGAAGATGATGAAAGGTCATAAAGCCCCCCACGGCTGTGCATGTACCCGTTTCAGGTGGCCCATCCTAGTAGTAAAGGTATAGACCAGTTGTTGCGAGAGTGTGGCGCCGGAGCCAATGCGCCACGGATTGGCGCGACTTCAATGGTCCAGACCTCTTGGTCGCCATTCGACCGCCCGCGCCGGGCGGGTCCGGGAAGGCGCGGGTCACGTGGGGGTGAACAGTCCGGGAACTCGCTGGGGCGGCCGGACCCTCGCCGGCCGGGCGTGGGGTCTCGGGGGTCAGGAGGTGGTGAAGATCCGGTCGAGGTGGTGGTGGAGCACCGCGACGGCCGACTCGGGCTTCCGCTGGCCCACGAGGATGCTGGTGCCCATGGTCGCCGTCATGGCCAGCAGGCTGATCGCCTCGGTGCGCGCGTCGACGGCCGGGTCGGCCAGGCCGCTCTCCTGTGCCTGCCGGAGCAGTCCGGCGACGGCGTTCTCCGCGGCGTCGGGGTTGTCGATGAACGGCTGGGCGGCGAGGGCCTCGTCGGTCACGGACAGGATCGAGTACGAGCTGTAGAGGAGGTGGAAGGTGCGGCCCTCGTCGTCGGTGGGGAGGGAAGCCAGCAGCAGTGCCTCGATGGTCGCGCGCGGGCCGGGGTTCGGGCCGACGGCGCGCAGGCGCTCGCCCACGCGTGCGGTGAAGCGGTCGGTGAGGTGCTGGAGTCCGTAGAAGAGCAGCTTCTCCTTGGTCTCGAAGTAGTACTGCACGAGTCGCAGCGACACCCCCGCCTCCGCCGCGACGTCGCGCATGCCCACGGCGTGCAGTCCGCGCCGCCCGGCCACCTGGATGAGCGCCTCGGCGATCTGGGCGCGCCGTTCCTCATGGTCCACGCGCTTCGGCATGTGTCGTCTCTCCGCCCGTCGGTGGTGCGCTCGCGTTCATGTCCGGCCCCCCGGACTCTTTCATGGTACCGCCGTATCATCGTTATGGTACGTTCGTATTACGAAGAACGGATCTTCGAAGACCGGAGGTGCCCCGTGCCCGAGAACACCAGCCGAACCCGTCCGCGCCGCGACGTCGGCCGCTATGTGAACGACGAGCTGCGCGACCGGTACTTCGCCGCGGGCGACGCGCTCTACGCGATGGGCGCACCCGCCCGCCACGAGACGGACGTCGCGACCAGCTTCGGCACCACGCACGTCTACCGTTACGGCCCCGACGACCCGGCCGCCGAGTCCCGCACCCCGGTCGTCCTGATCCACGGCGCGGGCTACTGCTCGGCCATGTGGTACCCCAACACCCCCGCACTCAGCGCCGAACGCCCCGTCTACGCGCTCGACACCCCGGGCGACGCCGGCCGCAGCATCCACCGCGAACCCATGTGGCAGCCCGAGCGCGCGGCCCAGTGGCTCGACGAGGCACTGGAGGAACTGGGCCTCGACCGCGTTCACCTCGTCGGCTCCTCCTACGGGGGCTGGCTCGTGCTCAACCAGGCGCACCGACGGCCCGGCCGGCTCGCCTCCGTCACGCTCCTCGACCCGGGCGGCCTGGAGAAGGTGGGCCTGCGCTTCTTCGCCTGGGTCTTCGTCAGCCTCTTCGCCAGCTTCGCGCCCAAGGCGCTGCGCCCGCGCCTCGCCGCCTGGCTGGAGCAGCCGGTCATCGTCGTGCCCGAGCTGCGCAAGTGGGTCCAGCTCGGTGCCCGCGCCTTCCGGATCCGACGCCCCGCACCCCTGCCGCTGGCCGAGGACGCGCTGCGCTCCATCCGCACCCCGCTCTACCTCGTCCTGGGCAAGCGCAGCCTGCTCGTACACCCGAAGCGTCAGCTGGAACGCGTGCCGCGCCTGATACCCGGCGCCCGCGCCGAGATCGTCGCCGCGACCGGCCACGGCCCGCAGATCGACCACCCCGAGCTGGTCAACGCCCGGATGCTGAGCTTCATGGAGGACGTCGACTCCCTCGCCCCCACCGGCGCCTGAACCGGGCCCGGTGCCGCCGGATCGCGCGGACAGGTCCGGAACTGACGTGTCGCTTGTCCGGATCGTCGCTGTTCATCCCGATCCGGTGGGGCAAGGATGTCTCCCTGCGATTCGGCTTCCACGTGACGTGATCCGGGGGGATTCATGACAACGAGAACGCGACGCACCAGGAACACGAGGGGTACGGGACGTACGCGGCGTACGAGCCGTACGGGCTTCGCCGTGGCGGGCAGTTTCCTCGCCGCACTCGGTATGACGGCTCCCGCGCAGGCGGCCGAGGGGGCGACGGCCGCATCCTGCAAGCCGGCCATCCAGATCCTTCAGACGCTGCCCGGCACCGACGATCCGCATCCGAGCCCCTGGGTGCGCCACACCCAGGTCTCGGCCATCGCACCGGGGCCCTCGCGCCTGGCGGTCGGCATGTCCGGCATGAAGCCGGCGTACTGGATCGGGGAAGAGGTGTACGCGGTGCCGGTGCCCGAGGGCTCCGGCACGGGCCGGGTCGTCGACGTCAACCGGTCCGGCCTCATGGTCGGGCAGGTGACCACCCGCGAGGGCGGCAAGGCGTTCAGCTACCGGCACGGCGATCCCGCCATCACCGTACTGCCCGGCGGGGACGAGGCGAGCGGGGTCAACGACCGCGGCGTCATCGTCGGCAGTCTCCGGGACGCCGCCCAGAACCGGACCGTCGGCGTGGAATGGTCGCACGGCAGGCCGCGCCGCGAACTGCCCTCGCCCGCCGGATACATGCTCTACGAGACGTCGGGCCTCAACAACGCCGGGCAGGTATCGGGCAACGGCTGGGAGCTGGAACGGCGCCCCGGCGCCCAGTTCCTCGCCGCCCCGGGGCTCTACTGGCCCGCGTACCCGGACTCGGCGCCCTCGGTGATGGCGCCCTTCGACGACACGGGGGACCACCACGTCACCCGGGAGATCGACGACACGGGACGGATCGTCGGCTACGCGCGGCGGGGCAAGGGGCCCGACAGCGCGGAGTTCGCCGTGGTGTGGAACCGACCCGACGGCCCTGCGGTGTACGCACCCTGGGCACCCGGCGCGATCGGCGGAACGTTCGACTCGATCAGCCCGAAGACCGGCATCGCGGTCGGCCTGGCCGAGTTCACCTACGCGTCGCCGCGCCCGCCGGACAGCCCGCCGGCCCGGGCCCAGTACTGGACCGGCAAGGGGCCGATGCGCGTCCTGCCGGGACTGGGCCCGTCCCTGTTCACCGCCGCCTTCGCCGTCACGGACGACGACCGGGTCGGCGGAGCCGCGCTGGACGCGCAGAACCGGGTCCGGCCGGTGATCTGGACCTGTGCGTCCAAGCAGGCGTACGTACTGGAGAGCCCCCGGCCGTAGGGCCGGTGCGGTTCGTTTCGCTCGGGGCAGGGCGGTCTCGGGCACGCCGTGGCGAGCACCCCCGTGGTTCGCCACGGCGTGTGCGAGGCCGCCCTGCGTCAGCGGGTGGGGGAGGGCGGGGCCGCCTCGGGCGTGCCCGTGGGGTGGAAATGGGTGATGCGCTGCGGGGGGACCAGTGCGGGGAGGAGGAAGTTCCACAGGTCGGTGACGCGCGTGTGGAGGTCTTCGCGGCGGGTGCGGACGTGCGAGGCGACCTGGATGCCGGTGAAGGCTCCGACGAGCAGGGTCGACAAGTCCTGGACGTCGAGCGACGGGTGTATGTCACCGCGCTGCTGAGCGGGGGTCAGGCAACTGCGGCAGGTGTCGATCCAGGCGTCGTAGGGGGTCGGGTCGGGGTGGGTGAAGGAGCCGAACTCGATGACCAGGCGGATGCCGGCGCGGATACGGACGTCGGTGCGCAGCCCGTGGGCCATCCGGTGGGTGAGGTCGATGACGGTCTGCAAGCCCGGGTTCTCGACGGCGGGGAGGTGTTCGGAGACCTGGAACTGCTCGTCCATCAGGGTGCGGGCGAGGGCTTCCTTGGACGGGAAGTGGAAGTAGAGGGCGCCCTTGGTGACTCCGGCGTGCTTGACGACGTCGCTGAGGCTGGTGCCCTCGAACCCGCCGAGGTCGAAGGCGGTCGCCGCGCCGTCGAGTATGGCTTGGCGGGTGATCTCGGCCCGCTCCTGTCTGGCCCTCGCCACGTTCTGCTCGTCCCCTTGGTCACTGCCCGAGCGGTGTTCGCCGCGGTGTGCCGTCAATGTAGTCGGGCAATGCGAAACGAAACCAGTCGGCAGGTACTTTTTTGCGGAGGCGGGGAGCGGTTCGGGGAGTTGTGTGGCCCTTTGCGTGATTCTTTTTCAGCGGCGAGCGCCCCTGGACGTCAATGGACCTGTGCCGAAGGCGAGTTGGCCGGGAGGTCCGGGTAGTCCGGGAGTGCGAGTGCGGTGCCGTCCTTCGCCGCCTTGAGCATCCAGGTGAGGATGCGCCGTCTGCCGAGCAGGGTGTTGCGCAGGCGCAGGCCCGGTTTCGACGAGGGGGCGAGGAAGCGGCCCGTGCGGTCTCCGCCCTTCTGGCGGTCCTGGGCGTAGGCGCGCAGCAGGGACTCGTAGCGGGTGAAGGCGGCCCGGTGGTCCGCGGGCGAGCGGGAGAGTTCACCGGCCAGGACGTACGCGCCCAGGATCGCCGTGCCGGTGCCCATCCCGCCGATGGTCGCGCCGCAGGCGGCGTCACCGAGGAGGGCGATCCGGCCGGTGGACCAGACGGGGGAGTCGGCGCGGCTGATCGAGTCGAAGTAGAGGTCGTCGGCGGTGCCGAGGGAGTCGAGGAGGCGGTCCACCTTCCAGGGCAGGCCCGCGAACGCCTCGCGCAGGAGGTGTTTGTGGGCCTCGGGGTCATGGCGGTCGTACGCGAGCTCCGGGGAGGCGAAGACGAGGAAGGCGCGGGCCCGGGCCGGGTCGGTGTGGTCCGCGGCGACACTGGCGAGACGCCCGGGGGTGTTGTGGCCGATGGAGCCGGTGCCCGGGCGCAGGTCCACGCCCAGGTCCGGGTGGTTGGGCAGGCTCCAGGTGGCGGCGTAGTGGCCGAGGTGGGTGACGTGGTCGGCATCCGGGCCGAAGGCGAGGCGGCGGACGTTCGAGTGGAGGCCGTCGGCGCCGATGACGAGGTCGAAGGTGCGGTGCGGGGCGTGGCGGAAGGTGACGTCGACGCCGGTGGCCGTCTCGGTGAGGGAGGTGAGGGAGTCCCCGAAGAGGTACTCGGCGCCGGTGGCGAGCGAGGCCTCGTAGAGGATCCGGGAGAGGTCGCCGCGCAGGACCTCGATGTCTCCGCCCGCGAACTCGGCCGGCAGGTGCAGGAGTTCGCGGCCATCGGCGTCGACGAAGGTCATCGGACTGCCGCCGGTCCGGACGCGGTGGAGCTCGTCGAGGATCCCCATCCGCCGAAGGACGTGGAGCTGGGTCCCGCCGCGGAAGTCCACGGCCTGGCCGCCGGGGCGCAGGGCGGGGGCGACCTCGACGACGGTGGGGCGCAGGCCGTGGCGGCCGAGCCGGTGGGCGAGGGCGGGGCCTGCGACGCCGGCGCCCGAGATGAGGACGGTACGGGCCGCGGGGCGCGGGCCCCCGGTCTGGTCGAACGGTGCGGTCATGGAGGACTCCCGGCCTGAGATTTAATTGTGTCCGACGGACACTGATTCGATTCCGTGTACGGTAGACGCAGTTTCCGTGCGAGCGCAAGGCGAAGGCGATGACGAGCGATCAGTGGGGCCCGGCCGTGCGGTTGTTGTGGGGGCCGCCGGCTGCCGGGCCCGCGCGCGGACCGAAGCGGGGGCTCACGCTGGAGGGGATCGCCCGGGCGGGCATCGAGATCGCCGACGCGGAGGGCCTGGGCGGCGCGTCGATGCAGCGGGTGGCCGCGGAGCTGGCCGTCACCAAGATGGCCCTGTACCGGTACGTGCCGGGGAAGGCCGAACTGGTGGCGCTGATGGTGGAGGGCGCCATGCCCGCGGTGGCGCAGTCGCCGGGTGGCTCCTGGCGGGAGCGGCTTGAGGAATGGGCGCGGGGGCTGCTGGAGGGCCTTCGGCTCCACTCGTGGCTGGTGGAGGCGACCGTCGGCGTACGGGTCATGGGCCCGCGGGAGCTGGAGTGGATGGAGCAGGCGCTCGCCGCGCTCGACGGTTGCGGGCTGACCGGGGCCGAGGCGATGGACGCGGTGGTGCTGCTCGCCGGGCACGTACGCGGCATCGCGGAGCAGGAGCGGGCCGCCGGCGCGGGGTCCGGGTCCGGGGCCGCGGGGGCGGGCCCGGATGCCCAACTCGCGGCGATGCTGGGCGAGGTGATGCGCACGCACGGGGAGCGGTTCCCCGCACTCGGCGCGGCGCTGGCCTCGGCGGCGGAACACGGCGGGCGGGACCAGGCCCTGGAGTTCGGGCTGGGGCGCATCCTGGACGGGCTCGAACTGCTGATGACCCGCCGCGCGGGCGCGCGCTGACGTCAACGCGTCGGCCGGCCGGGGGAGTCCGGCGGTCGGCCGACTGTTCACAACCGCTTCCGGCAGTGGCGTGACGCCGGCGTGACCCGTGTCGGGCAGCTTCGAGCAGTGCCGACGCCCTGCCCGACGCCGGCGCCCGTACCTTGCTCACCCTGCGAAAGGCCCCCCGCTGACCACCCCCGAGACACCGGTCCCGGCACCGGCTTCCGTCTCCGGGCCTGTTTCCGGCCGGTCCTGAGCCCGGTAGCGGCCGGGGGTGGTGCCGAACTCGCGGCTGAAGGCGTGCGAGAGGGCGTACGGGCTGCCGTAGCCGACCCGCCGCGCCACCGCGGCCAGCGGCTCCTCGGACTCGCGCAGTGCCGCCGCGGCCAGACTCAGCCGCCACCACGTCAGGTATGCCATCGGAGGCCGGCCCACCAGGGAGGCGAAACGCCGGGCCAGGGTGGGCCGGGACACCCCGACCTGCGCCGCCAGACGCTCGTTGGTCCACGGCGCGGCCGGGTCCGCGTGCAGGGCCCGCAGCGCGCCGGCCGCCACCGGATCGCCCAGCACCGCCGGCCACGTCCCGCTCCCGCCCTCGGCCACCCAGGAGCGGATCATGTAGACGAGCAGCAGGTCGAGCAGGCCGGGCACCGCGATGCCGGAACCAGGGCGCTGCTCGCCCAGCTCACGCCCCAGCAGGTCGATGGCGGACCGTAGTTCGGGCCGCGCCCCCACCCGGGAAGGCAGGTGCACGATCTGCGGCAGCTCCGCCATCAGCGGATGCGCCCGGCTGCGGTCGAGCCGGTACTTGCCGCACAGCATCTCCACCACACCACCAGGCCCGCCCCGGAGCCCGCCAGGCTCGCCGGGTTCACCCCCGGCTTCAGGCCCCCCGCGCCGGCCCGCTCCGACTTCCCGCCCCGGTACGCCTGTCGTGCGTACCGCGTCCCACTGTCGGAACGGCACCGCCCGCTCCAACTCCCGTGCACCGGCCGGACGGTCGGCGATCACATGGCCCGCCCCGTGCGGCAGCAGCACCGCGTCCCCCACGCCCAGTGACAGGGGCGCACCACCTCCGTCGGGCAGCAGCCAGCAGCTGCCCTCCAGCACGATGTGGAACCCGGCGCCGTCGTACGGGTCGAGGCGGGCGCACCAACTCCCTTTCACCCGCACCCGCTGCGAGGAGGGCCGCCCGATCCGTACGGTCGAGATCGCATCACTCACCACGTCCATCCCGTCACGCTACCGGGCCGACGCCCGGTATGAGACGCTCGCGTATTGCTGTGAGCCGGATGGGCATTGAGGAGCTCACCGGATTCTTTCTAGGGTCGTGGCATGACGAATGAGAACAAGCAGTCGATCCGGCTGGGCGATGTCGAGGTCATCCGGGTCCGCGAGTGGCAGGGCTTCTTCACCTCCCCCCGCGACCTGGTGCCGGACTCCGCCGCGGTGTGGGAGGACAACAGGAACTGGTTGGCTCCGGACCACTGGCAGCCGGAGCAGGACCAGGCTGTGATGGCCCTGCAGTCCTGGGTCCTGCGCAGTGCCGGCCAGACCGTCCTGATCGACACCGGGGTCGGCAACGGCCGCGAACGCCCCCACACCCCCCATTTCCACCACTGGCAGACCGACTTCCTGGGCGCCCTGGCCGGCGCCGGCGTCCACCCGGAGGACGTCGACGTCGTGGTCAACACCCACCTCCACGCCGACCACGTCGGCTGGAACACCCACGACGTGGGCGGAGAGTGGGTCCCGACGTTCCCCCGCGCCCGCTACCTCATCCCTGCGGCGGACGACTTCCACTTCGGGCCGGACAACTCCTCGGGGCAGGGCCGAGACCCGGACGACGCCCTGGTCTACGAGGACAGCATCGCGCCCATCCACCGGGCGGGACAGGCCGTGCTGTGGGACGGCGCCCACCGCATCGACGAACACCTCACCCTGGAGGCGGCTCCCGGCCACACCCCCGGCTCCTGCGTCCTGCGTCTGGCCTCCCAAGGTGAGCGGGCCGTGTTCGTCGGCGATCTCATGCACAGCCCGGTGCAGATCGTCCAGCCCTCCTGCAACAGCTGTTTCTGTCTGGACCCGGTACAGGCGGCGGCCAGCCGCCGCCGCGTCCTCCAACGGGCCGCGGACGAGCGGGAACTGGTCGTCCCCGCCCACTTCGCCGGCCCGGGCGCCCTGAACATCCGCGCTACCGCCGACACCTTCGCCCCCGCCCGCTGGGCCTCCTGGCCCCCTTCCGACGACACGGCCGCCCCGCAGCACCCCTGACCTGCGCCCCCAGCGCGGCCCCATGACACGCCCTAGCATGCGGGGCATGAGTGATCTTGACGAGCGGTTGCACGGGTTCCGGCTCGATGTGGGGCAGGGGGAGCTGGACGACCTGCGGGAGCGGCTGGGCCGGGTGCGGTGGCCCGACGAACTGCCCGGGGTCGGCTGGGCGTACGGGATGCCGCTCGCCCGGATGCGGGAGCTCGTCGGCTACTGGCGCGACGAGTACGACTGGCGGGCGGCCGAGGCCCGCCTGAACGAGTGGCCGCAGTTCACCACGGTCATCGACGGCGCACGGGTGCACTTCGCACACGTCCGCTCGCCCGAGCCGGACGCGACCCCGCTGCTGATGACCCATGGCTGGCCGGGCTCGCCGGTGGAGTTCCAGCGCGTCGCGGGCCCGCTCACGGACCCCCGGGCGTACGGCGGCGACCCGGCGGACGCCTTCCACCTGGTGCTGCCGAGCATCCCCGGCTTCGGCCTCTCGGGGCCCACGACCGAGACGGGCTGGGAGTTCAAGCGGGTGGCCCGGGCCTTCGGCGTGCTGATGGACCGCCTCGGCCACCGGTCGTACGGGGTGCAGGGCGGCGACTGGGGGGCCGCGATCTCGCGCGAACTCGGGCTGATCCGGCCGGACCACGTGATCGGAGTGCACCTGAACCTGCTGCCCGGGGGCGGGGCCACCGCCGAACCCCGGCCGGAGGAACTGGCCGCGCTGTCCCCCGCCGAACAGGAGCGGACGCTGGCCTCCTGGGAGCGGTACCGGGTCTGGGCGCGGGAGCGGCAGGGGTACGCCGACATCCAGGCGACCCGGCCGCAGACCCTCGCGTACGGGCTCAACGACTCGCCGGTCGGGCTGCTCGCCTGGATCGCGGAGAAGTTCACCGAGTGGAGCGACCCCGCGTGCCCGGTGGACCGGGACCAGATGCTGACCAATGTGATGCTGTACTGGCTCACCGGAACGGCCGGCAGCGCGGCCCGCATCTACTACGAGCGGGCCCACGCCGCGTACGCCGGCCGGCTGCCCGAGGTGTCGCGCACCCCGACCGCACTGGCCGACTTCCCCCGGGACAACTTCATCCCGCTGCGCCACATCGCCGCGCGCACCGACACCATCGTGCGCTGGACCTCGTACGACCGGGGCGGCCACTTCCCCGCCATGGAGGTGCCCGAGCTGCTGGTGGGGGACATCCGCGCCTTCTTCCGGCAACTGCGCTGACCGGCATGTGCATACGCGTGGGCTGCTTCCGGCGACCAGCCGTACTCGCTGCACTACGTCCCGACCCACACGATCGAGGAGTACGCCCGCCACAACGGGCAACGGACCCGCTGCGCGGGGCGATCGACGGGACGACCGGGGAATGCGGCGGGCATGACTCCGGAACGACCCGCGAACGACCGTGCCACGGCAGGTCCGGGCACGGTACGGTCCAAAGCCATGCGGATCACGAAGTACACCCATGCATGTGTCCGGATCGAGCAGGACGGCCGGGTTCTCGTCATCGATCCCGGCACGTGGAGCGAACCGGCCGCCCTGGCCGGCGCGGACGCCGTGCTGGTGACCCACGAGCACACCGACCACGTCGACGTGCTGCGCCTGGCGGGGCTCGGCGTACCGGTCCACGCCCCCGCCGAGGCGGACATCCCGCGGCTGGACGTCATCGGGGTGTCCTCCGGTGCGGAGTTCACCGCCGCGGGCTTCCGCATACGGGCGGTCGGCGGCCGCCATGCCTCCATCTACGGCGGCCAGCCCGACTGCGCGAACCTCGGTTACGTCGTCGAGGACGCGGTCTACCACCCGGGTGACTCGCTGCACGTGCCCGAGCAGGAGATCGAGACGCTGCTGGTGCCGGCGCAGGGATCGTGGCTGAAAATGGTGGAGGCCATCGATTTCGTCAAGGCCGTGAACCCGCGGCGGGCGTTCGCCATTCACGACGCGCAGATCAACGACCGCGGTCTCAGCAGCGTCAACGGCTGGCTCGGTGAGGAGACTTCGCACGGCTACCGCTATCTGAGGCCGGGCGAATCGCTCTGAGGCGCCGGACCCCTTCCTGGCCCCGCCACCTGCGCAGGAGCAGGATAGTCTCCGTCGAATGGTTCGACAGGGATCCCTCTCCACACTGCGGCACAAGCCGTTCAGATTATTCCTCCTGGCACGTCTGATCTCGATGAGCGGCACGGCGATGGCCCCCGTGGCCCTGGCCTTCGCCGTGTTCGGATTCGACAGCAGCCCGGCGTCCCTGGCGGTCGTCCTCGCCGCCAACACCGCCCCGCAGCTCGTCCTCCTCCTCGTCGGAGGAGTGGTCGCGGACCGGTTCTCCCGCCGAGGGGTCATTGTCATCGGCAATGTGCTGCCCGCCGTCACCCAGGGCTGCGTCGCCCTGCTCGTGGCGACGGGTACGGCCACCACCGGGCGGATCGCCCTGTTCGCGGCGCTGGCGGGCTGTGCGTCGGCACTGGCCCAGCCCGCCATGAACAGCCTGCTGCCGCAGCTCGTCGAGCCCGGCGAGCTGCAGCAGGCGAACGCGCTGATGCGGTTGCCCATCAACGTCATCCGCATCCTGGCGCCGGCGGTCGGCGGCGCCCTCGTCGCCTTCATCGGCCCGGAACTGACCCTGGGCTGGGACGCCGCCAGTTTCGCTGTCGCGGCCTTCCTCTGCAGCCGTCTCGACGTGTCCGGACCCGTCAAGACCGCGGCTTCAGTGTTCCGCGACTTCAAGGATGGCTGGAAAGAGTTCTCCCGTCTCTCCTGGATCTGGTCCTACACCCTGTCCGGCACCGTGGTCGTCGCCCTCTGGCTCGGCGGCTATCAGCTCCTCGGCCCCGTGCTGGCCCAGAACAGTCATCTGGGTGCTCCTTCATGGGGAATCGTCCAGGGGGCGTTCGCGGCGGGCCTGCTCCTGGGCGGAATCGTTTCACTCAAATGGAAGCCCTCCAGGATCATGGTCGTGTGCGTATGCGCCAACCTGCCTCTCGCGCTGCCTTTCCTCGCCCTCGCCTGGGGCGCGCCGCTCGCCGTGCTGGCCGGGGCGGCCGTCATGGCGGGCATCGGCCTCGACATCGCGATCGTGTGCTGGAACACCGCCGTGCAGGAACAGCTCCCGTCCGAGGTGCTCGGGCGGGTCGGCTCCTTCAGCTCGGCCGGTGAACTCATGTCCGTGCCGCTGGGCTACCTCGTCGTGGGCGCCGCGGCGACTTCCCTCGGTACGGAGTCCGTCCTTGTCTGGAGTGCCGTACTGATGACCTCGGCGAGCCTTGTGCTGCTGCTCACCCCGAGCCTGTGGGCGGTACGCAGGCTGCCCGCGGACCCGGGTCCGGCCGCCGGGGCGGCGGGAGACCAGGGCCGGAGGGGCCGGGCCGGCCGGGTGCCCGATCAGGTGGCGCGCCCGTAGCGGACCGCTGTGCTCCAGATCCGCTCCAGGCGCACCCGGGTGCCGGGGCGTGGAGCATGCCAGATGCGGTCGTCGCCGGCGTAGATCCCCACGTGGGTCATGGTCGCGCCGCTGGGGAAGAAGACCAGGTCCCCGGCCGCGCGATCGGCCTCGGGGATGTGGCGGGTGTGCTCGTACTGCTGCTCGGCGGTGCGTGGAAGCCGTTTGCCGGCCTTCTTGAAGGCGTAGAGGGTGAGGCCCGAGCAGTCGAAGCGTTTGGGACCCGTGGCGCCGTAGGCATACGGCGAGCCCTGTTTGGAGGCGGCCACCGCAACGGCTCTGGCGCCATACGTGGCGGTGGCGTGAGCCGGGCCTGCGGGGCCGGTCGTTACGGCGGCCGTCAGGAGCAGCAGCGAGAGGATGGCGCGGGCTCTGGGGCAACAACACGTGGGGAGAAGGCCCTTGGGGGCCTTTCGGAAGTCGGTCCGGAAGCAGGACATCGTGACACCTCCGCAATCGGTTGGCAGGTAACAGTCAGATCAGTGGTCGGGGTCCTGTTCTCGGTCGGATACGTCATGGCTCTGACGGCGGACCAGTTTTCTCCGACGGGATCCGCCGAACAGCGCGGGACACAGTCTCATTTGTCTCGATTTTGCATTCGATTCGAGATCATAAGGCTGAATGATTGTCATTTGGGCGCGCCCGACACGCCGGTCCGCGGCGCCGACGCGGGCTCGCCCCGGATAATCGACGCGAGGCCGGATCCGCCGACTTCTATGATCATCGGATGGAGAATCCCCGCTACCCCGTGAAGCCCCGCCCCGGAGACCTGGTCGCCGTACTTTCGCCCTCGTCCGGCCTCCCCGGCCTGTTCCCGCTGCCCTACGAGTTGGGGCTGAGCAGACTCCAGGACGACTTCGGGCTGAAGACGGTGGAATACCCGACGACCCGGACGATGGGTGCGACGCCCGAGGCGCGGGCCGCCGACATCCACGCGGCCTTCGCCGACCCCGACATCAAAGCGGTGATCGCCAGTATCGGCGGCGACGACCAGATCACCGTCCTTCCCCACCTCGACCGCGACCTGCTGCGCGCCCACCCCAAGCCGTTCCTCGGCTACAGCGACAACACCAACCTGCTTTTGTTCCTGCGGGACTTGGGCATCGTCGGCTACCACGGCGGATCGGTCATGGTCGGGTTCGGACGGCCCGGCGCGATGCACCCGTCGACCGCCGCCTCCCTGCGGGCCGCGCTGTTCACCTCGGGCGAGTACGAGCTCACCGCGGCAAGCGCCTACGGGGACGTCAACAGCCCCTGGGAGGACCCGCAGACCTTCGCATCCGAGCCGTACATGGAACCTGCCGACGGCTGGTCCTGGCACAACGCCGAGCGGGTCGTCGAAGGCATCAGCTGGGGCGGCAACCTGGAGATCATCTCCTGGCTGCTGATGGCCGACCGCGTGGCGCGACCGGTCGAGGCCTACGCCGGCAACGTGCTCTTCCTGGAGACCTCCGAGGAGATGCCGGCCGCCGAAGAGGTCTACCGGATCCTGCGCGGCATGGGCGAACGCGGGCTGCTGCGGCAGTTCCCGGCGCTGCTCATGGGCAGGGCGAAGAGCTGGTCGTTCGAGAACCGGCTCGACGCCGAGGCCAAGGCGGACTTCCGCCGGCAACAGCGCGAGGCCGTCCTGCGGGCCCTGCGCCAGTACGCCCCCGACACCATGGTGGTGTTCGACGTCGACCTCGGCCACACCGACCCGCAGCTCGTGATCCCCGTCGGCGGCCGCATCCGGGTGGACGGCCCGGCACGCCGGATCGTCGTCACGTACTGAGCCCGGGCTCAGTGGCTGTCGGAGCGGTAGGCGCGCATCGCCAGCGGCATGAAGACCGCGGTGATGCCCGCCGCCCAGAGCAGCGACCAGAGGATCGGCCCGCCCGCCGGAGTACCGAGCAGCAGCCCCCGGAACGCGTCCGACAGATACGTCACGGGGTTGACCTCGACCCAGGCCTGGAGCCACCCGGGCATGGTGTCGACCTCGGCGAACGCGCTGCTCGTGAAGGTGAGCGGGAAGATGAAGGTGAAGGCGAAGACCTGCACCTTCTCCACGTCCGCGGCCCTCATCCCGATCAGTACCGCCGTCCACGAAACGGCCGCCGCGAACGTCAGCAGCAGCACGGTCGCGCCGAGGAAGCCCGCCGGACCGCCGGTGATCTCGAAGCCCAGGACCGTGCCGAGCGCGATCATCAGGAGCATGGCCCACAGCTGTTTGGCCAGGTCGGCCACGATCCGGCCGAACAGCGGAGCCGAACGGGCGATCGGCAGGCTGCGGAGCCGGTCGAACACGCCCTTGGTCAGGTCGGTGTTCAGCGACATGGCGGTATACATGCTCATGAACAGCGTGTTCTGAACGATGATCCCCGCGAGCGCGTACTGGAGGTACTGCTGAGGGGAGCCCGCCATCTGCCCGCCGAAGACGTAGGTGAACAGGAACACGAACATGATCGGCGTGATGCTGTAGTCGACGAGCTCCAGCGGATTGTGCTTCACCGAGACCAGACTGCGCCAGGCCATGGTGGCGGTCTGCCGCAGGGCCGCCGGCGGCTTGACCCGGCCGCCGCGGCCCAGGCTGTCCGTGAGGGTCGTGCCGGTCATGACGGACTCCCTGCTTCCGCGTACGGGCCGTCGGCGTCGTCACCGGAGCCGGTGTCGGTGCCGGCGCCGACATCGGCAACGGCCCCTGCCTCGACGTCGGCCTGCGGGGCGGCCCCCGGCTCGGCACGGTGGCCGGTCAGGGCGATGAACACCTCGTCGAGGGACGAGCGACGCAGAGTGAGCTCCCCGACGGCGATACCCGCGCGGTCGAGCCGGCGCACGACACGGGGCATGAGCGCCGGGTCGTTGACGGGGACGGTGATCCCGTCGCCCTCGGTCGTGGTGTGCGGCCCGGCCACCTCGGCGACCAGGGCGTGCGCCGCGTCGAGATCGGCCGCACGTACCGGGCGCAGGTGCAGCACCTGACCGCCGACCTGGGCCTTCAGCTCGTCGGGCGTCCCCCCGGCGATCACCCGCCCGTTGTCGATCACCACGATGCTGTCGGCGAGCCGGTCGGCCTCGTCCAGATACTGCGTGGTCAGCAGGGTGGTCATGCCCTCCGCCACCAGCACGCGCAGCATCTCCCACACCTCACCGCGACTGTGCGGATCGAGCCCGGTGGTCGGCTCGTCCAGGAAGAGGATCCGCGGGCGCCCGACCAGACTGGCCGCGAGGTCCAGGCGGCGCCTCATACCGCCCGAGTACGTTTTCGCGGCCCGTCCGGCCGCGTCACCCAGGTGGAAACGGTCGAGCAGCTCGGCGGAACGGGCCCGGGCCGCACCGCGCGCCATGCCGAGCAGGCGCCCGATCATCAGCAGGTTCTCCGTGCCGGTCATGTTCTCGTCCACGGCCGCGTACTGCCCGGTCAGACCGATGAGCGAACGGACCCGCCCGGCCTCCCGCACCACGTCGTACCCGCCCACCTCGGCACGCCCCTCGTCCGGGCGCAGCAGCGTGGCGAAGATGCGGACCGCGGTGGTCTTGCCCGCGCCGTTCGGGCCGAGCAGACCGAGCACCGTACCCGCCGGAACCTCCAGGTCCACCCCGTCCAGCGCGCGGGTCTCCTTGAACCGCTTGGCCAGGCCCTCCGCCCGGATCGCGTGTCTCACGGGATCACCTCGCTCGCGCGGGAATCGGCATCCCTTCCACTCTGACGCACACCACCGACAGCCGCCCCGGTGGGCGGATGCCGGCCGGCCGGCGCAGGGTGCTTCTACGAGGTTCCGCAGGCGGCCGCAACGGCGGCCCGGGGAGCGATCCGTATCCGGTCCCGCGCGTACACCACCGTCTCGCCCGGCAGGATCAGCAGCCCGGGCTCCCCGTCCTGACCCGCCCCGCCGATCGGCTGCACCTGCACGGCCGGGCCGAGTCCGCCGGCCATGAACACCGTCGGATCGACCTCCCAGCCGTGCACGGCGAGCCACAGCTCCAGCGCCGCCGTGTCCCGTGCCTGCGCGTCGCGCGGCCACTCGAACGTCGTGCTCCCCATCCCTGCCCCCTGTAGGTGGTCGGATCACCGCCGATGATCCTGCCACCCCCCTGTGACAGTCGCAGCCCGATATCGACGCGCGCCCGCACCCCCGCCGTGCGGGGAGTGCGGGCGCGCGTCAGGCCGGTGACCCGTCCGGGTCAGCCGTTGCGGTGGTGCCGGCGGCCGTTCCAGGAGTCGGTGTCGAGGACGTTGCCGCGGTTGTCGCGCAGGGTGGCGGTGTCGCGCTCGTCCCAGATCTGGTGGCGGCGGTCCTGGTAGACGTCGCGGCGGGTGTCGCGGCCCTGGCCGGTGTGGACCTTCACGCTGGACTGGCCGTCCAGGCGGAAGTCCTCGAAGCGGTAGCGGTTGCCCTGCCGGTCGGTGAGGGTGAAGCCGCGCAGGTTGACGCTCTTGCGCCCGGTGTTCTTGACCTCGACCCACTCCCGGTTCAGCGCACGGTCGGAGCGGTCGCGGCCGGCGGTGCCGTACTGGACGTCGCTGATGACGATCGAGGAGTGCGGAGCCCGGTGGTCGCGGTCGCGCCGGTGGTCGTCGGCGCTGGCCGGGAGGGCGGCGGCGCCGACGAGGGCGCCCGCGGCCAGCAACGCGGCGACGAACCGGCGGGTGGCGAGAGAAGCAGACATGAAGATGACCCCTTCAACAGACAGCAGCCCGGTCCGCCTTGTGCGGGGCGGGTGGGCCTGGAACCGTTCCCGGCGTCCTGCCGAGGAGCCACACTCTGGCCCCCAACCACCACCAAAAGCCACTAATTCGGGGCGTGTTGCAAAATGCGGATGTATCGGTGACTCTCGCGTGTATCGGACACATGTCAAGGCCACGCTGACGTGAGCGGGGGGAGCGCGCCGAACAAGCCTTGGCGGGCCCGGAGACGGCGGCCTTCCCGTACGGACGTGCTGCCCGCGCGACCCGCTCCCGCTCTGCGCCGAACGGGTTCAGGGTCCTGTAACGGCCGCTCCAACCGTTTCTTCGGACACACGCACGTGAACGGTTCTGGCGTTCTGTCGCGCGGAGTCCCCAGGGCCCGCCGAGCTGCTCGCCGCCGGCATCAGGACGCGGAGCGGCCGATCGAATCCAGGAGCCGGAGCTCGTCCGGTGTCAGCCGGAGTGCGCCCGCCGCCACGTTGTCGGCGAGGTGATCCGGATTGCCCGTCCCGGGGATGGCCAGTACGTGGGAGCCCTGCCGCAGGATCCAGGCGAGCCGCACCTGCGCCGCTGACGCTCCGTGCGCCCGGGCGACGGCGCGGACCTCGTCGTGCTCGGCCCGGACGGCGCCGGCCTCGCGCCCCTCTCCCGCGATGGAGAAGAAGGGTACGAAGGCGATACCGCGCTCCGCGCAGGCGCGGAGCATCCCCGTGCTGTCGGGCGCGTCGATTCCGTAGCGGTTCTGAACGCACACCACCGGCGCGATCGCCTCGGCCTGGGCCAGGTGTTCCGGGCGGGCGTTGGAGATGCCGAGATGGCGGACCAGTCCGGCGTCGCGCAGCTCGGACAGGGCCCCGAAGTGCTCGCTGACGGACTCCTGGCCCATGATGCGGAGGTTCACCACGTCGAGGTGGTCCCGGCCCAGTTGGCGCAGGTTCTCCTCGACCTGGCCGCGCAGCTCGTCGGGCCGGGCCGGCTCGGCCCACCCGCCGGAGGCGTCCCGGGCGGGGCCGACCTTGGTGGAGATGACGAGGTCGTCCGCATACGGTGCCAGCGCCGAGTTGATCAGCTCATTGGCCGAACGCAGCCGCGAGAAGTAGAACGCGGCGGTGTCGATGTGGTCGACGCCGAGCTCGACCGCCCGGCGCAGTACGGCGATCGCCCGGCCGCGGTCGCCGGGAATGCCCTCATGGAAGGCCGCGCTGCCGGTCAGGCGCATGGCTCCGAAGCCGATCCGGTTGACCGTGAGATCACCGAGCGCCCATTTGCCCGAAGCTGCCGCGGAGACCGTGTGCGACGTCATCTGATTGATCAACTCCATCCGATCTGCCATCGCCCCCGACGGTTCGGGGCGAGGCGGGTTTTGGAGTATGCGCAGGTGAGAGCCGTAGCGGAAAGGCGCTCAGGGGTGGGGGAAGATCACATCGCGAGCCGGAACCCCGAGTGCGCGCGGGGCGTTGACCGTGCGGAAGCTTCCTCCCCCCGCCCGTGCTCACGAGCGCGCAGTCGGGCCCCTGTGCCCGATAATGGTGCCGACGGGGCATTCGCTCGGAGGAGGCCGGAATGGGACGGGACAGCAGGTACGAACTGGTATTCGCCGGCCCTGACCATGCGGTACCGGGTGGCGAGGAATCGGTCCTCGTGCACCGCACCGACCGGACCGGCCCCGGCGGCCATCCGATCTACGCCGACGACACCGGAATCGTGCAGGCGGAGATCAGCGACCAGGGCGACGTACGCATGATCGCGAGCGGCGGCCACCAGGAACCCGCCTCGCGCGTGAGCGTCCGGGCCGTGCCCAGCGTGTGACACGGAGCGGTCCGGCGGCGCGGATGCCTCCGGGTGGTTCGCCACGTCATCCGGGAACGCGGATCCCCGGCGGGCACGGAACCTCGCACCAGACGCGCTTGCCGTCCACCGCCGGTTCGGAGCCCCAGTCCCGGGCCAGACGTTCCACGATCAGCAGTCCGTGACCGACCGGCCTTCCCCGGTCGCCCGGCCCATGGGGCGGCAAGCGCACCGGCGGGGCCGGATTGCTGTCCGTGACCTCGATCCGCAGCCGCTCGGCCGAGAAGTCGAGGACGAGTGCGCGGGGTCCTCCGCCGTGCAGGCAGGCGTTGGCCACCACCTCCGACACCAGCAGGAGCACGTCCTCGGCGGCCTCGCGGTCGATCTCTCCCGCCCCCGGGAGCCAGCGCCAGGCGGTCAGTGCCTGGCGGGCGAAGTCACGGCTGCGCGTGACGACATCGGTGGTTCCGGACAGCATCAGGCTCCAGATCCGGTCGGACGGCCCGCGCTGCTCCATGAGGCTCAGGCTCCTCCGGCGTGTGGCGTCCTCAGGGCCTCCGTCACATCGGAGTGGACGGGGAACACACCGTCCGCACCGGTGATCCGGAACATCCGGGCGACAGGCCCGTGCAGACCGGCCAGTTCGAGGCCCGCTCCCGCCTCCTGCGCCGCGAGGCGCGTGTTCAGCAGCACGTTCAGTCCGGTGGAATCGCAGAATCCGAGGCCGGCCATATCGACCAGCAGCCGACGGCCCGGGCCGAGTGCCTCATCGAGTGCGTCCCGCAGCGGCTGCGCCGTGTCGTGGTCCAGTTCCCCCGTGAGCGTGAGGACGACGGCTCCGTCCACGGCCTCCACCGCGACGGTGAAGCGTTCACTCTCCGCTTCCGGCACCATCCCGCATCACCCTTCCTCGTGCACTGCACCTGCCCGGGTTCCAGCGTGATATGCCTGTCCGTCCCGTGCGGAAGGGGCCCGCCTCATTCCGCCCCGGCCTGCGGTTCCTCGGCGAGCAGTCCCTCCCGCAGGCGGCCCAGGATGCGGCCCAGCAGCCGGGAGACGTGCATCTGCGACATGCCCAGGCGCTCGCCGATCTCGGCCTGGGTCAGCTCCTCACCGAAACGCAGGGCAAGGATCGTCCGGTCCCGTTCGGACAGCTCTCCCACCAGCGGCTTGAGCGATTCCAGATCCTCGACCGTCTCGAAGCGGCTCTCCTCGACGCCGAGGCTCCGGGACGACACGCCGGGCGCCTCGGCGTCTTCCGCCGTCACGGGGACGTCGAGGGAGAGGCTGGTGAAACCGTTGGACGCGAGCCGGCCCTCGCAGACCTCGTCCACGGTGATGTCCAGCCGCTCGGCGAGCTCCCGCACACCCGGTGCGTGGCCCAGCTCCTGCTCCAGCGCGTCGTTCGCCTTGGCCAGGTCGATGCGCAACTCCTGCAGCCGGCGCGGTACGCGGACGGCCCAGGTCGTGTCACGGAAATACCGCTTGATCTCTCCCACGATGGTGGGCAGGGCGAACGACATGAACTCGAACCCGCGCTCCGGATCGAACCTGTTGATGGCCTTGATCAGGCCGATGGTGCCCACCTGCAGGACGTCCTCCCACGGCGCGCCGACATGACGGACGCGCGTGGCCGCATACTTGACCATGCTCAGATTCAGCTCGACCAGGGTGTTGCGCACGTACGAGTACTCCGCGGTCCCCTCGTCCAGTTCGTGCAGCCGCCGGAAGAGCGTGACCGACAGGTCGTGGGCGTCAGCGGTGCTCACGGACCGCGGATCGCGGATCGCGCGAGGGTCCTGCGAAGCGTCCCGCTGCGGCGCGGGGCAGGCCTGGATACGGAGAGTGGCAGGCATGAAGCCTCCTCGGGGAGTCCCCTCAGAGGTCCATACCCCCTCCCGCCGGGTTGAAGCTGTGCACGGCGTGGCCGAGCGTCACTCTTCGTGAGCGTGCGGGCGGTCCAGGGCGCGATACCGGTCGAACGCCTCCCGGGCGTCCGGTATGAACGCGGCGCGGTGGACGAGGTCCTCGAACTCGGGCTCGGTCAGCCAGTCGAACCAGGCGACTTCCGTGGGGTCGGGCCGAACCGGTGCGGTGACCACGGCTTCATGCAGGCCCAGCCAGTAGGGGCTGATCACTCCGTCGCACAGGAATTTCAGCACGAAGCGGGGAACGGCGTGGACCCCGAGCTCCTCCGCCAGCTCCCTGGCCGCGGCCTCCTCGTACGACTCGCCGACGCCGACGGCGCCACCGAGCATCCAGTTGAACTGCCCCGGGAAGCGGGACGCGTCGTCCGGGCGGCGGTGCACGAGGATCCGGCCGTCGCCGTCGCGGCACACGATCGTCGCGACGCGGTGCGGCCAGCGCTCGCGAATCGCCTCCGCACGGTCCACGACCGCCACGACGCGGTCCTGCTCATCGACCCGTTCGACCAGTTCGCCCATGGGACACATGATCGCAGGGGCTAATTCCTCCCTCGGGTACGGGTGTCCGCCCGGCCCCGGGAACGGGCCGCGGCCCGACAGCGGGTCAGCTGCCGGGCCGGACCACCACCGCCACCACCTCGACCGGCGCGCTGTAACGGAAGTGGAGGACGAACGGCACCATGTCGCCCGCCTGCCAGCGGATCGGCTTCGTCCGGGTCGTGACGCTCAGGCCGGAGGGGGACATGGCGACGGTGCCACCCGCGGTCACCCTCACCGGACCCGCCGGCCGTAACAGATCGGCCCCGAGCCCAGAGCTCTCCCGCCGGCTGAGCAGGGTCTCCTCGACGCCGGGTGACGTCACCTCGGTCAACTGGTCGTCCGCGCCACCGATGTTGGTGATGTCGAAGAAGGCGGCCGTGTCCCGGCCGCTGCCCTGGGGCAGGAGAACACGGCCGTTCCCGGCGGCGATCTGCGGCGGGCTGCCCGCGGCGCCGGACGAGGTCCAGGCCGTCAGGCCGGCCAGTGCGAGCGCACAGGTGGCCACCGGGACGATGGCGGCGCGCAGCCCCTCGTGCACGCTTCGACGGGTCGGGAGACCGCCGCCCGGGGGCTGCTCCGAAGGTGAACGCGTCATCGCCCCGTGCCTTTCGTCGTCCGGCTGCCCGTACCCGCCCGTCGTGCCTGCGCTGCCGGCTGCCAGGTACGCAACCGGAGACTGTTGGCCACCACCATCAGGGAACTCACCGACATCGCGGCCGCCGCGACCATCGGGTTGAGCAACCCCACCGCGGCGAGCGGCACGGTGACGACGTTGTAGCCGAAGGCCCAGACGAGGTTGGCCCGGATCGTCCCGAGGGTCCGCCTGGCCAGCTCGACGGCGTCGGCGACCGACTCGATGTCACCGCGGACCAGCGTGACATCGGCCGCGCCGATGGCCACGTCCGTTCCGCTCCCCATGGCGATGCCCAGGTCGGCCCCGGCCAGGGCGCCGGCGTCGTTCACCCCGTCGCCGATCACCGCGACCCGTCGCCCCTGACCGCGTAACTCCCGTACGAGCCGTGCCTTGTCCTCGGGCGAGCAGTGCGCGTGCACGTCCCCGATCCCGATCCCGAGCGCGGCGGCGACCCGGACCGCGGTGGCCTCGCGGTCGCCGGTGGCCAGGACCGGCTCCACCCCCAGGCGCCGCAGCCGGTCGACGGCCCGGTAGCTGCCGGGGCGCAGCACGTCCCCGAGAGCGATCAGAGCCTGGTCGGCGCCGTCCACCCGGACCAGGACCGGCGTGTGCGCGGCCGCCTCCGCCTCGGCCAGGGCCCGGTCCAGCGACGGATGCAGGTCCGCACCGGCGGCGCAGACCTCCACGCGGTGCCCCTCCACCACCCCGGTCACACCGATGCCCGCGGTGGCCCGGAACCCGGACACCTCGGCCGGCGGCCCGCCGTGCGGCTCCTGCCGGGCGTACGCGACCACGGCGCGGCCCAGCGGGTGCTCGGAACCCTGTTCCACCGCCGCCGCCAGCCACAGGGCCCGCTCCCCGCCCATCCCGTCGGGCACGGCCGTCACGCGCGTGACGGTCATCCGGCCGGTCGTCAGCGTGCCGGTCTTGTCCAGGACCACGGTGTCGACGTGCCGCAGGGTCTCCAGCGCCCGCGGGCCGCTGACCAGCAGACCCAGCTGCGCGCCCCGGCCCGTCGCCGCCAGCAGGGCGGTCGGGGTCGCCAGCCCCAGGGCGCAGGGACAGGCCACGACCAGGACGGCCACACAGGCCGTGACGGCTGCCTGCGGATCGGCCCCGGCACCGAGCCAGAAGCCGAGAACGGTGACGGCCAGGGCCAGCACGACCGGGACGAAGACCCCCGCCACCGTGTCGGCCAGGCGCTGGGCCCGGGCCTTTCCGGACTGCGCCTCGGTGACCATGCGGGTGATCCGGGCGAGTTGGGTGTCCGCGCCGACCGCGGTGGCCCGGACGACCAGCAGACCGCCCGCGTTGACCGCACCGCCCACCACCGCCTGGCCAGGTCCCACCTCGACGGGCTCGCTCTCGCCGGTGACCAGGGAGAGGTCGACGGCCGAACCGCCGGAGGCCACCACCCCGTCCGTCGCGACCCGCTCGCCCGGCCGGACGACGAACTCCTGCCCCACCCGCAACTGCCCGATCGGGACGAGCCGCTCGGCGCCGTCCTCCTGTACCGTCACGTCCTTGGCGGCCAGACCGGCGAGCGAGCGCAGTGCCTCACCCGTGCCACGGCGGGCCCGGGATTCGAGGAAACGCCCGGTCAGCACGAACAGCGGGACCCCGACTGCGGCCTCCAGGTAGATGTGGGCCACCTCGCCGCCCGCCGAGGGCAGCAGACTGAACGGCATCCGCATCCCCGGATCGCCCGCCCCGCCCAGGAACAGCGCGTACGCGGACCAGGAGAAGGAAGCGACCACGCCCAGCGACACCAGGGTGTCCATCGTCGCCGCCGCGTGCCGCAGCCCCCGTAACGCCCGGGTGTGGAACGGCAGCGAACCCCAGACGGCGACCGGCGCGGCCAGTACGAAGCACAGCCACTGCCAGTTGCGGAACTGAAGGGCGGGCGCCATCGACAGCGCCAGAACGGGAACGGACAGCAGGGCGGTGATCAGCAGCCGCCGCACCTCCTCGCGGCCCGGGGCACCCTCGGTCCCCGCCGGCGGCGTCCGGTCCTGCGCAGGCTCGGGTGGAGCCGGCACCTCGGCGCTGTAGCCCGCCCGCTCGACCGCCGAGACGAGGTCTTCCGGCGTCACGTGCGATGGGTGCATCACCCGGGCCCGCCCGGTGGCGAGGTTGACCGTGGCGCGTACGCCCTCGATCCTGGCCAGCCGCTTCTCGACACGGTTCACACAGGCCGCGCAGGTCATCCCGCCGACGACCAGATCGGTGGTGGCCACCACCTCGGTCCGCCCGGCCGTCACCGCGTGCCACCCGTACCGCCGCTGTGCCCGTGCGTCCGTCCCAGGTCCCCTACGAATGCCGGGCTGTCGACCTGGGTGGACCGCATACCGGGGGCCACCGGGCCGGCGCTCGCCCCCACCGCGTACGCCGCGCCGAACATCACCACGAGGAGCGCTATGAAGCCGGCGAGAGCGGGCGGCGGCGCCCACCGCTTCAGCGCGGTGATCGCCAGGGTCGGGTACTCAAGCCGGTCCGTCATCGTCACTCCGGATACTTGTACTCGGTTCCAGACGGACGAGGTGCCGGTCAGCCGTGCCGGAGCCGGGACGGCACTTCCTCCGGCGAGGTAGTCGCAGAGAAGCGGGAGGAAGTTCCCGCGACTTTTCTTCTCCGTACGCCCGCCTCGTTTCCGTACGCCCGCCCGTGCGGGGTGTCGGGAGCGAGGTCACAGGGCCGGACCCTTATGGACCTCTTGCTCCGTATGTCACTCTGGCCGGGCGCATCGGGTCACCCGCCCGCCGCACGCCCCGGCCGACCGACCGACTCGGAAAATGCCCATGTCCCTGCCGTTCCCGTACCGAGCCGTCCCCGCCGTGCTGGCCGGTGCCGTGACCGCCCTGCTGGCGGCGTGCACCCCCTCGACCGCCGCCGGTGCGGCGGTATCCGCTTCCGTCCCGGCCGCCACACCCCCGGCGGTGGTCACCGCCGCCGCCGTGCCCGCTCCGGTGCCTGTTCCTGCCCCTGCCCCTGCTTCCGCGCCCGTGGTCTCCACGCTGTCCATACCCGCCGCGGGTGTCACCGGGCTGCGCGTGGTTCCGTACGAGGGCACCACCGACGACATACCGGGAACCCGTATCCAGGACCTCGGCGTGGCGGCCAGCCCTTACGGGAAGCGGGGCGGGGTCGGGCCGGGCCAGGTGGGCAATTTCCTGGTCACCGCGCACCGCATGTCGGCCGGTGGTCCGCTGGGGGACCTGCCCGCCGTCGAGCAGGGCGACACGGTCCTCGTGACCGTGGGCGAGGTGGTGTACACCTACGAGATCACCGCGACCCGCAAGACGTCCTTCCGGTCGGAGCGCTCGCTGAGCGAACAGCGCGCCGCCGTGCCCGGGACACCCGGGGCGGCACCCACCCAAGCCATGATCACGATCTCGACCTGCGCCACACCGGAGGACCACGCCGAGGGCAACTTCTGGAGCGACGCCCAGGGCAATCCCGAGCACCGCATCGACAAGATAGGCGTGCTGCGCAAGACCTCCCCTAAGGCCTGAGCCGCCGGTGCGCGGCGCGCGCGTGGCCGAGGCGGGCGATGGCGGTTCCCGTGCCCGCCGCGGCGAGGAGGCAGGCGAGACGTACCAGGTCGTAGGGGGTCTCCCAGCTGAGCTCACCCACGGGCGCGGTCGCGAAGACGTTGAGGACGAGCCAGCAGAGCAGGGCGGTCCCCGGGGCGGCGGTGAGGCGGGCTCCGGTGCTCACCACGGCCACGGCGAGGGAGAGCGCCATGAGGTCGACGGTGGGGTCGTCCGGTCCGTCCAGGAGGTTCAGCACGGCGACCAGGGCGACGGCCGCGACGGCCGCCGCGGCCCAGACCGAGGTGGTCGCGGCAGGGCTGGGTACGGGACGAATGCCTGAGCTGATCCGTTTCCACTCGACCATGCGACGCCTCCTTCGCGCGATGCCCCGCCGTCGGGGCTCTCGGAGATGATGCCCCACCGGGGGAGCACGCCCGGAGCCGTGAGCGGAGCCGGGCTGCTGCGTCGTCCGCCCCCGGCCGCTCGAAAGGTGCGTCGCCAAAGTGGCTGCAGAGGTGGGGACTTCGCGGTTCCCCTCCGTCGGGCACCGCACACACCGGGGGTTTGCCGTGCCCGTTCCGGGCCTGAGCGGTACACCGTCCGCCGGCGTCGGTGCCGGGTGAGCGGGGAATACTGGCTGAATGCGCCAGACACCGCCGCCCGCCGTGGTCCCGGAGCCGATAACGGCAGACCCGCCGCGCCCGGTGGACCGCCCCCTGCTCACCCAGTCCTGGCTCGACCTGGCGTTCCTGCACTGGGTCGCCGACCCGGCCCAGGTCGCCCCGCTGCTGCCCGCCGGCACCGTGCCGGACACCCTGGACGGGGTCACCTACGTCGGCCTGGTGGCCTTCCGCATGCACAAGGTCGGCTGGTTCCGCCTTCCCGGCGTCCCCTACCTGGGTTCCTTCCCCGAGACCAACGTCCGCCTCTACTCGGTCGACGCCCGTGGCCGCCGGGCCGTGGTCTTCCGCTCGCTGGACGCCTCCCGGCTGATCCCGGTGGCCGTCGGGCGGGCCGCGTTCCGACTGCCGTACGTCTGGTCCCGGATGACGGTCCGTCATGACGGCGACACGGTCACGTACGCCGGCAGCCGACGCCGGCCCGGCCCGCGCGGCGCGCACAGCCGGATCGCCGTACGTGTGGGTGGGCGCATCGCGGAGCCGACGGCCTTGGAGCACTTCCTGACCGCCCGCTGGGGCATGCACACACAGCTCTTCGGCCGGCCGCTGTACGTCCCGAACGCGCATCCGCGCTGGCCGCTGCACCGCGCCGAGCTCCTCGGCTGCGACGAGGACCTGGTGGCCGCGGCAGGCCTGCCCGCCCCGGCCGGGCCGCCCGTGAGCGTGCTCTACTCACCCGGGGTCCCCGTACGGTTCGGGCGGCCGTCCCTGGGGCGCGCCTGACGCGGGTACGACACCCGCCAGCGGCCTAGACGGTCGTGCGGGGCTCGCTGTGGCCGGCTGTGTCGTTCGCCACCTCGGCGGACGGCGCCGCCTGGCCCGGGGCGGTCAGCGGGCCGGCGAGATAGGCCAGCAGTCCGGCGATCTCGTGGCCGGCCTCGGCAGGGTGGCGAAAGCGGGCGCCGGGGGCGACGACGTAGCGGTTGCGCCGCCCGTCCCGGGTCCTGCTGAGGTACCCGTCCGCCTGCAGGTCCGTGACGATCGCCTGTACGGTGCGCTCGGTCAGACCGCAGTCCACCGCGATGTCGCGCAGCCGGATGCCCGGGTCGCGCGCGATGGCGATCAGAACCCGGGCATGGTTCGTCAGGAAGGTCCAGCCGTTGCGGCGGGGACCTGTGTGCTCGCTCTCCACACCGTCATTCTTGAGGGATGACTCACGAAATGCAATTCCAGAACCGGTTTTCCGGTATTACTTGACGTGTGTCTCCGGCCCCGACAGGGTGCAGGGGAAGCGGAAGCAGAGTTCCGCATGACCAGAGCTATCGAGCGACGCACCGCACCGCAAGCACACGTGCCCAAGGAGCGAAGACGATGACCTTCACGGCCAAGGCCGAGGCCATGACCCCGACGACGATCCCGACGACGGCCACCCCCGGCGGTGGTACCGGCGAAGCCCCCGCACTCGGCGGGCTGCCGGACGTGCCCTGCCCCCGGGAACTGTCGACCCGCGACGCCCGGGAGCTGACCCGCGTCTTCTTCGAACGGCTGCAGAGCCTCGAAGAGGGGACCCGCGAGTACCAGTACGTGCGCAACACCCTGATCGAGATGAACATCTCACTGGTGCAGTTCGCCGCACGCCCGTTCCGCGACCGCCCCGGCGGCCCCGAGAACGAGGACATCATCCAGGTCGGCATCATCGGACTGATCAAGGCCATCGACCGCTACGACCCCGAGCGCAACACCCAGCTCACCACGCTCGCCCTGCCCTACATCACGGGCGAGATCAAGCGCCACTTCCGGGACACCACCTGGGCCGTACGCGTGCCGCGCCGCCTCCAGGAGCTGCGCCTGGAGCTCGCGAAGGCCACGGAGGAGCTGACCGCCGAGACGGACCACGCGCCCACCCCCTCGGAACTCGCCGAGCGGCTGGACCTCACCGAGGACGAGGTCCGCCAGGGCCTGGTCGCGGCCAACGGCTACTCCACGCAGTCCCTCGACGTACCCCAGGACGGTCCCGCCGGCGGCAGCCAGGTGTCCACGGCCGCCCGGACCGCGCGCAGCCTCGCCGAGACCATGGGTGACATCGACCCCGCCCTGGAGGCGGTCGAGGACCGGCACGCCCTCGCGCCGCTGCTCGCCGACCTGGACGAGCGCTCCACCCAGATCCTGGAGCTGCGCTTCGGCCAGGAGATGACCCAGGCGGAGATCGGCGAGGAGATCGGCCTCTCCCAGATGCAGGTCTCCCGTGTGCTCACCCGCACGCTTGGCTCCCTGCGCGCGGAGCTGCTGCACGCCTGACCGGGACACCTGGCTCGAAGCGCCCGACGCGAACGCCCGACGCGGGCACGCCCGAACCCGCCCGACCGGCCCACCGGCCGTCGGGTTCAGGCGTGCCCGGGTCGGCCCGTCCGCAGGCGTTCGGCGTCGATCTCGGCCCAGACGACCTTGCCGCGCCCGACCGCCTGGACGCCCCAGCGGTCGGCGATCCGGTGTACCAGGCGCAGGCCGTGCCCGCCCGGGCGGCCCGGACGGCCAGGACGCACGGCGGGCAGCGGTCGCGGGAGCCCTCCGTGGCCGTCGTACACCTCGATGCGGAACACGTCCCCGGCGCGGAGCCTGAGCTCGTGGCAGCCGCCGGCGTGCAGCTTGGCGTTGGTGACGAGTTCCGACACGACCAGGACCGCGTCCTCGGCGGTGTCCTGACCGTCCCACCCCCAGTCCTCCAGCGCCTCTCGGGTGAATCGGCGGCCCCGGGCGACCTGCCGGAAGGCGTCGCGCAGGGCGAGCCGGCGGAGCTGGGGGAAGGCCGGCCCCCGTGCGTCCGGTACGGGCCCGCCGGTGTCCGGTCCGATGGTCTGCACTGCGCACTCACCTCGTCCTCGGCTGTCGTGTCGTGGTCGCTTGTACCCGCCATCGCGGAACGGACGCCCTGTTTGTCCACACAGGGGCCGGGCACGTGCGACGGGACCCGTCCCCGAGCCCCATCCAGAGGAGTCATGAACAGCCTTCTTCAAGTCCCGGCCGTCCTGGGCGGCGCGATCGTGCTCACCCTCGTCGCAGGCAAGCTCACCGACCTGCTGCTGCGGCGCGCGGGCGCCCGCCACCCCGAGACGCCGCTCTGGAACATGCTGCGCCGCTGCCGCACCTCGGTACGGGTCCTGCTGTTCGCGACGGTGCTGCGCGCCGTGTACCGGCAGATCGCATGGCAGCCACTGCAGGAGCACGAGACGGCCGTGGGCAGAATCCTGACGCTCGTACTGATCGGTGCGAGCGCGTGGTGCGTCGTCCTCGTCACCTCCGCCGTGGTCGAGTCCTCGTACGCCCGCTACGCGCTCGGCACGCGCGACCCGTCCCGCGTGCGCAGGGTCCGTACCCAGGTGACGCTGATCATGAGGATCGTCACCGCCGTGGTCGCCGTGGTGGCCGCCGCCGCGATGCTGCTGACCCTCCCCGGCCTCCGCGCCGTCGGGACCTCGCTGCTGGCCTCGGCCGGGATCATCGGCATCGTCGCGGGCGTGGCCGCGCAGTCCACTCTCGGCAACCTCTTCGCCGGATTCCAGATCGCCTTCGGCGACATGGTGCGGATCGGCGACACGGTCGTGGTGGCCGGCGAGTGGGGTGTGGTCGAGGAGATCACGCTCACCTTCCTGGCCGTGCGCACCTGGGACGAACGCCGGATCACCATGCCCGTCTCGTACTTCACCGGGCGGCCCTTCGAGAACTGGTCGCGCGGCGGGATCCAGATGACCGGCACGGTCTTCCTGCACTGCGACCACACCACCCCCGTCCCGCTGATGCGCGAGAAGCTCAAGGAGATCCTGGACGGCTGCGAGGTGTGGGACGGCCGGGGCTGGGACCTGGCGGTCACCGACACGACGCCCAGCGCCATCGTGGTGCGGGCGATCGTCACCGCGAAGGACGCGGACGACCTGTGGACCGCCCGCTGCACGGTACGGGAACAGCTCGTCGCCTGGCTGGCCGAGAAGCACCCGTACGCCCTGCCGCGGGTCTCCACGTCCGCGGCCGCCGTCCCGTCGGAGTACGCGGACGGTGTTTCGAAACGGGCACCCGGGTCAGACGCGTGAGGGAGGAGTCCGAAGACATGCGCAAAGCCGAGGAGAGGAGTCGGGACATGCCGAAGGTGGCACACCTGCCGGGCCGTGCGGAGCACCTGTGGCAGTGGCAGGAGGACGCGGCGTGCCGGGCGCTCGGTACGGACCGGTTCTTCCACCCGGCGGGGGAGCGCGGCGAGGAGCGTTCCGTGCGGGAGCAGGAGGCCAAGGAGGTCTGCGCGCTGTGCCCGGTGCGGGCGCAGTGCCTGAGCCACGCGCTGCGCGTGCAGGAGCCGTACGGGGTGTGGGGCGGACTGACCGAGGACGAGCGACGGGCGCTGGGCGCGCGCAAGGCGGGCTGACCGGCCGGGTGCGCCGCGCCGTACGCGGCGGTCCACCCGGCCGGCAGGGCCACCGGCGAACCGGTCAGGGGCGCGCGCCCAGTTCCGCGACGATCGACGCGGGCGTGTGGCCGCTGCCGTCCGACAGGCGGTGGAAGTCGACGGAGACGAAGTTCGGGTCGCGGCCCCCGGTGGCCGACCGGCACTGCTCGGCGATGCGGCCGCGCAGCTTGGCGCCGTTGTCCAGGGCCGCCGTGAGGACGGTGGGCACGTTGCGGTGGTGGCTCATCGTGAACAGGCGCCGGAATCCGGGCTCCTGGCGGTCGAGCGGCACGTCGGACCAGCGGCTGACGCACGAGAGGTCGTTGCCCAGGTCACCGAGGCTCCAGAAGTTGCTCACGGTCCAGGACTTGTCGTACATGACGCCCAGGTGCTCCCGGTCGGACCGGTCGGAGAAGATCAGCAGCCGTTTGCCGGAGGTGACCAGGTCGGCCACCTTGGGCCAGCCGTGCTGTCGTACGCCCCACTCGTCGGGCCGGAACACCATGTCCTGCAGCCCCCTGACCCGGCCGAGGGACGCCTGCAGCTGATCGGCGCCGACGTAGTCCTCCAGGAAGACGGTCACGACCTCCTGCGGATGGGCGGCGAGGAAGTCCACCACGGTCTGCATCGTGCCGTGGAAGGTCTGCCGCGGCAGGGCGTACGTGGCTCCGGCGAAGGTCTTGCAGTCGCCGTGGCACAGGTACACGTCGCTGGGGTAGCAGTCGCTGCCGAAGCTGATGATGCACAGCCAGGTGCTGCGTTCGTACCAGTGCGTGTCCAGGCTCAGGCCGCGCACGCCGTTGTCGAGCTGGGCGCGTACGGACTCGGACTGGTTCACCGAGCTCCAGCGGGAGTCCTCGTAGTTGGTGAAGGCGTTGTGGGTGGTCAGGAAGGCGGCCTCGTCGAGCCGCCGGTCGCCCCAGCGGGCGGCCGCGGCGGCCGAGCTCGCGGTGGTCGGAGCGGCCTTGGCGGCCGTGGCCGCGGCGGGGGCCGCGGTCCGGGGCGAGGCGGCCGCTGTGGTCACCGTGCCCAGGAGGGCCAGCAGGAGGAGGCACACCAGGGCGCGCGACCGCACCCGTAATCGCATGTCCATGTCAATCGGCATGGCGCGGAGGATAGCGCGCGGGCCGTGGATCCGCCCCCCTGCGGACGCGGCCGGCTGTGGTCCGGAGGGCCGGGCTCGCGCACGTCGGCGAATCGAGGTTTGGTTGAAGCATGACCCGGCGGCGCGTACCGGTGCCACGGCACCGGTCGCCGCACCACGCCCCCGGCGTGCCGGAGGAGGGCGGAGCGATGCCTGCACCTGCACCTTCACCTGGACTTGTGCCTGGACCCGCACCCGGGGCCCGACGCGCACCCCGACCGATGTCCGGTCGCCGCCGGTGCGCGGCAGCCCTCGTCGTGGCGGCGGTCTGCTCCTCGATGCTCGTCGCACCGGAACTCGCCGCGGCCCGGGCGGAGCCCTCGCCCCCACCCTCGCAGACCGTCCCCCGGCTGGACTGGAGCCCCTGCAAACCCGGCAGCCCGTACGACTGCGCCACCGCCAAGGTGCCGCTGGACCACGCGGCCCCCGCCGGCCGCACCATCGACCTGGCCGTCGTCCGCCGGAAGGCGGGCGACCCCGCGAAGCGCATCGGCACCCTGTTCGTCAACCCCGGCGGACCCGGCGGCCCCGGGACGGTGCAGGTGCCGCAGAACTACGACTCCTTCCCGAAGGATCTGCGCGAGCGGTTCGACATCGTCAGCTGGGACCCCAGGGGCATCGGCAACAGCACCGCGGTGAACTGCTTCGACAGCCCCGAGGAGGCCCAGGCCTGGGGGGCGGGCAAGCCGGGCGGCTTCCCGGTGGGCGAGAAGGAGCGCACGACCTGGATCGACGCGTACGAGGACCTGGGCCGCCGCTGCGAGAAGCGCGACCCGGACCTCCTGCGCCACGTCTCGACCGCCGACACCGCCCAGGACCTCGACCTGCTGCGCCGGGCCGTGGGGGAGCCGCAGCTCAACTACCTCGGCGTCTCCTACGGCACGATCCTCGGCGCCACCTACGCCAACCTGTTCCCCGACAAGGTCCGCGCCATGGTCCTCGACAGCAACATCGACCCGCTGGCGTGGACGAACAACGCCTCGACGAGCGAACCCCGGACCACGACCCTCCTGCGCATGGGCTCGGACCGTACCGCGGCGGCGACCCTCGACAAGTTCCTCGACCTCTGCGGATCGGCCACCACCGCCCGCTGCGCCTTCTCGGCCGGCAGCCCGGAAGCCACCCGCGACAAGTTCGACCAGCTGATGGGGCGCCTGCGCGAGCACCCGGTGGGTCCGTGGACGTACGCCAACACCGTTGCCAACGCGGTCAACAGCCTCTACATAGTCCACCCCGGCTGGACCGATCTCGCCGGCCGCCTCCAGGAGCTCTGGCAGGGCCGCGCCCCGAAGCCGGCTCAGTACCCGCCCCCGCCCCCGGTCGCGAACCCGAGTCCGTACCTGGGTGACGAACAGGCGGGAGCCGTGTGGTGCGGCGACAGCCCCAACCCGAGCGACCCGGCCGTCTACCACGGTCTGGAGGAGGACAGCGCCCAGCGCGCCGGCGATGCCGGACGCTATTGGACCTGGGCCGGTGAGCCCTGCGCCACCTGGCCGGCCCGGGCCGCCAACCGGTACGACGGCCCGTGGAACAAGCCCACGGCGAACCCCGTCCTGGTGGTCGGTACCACGTACGACCCCTCGACACCCCACTCGGACGCCCAGGCCATGGCCGAGGAGCTGGCCGACGCCCGGCTGCTCACGAACAACGGGTACGGCCACACAGCACTCTTCAACAATTCGAGCACCTGCATCAACACCTACGAGAGCCGCTACTTCATCGACGGCACGCTCCCGCCGCCCGGCACGACCTGCCAGCCGGACCGGCTCCCCTTCTCCTGACGTGCCCCGTTCGCCTGACGTGCCCCGCTCGCCTGACGTGCCCGGCGGCCGGGTCACGGGACGAGGACGACCTTCCCGGCGACCGTGCCGGACTCGGCGAGGCGCATCGCCTCGGCGGCGCGGGCCAGCGGGATCTCGGCCGCGACCTTGGCGGTGATCTCGCCGTGCTGGAGGGCCGTGAACACCCGGGTGAGGTCGGAGCGCAGGCGTGCCCGGAAGCGGTCCTTGGCGTAGGCGCGCCCGGCCCACACGTTGAAGAAGTACGCGCGGCGGCCGTTGGGCAGCGCGTTCCACACCCACACCCGGCCGAGCAGCTTGAGCACCGGCCACGAGCCGGAGCCCTCGTCGTCGCGGGTGGCGGCGCTGCCGTAGGAGACGAGCGTGCCGCCGGGGGCCAGGAGCCGCCAGGAATCGAGGATGCCGTCGCCGCCCACGTGGTCGAACACCGCGTCCACTCCGCGGGGGGCGAGGGCCCGTACCCGTGCGGGCACGTTCCCGGAGCGGTAGTCGATGGGGGTGACGCCGAGCGCGCGCAGCGCGTCGTGGTGGCGTGTGGAGGCGGTGCCGATCACCTGGGCGCCCGCGGCCAGCGCCAGCTGGACCAGGATCGAGCCGACACCGCCGTTCGCGCCGTGGACCAGGACGGTCTGGCCGGAGCGCACCCGGGCCTTGCGGTGGAGCATCTGCCAGGCGGTGATGCCGTTGACCACTGCGGTCTCCGCATCCACCGGGCTGACGCCCTCCGGTACCTCCACCACGTCGGCGGCGGTGAGCGCGACGTGGCTCGCCCAGCCTCCGGTCTTCGTCAGGGCGGCGACCCGCTTGCCGAGCAGCGCGGAGCCGACGCCCTCGCCCACGGCCAGCACCGTGCCGACCAGGTCGTATCCGGGGACGAAGGGGAACGGCGGCTGGTCGTAGTACCGGCCGCGCCGCATCTGCTGCTCGGCGAAGGACACGCCCGTCGCCTCCATGGCGACGACCACCTGGCCGGCCGCCGGGACCGGGACGGGGCCGCGGTGGAACTGCAGGCCCTCCGGCTCGACCTTGCCCGGCAGAACGACCTCGACCCGCTCGACGGTGTTCGTCATCATGACCTCCATGGGGTTTCTGCATCTCGTGTTCGTTAGAAGCTGTAACAAGAGTGATCGCCTATCTCGCCGATGTCAAGGGAGCGGCCCATCCGATCGTGAGTGGATATGCCGATGGTGATAGCCTCTAACTCACCGGGTGGTGAAGGGCGAGCGGTGAGAGGCGGCGGGCATGACGGGCAGTACGAAGACCCCACGGGAGCGGTACCGGCAGCAGGTGCGTGAGGAGGTCAAGGAGAAGGCCTGGCAGCAGATCGCCGGCTCCGGCGCCTCCGCGCTCTCCCTCAATGCGATCGCCAAACAGATGGGCATGAGCGGACCGGCGCTCTACCGGTACTTCGCCAACCGCGACGAGCTGATCACCGAACTCATCCGCGACGCCTACCGAAGCCTCGCCGACGCCTTCATCGCCGCCGCCGACGGGGGAGCGGGCCGGCCCGGCCTTCCCGGGCTGGCGCACGTGCTGCGCCGCTGGGCTCTGGCGGACCCGCACCGCTACTTCCTCGTCTACGGCACCCCGGTGCCCGGATACCACGCGCCGCCGGACGTCACCGCGATCGCCTCGGAACTGATGTCCGTCCTGCTGGACGCCTGCGCCACCCCGGACACGGAGCCGCACGCCTTCGAGGACCACCTGGCCGCGCACCGCGCATGGGCCGGCAGCCACCCGGACGCCCCGCCGTCGGCGCTGCACCTGGCCCTGACGTTCTGGAGCCGCCTGCACGGCGTGCTGTCACTGGAAC
Source organism: Streptomyces sp. NPDC001502 (assembly GCF_042894785.1). Taxonomy (NCBI): domain Bacteria; kingdom Bacillati; phylum Actinomycetota; class Actinomycetes; order Kitasatosporales; family Streptomycetaceae; genus Streptomyces; species Streptomyces sp. NPDC001502. The sequence continues at coordinate 253,099 of NZ_JBIAVW010000003.1, forward strand.
TGGCGGGCCACTTCACCGGCATGGGCCTGGACCCGGCCCTGCTCTTCGACGCCGAGGTCGACCGCCTCGTGACGCCCTGAGCCGCGTCAGATCCAGAACAAGAACCGGTCGAGCCGACTCCTCGCGTGGGAACTCGGCGTCGCCGCGGCGTCGAGTTCCCGCAACAGCGTCCAGAGGGACTGCCGGTGGCCGTCGGTCACGGGCACCGCCGCGCTCACAGCCCGGTGACCTTGGCGCTCGCCGACAGCTCGTAGACCAGGGTGACCGTCCGCCGGCCGCCCGGGGCGAGCGCGACGTCCCAGCGGGCGATGCCCTCGGAATCGACCGCGTCCGGCGCCGGCGAGCAGGCCTCCTTGCGCAGGCGCACCTCCACCGCCGAGACCTCGGAAACCGGGATCCGCTCCCGGACGACGACCACCCGTTCGCCGTGGTCCCCGGGAGCGGAGAACCGGGACAGGTGCAGCCGGACCGTGCGGGTCACCACCGTCCGCTGGGTGAATCCGGCCGAGTCGCGGGACTCCTCGGCATACCGGACCACCCTGTGGTCGTCGCAGCTGCCGAAGGCCAGCTCGACCGGAGCCCCCGGGGCGGTGAAATCCAGCGTGCCGCGGCCGCTGAACCCGCTGCCGCGGACCAGGTCCACGGGACCCGCCAGCAGTGCGTGGCCGGACCGGTTGTCGAAGGAAACCACCCGGGTGACCAGCGGGGACAGCTCGGGGGAGCAGGCGTACTCGCTGCTCGCGGCCGTGCTGAAAGAGGACAGCGGCACCCGGTGGGCGCGGCCGTCCCCGCGTACGGAGACCGGTACGGGGGAGTGCAGCACCCGCGCCTCGCCCCCGTCGTCCACCCCGGGCAGGCCGAGCACCGGGGCCGCCGGACCGAGGTCCCCGATCTCCTCCTCGCGCAGTTCGACGTCGACCGTCCGGCGCTCCGCCGCCGTGCGGTCACCCAGCGTGAGACGGTCCTCGTCCAGCCGCGGGGGCTCGGTGGCCAGCGCCGACCGGGCCGTCGACAGGGTCAGCCGTACGCCGGACCAGTCCTCGCCGGTGCGCTGCCAGACCATCGCGTCGGTTTCCAGCGTCAGCGCGTCCCCGTCCAGGACGGCCCGGTAGGCGGGCCGCCACAGCGCGCACGGGGTGAGGTGGCTCAGGCGCAGCCGGACCGGACCGGCGGCCGCGCTGTCCACGGTCAGCTCGATATGACCGACCAGCTCGGCGGGCTCGGTCTCGGAGCGGTCCATGGCCTGCCGGGTCTCCCCGAGTTCGACGGCGAGGGCGGCCAACCGGGCGTCGACGGCGCGCAGTTGCTCACCGTACGTATCGCGCTCGCCGTCCACCCGGTCCATCTCGCGGGCCCAGCGGGGCCCGTCGGTCTCCCCGGAACCGGCGCCCTCGCCGATCTCCCGCAGCAGATCGGCGGCGAGCCGGCCGAGCACGTCGAGCCGGGCGTGCAGCCGATCGCGCCGCTGCCCCAGGGCGAGCTGCTCCTCTTCGAGGACGTGCACGCGCAGGCGCAGGGCGGAGTCCTCGTCGGCGGACGGCAGCGGTCCGCGCGGCTCCCAGCTGCGGACGATCCGTACGTCGAGCACGGTGGCCGGGTGCTCGGCGGCCAGCTCGGCGTGCAGGGTGCGGTCGACGGCCAGCGCGCTGACCGGACCGAGCCGCAGCCGCTGGACCCCCGCCTCCAGGTCCAGCACGACGGCGCGCTCGATGTGGGCGCGGTCCTCCAGGCAGGTGACGGCGGTGACGGGAAGGGCGATCGGCTTCGGGGCCGTGGACATGATGGGTGTCAGCTCCTGCGGTTGCCGCCGACCAGGGCCTTGCCGGCCGGGATGCGGATCTCGTAGCCGCCGTCGAGGGCGGTGGTCCCCCCGGCGGGCAGGTCCACCCGCCAGACGCGGGTGCCCGGGGCGTGGTGTTCCGGCCCGGCGCCGTCCTCGGGTGTCGTCCAGCCGGCGCGCTCCTCGATCCGGACATCCGGATCGGAGGTGACGGGCACCCGCTCGTGGACCTCGACGGTGACGGGTCCGGCGAGCCGGTTGGCCAGTTCCACGTGGACCTGCTGGTCGAGCACCGTGGTGTTGTTGCGCAGGCCCGAGGTCGACTCGCGCAGGTTCGTACGACGGGTGACCCGGACGCCCTCGGCGGGTCCGAGCCCCACCCGGCGGACCCCGCCGGGGGCGAGCGTGGGCAGCGCGGCGGTCAGCAGGAAGTCCTCACCGACGGAGACCTCCACCGGGCCGGCCAGCAGCGCCTGGCCGGTGGCGTTGGAGAGCACCAGCGTCGCGTACACGGTCTGCTCCACGGACGGCACGCAGACGTACTCGGTGCGCAGACCGACCGGGATCTCCCCGACGGTGACGGTGTGCCAGGTGCCGTCCGACGGAATGTCGGCGCGGGCGGCGGCATCGAAGCGGTGGTCGAAGGAACCCGCCGACTCACGGGGCCGCACGGCGTGCCCGGGCAGCGGCAGCCCGCCCACCGCCTCGGCGCGGCGGCGGTGTTCGGCCGCCACCGGGTCGGCGGGGGAGTCCGCGAACAGCCGGCCCCTGCGAGCGCCCGGCTCGGCGGGGCCGCACAGGACGAGGGCGGCGTAGTCGAGTTCGGCGCCGCTCGGCTGCGGCGGACCGGCCACCGGTTCCGGCGCCGGAGCCGACGCGGGCGCCGGGGGAGCGGCCCGGCCGGGGGCCGCGGGAGCCGCGGGAGCAGGGGCCCCGCCGAAGCCCGTGCCGCCGCCCCGCGGCCTGCCTGCCGGCCGCGGGCGGGCCGGCTGGGCGAATGCGGGCAGCGCGCCGCCGACGCCGTCCGGGGCGGCGCCGTACACGCCGCCCGGCACCGGGAGCGCGCCGTATCCCTGCGGCGCGGCCGCGGCCGCCGGGGCGGGTGGCGGCGGCGGGGGCGGGGGCGGCGGTACGGGACCGGACGCGGAGCCGGCCCTGACGGCCGGGGGGACGACGGTCGGGGCCGGGCGGCGGGGGCCGGCCGCCTCGTAGCCGGCGAACAGGTCGGCGAGACCCGCCGGAGGCTCGCGCCAGCCGGACGGCGCGGGGGCGGGCTGTCGGCGCCCGATCCGGACCGAACGGAGCTTCGGCAGGTCGGTGCGGCGCCGCAGGTCGGCGGTGGCCAGCGCGATGCGCACACCGGTCCAGTCCTCGCCGGTGCGCTGGGCGACCGACGCGCGCAGCACCAGACGGCCGTCGCCGTCGCCCTGACGGTGCGTGAGCCGGTACGCCGGCACCCAGACGGCGCCCGGAACCCCGTACTCCAACTCCAGCTCGACCTCCCCGGCAACACCCTCGGCATCGCCGTCGGCGTCACCCGTGGCATCGAGCGTCAGGAGCGCGGAGACCGTGGTCTCCACGTGCGCCTGCGGAACATCGGTGGAGGCGCGGGCCAGCCGGTCCGCGGCGACGCCGAGCTCGTGCCCGACGAGGCGCAGCGCGTCCTCCAGCTCCACGAGGCGGGCGTGCAGCCCCGTCAGCCGCCCTTCGGTGAAGTCGGCGAGCTCCAGCCACGCGTCGACCGGGGTGCGGCGGGGCGGGGCCTCGGGATCAGGAGCCGGGGGCACCGGCCGCAGGGCCCTGACCTCGTCGATCAGCACCCGCTGCCGGTCCCGGCGGCCCTGCGCCGCGGCGTATTCGTCGCGCAGGCGTTCGACCTCGCGCCGCAAGGCGTCGGGTGCGCCGGCGCTGCGCGGCTCGGCCTCGACCTCCACCCGGGCCTCGGTCACGCGCACCCCGCGGGCGCCCAGCACACTCGCCCGCAGCGAGCCCGGGTCCAGCGAGCGGGGCAACCCCGTCACGCGCACCCGCCCGTCCGCCGGCATGGTGCCCCGGACCAGCCGGCGGCAGACCGCGCCCTGCGCGTACACCACGACCGAATCGAGGGCCGAACTCCACCGCTGTGCTGTCTCTGCCGTCATGTACTCCGCCCCCCGATGCGTCCGTGCCGGTCGAAGCCTACGCCCGAGCGGCCCGCGCGTCCGTGCCGAGACCCGATGTCAGTGGCCTGTCGTACGGTCAGGGTGTGTGCACGTCCGACGAAGTCCGCGAAATCGCCCTCGCCCTCCCGGAGACGACCGAGAAGGAAGCCTGGGCCATGCCCACCTTCCGGGTCGCCGGGAAGATGTTCCTGACCCTGCCCGACGACGGGACGTCGCTGGCCGTCCGCTGCCCCAAGGAGGAACGCGACGAGCTGGTCCGCGCCGAGCCCGGGAAGTTCTGGGTCGCGGACCACGAGGCGTCCTTCGCCTGGGTACGGGCCCGCCTGGCGGCCCTCGACGACACCGACGAGCTGCGTGCCATCGTCGTCGACTCCTGGCGCCAGGCCGCTCCGCCCGGCCTGCTCAAGGACCACCCCGACCTCGGGCCCCCGGGACCGTCCTGAGGCCCTGAGCGAGGCCGCCATCGGCGTACGGGCTCGCCGGGACGGGCGGGTGCCGACGGGAGGGGGGATATGGAGAGACCATGGTCAGGTGCGAAACGTTCCGGGGCGTGATCAGCAGGCCGACCGGCGTGCGCTGAGAGAGGCACTGGTCGGGGCCTGTGCCGACGCGGGAGCGTCCATCGGCATGCTCTACCTGCCCGACCCCGACCCCACCCGGCGCGTACTGCACCTGATGCTGGCCTCCGGGCTCTCCCGAGAGTTCGCGGCACCCTGGTCGCGGGTCGCCCTGGACGACCCCATTCCGGTGGCCGACGCGGTCCGTGAGGGCCGGCTCGTCTGGCTCCGCGGCCAGGAGGACACGGCCCGCCGCTATCCGCGTCTCGGCCTCGTCCTCCCCTACGACTTCGCGCTCGCCGCCGCCCCCCTGACCGGGGAAGCCGCCGACGGGGCCCCCGAGTCCACCGGGGCCGGCCTGGTGTTCCTGTGGCCCGGCTCGCACCGGCCCGACCTCGACGAGCAGGAGCGCACGGCCCTGGAATCGGCCCGCAGCCGCCTGGCGCGCATCCTGCGGCGTGCCGCCCGCGACGGCCTGCCGCTGCGGCCGCCACCGTATCCGATCATCCTGCGACCGCTCCCCTCACCCACACCGGGCCCGGCCGAGGCTGCGGCCACCATGGCCTTCGTCCGGCGTCTCCCCGGAGGCAACTGCGCACTCGACCTGAACGGCACCATCACCTTCATCACCCAGGAGGCGGCCGACCTGCTCGGCGCGCCCGTCTCCGGGCTGCTCGGAGCCCTGCCCTGGGAGGCCCTTCCCTGGATGGACACCCCCGCCATCGAGAACCACTACCGGGCCACCGCGATGAGCCGACTGCCCCGGAGCTTCACCGCCGAACGCCCCACCGGACAGCAGCTCTACTTCGAGCTCTACCCGGACAACACCGGCATCAGCGTCCGCATCACCACGGTCGGCGACCGGGCCGGCTCCCCGGCCCCCCTCCCGCCGACGGACCCCGAGCAGTCCGCACCCAGCCGGGCCACCGCGCTCTACCCGCTCATGCTGCTGGCCGTCACCCTCACCGAGGCCGCCCACGCGCAGGACGTCGTGGAGAAGGCCGCGGACCAGATCGTTCCCTCACTGGGAGCCCACGCCCTGGCCCTGCTGGCCGAGCAGGACGGGCGGGTGCGGATCGTCGGCCACCGCGGATACTCCGCCGAACACCTCGCGGAACTCGACGGCACCCCCGTCTCAGCCGACACCGCCATCACCCACATCCTGCACACCTCCACCCCCCTGTTCTTCGGCGACGTGGGCGAGCTCCTGGCCGCCCACCCCGACGCGGTGGTCGAGGACGGCATGGCCGCCTGGGCGTTCCTGCCCCTGATCGCCTCCAACCGCCCCATCGGCTCCCTCGTCCTCGCCTACGGGCACCCCCGCGTCTTCGCCCCCGGCGAGCGCGCCGTCCTGACCTCGATCGCCGGGCTCATCGCGCAGGCCCTGGACCGCGCCCGCCTCTACGACGCCACCTACCAGCTCGCCCGCAGCCTGCAGACCGGCCTCCTGCCCCACACCCTGCCCCGCGTCCCCCGCCTCGACGTGGCCGCCCGCTACCGCCCGGCCGCGTACGGCCTGGAGATCGGTGGCGACTTCTACGACCTCATCCGCATCGACGACACCACCGTCGCGGCGGCCATCGGGGACGTCCAGGGCCACAACGTGAATGCCGCCGCCCTCATGGGCCAGGTCCGCACCGCCGTCCACGCGGGCGCCGGCGCACCCCCGGAGGAGGTCCTCGCCCGCACCAACCGGCTCCTGACCGACCTCGAACCCGGGCTGTTCACCAGCTGCCTGTACGCCCACATCGACCTCGCCGGCCACACCGTCCGCCTGGCCTCCGCCGGCCACCCGCCGCCCCTGCTGCGCCACCCCGGCGGGACGACCGAGATGCTGAACCTGCCGGCCGGACTCCTCCTGGGCATCGAGCCAGGGGCCTCGTACACCGCCGTCGAGGTCCCCTTCAGCCCCGGCACCCTCCTCGCCCTCTACACCGACGGGCTCGTCGAGGCCCCCGGCCGGGACATCGAGGACGCCATCGGCGCGGTCGCGGCCCTGATCGGCGGCGCCCCCGAGCACCACCCGCTCGGTGACCTGGCGGACGAACTCATCGAGCACGCCCACCGCGACGGCCCCCGCCCCGACGACATCGCCCTCCTGCTGCTGCGCACCGAGGGCCCGGTACCCTCCACGGTTCCGCACCTCCTCTGAACCACCTCCGAACCGCCTCCGAACGGCCTCCGGGGCGGAGGCGCTCATCGGTCCGCGCCCAGACGGACCAGCATCTTGCCGGTGTTGGCGCCGCTCAGCACGCCGAGGAAGGCGTCGGCCGCCCGCTCGATGCCGTCGGCGACGGTCTCCTCCGTACGCAGGGTCCCGTCGGCCAGCCAGCCGGCCGCCTTGCCGATCCACTCGGGGAACAGGTCGAAGTGGCTGGAGACCAGCATCCCCCGCAGGGTCACCTCGTGGGCTGCGGCCCGGAAGAGGTTGTCCGGACCCGGCGCCGGCCGCGTGGCGTTGTAGCCGCTGATCGCACCGACCATGGCGATCCGCCCACCGGGACGGATCGCGCCGATGGCCGCTTGGAGGTGGTCGCCGCCGACGGCGTCCAGGTAGACGTCGATGCCCTCGGGGGCGGCCTCGGCGAGCTGGCCGGGGAGATCGCCCTGACGGTGGTCCACGGCCGCGTCGTAGCCGAACACGTCCAGCAGCTTCCGGGTCTTGTGGGGACCGCCGGCCGAGCCGACGACCCGCGACGCGCCCAACTGCCGTGCCAGCTGACCGGCGATGCTGCCCACCGCCCCGGCCGCGGCGGAGACGAGGACGACATCGCCCTCCTTGACCGGCGCGGTCCGGGTCAGCGCCGCGTACGCGGTCAGGCCCGTGGTGCCCAGCGCGCCGAGGTAGGCGGTCGGCGAGGCGATCGAGGTGTCGACGACGGTGGCGGCGCCGGCGTCCAGGACCGCGTACTCCCGCCAGCCGAGGAAGTGCGAGACGGTCGCCCCGACCGGGACGGAGGCGGAGCGGGAGGCGACCACCTCGCCGACCGCGCTGCCTTCGAGGGCGGCGCCGAGGGCGAACGGCGGGATGTAGGAGGGGGCGTCGTCCATCCGGCCCCGCATGTACGGGTCCACCGACATCCAGGTGTTGCGCACCAGGATCTGCCCCTCGCCGGGCTCCGGGAGCCGGGCGGCGACGAGCTGGAAGTTCGCGGGCTTCGGGGTACCGGTGGGGCGGGAGGCGAGGCGGATCTCACGGGAGACGGTCATGGCGTGTTCCTTCCGGTGCGGATGGGGACCGCTCGGTCGCGGTCACAGGAACACCGTGCAAGGGGCCGCGCACGGACGACGCACGGGCCGCGCACGGGCCGCGTACGGCGCCGCGTACGCGCGGCGTGCGGAGCCACCGGCGGTCCGCCCACGGCCTGTTGACGAGGAAGAAGTAACGTTGCGGCATGCGTTTCGAGGTGCTGGGACCACTGACCGTGCGAACCGACGAGGGGACCCCCGTCCCCGTGCCCGAGGCGAAGGTCCGGGCGCTGCTGGGCGCGCTGCTCGTGCGGTACGGGCGGCCCGTGCCCGTGGACCGGCTGGTCGACGAGCTGTGGGGCGAGGACCTGCCGGGCAACCCCGGGAACACCCTGCAGACCAAGGTCTCCCAGCTGCGGCGCATCCTGGCGCAGGCCGAGGAGGGCGGCCGGGCCCTGGTCGGGTTCGGTCCGGCGGGATACGCGCTTCGGGTGCCCGGTGAAGCGGTGGACGCGGGCCGGTTCGCCGAGCTGACCGCGCTCGCCCGCAAGGAGGCCGGGGCGCGGACGCGGGCCGCACTGCTGTCAGAGGCACTCGGGCTGTGGCGGGGGCCCGCCTACGCCGACTTCCCGGACGCCGCCTTCGCAGGGGCCGAGGCCGTCCGGCTGGAGGAGCGGCGGATCACCGCGCAGGAGGATCTCGCGGAGGCGCGGCTGGAGCTGGGCGAACACGTCGTACTGGCCGATGAATTGGGCACCCTGGTCGTGGAGCATCCGCTACGGCAGCGGCTGCGGGCAGCCCAGATGCGGGCGCTGTACGGGGCGGGGCGGCAGAACGAGGCGCTCGCGGCCTACCGGGAGCTGACGGCACGGTTCGCGCAGGAGCTGGGCATCGACCCGGACCCCGAACTCGGCGCGCTGTACGAGGCGATCCTGCGGCAGGACCCGGAGCTGACGGCCGGGCACGCGCCGGAGCCGAAGCGGGAGCCGGAGCCGGAGCCAGTGCCCGCCGTCGTGGAGGCGTGGCCGCTGCGGCCCGGGACGAACCTCCCCACCCCGGTCAGTTCGCTCGTCGGGCGCGAGGAAGCCGTCGCCCGGGTGTGCGCGGCGGTCGAGGCCGGCCGCCTGGTGACGCTCACCGGGCCCGGCGGCGTCGGCAAGACCCGTCTCGCGCTCGCCGCCGCGGCCCGCCTCGCCGACGCCGGGCCGGGCCCGTGCCCCGACGGCGTCCGCTTCGTCGAACTCGCGGGCGCGCGGGGCGGCGTGGCCGCGGTGATCGCGGCCGCCCTCGGGGTGCGGGAGGACGCCGACGGCGGCGCGGGCCCCGGATCGGGAGGCGAGGCCGCCGCCCGGGACCGGCTGGCCGCGGCGCTCGGAACGCGCCGGCTGCTCCTCGTACTCGACAACTGCGAGCACGTCGTCGAATCCGTGGCCGCTCTGACCGAGCAGCTCCTGCGGCAGGCCCCGGGGCTGCGTGTCCTCGCCACCAGCCAGGAGCCGCTCGCCCTCTCCGGCGAGGTACTCGAAGCCGTCGCCCCGCTCGACGGGGCCGAGGCCATGGAGCTCTTCGCCGCCCGCGCCGCCGCCGGCACACCCGGCTTCGCCTTGGGCCCGCACAACGCCGAGGCCGTGGCCCTGGTGTGCCGCCGCCTCGACGGACTCCCGCTCGCCCTGGAACTTGCCGCCACCCGGGTCAGGGCGCTCGGTGTGCACGCACTCGCCGAGCGGCTGCACGACCGGTTCCGGCTGCTCAACCAGGTACGACGGGACGCGCCCGCGCGGCAGCGGACCCTGCGGGCGATGATCGACTGGAGCTGGGAGCTGCTGGCCCCGGCAGAGCAGGCGGCGCTGCGCCGGCTGGCCGTCTGCCCGGGCGGGTTCACCCTGGAGTCGGCGGAGGCCGTGTGCGCGGCGGGGGACGCGGCCGCCGAGGACGTCCTGGACCTGGTCACGCGACTGGTGGACTGCTCGCTGGTCGTCGCACCCTACGGTGACGGCGACGGTGACGGCGAAGCGGGGGCACCGCGCTACCGGATGCTGGAATCGGTGACCGCGTACGGCCTGGAACGGCTCGAAGAGGCGGGCGAGGCCGCGGCCGCACGGCTGCGGCACGCGGAGCACTTCGCCGGCTTCGCCGAGCAGGCCGCGGCCCGCCTGCACGGCTCCGAACAGCGCGTATGGCTGCGCCGTCTCGACTCCGAAGGACTCAACCTGCGAGCGGCGCTGGACCGGGCGGTCGCGGCGGGAGCGGCCGGTGCCGCACTGCGGCTGGTCAACGCGTCGGCCTGGTACTGGTGCCTGCGCGGCCGGATCGGCGAGGCGCGTACGGCGCTGGAGTCCGCGCTGGCGTGCGCCTCCGCCGCGGCCGGGCAGGCCGGGCCGGACGTCGCCGGTGCGCGGGTCCGGCTGGCCGCCTTCGCCGTGTTCGCCGGGGACGACAGCCTGCTCGGCGGCGACTTCGGCGGCGCCGATCCGCGGGGAAGGTGGCTGCTGGAGTTCGCCCGCCTCGGCTTCGCCCGCGGGCTCGATGCCGAGGCCGATGACTGCGCCGCCGCCGGAGCCGCGCACGACGATGTCCTCGAAGGGCTGCCCGCGGTGTTCCGGGGCCTCGGCGACCGCTGGGGCGAGGCGGCCGCGCTGAGCGGCCTCGCCACCCGGGCCCTGTACCGAGGCGATCTCGCGGAGCTGCGCCGCAACGCCGAGGCCGGGGCGCGGCTGTTCGCGGAACTCGGCGACCAGTGGGGCCGGCTGCAGGCCTCGGAACAACTGGGCATCCTCGCCGAGATCGGCGGCGACTACGCGCAGGCCGCCCGGCTGCACGAGGACGGCGTACGGAGCGCGCGAGAACTGGAGCTCTTCACCCAGGTCTCCTTCCGGCTGGCGCGGCAGGGCCGCATCGCCCTGCTGACGGGAGACACCGCACGGGCCGCGGACCTCCACGAGCAGGCCCGGCGGCTGGCCGACGAGCAGTCGCACCGGCCGGCCCAGCAGTTCGCCGAGATCGGCCTGGCGCTGGGGGCCCGCCGGGTCGGCGACCTGGACGCCGCAGAAGCCCGGCTGCGGCCGTGGCTCGACTGGAACCGCAGGCTCGGGGTGGACATCGGCGTCGCGCTGATCCTGGCGCAGCTGGGGTACGTGGCCGAATTGCGCGGTGACGCCGCGCTCGCGGAGACCTTGCACCGGGACGGCCTCGCGGCGGCCCGCCGGTCGGGTGACCCGCGCGCCCTGGCCCTGGCCTTCGAGGGGCTGGCGGGCGCCGGGTCCGTGGCCGCCGGCTCGGGGGAGCGGGCCGCCGCGGCGGCGGCGCTCCTCGGTACGGCCGCCGCACTGCGGGAGTCGCTCGGGACCCCGCTGCCGCCGGCGGAACGGCACGACGTGGACCGGGCGACGGCCCGCCTCCGGGCGCGACTGGGCGACGACGCCTTCGCCACCGCGTTCGCACACGGCCGCGCCCTGTCGCCGCAGGCGCAGGCCGCCGCCCCGATCGAGCGCACCGGGCCGTGAGCGCGTCGAAGCCCTACGCCCGGTGTGCGCATGCGATCAGAGTGCAGAGTTCAGAGTTCGACGGTCCAGACCCCCACGGGGTGGCCGTCGGGCGGCAGCCACAGGCGGGGCTGTGACTCCTGGTGGTCCTCGCCGGCCTGCTCCTCCCAGTGGAAGCGCCCGCCCGCGTCGGGCCAGGCGACCTGCAGGAAGGGGAGCGGGGGCCGCCGGTAGATTCCGATGGCCCGGCCGAAGAAGGTCCGGCACCAGCGCATGTCGACGCTCCTGAGCCGCACCGGCCCGCCGTCCAGCACCCCGCTGTGCTCCTGACCGTCCTCCAACGCGGCGCCGGCGGCGGCCAGGTCGCCGAGCACGTTGAGCATGCGGTGCATCTCGTGGACATCACGTCCGAACATGCACAGTTCAGGGGCGCCGTGCGTGTGGGCGAGACCGATGGTGTAGGCGAACCCGGGTCCGATCTCGTCCTCGGGGACCATGGCCACGTGCCACCCGTGCCGTCGCACGTTGCCGATGATGCTCTCCTCCAGCTGGTCCGCCTCGGCGCGGTCGCCGTAGTCGTGGCACAGGACGCAGCGGCAGGAGAAGCGATCACGGAGCATGGGGTGAGGCTACGGGGCCTGAGAGGCGTTCGGCTCGCGGGGTCGCCGCGTCGCCGGGTCGGCATTTTCGGCCATTTCTCGGCATGGTGCTGACATGCTCCTGACAGTTCAAGGTCGCTGTGGGACTCTCCCGGCACGCACTCCGCACACTCTGTGAGGCCCCACGCCTCGCCCACCCCCACCAGTACGTGGCATGGAGGAGCGAACCATGAGGCACATCACGCACGGCACCCGTATCTCACGCCTCGCCGGTATCGCGACGCTGGTCGTCGCGGCGGCATTCACCGGCACCGGCACCGCCCTCGCGCAGAGCACCGGCGCCTCGGCCGTCGACCAGAAGGTCGACGGCGTGATGGTGGTCGCCGGCAACAGCTGTAGCTGGACCAACGCGAGCACCAGCGCCGTTCCCCCGAACGCCCTCACCGTCGACCGCACGACGATCAACACGCCGGGCGGCAATCTGGCCTGCGGCGGCGGCATCGCCGCCACGCTCAACAACAACCCCGCCTTCACCTTCGACGACGCCGCGGGCACGGCGCGGACCGATCTGATCGACATCACCGGCAGGCAGAGCTTCATCTCCTGCCGCTACAAGGCGACCGGCATCGTGTGGGACCGCGACGCGACGAGCCGGAAGTACATCAACCGGGCCTTCACCGCCGCCAAGACCTCGGGCAGCTTCCTGTGCCCGGGATCGGTCACCACCCCGGCCGGGGACGCGTCCATGCTGTTCCACTGAACCGGAAACCGGCTCCGGACCGGTCAGGGCCCGCATCGGTCCGGTCCGGTCCGGGCCGCGGACCCGGCCGTCGTGGCCGGGCGGACGGGTTCGGTCCACCCGGTACCGTGCCCCGTCCGCCCGAGCCACGAGGATGGGCGCATGACCCGTCTCCTCCACCTGGACCGCACCCTCGACGAGCTCGACGGACCGCCGTGGCCTCCGCCGCCCTCGCCCACCACCGGCCTGGTCACGAAGGTCCACGCCCTGCGCCACAAGCGCCTCGGCGCCCTGACCCCGGCCGACCTGCGCACACTGATCGGCCAAGCCGTAGGCCTCCCCTATCTGTTGCCCCTCGCGGTGCGCCTGCTTCGCGAAGACCCCATGCTGGACGCGTACTTCTACCCGGGGGACCTGCTGCTCGCCGTCCTGGGCCGGCCCGAATCGGCCTGGGCGCTCTTCCCGGACCTGCGGGAGGAGCTGGCGGCCGTCGTCGCGGGTCTGTCCGAAGAGGAGCGGGCCGAGCTCAGGGCCTACGGGCCGGTGGGGCGGTGGAGTTGAGGGCCCGCTTCAAGGGCGCTCGGCGCGCGCCCCGGCCAGGCAGTTCAGCAGCGCCGCGCCCCGCTCGGCGTCGTCCACGCTGACCGCGAAGTCCTTGCCCTTGGCCCGGATCACCGGCGGGGCGCCGCTCCACGGCATCACCGTCGTGCCCAGCCCGCCGACGCCGGTAGCCCCAGCCGCCGACCTGCGCCGGTGTCCCGGTGTCCCGGTGTCCCGGTGTCCGGTTCTCGGCCCGTGCCCACTCGATGTCCGCCCGCGTCCCGGCGCCGCACCGGCCACCCGAGGGGCCCGAACACCACGTCTCTACCGCGCGACGTGACCCGGACCCGGACCGAGGAACAGGCCGGCACCGAGACCGAGGCGAACAGGAACGGCACCGTCACCAGCCACATCGGCTCCGCCAGGTTGCCGAGCCCGATGAGCAGCGCGGCCAGAGCGCCCACCCCGGTGACGGCCGAGAGCAGGTACAGCCACGGGTTCTCCGTGGACGCGAGCCAGACGCGGCGTTCACCTGCAGGAATGTCCATCCGGGGGCCCTGCCCCCACGAGAGCGGGGACGCGGGCCGGCGGCTCACCGGCACCCCCACCAGCCCGGCCGCGCCCGCCGTAACGACCGTGACCACGGCCCCGACGGTGACCGAGTCCGCGTCCCGCCCGTCCGCGTGGTGGAGATTCGCCCGCACGATCGAGACCTGCTCCCCGGCCGGCAGCACCCCGCACGACACCGGCACCGCCCCGATCGCACGCCTGACGGCCCCGGCCACCTGCTCGTGCAGGGGGCGGTTGTCCGCGACGTTCAGCTCAACATGGTGCCAATGGCGCTGCGTCATCCGCTTCATTCGGCATCTGTCGTGATCCGGACGAGCCCGGCGGTGTGCAGTGGCCGTGAAGAGCGGGCCCGGCGGTCGAACCGGATGGCGGGGGCCCTCGTGTGAGGGTCATGAACACGCCTTCCGCCGGCCTCCGTGCGAGAGCCTCCGAGTACGCACTCCTGCCGCTGCGCCTCTTCCTCGGCGTCACCTTCGTCTACGCCGGTCTGGACAAGCTGACCGATCCGGCCTTCCTGTCCGCCACCGGCGACGGCTCGATCGGCCAGCAGATGGAAGCGGTGCGGGACGCCGCGGGCATTCCCGCGCTGATCGACCTCTCCCTGGCCGACCCGGTCGGCTTCGGCGTCGCGATCGCCCTCGGCGAGCTGGCCGTCGGGCTGGGCGCCCTGGCCGGCCTGCTGACCCGGATCGCGGCGCTCGGCGGTGCGCTGATCTCACTCAGCCTGTGGCTGACCATGAGCTGGTCGACCACCCCGTACTACTTCGGCGCGGACCTGATCTACCTGCTGGCCTGGACCCCCCTGATCCTCGCCGGCGCACCGGTCCTGTCCCTCGACGCGCTGCTCCACCGGAGGCGCGGTGCCACCGCCCCGGTACGCACCGACTCCGGCCCGAACCTGACGGCCGTCGGATCCCGCGCGGGTGCCCGACGGGCCCGCGCCCGGGGCCGGGCCCGGGTCAGTCCGTGATCCGCTCCAGCAGCCGGACCGTGACGACGTCGCCCTCCTCCTTACCGATGGCCTTGCGGATCTCCGCTGCCACCGGGAGCTTGTGGCGGCCGTCGCCCAGGGCCATGAAGGAGCTCCGGAACGGGTGGCCGTCGATGGTTCCGCGCACCTTCACCAGGCCCCTCGTGCCGAAGAACGCGGCCGACTCGGGCCAGATCAGATAGGTCCAGCCGCCCTTGCCCGGACTCTTCCGCAGGGTTGCCGTGAACTGTTCTTCCATGACGGAACGCCTCCGGTCGGGGATTCCATCAGGATCGGGCGGTGACGGTCCGGGCCGCAAGCGGCGGCGCCGGACCGCGTCCGTCCGAAAACGGCGGAGCCCCCGCTCCGCTGGGCCAGGAGAGGGGGCTCCGCTCGATCCGGAACGGCTCAGAGGGCGCTCTTCGAGGCGCTGTCGACGGTGCACTTCTTGTACTCGCTGCCGTCGCCCTTGCCGGTGTACGCCGTGGTGGCCTCGGCCTGCTTCGACGCACCCGCCTTGACCGTGAGGGCGGCGACCTTGGCCTGGGCGGGGGTCGCCGCCGAGGTGGCGTCCCCACGGAACTGCATGGTGATGTTGTACGTGTAGTCGATCGAGCCACTGTTGGTGACGGTGATCTTGGCGACGAGGTTCTTGCCCGACGTGTCCAGCTTGCACTCGTCGATCTTGATGTCGCGCTCGGCCTTGTTGTTGCCGGATCCACCGGTGACCGAGGAACCAGAGGTGCTGCCGCTCGTGCTGTCGCTGCCACCGGTGGTGCCACCGCTGGAGCTGCTGGAACCACTGGAGCCCGAGCCGGAACTGTGGCTGCTGCCACCGCAGCTGCCGCCGTGGGAGCCACGGGCTCCGGTGAGTGCGAAGATTGCGATACCGAAGACGGCTACCGCGCGGACATGGCGAAGCTTCACGTCAACCCCGTTGAAATGTCAGTATGTGAGAGGCCCAACTTGATGGGCGCATGACACCCTAACAGTGGGCGGGCGACCCTCGTGCCGCCGACACGGCGGGGTTCCGGCATACGGGCGCGGGGCTGCGCCTACTTGGGTACGACGCTTGCTCACGCTCGCCGTACAGGGCTGAACGGCAGCGCTGTTGGCGCAGGCGCCAACCGGTGACGCCGAGCCCCCCGCCCGAACTCGCGCGTACGCTTCGCCTCTTGGCGGCCATCGGCCGACGCCGCGCCGCAGACCCGTTGCAGTCGTACAGGCGAATCCTGGGGCGGGTCATCCGACGGCGGCGTCCTCGGCCTCCCAGCGCAACAGGTCGCCCGGCTGGCACTCGAGCACCTCGCAGAGCGCGGCGAGCGTGGCGAAGCGCACCGCCTTGGCCCGGCCGTTCTTGAGTACCGCCAGGTTGGCGGGCGTGATCCCCACGCGGTCGGCGAGCTCGCCCACGGACATCTTCCGCCGGGCCAGCATGACGTCGATGTCGACGGTGATCGGCATCAGATGACCTCGTCCAACTCGGCCTGCATCCGAGCCGCTTCGATGTCGCGCGCGACGGCCTGGGCGAGCAGCATCCGCATGACGAGCACGATGAGCGCGACCCCCAGGATCGCCACGCCGACCCCGCCCATGATGACGGTGACGCCCGGATCCTCCCGCTGGCCCGGCGCATTGAGGGCCGTGACCCCGAACCACATGAGGGCAGCCGCCACGATCGAGCCGATCACGCCGTCCACGTACCGGAAGGCGGCGTGGGAGAAAACGGTTCCGCGTCGCACCATCGTCACCAGCCGCCACACACAGACCAGGGCGACCTGGGCCGACCCCATGCCCAGGATCGTGATCACGCGCAGCGGCGTCAGCGGGAGCGCCCCGTCCTCCGGGTCGGTGGCCAGCGCCCACACCATCAATGCCTGTACGAACACGGTGCCGACGAGCACCACCACGATCACGGCGCGCAACGCGTGCACGGCCAGCTTTCCCATGACCCATCCTTCCATCGATTTACGATGGGAATCTATCGAATCTCGATAGATGGAGCAAGGGCTGGGCCGGCGGGGCCGGACGGTCGGGGCAGGACCGCTTCGCGGGCCTTCGCGATGTCGTCGCGCGCCACGGTGCTCGGCCCCGACGGCACGTGGCTCGTCGCCGCGGGCCACGCGAGCCTCGGCCGCTGCTGCCGCAGGCCCCCATGCCGACCCGCGAACCGGACACCCCCGGCGTCCTGATCACCCGCATCGAATTCGCCGCGCCCCAGAGCGCACTCCAGCAGGCTGTCGTGAAAGCGGAGTTCCAGCGCAGCTCAGGCGACATCCCCTGCCCGCCGCTGGGCTCGGTCGCCTACCCGGGCCGAGGAGGGCCGGACCGGCGCGGCAGTTCGTCGTGGAGGAGGCGACCGGTGAGTGCGCCGCCGAAGACGACGACGCCGATGCCGACGAGCCAGGTCTGGATGACGAGGACGGTTCCGAAGGGGCCGTAGGTGACGGCGCTGGAGGCGATCAGCGGTGAGAAGACGAGTCGGGAGAAGATCCGTAGTCCGAGCAGCGCGATCATGGTGGCGACCGCCCCGGGAAGCAGAGCGGTCCAGGCCACCCGGCCGCCGAGCAGCAGCCGCTGGGACCACCAGAAGAACAGGGTGCCGATCGCCACCGTGACGAACCCGCGGGCCGGAGACTCACGCCATGGTGGTGTGATGGCCGACAGGTACAGGACGCCGACGAGAACGCCGAGCCAGACCACATGCCGCCACCTGGCCCACCAGCGGGCCGGGGGCAGGTCCCAGATCTTTTCGTAGCCGCTCTGCAGCATGGTTCCGAAGGACAGGCCGAACACGGTGAGTACGGCGAGGCCGAACGCCGTCGTGGTCCGCCATGCCTGGCCGGGCAGGGCGAAGAGCCGTTCGATTTCCGCCCTGGCGGCCGGCGACACGCCGAGTCCGTCCCCCAGCCATTGCGCGAACCCCTGCCCGGTGGCGGTGTCCGCCGCGGATACGACGATCAGCAGCGGTACCAGCGTCAGGAACCCCAGCGCCGAGAACCCCAGCGAGCGCTGCCACAGGTCGACGTCCCGGATGCGCCCCCAGTGCCGTCCGGCCCGCGCACGGCGCATCGCGCTGCGTATCCGTTCGACGGGCGACAGCCGGCCAGGTCCACCCGACCCCGTCATTTCACCGGGTCACGCCCGGACGAGTCGCCGCGACCGCTGTTCCGTGCCCGGGAGCGGTAGGCCGGAGGTGAGGTGACGAGCATGGCCGCTCCAGGTGTCGCTCCCACGATAGGACTCTCGTGCCGGGGAATCCATCGGGACGGCTTCCGCCCGGGCCGACCGGGTCAGGACAGCTTGTCCTGCGGGGTCACCACGGTGAAGAGCGCCCCCTCGGGATCGGCGAGGACGACCCACCGGCTCGCGCTGGACGTCTGTACGGGAGACGCGATCCTGCCGCCCAGCCGGATCGCGGCCTCGACCACCGTCTCCAGGTCGGGCACGCGGAAGTGGACGTGCCATCGGGGACGGACCTCCGGGTCCGGTGCCGCTTCGAGCGCGCCGCCGCTGATGCGGGCCACGGTGTCGCGCCCGTGGCGCAGGACGACGTGGGCGTGCTCGTAGGAGACCGCGCAGCAGCCGGGACGCGAGCCGGCCCATTCGAGGACCTCCCCGTAGAAGATGGCGGCCGCGAACGCGTCCCGGGTCCGCAGTTCCAGCCAGGCGGGTGCACTTCCGCGGCCGACCGACCAGTCGGGGACGACCTCGCCCTGCCAGAAGCCGAAAACGGCCCCGGCGGGGTCCGCCGCCAGGGCGATGCGGCCGGTGCCGAAGGCCACGGGGCCGACCGCCATGGTGGCGCCGCGTTCGAGGATCCGTGAGGCGGTCACGTCGGCGTCCTCGACGGCGAAGTAGGGCGTCCACAGCACCGGCGCGCCGACGCTCCCGGCGAGCACGCCGATGCCCGCCACGGGAGCCCCGTCACGGAAGGCGACCACGATCCCGCCGCCGAGGTGGGTGGAGCGGAAGTCCCAGCCGAGCACGCCGGCGTAGAACCGCTGTGTGGATTCGAGATCCCGGGCCAGCAGACTGACCCAGCACGGCGCACCGAAGATCTCGTGGCTCGAAGTCGACACAGCTGCCAGCCTCATCTGCGTTGACGGGGGACGGAACCCTTCCACCGTAGACCGGGCGGCGGCGCTGGGCCGCGAGGCGCGGTTCGAACGGAGTCATGTCCCTCTTCGGCTCGCGGCGGGCCTCGCGCGGCCCGCACCGGTGTTTGGCCGACGGCAGGGCGGGCAGCCGCGTCAACACGTACGGAACACGACGGGTCACCCCTAGCGGGAGGAGTTGTTTCGCGTGACTGAGCATGTGTGGAGCTACCGGCCGGCATCGGGGCACCTGACCTGGGCCGACCTCACCGGGTACAAGGTCGAGGCGGCCGACGGCCACATCGGGAAGGTCGACAAGCACTCCTACGACGTGGGTGACGCCTACCTGGTCGTCGACACCGGTGTGTGGATCTTCGGCAAGGAGGTCCTCCTCCCGGCGAGCACCGTGTCCCGGATAGACCTGCAGGAGGAGACGGTCTACGTGAACGCCACGAAGGACCGGATCAAGAACGCCCCCGAGTTCCACCGGGAAAAACACCTGCAGGACCCCGGATACCGGGCGGAACTCGGCAGCTACTACGGCACGGGAGGGCTGCCCGGCAACGGAGGCCTGCCCGGCGAAGGCCCGGTCGGCAGCCACCGCGCATGAGGGCCACGGCTGCCACAGGGAGGAATTCACCACCGCTGAAAATAACCGGGTACGGAATCGGTGAAGGCGAATTTCGAGGGTAGACGCCTCTTGAGAAGCCCCGGCGGATCCAAGTGTTCCGTCGAATTCCGAAGCGGGAACGAGGAGATCATGATTCTTGTCGGGCTTATTCTACTGATCGTCGGATTCTTCACCGGGATCTCCATCCTGTGGACCATCGGGATCATCCTGCTCGTGGTGGGTGCGGTGCTGTGGATCCTGGGCTCGGTCGGGCATGCGGTCGGCGGCCGGCGCCACTACTACTGACCGGTCGGCCCTACGCCGTACGAGGGACGCCGGGGCTCGGACTTCGGCCCTCGGAATTCCGGTCGGACGCAAGACGTACGTAGTCCCCCTTTCCATTCCGATTCCCCAGGGAGTGATCAGCTGTGTCGGACAAGGAGAAGAGCCGCGCCAAGGCCGAGCAGGCCAAGGGAAAGCTCAAGGAGACGGCAGGACGCACGGTCGGCAATGAACGCATGACCGCGGAGGGCCGGGCCGAAAAGGCCAAGGGCGACGCGCGTCAGGCCAAGGAGAAGATGAAGGACGTCTTCAAGCGCTGACGCGCACCAGTATCTCCGCCGAGGTCCCGCGCCCGTGTTCGGGTGCGGGACCTCGGCATGTGCAGGGCCGTACCGTCCGTGACGGCGGATGCATGGAACCGCGATACGTGTGAACGTGAGACGGCAAGGTTTCCGCGGGTGCGTGCGGCATCGGGGCGCTCACCTCGAACGCGGCCACCTGTATCGATCTGAACCCGGGAGCGATGGGCGGCGGCGGAATGCGAAGCGTGGGCGTGGAAGAAGAGCTGTTGCTGGTGGACGCTGCCACCGGTGAGCCGCTGGCCGTGTCGGGCCCGGTCGTGGCGGCGGCGGACCACTGCACGGGGGAGTGCTCCAAGGGCGGGGGAGCGAAGGAGCACGTCTTCGAGAAGGAGCTCCAGAAGGAGCAGGTGGAGTTCGGTACCAAGCCGGTGACGGAGATGGGCGAGCTCCAGGAGGAGATCGTCCGGTGGCGCACGGAGGCGGCCCGGCACGCGGCGTCCGCCGGAGCCCTCGTGGCGGCCCTCGGCACGTCGCCCCTGCCCGTGCGGCCCTCGCGCAGCGCCGGACAGCGGTACGAGTGGATCGCCGAGCAGTTCGGCCTGACCGCGCAGGAGCAGCTGACCTGCGGCTGCCACGTCCACGTAGCGGTCGAGTCGGACGAGGAGGGCGTGGCCGTCCTGGACCGGATCCGCCCCTGGCTCGCCGTACTGATCGCGATGAGCGCGAACTCTCCCTTCTGGCAGGGCGCGGACAGCGGGTACGGAAGCTACCGGAGCCGGGTGTGGAACCGGTTGCCCTCGGCCGGGCCCGTGGACGTCTTCGGGTCAGCCGACCGCTACCACGAGCAGGTCGGCGCGATGGTGGACACCGGCGTGCTGCACGACGAAAGAATGATCTACTTCGACGCCCGTCTGTCGGCCGTCTACCCCACGGTGGAGATCCGGGTCGCGGACGTGTGCCTGGAGGCGGGGACCACGGTGCTCCTGGCCGCCCTCGTCCGCGCGCTGGTCGAAACGGCCGCCCGGGCCTGGCGGGCCGGGGAGCCGCCGGCCCGGGTCGATACGGGTCTGCTGCGCCTGGCCGGCTGGCGGGCCGGCCGGTCAGGGCTGGACGGGCCGCTGCTGCATCCCCTGACGATGCGGGAGACCGCTCCCGCCACCGCCGTACGGGCCCTCCACGAGCACGTCCGCGAGGCGCTCGTCGACCACGGCGACCAGGAACGGGTGACCGCGGAGATCGCCACTCTCCTGAAACGTGGCAACGGCGCCCGGGTCCAGCGCGCGTTGTTGAGCGAGCGAGGTGACCTCGCCGCCGTGGTCCTGGGCTGCGCGGACACGACCACGGCCACACCCGCCTTCTGAGGCCGTCCGCCGCTCAGCCCGCCCCTTCGGTGTAGCGGACGCGCGCCCAGAGGGGGAGGACGAACCAGCACAGGAGGTACCAGGCCAGGACTCCCGCGACGAGCCAGGGCCCGACCGCGTTGTGCGTGGCCACCCGCAGCACGAGGAGGAGGGCGCACGTGCAGGTGGCCAGGAGCAGGATCAGTCCGGTGAAGGTCAGACGCGAGGCCCACGCGACCGCCTCGGGTTTGATCCGGCGGCCCGAGACGATGCGGTGGAAGGAGACGGGCCCGATCAGCGCCCCCGTCGCCAGTGCGCCCAGCACCACGGTAACGATGTAGATCACCTTGTCGGTCTGGGGCAGACCCTGGAAGTGCGGGGTGAAGGCGACGGTCAGCAGGAAGCCGAAGAGGATCTGCACGCCGGTCTGCGCGACGCGGATCTCCTGGATGAGCTCCTGCCACTGCCGGTCCGCGCGTTCCTCCACGCTCTCGTTCCGCCCGTTCTGGGCATCCTGTGCCATGAATCCTCCCTATGTCCGCCGGGGCTGTCGGGTATGCGTGGCGGACCGTCAGTGGAGCACGCGTACACGGCCGTCCACAGGGTAAACGCGCCCGCATGACATGGAGGCAGGCACGGCGGCGTGGTGCGGTGTCCGAGGGATCCGAGGGATCCGAGGGATCCGAAGAATTTACGGAAGGGACCAGGGCGGCCGGCCGGCGGCAACGCCGTCCGGCACACCCGGCCGTCCGGGCGCTGGCCATGGTGATCGCCTTCGTCGGGACGGTCCTGTTCGGTGCGGTCCTGGCCCGGCTGACGCTCGAACCGTCCGCCGCCTCGGAGGCCCTCGTCCACAGCAATGTCCGACCGGGTCATTCGATCAGCGCCTATCTGGACGGGACGTCGACGGTCGATGCGGTGCGCCAGCTGGGCGGGAACCTGCTGCTGGGTCTGCCGTTCGGGGTGCTCCTGCCGGTCCTGCTGCCCCCGGCCCGGGGGCTGGTGAGGGTCGCCGCGGTGACGGTCGCCCTGATGACCCTGGTGGAACTCACCCAGGGAGCCCTGATCACCGGACGCGTCTTCGACATCGACGACGTCATCCTCAACACGGCCGGAGCGCTCATCGGCTACCTGCTCATCGGCCTGCGGCTGGGCCGGGCCGTACACCCGCGCCGCAGGCACTGGTGGCACCGCTGAGCCCGGACGAGTCGTACGGCGGCCCTCCGCCTGCACGGGCCCTAGACCTCCCGCCATCGGGCCATCGCCCAGGAGAACGCCCCGAAGAGCATCAGCCCGAGGGCGACCGCGACCAGCAGCCACGGCCCCGCCGGCGTCCCGGTGAACGACCTCAGGGTGTCGTCGATGCCCTTCGCCTGCGCCGGGTCGTAGCGCACAGCGGCGTACACGACGAAGCCGCCGACCGCCGCGAACAGGGCGCCCCGGGCCAGGCCGCCGGTCACCCCGAGAAAGCCGACGGCCGCGCGCCACCGCGCCGAGACCCCGCTCATGGCGAGATGCTTGCGGAAGCTGCGCCGCGCCGCCTGCACCGCGATGACCGCGCCCGCGACGGCGATCCCGAGCCCGGCCGCACCCACCAGCCACCGGCCGGCGGGCAGATCCATGGCTCGCGCCGTCATGTCGCGGGACTGCTGGTCGCCGGAGCGCCCGCCCCCGCCCGCCGCGAACGACAGGACGGAGAAGGCGACCGCGGCGTAGAAGACGGTCCGGCCCGCCGAGGCCAGCCGCTTCACCGGCTTGCCGCCGTCGGGTCCGGCCGCGCCGAACACCGCCTCCGACAGGCGCCACAGCATCATGCCGACGAGCCCGATGCCCACGGCCCAGACGAGGATGCCGCCGAAGGGCTTGCCCATGAGCTCCTGGAGGGCGCCCTGGCGGTCGGCCTCCTTGCCCCCGGCATCACCGAAGGCCACGCGCAGGGCCAGCATCCCGATCAGTGCGTACAGCACCCCGCGGGCCAGCAGCCCGCAGCGCGCCGTGACCTCCCGGCCCCCGCCACCGCGGGACGCGGCCCGGACGCCCCTGCTCACACGGCCGCTGCCCATCGCGGTCAGACCTCGCCCCGCCAGGCGCCCGTCTCGGCTCCGCGGGACTCGATGAACAGCTTGAACCGCAACAGGTCGCCGGCGACCTGGCGCTTGATGAAGCCGAGCTTGTCGGCTGCGCTCTCGGCCAGCCCGTCGGGCACCCAGTTCATGTGCAGGACGACCTTGGTGGTGGTCGCGTCGATCGGCTGGAAGGTCACCAGCCCGGCCTGGCGCGGCTCACCGTCCACCGTCATCCACGCGACGCGGTGGTCCGGGTACTGCTCGGTGATCTGTGCGTCGAACTCACGCCGGACGCCGTTCACGTTCGTCACCCAGTGGGTGAGCGTGTCCGTGCGCTGTTCGATGCGTTCGACCCCCTCCATGAAGACGGGGAACTCCTCGAACTGCGTCCACTGGTTGTAGGCCGTCCGTGCCGGAACGTTGACCTCGACGTACTCCTCCACGTGCGACATGCGTACCCCTTCCGCGTCGTCGTCGGCGGCCCCACCCCGCATCTCGCGAAGCCGGGCATCGCCGTCAGGACCCTGCAGGACCGCGGCCGCACGCGGTGCCCGGGGGGACGGGACACCTGCGTGCGGCCGCGGATCTCGACGGGTCGCCGCCCCGCTCGAAACGGCAACTCGCCGACACTTACGCGTCTGGCCCCGAATCGGGGGCTCAAACAGCAGCGGGGAAGGAATTCGTACCGTGCCGCACCCTCAGCCGTGGGTGACGTTCACGGTGCGGGGAGCCTCCGTCCCTGCTACCGGTGCCGGGCCAGGCTGTGGAGCAGGACGAGGAGAGCGAACGCGATGACGGCGAGGTGGAGCCAGGCGGGGCCGGGCGCCGGAGCAAGGGCCAGGGAGTCGAGCGCGTGGGATGTCATACCGCGCGCCTGCCCCCCTCGCGCGGAACGAAGCTCCGGCACGAGGACGGGGGCGCGGGCGCGGGGTGGTGCGGGGGCCCGCGGGGCCCGGCCGGGTCACAGCCCCGTGGACCTGCCCGAGGTCAGCCGGGATGCCTCGATCTCGGCCCAGACGGCCTTGCCGTTCTCGTGCGTGTGCGTGCCCCAGCGATCGGAGACACGCTCCACGATGTAGAGGCCGTGGCCGCCCGGGAGGCCGCGCTGCGGCGACGGGTGGCGGCGGGGCTGCGTCGTCGTGCCGTCGAAGACCTCGATCCGCAGGACCTCGCCGGCCGAGAGCGCGAGCTCGATGCAACCGCCCGCATGCAGGGCCGCGTTGGTCAGCAGCTCGGACACGAGGAGCAGGGTGTCCTCGGACGTTTCGGTCCCGCTCCAGCCCCAGTCGAGCAGGGCCTGGCGTACGAAGTCGCGGCCCTTGGCCACGGGTCCGCGGACGCCGGCCAGGGCGAGCCGACGGCGCTGCCCCGCGACGGGAAGCCCGGCAGGCCTGCGATCGCCGGCTTCCGGCCCGATCGTTTCCACTGAGGTCTCTCACCCCCACCATTGACATTGGTCTCTGTTCGCGGGAACGAACAGGCCCCGTGGGGCCGAGGACACCCGAGCACGCGACTGACAGTCTAAAGGGACCGCCGGCCGCTCAGCAGGTTGTCATGTGCAGCCTCAGAGTAAGGCCGCCGTCCGAGGCGCGGATCTCCACCAGATCGCACAGCTGGTGGATCATCCACAGGCCTCGGCCGCCGTCGGCCGAGGCCAGGGCGGGACGACGGCGCCCCGCCAACGGGTCGGCGAGGTGACCTCCGTCGCGGATCTCGGCCACGACCCCGGCACCCGCACCGGATCCCGCAGTGCTCCACAGCCGGATCGCGCCGCTCCCGCCCCCGTGAGCGAGGGAGTTGGCGGCGGCCTCGCCGACCGCCAGGACGAGGTCGCCCCGCCGCACGGCGCTCAGGGCCGTGCCACGGGCGAAGGCCTCGGCGTACGCGCGTACCTCGCTCAGCTGCCCGTGCGTGTAGGCGAGCCAGGGCGCACCGCCGTCGGGTTCGGGCAGGGGGGCGTCGCAGTCGGCGCAGACCGACGAGGCGTCCGCGTAGTCCGGGCTCAGCAGGGCTTTGTCGTCCTCCAGCAGCGTGGGATGCGTACGCCGGGCATCGGACACCACGGCGGCCGGCAGGCCGAGGACGTCGTACGGGCACAGGATGGTGGCCCGGCGCCCCGCGAAGGCGGTGTTGATGAGGGCCTCGTGACGCGTGGCCTCCAGCACCTCGGCCCGCGAGCGCCCGGGCCAGATCGGCTCGCCCACGATCCTGGCCGGCCGTCCCGCGTGCCGGTCGGCGAAGTCCTGCAGGGCGGCCAGGATACGGCCGGGGTTGCGGCCCAGGTGCGTCATGTCCGTCCAGGTGACCCCGGTCGCGGCGACGCCGAGGTCCTCGCGCAGGGCATCCAGCCGCGGGCCGGGCACGGCCACGAGCACCGGCTCGTCGGCCGCGAGGGCGGACCGTACGAACCCGCCCACGCCTGCCAGGTAGTCCGCCTGCCCCCGGTAGAAGAGGGCGGGGTGGACGAAGGCCCCGGAGGCGCCGGACGCAGGAGAATTGATCATGCTGCGACCTCCAGCGCGGCACATTCGTCCGGGAACATCTCCACGAGCTTGCGGAGCGAGTATGGCGGGTGGTGGAGCAGCAGGCGACGCCCCTGGCCGGTGACGGTGGCGTTGGCCTGCACCAGGGCGGCGACGGCGGCCGTGTCGAGGAAGGCCACCGCGGACAGGTCGAGATGGACGACCGGGCCGGGGATCCGGATGACGACGCCGAGCGCCGCGCACAGGATCGGCCGGGTGTCGAGGTCGCAGCTGCCGCTCAGCTGGGCACCGGGTCGGTCGCGCAACGGCCGTGCGGTCAGCGTCGCCGTCGTACCCGTCCCGGCGTTCGCGCACCGCACGACCTCGTTCGCCCACATGGCGTCATCGTAGAGCGCCTGCGCGCCGATGGGCGGGAGGGGAGGGACGTGCGGGACCGGTCCGTGGTGCCGATGAGGTGAGGGCATGGCCGCTGCCTACACCGAGAGCATTCCGGCGCGCAGCCGGGCCAGGGTCCGGGACAGCAGGCGCGAGACCTGCATCTGCGAGATGCCCAGTTCCACGCCGATCTCCGCCTGAGTCCTGTCCTCGCCGAAGCGCAGTTGCAGGATCAGCCGATCACGTTCGTCCAGCTGCTCCAGGAGGGGCGCGAGGGTGTGGAACTCCTCGAAGAGTTCCATGGCGGGATCCACGTCGCCGAGCCGGTCCGCCAGCGGACGGGTCGTCCGGCTCGTCGTCGTCGACGGCTCGTCGCTGTCGGCGGAGGTGTCCAGGGAGCCGCTCGTGTAGCCGTTCGCGGCGACCAGCCCGTCGATGACCTGCTCCTCGGTCAGTTCGAGGTGCTGGGCGACCTCCTTGACCGTGGGGGACCGGCCCAGTACCTCGGTCAGGGCCTCCTGCGCCCTGGCGAGCTCCGTACGCAGCTCCTGCAGACGGCGCGGAACGTGCACCGCCCAGGTGGTGTCACGGAAGTAACGCTTGATCTCGCCGGTGATATAGGGGAGGGCGAGGGTGGAGAACTCGACCTCGCGTTCGGGCTCGTAGCGGTCGATGGCCTTGATGAGACCGATGGTTCCCACCTGGATGATGTCGTCCATGTCCAGACCCCCGCCCAGCACGCGGGAGCGGAAGCGCCGCGCGGCGAACTGAACGAGCGAGAGATTCATCTCGATCAGGGTGTTGCGGGCGTACTGGTACTCGCGCGTGCCCTCTTCCAGGGCGCCGAGCCTCAGGAAGAAGAGCTTCGAAAGCTGGCGGGCGTCGGCAGGCGCCATCTCCCGGGCGTTCTTCACCTCGGGCAGATCCACGTCCTGCCGTGGGGCTCCCACGGTGCCGGGCACAGCGGGCGTCATATACGCGTCTGTTGCACGAATGGGGACTGCGGCGGTGGCCGAGCGAGACATGGTGGCCGTTCCCTCCCGATTGACTGACGGCTGCTCGGGCGCTTGTGCCCGGACTTCACCTCCTTACACGCCCTCGCGGAAACTTCTTGTCCGCGGCCACCGCCGATGAGGTGGCGCCGGCCTCCGGGTGCGTGTGCCGCGGGGCTTGGCGCCCGCGACCGGCCGGCGAGCAGGCATACTCCCTTGCGGAAGCCGTACAGGTGACGATCCGGGGAGGCGGACATGACCGGAGCAGGGGACGCGTACCACGAAGGCATCGTCGGGGAGGGCTACCTGGCCGGAGCCGGGTGGGTGGTGGCGGCGCACGGGGAGCTCGACCAGGACACGCTGGCCCCGCTGGAGGACGCGCTCGCCTCTGCCGCGGATCAGCACCGGGTGGTGGTCCTGGACGCGGGCTCCATCACCTTCGGCGACTCCTCGTTCCTGAACCTGCTGCTGCGGCTGCACCACCTCACCACGCTGCGCATCGCCGCCCCCGGCGAGCAACTCCGCCGTCTCTTCGCCCTGACGGGCGCCGATACCGTCCTCTCCCTCCACCCGAGCGTCGAGGACGCCGTCGGCGGGGCGTGACCGACGCGTCCGGCCCGCGCCTCACCCGGTCCGCGTCCGCAGCGTCGCCGTACCGCCGTGCTGTCATCCCGCCGGTCGTCACCGTGACCGGGTGATCAGGTGGGCTTGCGTCGACGGTAGCCTTCATCACCGGTCGTGCGGCGATGGCGGATCCCCATCACCTCCTGTCCCCCGCACCGGCACGGTCGTTTTCTAGAGTGAGGTTGGCGGATGGCTGAGCGGACGGGCAGGGAGGCACCGGGCAGGTCGCCGGCGCTCCCTGGCGAGGACAGGGTCGGCGAATCGGAACTGCGCCAGCTGCTGGCCGGCCTGACGGCCGTACGGGACGGAGACTTCCGTACCAGGCTGCCCGATACGGCGGACGGGCTGCTCGGCGAGATCGCCACCGTGTTCAACGGGATGGCCGACCAACTGTCGCTGTTCACGTCCGAGGTGACCCGGGTGGCCCGCGAGGTGGGCACCGAGGGAACGCTCGGCGGCCAGGCGGACGTACCGGGAGTCGGAGGCGCCTGGCTGGACCTCACGGATTCGGTCAACTTCATGGCCGGAAACCTCACGGCCCAGGTGCGCTCCATCGCCCAGGTCGCCACCGCCGTGGCCAAGGGCGACCTCTCGCAGAAGATCAACGTCACCGCGCGCGGGGAGATCCTGGAGCTGAAGGAGACCATCAACACGATGGTCGACCAGCTGTCCGCCTTCGCCGGAGAGGTCACCCGCGTGGCGCGGGAGGTCGGCACCGAGGGCCGGCTCGGCGGCCAGGCGGACGTCAAGGGCGTGTCCGGCACCTGGAAGGACCTGACCGAGTCGGTCAACGTCATGGCCGACAACCTGACCGCCCAGGTGCGCTCGATCGCGGAAGTCACCACCGCGGTGGCCCAGGGCGATCTGACGCAGAAGATCCGGGTGGACGCGCGGGGGGAGATCCTGGAGCTGAAGGAGACCATCAACACGATGGTCGACCAGCTGTCCGCCTTCGCCGACGAGGTGACCCGGGTGGCCCGCGAGGTCGGCACCGAGGGCAACCTGGGTGGCCAGGCCACGGTGCGCGGGGTCTCCGGCACGTGGAAGGACCTCACCGACAACGTCAACGTCATGGCGTCCAACCTGACGGGCCAGGTCCGTTCCATCGCCCAGGTGGCCACCGCCGTCGCCCGCGGCGACCTCTCGCAGAAGATCATGGTGGAGGCGAAGGGCGAGGTCGCCGCGCTGGCCGGCGTCATCAACACGATGGTCGACACGCTGTCCGCGTTCGCCGACGAGGTGACGCGGGTGGCCCGCGAGGTCGGCACCGAGGGCCGGCTCGGCGGCCAGGCACAGGTTCCCCACGTCGCCGGTACCTGGAAGGACCTCACCGACAACGTCAACTCCATGGCGAACAACCTCACCGGCCAGGTCCGCAACATCGCGCTCGTCACCACGGCCGTCGCCAACGGCGACCTGTCCAAGAAGATCGACGTGGACGCGCGGGGGGAGATCCTGGAGCTGAAGACCACCATCAACACCATGGTCGACCAGCTCTCCTCCTTCGCCGCCGAGGTCACCCGCGTCGCCCGCGAGGTCGGCAGCGAGGGCCGGCTCGGCGGCCAGGCCGAGGTCGAGGGCGTCTCCGGCACGTGGAAGCGGCTGACCGAGAACGTCAACGAGCTGGCCGGCAACCTCACCCGCCAGGTCCGGGCCATCGCCGAGGTCGCCAGCGCGGTCGCCGAGGGCGACCTGACCCGCTCGATCACCGTCGACGCCTCGGGCGAGGTCGCCGAACTCAAGGACAACATCAACTCCATGGTCGGCTCGCTGCGGGAGAGCACCCGGGCCAACCAGGAGCAGGACTGGCTCAAGTCCAACCTGGCCCGGATCTCGGGCATGATGCAGGGCCACCGGGACCTCGCCGCCGTCGCGGAACTCGTCATGGACGAACTGACGCCGCTCGTCGCCGCCCAGTACGGGGCCTTCTACCTCGCCGAGGACGGCCCCGACGGCCCGCTGCTCATCCTGGTCGGCTCCTACGGCCGCCCCGCAGGCACCGGAAAGGGCACCGGATTCGCCCTCGGGGAGTCCCTCGTGGGGCAGGCCGCGCGCAGCCACCGGATCATCGCCACCGACCAGGTCCCCGGCGGCTACGTCATCTCCTCCGGGCTCGGCCACACCTCCCCGGGCAGCCTGATCATCCTGCCCATCGTGGTGGAGGACCAGGTCCTCGGGGTGATCGAGCTCGCCTCGTTCTCCGCCTTCACCCCCGTACACCGGGACTTCCTCGGCCAGTTGATGGAGACCATCGGCGTCAACCTCAACACCATCGTCGCCAACGCCCGTACCGACGAACTCCTGGAGGAGTCCCAGCGGCTGACCGGGGAGCTCCAGGCACGTTCGGAGGAACTGCAGGTCCAGCAGGTGGAACTGCAGCGTTCCAACGCGGAGCTGGAGGAGAAGGCGGCCCTGCTCGCCAGCCAGAACAGCGACATCGAGGCCAAGAACCTGGAGATCGAACAGGCCCGGCAGGAACTGGAGGACCGGGCCCGGCAGTTGTCGCGCGCCTCCACCTACAAATCCGAGTTCCTGGCCAACATGAGCCACGAGCTGCGGACACCGCTCAACAGCCTCCTCATCCTCGCCCAGCTGCTCGCCCAGAACCCGACCCGCAACCTCTCCCCGAAGCAGGTCGAGTACGCGGGAATCATCCACTCGGCGGGCTCGGACCTGCTGCAGCTGATCAACGACATCCTCGACCTCTCGAAGGTCGAGGCGGGGAAGATGGACGTCAATCCCGAGCGGGTGTACCTGCCGCAGCTGCTGGAGTACGTCGACGCCACCTTCCGCCCGCTGACCACGCAGAAAAGCCTCGACTTCACCGTCACCACCGCTCCCGACGCCCCGGCCGACCTGCTCACCGACGACGCGCGCCTGCGCCAGATCCTGCGCAACCTGCTCTCCAACGCGGTCAAGTTCACCGAGCGCGGCGGTGTCGAGCTGCGGATCGAACCCGCGGCGCCGCCCGAGGTCCCCGCCGGGCTCCCCGGCCGCGCGCCCATGCTCGCCTTCCGGGTACGGGACACGGGCATCGGTATCCCGGAGCAGCAGCTGGAGTCCGTCTTCGGCGCCTTCCAGCAGGCCGACGGCACCACCAGCCGCAAGTACGGGGGCACCGGGCTCGGGCTCTCCATCAGCCGCGAGATCGCCCAACTCCTCGGCGGAGCCGTGATCGCGGAGAGCACACCGGGACAGGGCAGCACCTTCACCCTCTACCTGCCGGTCAGCCGGGCGGACTACGAGGAGGAACCCCTCCCCGGGGCCTCCGGGCCCCCCGGCGCGCCCGAGGCCCCCGCGACGGCCCGGCACGCCGGCGCCGCCGGACATCCCGTACGGGCGGGCGCCGCCGGCGCGGCCGTTCCGGTCCCGCCGCAGCGGCGGGCCCGCCGCCTCCTGGTGATCGAGGAGCGTCCCCACGGCCTGCTCTCCCTCGTCGCCGAGAGCGCCGACCGGGACCTCACCCCCGGCCATCTGCCGACGGGGGACCACCGCGAGGCCGTCCAGGTGGTCAACGCCACGAGCTCACGGGAAGCCGCCGCCGCCCTGGCCTCGCACTCCTTCCACTGCGTCGTGCTCGAACTCGACATGCCCGGCGGCGAGGCCCTGCGCTTCCTCGACGCGCTCGACGGAGACCCGGCGCTCTCCTCCCTCCCGGTCCTCGCGCACAACAACCCCCGCCTGAAGAGCGGGCAGGAGCGGGCGCTGCGGGACCGGGCCGCGTCGCGCCGGCTGGAACTGCTGTCGAGTCTGGACGAGCTCCGGGAACGCATCGTGCTGCACCTGTCCGCCGACCGGCCGGGGGACGTACTGCCCCTCGTCCACGAGGAGGCGCAGGACCGGCAGGGAGCCCAGCCGCTCGACGACGACCTGGCCGGACGCACCGTCCTCGTCGTCGACGACGACGCGCGCAACCTGTTCGCCCTCAGCGGGGTGCTGGAACTGCACGGCGTCCGCGTCCTGCACGCGGAGGACGGCCGCAAGGGGATCGACACCCTCACCCGCAACGAGGGCGTCGACCTGATCCTGATGGACGTGATGATGCCCGAACTGGACGGCTACGCGGCGACCGCCGAGATCCGGCGGATGCCGGCCTACGCGGGGCTGCCCATCATCGCGGTCACCGCCAAGGCGATGCCGGGCGACCGCGAGAAAAGTCTCGCCGCCGGAGCCAGCGACTACGTGACCAAGCCGGTCGACGCCGACGACCTCATCGCCCGCGTCCGGCACTGGCTCACCGGATGACGCCCGGCACACAGCGGACCGACGACGCCCGCTTCCCGGGAACGGTTGCCGAGGTGCCGTCCCGGAACACGGTCCCGCACCACGCGCCGGCCCCCCTGGGACGCCTGGTCGCCACCGTGGAACGGCTCCGCCGCGAGGTGCGGGAGGCGCACGCCGCCGCGGACGGCAGGGCCCTGGTCGAGCTGGCCAAGGGCATCCTGATCGGACAGCTGAGCTGTACCCCCGCCGCGGCGGCACGCCAGCTCGACGAGCTGTCCCGCGAGACGGGGCTGTCCGTCCTGGAACTCGCCGCCGACATCGTCAACCAGGCTTCCCGCGACCACGTCAGCGAGGTCGCCGCCGCCTTCGCCCGGCGCACCGGCACGCCGGAACCGGCCGAGCGGTCCACCGCGGTCTCCGTGCGGCTGCGTACCGCCGAGAGCGGGGTACTGGCCGCCGCCGACGACACCCAGGCGGTGGCCGAGTCCCTCCTGACGCACGCCCTCGGGCCCCTGGGCGCGGTCGCCGTCGCCGTCTGGAGCGCGGCCCCCGACGGCTCCCTGGCCCTCGCCGGCCATGCCGGCTTCCCGCCCGGGGAAGCCGCACGCTGGCGCCACGTACCCCCGGGCGTCTCCACTGTCGCCCGCCTCGCGCTGCGCGAGCGCCGACTGGTCACCCTCGCCCGGCTCCAGCACGACGGACCTCCCTCGATCGGCCACCTCCAGCGGCCCGACGGCGGGCGGATGGCCGTACCGGCCGGGACCGGCGGACGGATCCACGGCGTCCTGGAAATCTGCTGGCCGCAGCCCTTGGCGCCGCAGCCCCCGCAGATCGAACGCCAGGTCGAGGCCCTCGCCGAACTGTGCGCCCGCACCATGGACACCGCCCCCACGGTCGATCCCGGCACGCTCGACGCGGTGCTCCCGGACGTCGCGGAGCTGATCGACCTCTCCGAGGGCCTGCACGACCCCGCCGTGGTCCTCACCCCCGTACTCGACCACGAGGGCCGGCTGACCGACTTCCGCATCCGCCACGCCGGCAGCCGGTTCGTCGATCCCGCCGGGCGGCCGCGCGGCGACGTGAACGGCGCACTGCTGCTGGAGGCCTATCCGATGGCCGGGGGCGAGAACGGGCTCTTCGACATCATCGAGCGCGTGCACGCGACGGGCGAGCCCTTCCGCGCCGAACGCATGAGCCTGACCGCGCTCGTCGATCAGATCCCCCTCACCTCGGTCGCGGACATCAGCGTCAGCCGCCACGGGGCCGCCGTCCTGCTGATCTGGCGCGTCGAGGACGAGACGGCACGACTGGCCGACCTCCTCCAGCACGCCCAGCGCCTGGGCCGGATCGGCGGCTTCGAGGAGAACCTCGTCACCGGCGGGATCACCTGGAACGCGCAGCTGTACGCGCTGCACGGACTGCCGGCCACCGCCCCGCCCGTGCGACTGCGGGAACTGCCCGGCTACGCCCACCCCGACGACTCCGCCGCCCTGGACCGCTTCCTGCGGGCCGTGCTGCGCTACCGCCGTCCGGCCTCCGTCAACCTGCGCCTGCGCAGGCCCGACGGCATCACCCGGCACATCCGCGTCGTCGCCGAGCCAGTCCTCGATGCCGACCAGCGCCTTCACGCCGTCCGCGGTGCCTACCAGGACATCTCCGCACAGCACTGGACCGAGGTCGCCCTGGCCGCGACCCGGGACCAACTCGCCCACACCGAGGCCGAGTCCGCCGAACGCAACCGCCTCGCCCTGCAGCTCCAGCACGCGATCATGCCCCCCACCCCGCAGGCCGTCGAGGCACCCGGTTTGCGCGTCGCCGTCCGCTACCGGCCCGCCGAGACCGAGTCGCTCGTCGGCGGAGACTGGTACGACACCGTGGTCCTGCCCTCCGGGCTGGTCATGCTCTCCGTGGGCGACGTCGCCGGACACGGCATCGAGGCGGCCACCGGCATGGTCGTCCTGCGCAACGCGCTGCGCGGCCTCGCCGTGACCGGAGCGGGCCCCGCCCAGCTGCTGTCCTGGCTCAACACGGTCACCCACCACCTCGCCAAGCACGTGACGGCCACCGCGGTCTGCGGGCTCTTCGACCCCAGCACCAGGGTGATGCGCTGGGCGCGCGCCGGGCACCTGCCGCCCGTACTCGTCCGCGGCGGCGAGGCGGAGGCCTTCCCGCTCATCGAGGGCCTGCTCCTCGGCGCGCTCCCCGAAGTGACCTACGCCGAGCGGGAGGTGCGGCTCGAACCGGACGACACCCTGCTGATGTACACGGACGGGCTGGTGGAGCGGCGGGACTCCTCGGTGCAGGACTCGCTCGGCCACCTCATGAACGCGGCGGCCGCCGGCGCCGGAGACCTGGACCGGCAGCTGGACCGCCTCCTCGCCGAGAGCCGGTCCGACACGGACGACGACACCTGCGTCATCGGAATCCAGGTCGGCTGACGCGGGGGCCACACCCCGGACTCGGCCGGTGATCAGCCATCGCCTCGTCCGGCAACTCCACAGCGACATCGAGTTCGACGAGCGGGGGGTGGTCCTCGACCACCCCGAACCGGCGACCGCGCCGACCCGTTGACGGGTGCTAGCGTGCGGGCATGCGTGCTCCCATCGGGTCCTTCGACAACGCGGTGCCGGCTCCGGACTGCCTCGCGGAACTCACCCCGCCCGTCGCCGAAGCGGTCCGCGGCTGGGCCGGTGACGTGCCCGCCGAGCAGATCGTCTACGTGGACACCGACCCCGAGATCGCCGACACCGCCGCCTTCGTCGCCCACTACGGGCCGGAGCTCCTCGACCGGTCGGCGAACTGCGTGGTCGTCGCCGCCCGGCGCGGCGGCGCGGTCACCCTCGCCGCCTGCCTCGTGCCCTCCGCCGGCCGGGTCGACGTCAACGGCGCCGTCCGGCGCCACCTGGGCGCGCGCAAGGTGTCCTTCGCGCCGATGGAGACGGCCGTGGAGCTGACGGGCATGGAGTACGGGGGCATCACCCCGCTCGGCCTGCCGGGGGACTGGCCGCTCCTGGTGGACGCGGCGGTCGCCGACATGGCGTACGTACTCGTCGGCAGCGGACGCCGGCGCGGCAAGCTCATCGCCCCCGGGAAGCTGTTCGCGCAGATCCCCGGGGCCGAACTCATCGAGGGCCTCGCCCTCCTCTGACGCTCAGGCGATTCCCACGGTGTACGCGGCGCGGTAGCCCTCCCCGTCGGGGACCAGGGCCAGCGTCATCGCGGCCCCGGAGGCGCGGTAGCGGCTGTCACGGGCGTTGGGGTGCTGCGGTGCGCGGCGCTCCGCGTACGGCGGCCGCGCGTACACCCGCACCAGGAGGTCCTCGGGGAAGAAGAACTGCGAGGTCGTCTCGGTACGGCGGTCGGGGCGCACCTTGAAGTGGATGTGCGGCGCCAGCCCTGCGTACCAGCCGGGCACGATCGTGCGGAACGTAGTGCGCCCGGCGGCGTCCGTGACCTGCGTACCGCGCAGGAAGGCGGATCCGCCGGTGGAGTAGGCGCCCGAGGCGTCGGCGTGCCAGATGTCGACCGCGGCGTCCGTGACCGGCCGGCAGCCCGCCGAGGCCCGCACGACGGTGAGGTCCAGCCGGAACGGCACACCCTTGCGGCCCTCGGTGATGTCGGAGCGGACCCGGTCCAGGTCCAGGTAGTACGGGCCGGCACCCGCCTCCACGGCGAGGACGCAGGCCGGGGTGCTGCCACCGGGCGACGGCGCTAGGGTCGGTGACGCGGAGGGCTGCCCTGCCGCCCCCCGGCTCCCGGCCGGGCCGGAGCAGGCCGCCGTCAGCGCCGCGACCCCGGCCGATCCGGCGGCCACCAGGAGGGCACGGCGGCTGGTCGGGGAACTGCCGTTCTCGGTCATGCGAACCTCTCCCGCGCGCTGCGTGGCCGTCGCACGGGACGCGCGACGGCCACCGATCGCGCCCACCGTGCCGGACGGAAGGCGTCCCGGCCACCACCGACACACCCGCCCGGGCAGACCGCACCGCCGTGGGGGATCGACACCCGAACGAGGACAAGAACTGACCTCGTTCACGCCTACGGTGGTGGGGTCACGAGGAGCGACAGGAGAGGAAGAAGCCGATGGACCACTTCGCCCCCGAGGGGTACACCAGCGTCGCGCCATGGGTCGTCACCGACGACACGGGCGCGCTGCTCGACTTCATCGCCGCGGCGTTCGACGGCGAGGAGATCGCCCGGGTCGCGGTCGCGGACGGCAGCATCGGCCACGGGGAGATCCGGGTCGGCGACACGGTCGTGCTGGCCTTCGACCGGCAGCCCGACTGGCCGGTGACGCCCTCCATGCTGCGGATCTACGTACGCGACGCGGACGCCGCCATGGCCGCCGCCGTCGCCCACGGAGCCCGCGTGGTCACCGAGGCCGACGACAGCGCGTGGGGGGACCGCGGGGGCCGGGTGCGGGACCCGTTCGGCAACATCTGGTGGGTGGTGAGCCGCGTCGAGGAGGTCGCGCCGGACGAGGCCTGGCGGCGCATGTCCGAGCCGAAGTACGCCGCATCCATGCGCACGGCCCAGCAGACCCTGGACGCCGAACTCAGCGGCCGCGCCTCCGGCGTGGCCAGCACCCCGCAGCGGCCGGCCGACTAGCGCGCACCTTCCGGACTTCTTCAGGGCGGCAGCCGTGGACGGCTCTCACATCCGGGCGTCGAAAGGGGGTTCCGGGCCGTGCGGTGAGTCGGTACGCGACCCGCGAGGGTGCGTCGGTGTGTTCCCTCCGGTCGACCAGTCCGTTGAACTGCAACCTTCGAGGCGGCACGAAGGCATTTCCGTGAGGTGACTGCGGGACAGCCCTCAGACCGTCCCCTCCGGGCCGGCCAGGCCGGCGAGGCTTCGCAGCTGCGCCCCGTCCAGCCGGAGATCCGCCGCGGCGACGTTCTGTTCGAGGTGGGTGAGTGAGGCGGTCCCGGGGATCGGCACCATGACCGGGGAGCGGGCGAGCAGCCAGGCGAGCAGGAGCTGTGGCGTCGTAGCGCCCAGTTCGGTGGCGATCGCGCCAAGTTCCTTGGTGTGAGCGGGTGTTGCCGCGGCGACCGGGCGCCACGGGAGGAAGGCGATACCGGCGGCCTCGCAGGCCTCCAGGACCGGCTCGTACTCCCGGTCCAGGAGGTTGTAGCGGTTCTGCACGCTCGCGATCTCGGCGGTCCGCCGGGCCTCGGCGAGTTGTGAGGCGGTGACCTCGGACAGGCCGATGTGCCCGATCTTCCCCTCCCGCTGGAGCTCGCGGAGCGCCCCCACCTGTTCCGCCACCGGCACCTTCGGGTCGATCCGGTGGAGCTGGAGCAGGCCGACGCGTTCCGTGCGGAGCCGGCGCAGCCCCTCCTCGACCTGCACGCGCAGGCTGTCCGGCCGCGCGTCGTAGCCCCAGCCCTCGGGGCCGTCGGTCCGGACGACCCCGACCTTGGTGGTGATCAACAGGCCGTCCGGGTACGGGTGCAGGGCCTCGGCGAGCAGTTCCTCGTTGGCGCCCCATCCGTAGAGATGCGCGGTGTCGATCAGCCCGACCCCCAACGCGACGGCGCGCCGGGCCACCGCGACGGCGCCGTCCCGCGCGGCACCGTGGGCGGTCGGCAGACGCATGGCGCCGAACCCGAGCCGGGACACCGGGTACTCGCCGCCGATGGAAAAGGTTCCGGTCGCGGCGGGCGTGCCTGAAGTCATCGGATTCCCCTCGTCGCCGCGACGATACCCGCCACCGGAAGTGCTGTTGACCCCTGGCCGGGCGGGGCTACCGTTGACGCTGTTGCCCGGGGACGGCGAAGGGGGAGCTTCATGCTGGACGAGGCGATGGTCGCACTGGCGGCTTCGGTGGGTTCGGGCGTCGTACAGGCCGCCGGAACGGACGCCTGGCTGGCGTTGCGGAACCGGTTGGCCCGGTTGTTCGGCCGCGGAGACCGCCGGCAGGAGACCGTCCAGCTGGAACGCCTGGACCGCACCGCGGCCGAGCTGACGGCAGCCGGGCAGGACGGCAGCGGGCCGGAGGGGGACGGGAACGAGGAACGGGCCCGGCACGGTGCGGCCTGGCGGACCCGTACCGAGGACCTGCTGGAGCAGCTGGAACCGGACGAACGGGCCGCGGCCGTCACGGAGCTCCGGGCCCTGCTCGACGAGGCCGCGCGGGCGGCGCGCCCGGCCGCCGGGGGATTCACGCGGAACGTGTTCCTCGGCCCGACGGCGGTGGTGTCGGGGGACGGCAACGTCCAGGTGAACCGGTTCGACTCCCGCCCGTGAGCGACGGCGGGCGCGAAGACGACCGCCGCGGCGACACCTACCGCGGCCCAGCCGGAGTGCAGCGCGGCAGCGGGAACCTCCAGGTCAACTTCCACGAGCACCGCGCCGGCATCCTGTCGGCCTGCGCGGTGGCCCTGGTGTGCGTGGCCACCGTGATCGCCGTCCGGGTGGGCGGCGACCCGGACACCGAGGCCGCGGCCCCGCCGCCCGGGAGCACGGCAACGGCCACGGCTCCCACACCGCGCCCCGGTACGGGCACGGCGGATCCGTCGGTCCTCACCGGGCGGCTGGTCAACGGCGACAGCCGGCTGTGCCTACGGGTGCCGGGCACCGACGACGGCCTCGTCCCGGTGCAGGACACCTGCACCGGCGCCGCCGACCGGACCTGGACGCTCGCCCCGCAGGACGGCGGCGACACCCGCACACTGCGCAACGCGCACAGCGGCCGGTGTCTGGCCGTGGCGGGCTCGGAGAACTTCGCCCCGGCCCGTCAGCTCGCCTGCACCGCCGCCCGGCACGACGGGCAGCACTGGGAACTGCAGTGGGGGAGAGGCGACCGGGCCGACCAGTTCATGCTGCGCAATGCCGTCAACGCCAAGTGCCTGGTGGTCCAGGGCCGCGAGGCGACCCGGCCCGCGGCGCAGGTTTCCTGCGGCGACCAGTACGACGACCAGTGGTGGCACCTCGCCCCCTGAGGGGCCGCCCTCGGGTGGTGGTCGTCGCAGCCGGGAGCGGGATCGAGACGGTTGCGCGTGAGTGGACCGGCGATGAGTTCTGGTTCATCGCGTCGGCATGCGGGTTCACGGACGTGGACGGAGCGCGGCTCATCGCCGGCCGGGACCGGTGAGCGGGACCGAAAGGCCGTGATCGCCTGCCCGTGTCCGCCGGGGCTTTCGTACCCGCCGCGGAAAGGGCCCGGCGCGCCCGCATGCGTCACGCCCCGGGCCACGGGGCGGCATCGTCTCGGGCGTGCGGCTCGGCGGCGCGGACACGCGGGCGCCCGCGTGTCCGCAGCATCGCCGCGCCCGCCGGCACCGCGCACCCGTGAGCTCCACCGCGACGGCGAGGTCCTCGGGCGGGCGTGCGCCCACCGGGTCGGCCCACGCCATGTACAGCGTGATGGGCAGCTTCCGGCCGCTCCACGCGAACAGTGAGCCCGACCCGACCCAGCCGAACACCCGAGGCAGCCGGCGTGGCAGACGGGCCGGTCGCGCCCGGGCGATCATCCCGACGGCGGCGGAGCCGGCCAGCGCCCAGAAACCGGAGACCGCCCCCAGCGCGTACCAGTCGGTGATCCGCTCGGCCGGGTGCGCGATGCCCGCCGTGCCGCCGGCCGCCCGTGGGCCGCGCCTCGCCCGACCCGATCCCACCGTTCCACCCGAACTCCCCTTCCGACGGCCGCAATCCCATCCTGGAAGGTGACCCCGAGGGGCGCGTCCCCCGTCTGTCGCACCCGCCTCCCCCGTCCGGGGGAGGCGTCGGGGTACCTCTGGACCACAGGCCGGGCCGGGCGAGGTCCGCGGGCACGAAAATTTCACAACTCGGCCCGGCCCGGGCGCCGTACGCGGACGGGGGCATCCACGGGCGGCCGCCGCCGTCCGCCGGCACCGGCTCCGGAGCACGCCGCACGGCCGGATCCGCGTGCGTTTCCGCGCCCCGGCCCTCGTACGGCGGGCTCGGCGCGAGGAGGTCCCGTCTGGCGTGAACCCGCCGGGCCGGCGGCGCGGCCGGGCCGGCCTCCTCCTCCGGGGACGCCGAGAACGTCCCAGGCGGCGGTGGCCCGGACCCGTACAGCGGCGCCGAGTTCGGCCCTCTCGGCCGGTGCGGGCACCGCGGCCGGGTCCGGCGGGAAATCGCGGTCCCAGGGGCAGCCACGCACCGGGCAGGACCGGGGCGCAGTCCGTGCGGCGGCGCGTGTGCCCGACTCGGGGCCGGTCCGACCGGGCCGTGCCTACGTCATGTGCGGGGCACCTTTGCTCAATCATGACCGGGGCATGGCAGGGATGTTACGCATCCGTGGGCCTCTTGTGGGTGCGTCAGGGCTGGGTCAACCTTTCGTAGGCGACGGCCTGCCGGGCACATTGTCATGGGCATGCCTATGTCCGTCAGGCCGCCGTTCCACCCCGCAGTGCCCACCCAGAGGAGGACCCCCCACATGTCCGTGATGCGTCACAGCCGCCGGAGGCTCGCCGGCATCGGCGCGACCGCCGTCGCCGCCCTCGCGCTCGGCGCGGCCGCCGCGTTACCCGCCTCGGCGGCCGACAGCGGCGCGCAGGGCGTCATCGAGAACGCCGGTGCCGCCGGAACCGTCTCCGGCAGCTACATCGTGACCCTGAAGGACTCCGCCGCACGTTCCACCGCCGACAGCGGCAAGGCCGTCGCCAAGCGGTACGGCGCGAAGATCGACAAGACCTACAGTGCCGCCCTCAACGGCTACTCCGTCGAGGTCTCCGAGGCGCAGGCACGGAAGCTCGCCGCCGACCCGGCGGTCAAGTCCGTCGTGCAGAACCGTGTCTTCACCGTCGACGCGACCCAGCCCAACCCGCCGTCCTGGGGCCTGGACCGCATCGACCAGCGCGCGCTCCCGCTCAACCAGAGCTACACCTACCCGGACAAGGCAGGCGAGGGCGTCACCGCCTACATCATCGACACCGGTGTCCGCATCACCCACCAGGACTTCGGCAGCCGCGCCTCCTACGGCTACGACGCCATCGACAACGACAACACCGCCCAGGACGGCCACGGCCACGGCACGCACGTCGCCGGCACCGTCGCGGGCGGCGCGTACGGCGTGGCCAAGAAGGCCAAGATCGTCGGCGTCCGCGTGCTCGACAACAACGGCAGCGGCACGACGGCCCAGGTCGTAGCGGGCATCGACTGGGTGACCCGCAACGCGGTCAAGCCGGCGGTGGCCAACATGTCGCTCGGCGGCGGCGCGGACTCCGCGCTCGACACGGCCGTGCGCAACTCCATCGCCTCCGGCATCACCTACGGCGTCGCCGCGGGCAACGAGTCCACCAACGCCTCGACGAAGTCCCCGGCGCGCGTGGCCGAGGCCATCACGGTCGGCGCCACCACCAACACCGACGCCAAGGCCAGCTACTCCAACTACGGCACCGTCCTGGACATCTTCGCGCCGGGCTCCTCCATCACCTCCTCGTGGGGCACCGGCGACACGGCCACCAACACCATCTCCGGCACCTCGATGGCCACTCCGCACGTGGTCGGCGCGGCGGCGCTGTACCTGTCGCAGAACCCGGCCAGTACCCCCGCCCAGGTCCGCGACGGTCTGGTGGGCGCCGCGACCCCGAACGTGGTGACCAGCCCCGGCACGGGCTCCCCGAACCTGCTGCTCAACGTGGGTGACGGCGGCACCGTCCCGCCCGGCAAGCGGTTCGAGAACACCGCCGACTACGCGATCAACGACAACGCCACCGTCGAATCGCCCGTCACCGTCGGCGGGGTCGCCG
Organism: Streptomyces sp. NPDC001502; assembly: GCF_042894785.1. NCBI lineage: Bacteria > Bacillati > Actinomycetota > Actinomycetes > Kitasatosporales > Streptomycetaceae > Streptomyces > Streptomyces sp. NPDC001502. The sequence continues at coordinate 294,798 of NZ_JBIAVW010000003.1, forward strand.
GCACCGCCCCGGCGTCACTGGCCGTCGCGGTCGACATCAAGCACACCTACACCGGTGACCTCAAGGTGGACCTGGTCGCGCCCGACGGCACCGTCTACACCCTGCACAACCGCACCGGCGGCAGCGCGGACAACATCATCAAGACCTTCACGGTCAATGCCTCCGCCGAGGTCGCCAACGGAGTGTGGAAGCTCCGCGTGAACGACAACGCGAACGTCGACACCGGCAAGATCGACTCGTGGGCGCTCCAGTTCTGAGACCAGGGAACGGCGCGTGACTTCTGAGCCGCGATGAACAGGCGGGGGCGACCACAGGGCGGTCGCCCCCGCCGCGTTCCGTCCACCCGGCCCACGCCGTTCCGGCACCACATCCCCCGCCGGGCGGTCACAGCGGACGGCAAAAAAGAGAAGGCAAGGAGGTCACTCACTCCTTGCCACTCTCAAGGTATAGCGCACCGGGGGCCTTGCGGCAAGACCCCTGTCGTGCCGCAGAATCACCCATCGAAGCCAGCACCTGCAGAAATCAGGGATTCGCGAAGTACGTCCGGCCATACCGGCGTACGGGTCCGCGGGACGCGGAGCGGCTGGCGAGACGCAACCTTGTCGAATGGGGGATCTTGATGATTGACGTGATCGTGGCCGGCGGTGGACCGACCGGTCTGATGCTGGCCTGCGAGCTGAGGCTGCACGGTGTGCACGTGCTCGTGCTGGAGAAGGAGACGGAGCCGACCCCGTACGTCCGCGCACTCGGCCTCCACGTGCGCAGTATCGAGGTGATGGCCCAGCGCGGCCTGCTGGACCGGTTCCTCGCGCACGGCCGGCGCTACGAGGTCGGCGGCTTCTTCGCCGGCCTCGGCACGTCGTGGCCGGACGGGATGGACACCGCCCACTCGTACGTCCTCGGCATCCCCCAGACGATCACCGATCGCCTGCTGGCCGAGCGCGCCGCCGAGCTCGGCGCCGAGATCCGGCGCGGCTGCGAACTGGTCGGGCTGAGCCAGGACGAGCACGGGGTGAGCGTCGAGCTGGCCGACGGTACGCGGCTGCGCTCGCGCCATCTCGTCGGCTGTGACGGCGGCCGCAGTACGGTGCGCAAGCTGCTCGGCGTCGGCTTCCCCGGCGAGCCCTCCCGGGTCGAGACGCTGCTGGGCGAGATGGAGCTGACCGCGGAGCCCGAGACGCTGGCCGCCGTGATGGCCGAGGTGCGCAAGACGCAGCTCCGGTTCGGCGCGGCGCCCTTCGGGAACGGGGTGTACCGCGTCGTCGTGCCCGCCGAGGGGGTGGCGGCGGACCGGGCCGTCGCGCCGACCTTCGAGGAGTTCAAGCAACGGCTGCGGGCCGTCGGCGGCACCGACTTCGGCGCGCATTCACCGCGCTGGCTGTCGCGGTTCGGCGACGCCACCCGACAGGCCGAGCGCTACCGGGTCGGCCGGGTGCTGCTGGCCGGCGACGCGGCGCACATCCACCCGCCGACCGGCGGCCAGGGACTCAACCTCGGCGTCCAGGACGCCTTCAACCTCGGCTGGAAGCTGGCGGCCGAGGTGGGCGGCTGGGCTCCGGAGGGGCTGCTGGACAGCTACGAGGCCGAACGGCATCCGGCGGCCGCCGCCGTGCTGGACAACACCCGTGCGCAGATGGAGCTGATGTCCACGGAGCCCGGCGCCCAGGCCGTGCGCCGGCTGCTGTCCGAGCTGATGGAGTTCGAGAACGTCAACCGGTACCTGATCGAGAAGATCACAGCCATCGGGCTCCGCTACGACTTCGGCGAGGGCCACGAACTGCTCGGCCGGCGGATGCGGGACATCGTGCTGAAGCGGGGGAGCCTCTACGAGCGGATGCACGGCGGCCGCGGCCTGCTGCTGGACCAGACCGGCCGGCTCTCGGTGGCGGGCTGGGCCGACCGTGTCGATCACGTCGTCGACGTCAGCGAGGAACTGGAGGTGCCCGCGGTGCTGCTGAGGCCGGACGGCCATGTGGCGTGGGTCGGCGACGACCAGCAGGATCTGATCGACCGGCTGCCCACGTGGTTCGGCGCGGCCACCCCCTAGGTTCTGATGCGCGTCGGTCATTCTCGGCCATGCGCGGCGAGCACGGCCGTCCGAGACCGACATCCCAGGGACAACCGACATCCCAGGGACAAGTGCATGGCAGTGAACCAGAGGCCGCGCCCGGCACGGCGGCTGTCCGTCGGCTGGGCCCTCCCCTCACGATCGGGTCATGACGGAGGGAGGGAAGAAAGAGGGCTGATCCGGTCAACGCCCCGACCTGCGAGAACGTAGAACGATGCGCGCTGCTTCTTGCATGATCCTCGCGTTCCTGGGAGGCAGGAAGCCAAAGGGTGCTGCAATGGACGCATGTGCCTCGAAGAGCTCCGCACCCTGCTGGCGCGGCACGCCCGCCCCGACTGGACCACTGCCGTCGACGGCGTCCTGATCTCGAAGGTCGACCGGCCGGATCCGCCCGCGCCCTCCATGTCGGGCACCGTCCTGGCCGTCATCGCCCAGGGCGCCAAACGGCTCGCGCTGGGCGAAAGGGTCTACGAGTACGGAGCCGGGCAGTACCTGGTGGCATCCGTCGACCTGCCGGTCACCGGGCAGTTCACCCAGGCCGCCCCCGACCGGCCGGCCCTCGGCTTCGGCCTCGTGCTCGAACCGTCCGCCGTCGCCGAACTGCTGCTGCAGGCCGGTCCCGGGGACACCCCCCGTACCGGCTCGGGCGCCGCGCCGTCGGGGATCGCCGTCAGCGACGCCCCGCCGGCCCTGCTCGACGCCGTGGTCAGGCTGCTGCGCCTGCTCGACGAACCCCGGGACCGTGCCGTGCTGGCCCCGCTGGTCAAGCGGGAGATCCTGTGGCGTCTGATCACAGGCGAGCAGGGGGCGGCGGTGCGCCAGCTCGGCCTCGCCGACAGCGGCCTCAGCCACGTCTCCCGGGCCGTGCGCTGGATCCGCGAGCACTACACCGAGCCCTTCCGCGTCGAGGACGTGGCACGGCTGTCCGGCATGAGCGTGTCCGCCTTCTACCGCCACTTCCAGGCGGTGACCGCGATGAGCCCCATCCAGTTCCAGAAACAGATCCGGCTCCAGGAGGCCCGGCTGCTGCTCGCCACGCACCCGGGTGACGTCACGGGGGTCGGCCACCGCGTCGGCTACGACAACCCGTCGCAGTTCAGCCGCGAGTACCGCCGCCAGTTCGGCGCACCCCCGAGCCGGGACGCGGCCCGACTGCGGAACACCGCACGCGCCCCGATCCCCGTCGTCGCCCTGCCCTGACGGAAGAGGATCGTGCAAGGAGAGGCGAGGATAGTTCTACTGTTTATGCAGGTCAGAGCGATTCAATGGGATCAGAAGTTCTTCCGTGGAGCAGGAAAATGCCTGTCCGCCGCGGATCCCATCACATCGCGAGGGGCACATCATGAAGACCGTTCTGATCACCGGTACCTCCTCCGGCTACGGGGCGGAGACCGCCCGCTACTTCCACGCGCAGGGGTGGAACGTCATCGCCACCATGCGGACGCCGCGCGCGGGCGTCCTGCCCGAGTCGGACCGGCTCCGCGTCGTCGAACTCGACGTGACCGAGCCCGGGAGCATCAGCGCCGCGCTCAAGGCGGCGGGGCCCGTCGACGTCCTCGTCAACAACGCGGGCGTCCCCTCGATCGGCGTGTTCGAAGGCACCCCCATGGCCCGGGTGCGGGAGGTCTTCGAGACCAACACGTTCGGCGTGATGGCGATGACGCAGGCGGTACTGCCCGGGTTCCGCGAGCGAGGCTCCGGCGTGGTGGTCAACGTGACCTCCAGCGTGGTGCTGGGCCACATGCCGCTCTCGGCCGTCTACAAGGCGAGCAAGATGGCCGTCGAGGGGTTCACCGCATCGCTCGCACTCGAACTCGCGCCCTTCGGAGTCCAGGCCAAGACGGTCGAGCCCGGCGCCTGCCTGACGACGAACTTCGCGCACAGGGCGACGCACGGCGAGTCGCCGGACGCACTGGTTCCGGCGCCCTACGCGGCCTTCGCGAAGAAGGTCATGGAGGAGTTCACGGGCCAGGACCTGTACACCAGGGAGAGCGACGTCGCCGAGACCGTGTGGCGGGCCGCCCACGACACGACCGGCCAGCTGCGCTTCCCGGCCGGCGCCGACGCAGTCCGGCTCGCCCAGGCGAAGTGATCAGGAAGCCGGCGCGCGCGGGACCCGGTGGGCTTCCGCCGGCAGGTCCTGCGGGACCGTGGCGGCCCCGTCGGCGCGTACGGCGTCCACCACCGTCTGATGCAGGAGGCGGCTGAACTCCTCGGATTCGCAGCGCACCGGACTGCCGGTCACGGTGAACCAGTCCGAGCCGCCGCTGTACTGCACCGCCACATGGGCCTCCGGGCTCGACCAGGTGGTGTGCACGGTCAGGTCGCCCGTGAGGACTCCCGCCTCCTCGGTGCGTACTCCGCCTCGTCCGGCGAAGACTCCTGTCGTCGTCCACGAAGCCCAGGTCATGGCGCATCGCCCCTCACCACGGAGTGCCTCTGATGCTTCCACGCTACGGCGGGTCCGGGATTCTCGCGCACTCGCCGCAGCGGGGGGACTCCCGGGCGGGCCGGTGGCGGCGATCAGTGGCCGGCAGCGGCCTTGACCAGGGCGACCGCGGTGCCGATGGCCGCGTCCAGGGTGCCGGCCAGGAGGGCCAGGCCCGTGCCGCCACCCATGCGGATGCCGCCGTACCAGCCCCAGGTGAACAGCCCGGCGACGCTCACCCCGGCCGAGACCAGCAGGGCGGTGTCCACCGCCATCACCCCGAGCGCCGCCGCACCGATCAGGACCAGCGGTCCCACGGCGGACAGCAGCAGAGGGCTGCTGACGGACAGCATGCGGCGCAGCTCGTGGCCGGTCGCCAGCCGGCCGTGGACGACACGGTGGGCCTGCTGGTCCGCGACCAGCGCGGCCAGCCAGAGGCCCACCGCGGCGGTCACAACGGTCGCGGCGGCTCCGGGGGCGCTGATGTGATCCGAGCCCGCGAGTCCGATCACCACCGAGATCATGGTGATCGTCGCGTACAGACGCTCCTTCAGCCGCGCGGCGGCGAAGCGCGGATCGCGATCGAAGGCCTGCTCGTCGTCCGCGCCGGGGATGGCGCCTCCGGGGGACCCGGCCGGGGGCGTCTCGTCAGGGGCCATGCCGCCTACGGTAGGGCGGGCCGGCGGCGCCGCCCCGCAGGCGGGCGGGCAGCGCGCCGTACGGACGACACGGCAGCACCCCTCCGCCGAGATCCGCACGGGACGGCCCAGCACACCGAGCCCGCCCGGCCCGCCGAGCCTACCCAGCGCACCGGGCCCGCCGAGCGCACCCCAGCGCACCGGGCCCGTCCCAGCTGGACCAGCCCTACCCGAGCCCCGCCCGCCTGTCATTCCGCAATGTTCCGGATCCCCTGGTCCCGGGCCCCGTTGCTACGTTCCCAACCGCCAGCCCACACCGCTGCGCGCCGGGTCCGTAGCCACCGCCCGGCGTCGCACCCTTGCGACCAGGAGGCCCCGTTGGCCGCGAACCACCCCACCCGCAGGAACATCCTCAAGACCGCCGGCGGGCTCTCGGCCGCGATGGCCCTGGGCGCCGGGGGCGTCCTGTCGGCGGCCTCCCCGGCCGCCGCGGTCGGTGACGGCTTCGGCCTGCGCATCGTGGACCGCAACGAGAACGACCACCGGATGTGGTACTACCGGTTCGACACCGACGCCATCGGCTGGGACCCGGCGGTGAACGTGCTGCTCCCCGACGACTACCACTGGAGCGGGCGCACCTATCCCGTCCTCTACCTCTTCCACGGAGGGGGCACGGACCAGGACTTCATCACCTTCGACCGTGAGCGCATCCGTGACTGGACGGCCGGCAAGCCGATCATCGTGGTGATGCCCGACGGCGGCCACGCGGGCTGGTACTCCAACCCGGTGAGCTCCAACGTCGGTCCCCGGAACTGGGAACACTTCCACATCGCTCAGCTGCTGCCGTGGGTCGAGGCGAACTTCCGCACCTTCGCCGAGTACGACGGCCGGGCCGTCGGCGGCTTCTCGATGGGCGGCTTCGGCGCGCTGAAGTACGCCGCCAAGTACTGGGGCCACTTCGCCTCGGTCAGCGCCCACTCCGGCCCGGCCAGCATGCGCCGCGACAACGGCCTCGTGACCCACTGGGCCAACCTCTCCTCCGCGGCCCTGGACCTGGGCGGCGGTACGGTCTACGGCGCGCCGCTGTGGGACGAGGCGCGGGTGAACGCGGACAACCCGGTGCAGCGCATCGAGAGCTACCGCAACAAGCGGGTCTTCCTGGTCGCGGGCACCAGTCCCGACCCCATCAGCTGGTTCGACACCGCCAACGAGACCCAGGTGCTCGCCGGCCAGCGGGAGTTCCGCAGCCTCCTCGACCGCGCCGGGATCCCGCACGAGTCGCACGAGGTGCCCGGTGGTCACTTCGTCCGCCACGACCTGCTGGACCACGACATCAACGGCATCATCGCGCGGCTCCGCAAGGCCTGACCGGCCCGACGACCCAGGGGGAGGAACGTCACGTGCTTCTCGGTATGTCCCGACGTGTGTCGGTACTGGTTCTGTCGGCGGCGGCCGCGGTACTGCCGGCGCTGGTCGCCCCGTCCACGGCCGCGGCCCGGCCCGCCGGGTTCGCCGCCTCGTGCCCGACGTCCGGCTTCATATCCCAGTACTACAGCCAGGCGCACAACGGCATCGACATCGCGAACGACTACGGCACCCCGATCCACGCCGTGGGCGACGGCGAGGTCACCATCTCGGGCTACGAACCCGGCTACGGCCAGTGGATCCGCATCCGGCACGGCGACGGGACGGTGACCGAGTACGGGCACATGCAGCAGCGGGACGTCGCCGTCGGCGACCGTGTGACGGCCGGACAGCGCATCGCTCTCATGGGCAGCGAGGGCCAGTCCAGCGGCCCCCACCTCCACCTGCGGGTCTGGGCCGACGCGAACACGAGCATCCGCACCGACCCCGTCCCCTACCTCGCGGAACGCGGGGTGGAGATGCCCTGCACACCCGGCCAGGGCCCCGGCCCCGGTCCCGCTCCCCTCGTGCATCCGGCGGAGTCGGGCCGGGTGGTGTCGGCGCGGTCGGCGGACGGCCGGCTGGAGGTGTTCGCGGCGAGCGCGGACGGTGTCCACCACGTCTGGCAGACGGCCGCCAACGGCGACTGGTCCGCATGGGAGAACCTGGGCGGCCCGGGCAACGCCGAGCTCGCCCTCTCACCCAACGCGGACGGCCGGCTCGAACTCCTGGCCATCAATGGCAGCACGTTCCAGCACCGTTATCAGCTGGCGCCTTCCGGTGGCTGGTCCGGGTGGGAATCCTTCGGCGGCGGCGGTCGGGATATTGCGGCGGGTGCCAATGCGGACGGTCGTATCGAGGTGTTCGCCTCGGGTCCGGCCGGGATCTTCCACAGGTATCAGAGTGCGCCCAATGGCAGTTGGTCCGAGTGGGAGCCGACGGGCGGTGGACCGGCCCTCGGCCGTATCGAGATGGAGAAGTCTGCTGACGGGCGGCTGGAGGTGTTCGCGGTCAACGGGGACACCTTCCAGCACCAGTACCAGACGGCCGTCAACGGCGGCTGGTCTTCCTGGGAGACCTTCGGGGGTGGTGGACACGACCTCACCGTCGACCACAACGCCGACGGCCGCCTGGAGGTCTTCGCTTCCGGACCGGTGGGTGTCTTCCACAAGTATCAGACGAGCGCGACCGGTTGGTCGGAGTGGGAACCCTCCGGCGGCCCCGCCGACTCCCAGCTCACCAGCGACCGCACCGCCGACGGCCGTGTCGAGGTCTTCGCCATCACCAGCGGCGTGGCCATGAAGACCTGGCAGACCGGAGTCAACGCGCCCTACAGCGAATGGGCCGACTTCGGTGGTGGCGGCACCGAGATCACCGCCACCACCAATGCGGACGGCCGCATCGAGGTCTTCGGGACCAGCGGTGCCGGTGTGTTCCACAGGTGGCAGACCGGCTTCTCCACCTGGTCCGACTGGGCCTGGGTCGGCAACACCGCCGGTCCCGCCGTCAACTGACCCCACACCACGCCCGAAGGGGGCAGCGGTTGTCCAGCACTCAAGGCTCCTCACACCTCGGAACGACACCGCCACGGCGGCGCACCGGCCACCGCTTGGCCGCCTCGGCCCTGGCCTCGCTGCTCGTCGCCGCAGGGCTGGTCGCCGGAGCCTCACCCGCGTACGCTGCCCCGAGCGACCTCTGCGCCCAGGTCGGCTACAGCGCGGGCTGGCGGGGCGAGGCGCTGGAGTTCGCCGTCGCGATCGCACTGGCCGAGTCCAGCTGCAATCCGGGGGCGTCCAACCGGCAGGGCAACGTGGACGCCGAGGGGTCGACCGATCGCGGGCTGTGGCAGATCAACGACTTCTACCACCCCGATGTCACCAACGCCTGTGCCTACGATGCCCAGTGCAACGCGAACGAGGCGTTCCGCATCTCCTCCGGCGGGACGAACTGGCAGCCGTGGTCGACGTACAACCGGGGGCACCACTGGCGCCACATGGACGAGGCACGCGCGGCGGTGGCGCGGCTCGGACATCCGGGTGGACCCGGTCCCGCTCCGGTGGTGCATCCGGTGGAGTCGGGCCGGGTGGTGTCGGCGCGGTCGGCGGACGGCCGGCTGGAGGTGTTCGCGGCGGGCGCGGACGGTGTCCACCACGTCTGGCAGACGGCCGCCAACGGCGACTGGTCCGCATGGGAGAACCTGGGCGGCCCGGGCAACGCCGAGCTCGCCCTCTCACCCAACGCGGACGGCCGGCTCGAACTCCTGGCCATCAATGGCAGCACGTTCCAGCACCGTTATCAGCTGGCGCCTTCCGGTGGCTGGTCCGGGTGGGAATCCTTCGGCGGCGGCGGTCGGGATATTGCGGCGGGTGCCAATGCGGACGGTCGTATCGAGGTGTTCGCCTCGGGTCCGGCCGGGATCTTCCACAGGTATCAGAGTGCGCCCAATGGCAGTTGGTCCGAGTGGGAGCCGACGGGCGGTGGACCGGCCCTCGGCCGTATCGAGATGGAGAAGTCTGCTGACGGGCGGCTGGAGGTGTTCGCGGTCAACGGGGACACCTTCCAGCACCAGTACCAGACGGCCGTCAACGGCGGCTGGTCTTCCTGGGAGACCTTCGGGGGTGGTGGACACGACCTCACCGTCGACCACAACGCCGACGGCCGCCTGGAGGTCTTCGCTTCCGGACCGGTGGGTGTCTTCCACAAGTACCAGACGAGTGCGACCGGTTGGTCGGAGTGGGAACCCTCCGGAGGCCCGGCCGGCTCCCAGCTCACCAGCGACCGCACCGCCGACGGCCGTGTCGAGGTCTTCGCCATCAACGGCACCACGGCCGTGCAGGCCTGGCAGACCGGAGTCAACGCCCCGTACAGCCCGTGGACCGAATTCGGCGGCGGCGGAACGGAAATCACCGCCACCACCAATGCGGACGGCCGCATCGAGGTCTTCGGGACCAGCAGTGCCGGTGTGTTCCACAGGTGGCAGACCGGCTTCTCCACCTGGTCCGACTGGGCCTGGGTCAGCGACACGGCCGGCCCCGCCGTCAACTGACCCGCCGACCGCAGATCCCTCTGGAGGCCTTCGCCCAGTCCTCGGGCGTCACCGCCGATGGCCGGATACGCACCCGCCTGCGGGAACGGCCGAGCGGCGCCCGGCGCCCGTGGAACGCCTTCGGTGACCGCCCGGTCGCACCGCTCCGGCCAGGCTTTCCCGGCCGCTGAAGCCACCGCGGGGCGCCTGCGGAAATGGCCGATGTCCCACCGTGCAGCCGCGCTTGCAGCCGGTAACGTTCCCAGTCCGACGTCTTGTCAACATGTCGGACAGGGGGAACGGTGAGCGGCATAGTCGTGCATCTGCCGCAGGGGAGCGGCGGCACCGCCGACGGGGAGCCGGGCGGCGATGCGGTGACCTTAAGGCTCGGGCCGGGCGAGGTCGCACGGTTCGGGCGCGGATCCTCGACCACACCGGTCGAGCTACGCCTCGCCGACGAGGCGATCTCCCGGCTGGCCGGGGAGATCCGGGTCACCGACGACCACTGGCAACTGACCAACCACAGCACCACCCAGAGCTATCTCGTGGAGAACCCGGAGGGAGCCGGCGAGTACCTGCGGGTGTCGCCGCGACGGGCCGGGGCGCCCATCCCCTTCGAGTTCGCCCGGGTGGTGCTGCCCACGCGCCGCGGCACCACGGTCTCGTTCCAGGTGTTCGCCCCCGACCACGTCTACCTGGATCCGCCCGGCACCGGCGGCAGTGGGGCCGGCCGCACGGTGACGGCGTACTCCCTGGACGAGACGGCCACCTACTTCCTGGTACTCGTCGCCCTCTGCGAGCCCTGGCTGCGCGACCGGTCTCCCGTCTCCGTGCCCACCACCCCGCAGGTCGTCGAGCGTCTGCGGGGGCACGCCACCGGCGGCAGGCTGACGGCACGCGCGGTCAGTTCGCACATCGACTACCTGGCCGACGAGAAGCTGCGGATCGCTGTCCCGGCCGCCGCCGTTGCCGCACCCGAGGCCGGTACCCGTACCGGCGCCGCGGACCGCCGGAACGGCAAGCGGGACGCGGTCGTCGGGATCGCCCTGCGGTTCGGCATCGTGCGGGAGGAGCACCTCCCGCTGCTGCCGCCCCGGGCCGAATCGGGCGCACGAGGGCGGTAGGCGACGTGACGCGGGTGCAGGGCCTGGGCGCCCCGTGGGGCAGCAGCCACACCGAACTGCTGCCCCGGGGCCACCGGGTGGGCGACTGGGCGGTCACCGAACCGATCGGGGCCGGCGGCTGGGCCACGGTCTACGCCGGCCGCCGGGCCGACGAGCGCGCGGCGCGGGCCGCAGCCGCGCGAGGGGAGCCCGCGGAGGTCGCTCTGAAGATCATGCCGACCGCCGGACTCGCCCCGCGCCAGGCCCGGAACGTGGCCGAGGCCGCCCGGCGCGAGGTCGAGATCGGAGTCCGCGCGGGACACCCGCGGCTCGTCCGGCTGCTCGACAGCACCGTCCTGACCGCACCGGACCACCCGGCCCTGGACGGGGCCGTCGTGCTGGTCATGGAGCGGGCCACGGGCAGCTTGCGGGACCTCCTCGACTCCGGGGTGACCGAGGCCGAAGGCGGCCGGCTGATCGCCGGGATCTGCGAGGGACTGGCCCACCTGCACCGCGTCGGCTGGGTGCACGCCGACCTCAAGCCCGAGAACGTCCTCGTCGGCGCGGACGGTTCGGTCAAGCTCGCCGACTTCGGGCTCGCCACCGAGCTGACCGGTACGCACGGGTACGCGCCCCCGATGGGCACCCTGGACTACCTCCCGCCCGAGCGCTGGAAGGCCCAGCTGGGGGAGCAGGGCGTGGAGATCCGTCCGAGCGCCGACATCTGGGCCCTGGGCATCGTGATCCACGAGGTCTTCGCCTCGGGCGCCCCGCTGTTCCCCGGCGCCACCCCGGTGGCACGCGGAGCCGCCGTTCAGGAGTACGCGGCGGGGCGTGCGCCGCTGCGCATGGCCCACGGGATCCCGGAGTTCTGGCGGGCGCTGGCCGCCGACTGCCTCGCGCCGACGCACGCCGCCCGCGCCGCGCACACCGCCGCGAGCCTGCTGGAGCGGATCACCGACCACGGGGCGGGTGAGCCCGGGCCGGCTCGCCGGATCCGGCCGGTCCGCCTCGGGCGGACGGCGCGGGCCGCCCTCCTCGCCGTGGTGGTGTGCGGGGCGGTCTCCTCCGCCGTCTGGACGTACACCGCCGGGGAGGCGGCCGAGGAACCGCCCCGCCGGATCCAGGTGTTCAACGCCGAACGGGCCTGCCAGGACCGGGCGGACCGGGACCCGCGGTGCAGTCTCGGCCTGGCGGTCGACCCCCTGCGGCCCTACACCGCGGGCAACGTCGTACCGACCCGGGTCTGGCACGCCGACGTCCTCGACACCGACTGCCAACTGCTGCGCGGCGAGGCCGTCGTCGACGAGTCGGACCTGCAGTCCACGCACTGGTTCAGGGTCCGTCTGCCAGGCCCGGACCCGGACGCCAGGGCGTGGCTGCCGGCCGTACGGACGAAGGACCGCCCGGAACTCCCGCGATGCCCGGCGCCCGCGGAGAGTTAGGTCAGCCCAACTTTCTGGCCTCTTGGTCACACGGCGAGGGAGGCAGGCGGCGCGCCGCCGGTCCCGGCGTCGCCCATGCGGCCGATCATGTCGCGGGCCGCGCCACCGGGCCGCGGCTTTCCGGCGCGGGCTCCCCGGACGCGCCGGCCAGGCCCGGCCGCCCGGTCCGGCGCAGAACGGCGGGCGTCGTGCCGTACCAGCGCCGTACCGCCCGGCGCAGGGCGCGCGCGTCGGCGTAGCCGCTGCGAGCGGCGATCGCGGAGACGCTGAGGTCAGTGCCGTGGAGCAGTCGTGTGATGTGGTCCCGGCGCGCGGCCTCCACCTCGTTGCTCCACGTGGTGTCGTGTTCGTCGAGGCGGCGCTGGAGGGTTCTCGTACTGACGGCCATGCGCCGGGCCACCGCGGGCAGCGTCGGAACGCTCTCGTCGTGGACGGAGGCCAGCGCGGTGCGGAAGAGGTCCAGCCAGTTGTGCAGCGGGACCGCGGCGGCGAGGCTCTGGTCGGCGTGTCTTCGCAGCACGGTCGACAGGCCGGGCTGCGCGTGCGGTGTCGGCCCGGTCAGGTCGGAGGCGAGGAAGGTGAGGGAGCTGCTCGGGGCCTCGAACTCGATGGTGCGGGTGCCGTACAGCTCGATCAGGGCGTCGTGCCGGCGGGGCGTCCTGGCGGCCAGGGTGACACGGAGGGGGACCAGGGAGCGCCGCGCGGCAGCGCTGAGACGCCGCTGGTACAGGCCGAGCGCGTAGGCACGGATGGCGCAGGCCGGCTCGTAGCCCTGATCCGCCGCGTTGACATGGCTGATGACGATCTGTTCGCCGTCCTCGGTGATCCGCAAGGTGTCGGTGCCGGGGTCGGCGACGACCGACAGGTAGGCGGCGGCGTCCCGGATGCCTTCGAGCGGAGTGGGCGCCGAGGTGATCAGGTAGTCCCAGACGCCGAGGGTGCCGACGCCCGACTGCTCGGCCAGCAGCAGGGACAGCTCGGGCCAGGGTACGCGCACGGTCGTCAGCTCGGCGATGCGGATGCCCGTGGCCGCGGGTGTCCGGCACAGGTCGTCGTCGAGGTGCTCGGGTGCCAGGCCCGGCAGGTGCGCGTACCCGTGCGCGGGTATGCCGAACAGGCGCGCCGCGGTGACGCTCAGCCGGGTGATGGCGGAGGAGGTGGTTCCGTGGTGTGCTTGCGTGATCACAGGGGCTGAGCATAGACCAGCGGAAATCACCAGATCATCCGCTCGGTCTGGCGCCGGATGTCCCCAACTCGGCGTGGAATGTCCCCCCGTGGCGCGGACGGTCCCCTGGCTGGCGCGAGCTGCCCTGGGCCCGGCGGTTCGCGCGGCCGTAGCGTGGTGATCGTTCTCGCGGGGTACGGACAGCCGGGCCGTCGGCCGGGTGCACCGCACCGAAGAGCCGCTGTCCGAAGGCGACTTCCCCTGCGGGGGACCTGCCAGTGACCCGTTCTACGAGGAGTGTCCGTGGAGTTGACCCGAGACGATTTCGCGCTGGCCGCGTTGGTGCGGGCCCCGGCGCGGTTGCCCGCCGCGCCGGGGCCGAGCCCGGTGTGATGCCGGCCGGGCCCCGGTGAACGCACTGCCCCGGACGGGGGTCTGGGCAGTGCGGGGTACCGGGGTGCCGGGGTACCGGGTTGCCGGGTTGCCGAGGCGGGCCGGGCCCGGCCGTCGGCACACGGCGGGTTCGTCCGGACCTACCGACCCGCACGGGGGCGGGGTCAGTGCGGAATGCTGTCGATCAGCTCTCGGGCGCCCTGCCGGAGGAGGGCGACGGCGACGGAAGTGCCGAGCGTGGCCGGGTCGAGGCGGCCCGCCCACTCGTGCGCGTTCAGCACCTCCTTGCCGTCCGGCGAGAACACGCAGGCGCGCAGGGACAGATCCCCTCCGCGTTCCGCCCGCGCGTACCCCGCGATCGGGCTGTTGCAGTGCCCCTGGAGGACATGGAGGAGCATCCGCTCGGCGACCGTCTCACGGTGCGTGTCCGGGTGGCCGAGGGCGCTCACGGTGTCGATGAGGTCGGCGTCGTCCTCCCGGCACTGGAGCGCGAGGACGCCGGCGCCGATCGGCGGCATCAGGGTGTCCACCGGAACGACCTCCGTGATGGCGTCCGCGCGGCCGATGCGGTGGAGGCCGGCGACGGCCAGGAGGAGCGCGTCCGCCTCACCGGCGGCGAGCTTCTCCAGACGCCTGTTGGCATTCCCGCGCATCGGTACGCACTCCACGTGCGGGTACGCGGCGGCGAGCTGGGCGATCCGGCGCACGGAGGAGGTCCCGATGCGGGTACCGGGCGGGAGCCGGTCGAGGGTGAGTCCCTCCGGGTGGATCAGAGCATCGCGGATGTCGTCGCGTTCCAGGAACGCCGCGAAGACGGTTCCGGCGGGCAGCGGGCGGTCCGCCGGGACGTCCTTGACGCAGTGCACGGCGAGGTCGGCCTCACCGGCCAGGATCGCGGCGTCCACCTCCTTGGTGAACGCGCCCTTGCCCTCGACCTGGGAGAGGTCTCCCATCCACTTGTCGCCGGTGGTCTTCACCGGCAGGACGGTGGTCGTGATCCCCGGGTGGAGTGCGGCGAGCTCGGCGCGGACGCGCTCCACCTGGGCGAGGGCCATCGGCGAATCGCGGGAGACGATACGAATCGGATCAGCGGGCATGCGGGCACGATACGCCCTCGGGCCCAGGCGGCGGGCACCGGAGCCGGGGGCCATCGCCCTAGCGCGGCAGGGAAGTTGACCGCCCCGGGCACGTGTTCGAGGGACCTGGCGCGCCACGCCCGGTGCTCCCCGGACCTGACGGCGTGAGACGTCGACGGATCCCGCCCGTGCCTCCGAAGGCCCGCGTGCCCGGCGACCGCGGGGCGCGGCGCGCGTGCCTGTGACCGGTACTCCTGCTGGAATGGCTGCTTCGGCGGTCCGTGGCGAGGAGGTCCGTTGCCGGAGCGTGGCGGGAGGCCCACCGGGCCTACGGGTGGGCCCGAGGGGTTGTGGGCACGTGTCCGGGCGGCCGAGGCCGCCGTCGGGCAGATCGGTACGACCCTCGACGCGGTGACCACCTGCCGGGAACTGGCCGGTTTCCTGTCCCGGAACGTGTGCGACGCGGTCGCCGTGGATCTCCTGGCGCAGGACGGCGGTTCCCGCCGCGTGGCGACGGCGGGATCCGTCGGGCTGCTGACGGCCGGCGCCGGCGCAGCGCCCTCGGTACGGGCGTCGGACGGCGGCCATCAGCTCTCCGAGTGGGCGACGGTCGCGGGCGGCGTGCCCGTCCACGTCCTGTCCGTCCCGCTGCCGGACGGGGAACAGGTCCACGGCATGCTGACCGCCGTACGGGCCCGCGCGGGGTTCGGCGACCACGAGGCGGCGACGGTCCACTTCGCGGCCCGGCTGGCGGCGGTGCACCTGGGGCACGCGCGGCAGCTGGCCGCCACCGAGGACACCGTCTCGCACCTCCAGCGCGCGCTCGTGTCGGAGCCGGGCCGGCCGCACCCCAACCTGGAGGTGGCCAGCCGCTACCTGCCGGCCGGCCCCCGGGCGCTGGTGGGAGGCGACTGGTTCGAGACGATCCGCCTCCACTACGGCCGCACCCTGCTCGTGGTCGGAGACGTGATGGGCCACGGGCTCGACGCGGCCGTGGACATGAACGCGTACCGCTCCACCCTGCGCGACGTGGCGTCGACGGACCTCGCCCCGCACCGCGTACTGCGCCAGCTCGACGTCCTGGCCGCCGGAGACGCGGCCCGCAGGCCGGCGACCTGCCTGCTCGTACGGGTGGATCCCGCGCGCGGCGTCGCGATGTTCGCCAGTGCCGGCCACCTGCCGCCGGCGGTCTTCGGGGCGGACGGCTCGGCCTCGCTGGTCGACGTCCCGGTCGGCCCGCCGCTGGGCACCGGCATCGGCGGCTACGAAGCCGTCACGCGCGCGATCACCCCGCAGGAGACCCTGCTGATGTTCACCGACGGGCTGGTGGAACGGCGGGGCGAGGACATCGACGTCTCGCTGGCCCGGCTGGTGGGCGTACGGCCCCCGGTGGGGGCGGGCGTGAACGCGGTGGTGGACGCCGTCGTGGACGGCCTCGACGCCCAGCACGCGGAGGACGACGTCGCCGTACTCGCCGCCCGGGCCCGCCCCCGCCCGCCCGACCCTGGAGCCACCCCCTCCGGCATGCCCGGAGGGCCGGGCGAACCTACGGTGGAACGGTGAGCCATCGCCTCGCCTGCGTCGCCCTGACCGGCACCCTGTGCGCGACGGCACTGTCGTGTACCGGGGCAAGGTCCGAGTCGCGCTTCCAGGTCGCGCCCGAGCCCGAGGTGAAGACGCTGTCCGCGCACGTCACGGCCGTCCCCCCGGAGAAACTGGGTACCACCTACCACCCCGGCTGCCCCGTGCCGCCGGGGCGGCTGAGGCTCGTCCGGATGAACCACTGGGGCTTCGACGGCAAGGTGCACACCGGCGAACTGGTGGTCCACGAGGACGTGGTCGCCCCCGTCCTGCGGGCCTTCGGAAAGGCCTTCGCCGCCCGCTTCCCGATCCGCCGCATGCGGGTGATGGCCGAGTACGGCGGCAGCGACACCGCGGCGATGGCCGACGACAACACCTCCGCCTTCAACTGCCGGCCGGTCACCGGAGACCCGGGCCGGCTGTCCCGGCACTCCTGGGGCGACGCCATCGACATCAACCCGGTCGAGAACCCGTACGTCGACGTCCGGGGCACCAGCCATCCCCCGAACGGCCGCATCCACCTAGACCGCGGCCGCACCCGCCCCGGGATGATCACCCCCGACGGGGTCGTGACCCGGGCCTTCCGGGAGATCGGCTGGTACTGGGGCGGCCGCTGGACCCCTCCGGACTACCAGCACTTCTCCGAGCAGGGCGGCTAGGGCGCCCGGTATTCCGGGCCAGGGGGCCGGCCTCAGCCGCCGGGGGTGAAGGTGACGGGCAGGCTCTCCGGGCCGCGTAGTCCGCCCGGGCGCCTGGGGATCCCGTCCGGGTCCGTGGCGAGGGCGAGCCCGGGGAGCCGGCGCAGGACCGTACCGATGGCGATCTGACCCTCCAGCCGGGCCAGCGGAGCCCCCAGGCAGTAGTGGATGCCGTGCCCGAACGCGAGGTGGGCGTTGTCCTGGCGGGTGATGTCCAGGCGGTCCGGGTCGGGGAACCGCTTCGGGTCGCGGTCGGCGACGGCCGAGCCGATCAGTACGGTCGCGCCGCGCGGGACGGCCACCCCGGCGATCTCCATGTCCTCGCGCGCGAACCGCGCGATGCCGGGGCTCACCGGGCCGTCGTAGCGGAGGAACTCCTCGATCGCGCCCGGCAGCAGCTCGGGGTCGGAACGCAGCAGGTCGAGCTGGCCCGGGTGGGCCAGCAGCGTGGCGATGCCGGTGCCGATCAGGTTGACCGTGGTGATGTAGCCGGCGACCAGCAGCAGGAACACCATGGCGATCAACTCGTCCTCGCTCAGCCGCTGCTGCGCATCGCGGGCGGTGACGAGGCCGCTGAGCAGGTCGTCGCCGGGGTGCGCGCGTTTGGCGTGGATGAGCCCGGTCAGGTAGGCGCGCATGTGCTGCCAGGCCTCGTTCACGACGGAGGGATCCGGCGGCTCCGCTCCCCGCCTGAGCATCTGGTCGGTCCAGTGCTGGAAGTCGCGGCGCTCGTCCACCGGGACCCCGAGCAGTTCGCCGATCACCGTGACCGGGAGCGGAAGCGCGAAGTCGGCGACCAGATCGGCATGTCCGGCCGGGGCGACCGCGTCCAGCAGACCGTCGGTGATGGCCTGGATCCGGGGCCGCATTCCCGCCACGCGGCGGGCGGTGAACGCCTTGGAGACCAGGCGGCGCAGGCGGGTGTGGTCGGGCGGGTCGCTGCGGAGCATGTTGCTCAGCATCGAATCGCGTTCCGTTTCCGGCAGCTGCCGCAGGATCCGGCCGTCCGAGGCGTCGCGTACGTCGCTGCTGAGGCGGGCGTCGGACAGGGCCGCGAGTCCGTCCTCGTAGCGCGTCACCAGCCAGGCGTCCAGGCCACCCGCGACGACGACGCGGCGCACGGGGCCGTCCTCGCGCAGCTGCTGGTACAGGGGGAACGGATCCGCGACGAAGGCGGGGTCGGCGTAGGGCAGAAGGGTCGGCTGCTGCTCACTCATGAGGCCTCCCGGAGCGTGTCGTCCTCGCTGTGGGAGCGAGGTTATCGGCCCGACGATCCCGATACGTCGCTTTTCGGCCTCCGACGGCGAGGTGAGGCGGAGGCGGGCCGAGGCGAGGTCAGCGCAGTGATTCGCTCGGAGGCCGCTCGCGCAGGGCCCCGTAGGCGAGGAAGTAGGCCGGCAGCCGGTTCAGCCGCCGTGAGTCGGTGAGGAGCTCGGTCAGCCGCTTGGCCCGCCGGGGGTTCCCGAACGCGTCACCGCCGGCCAGCAGCGGCCCGATGACCTTGGCGTGCGCGAGGCGCTGGAGCCCCTGGGTCGCCACGGTGGTGGGCAGGCGCCGGTACTGCACGCGGCGTACGTCCCGGAGCCCTACGGTGCCGTCGCGCAACGGGCCCACGAGGTGGCGGGCCGCGGCCACCGCGTCCTGCACGGCGAGGTTGATGCCGATGCCGAACACCGGGGACATGGCGTGGGCGGCGTCGCCGATGCACAACAGCCCCGGGCGGTGCCAGCGGCGCAGCCGGTCGAGCCGTACGTCGAGCAGTTTGACCTCGTCCCAGGAGGTGACGGCATGGGCCCGGTCTGCCAGCCAGGGGACGGCCTCCGTGAACTGCGCCATGAACGACTCCAGGCCCTCGGCGCGGCGCCCGGCGTCGGACCCCTTGGGGATGAGCGCCGCACACTGCCAGTAGTCGCCGCGGTCGATGAGGGCGACGAACAGCCGGTCGCCGAGGCCGCCGACGAGCCCGCTGGGGTCCTCCTCGCGGCGCGGCACCCGGAACCACCAGGCGTCCATGGGGCACGGGAAGTCCTCCAGCCCCAGCTCGGGCAGCGCTCTGGCCAGCGAGCCGCGTCCGTCGCAGGCCACGGTCAGCGAGGCCCTGAGCTCGCCCGTGCCGCCGTCCGAGGTCCGGTACCGCACGCCCGTGACCCTGCCACGCTCGATCAGGAAGGACGTTGCCTCGGTGTTCATGCGCAGGTGGAAGGAGGGCTCCCGGCCCGCTTCGTCGGCGAGCAGGTCGAGCAGGTCCCACTGCGGCACCATGGCGATGTAGTTGTACTTACCCCGCAGCGCCCCGATGTCCCCGACCGTGACGAGGGACCGGTCCGGGCCGATGGGCAGCTGTACCGAACTCACCCGTCGCTGCGGCAGCCGGGCGAAGCGATCCGCCAGGCCGATGTCGTCCAGCAGCGACAGGGTGGACGGATGCACGGTGTCCCCGCGGAAGTCGCGCAGGAAGTCACCGTGCTTCTCCAGCACGGTCACGTCCACCCCGGCCCGGGCCAGCAACAGGGCCAGCACCATCCCGGCGGGCCCTCCTCCCACCACACAGCAGGTGGTTCGTTCCACGCAACCCACTCCCTTCACCGGCATCGGGTCACCCCCCAGAGGACGTATACCGCACCCAGGGCGCCGGCGGGGACAACGGCGAGGAGCCATCCGGGTTGACCGGCCATGCCTGTCCGATGAGTGGTCACCGACGCGACGTGGGGCCGGAACGAGCCGCTGACGCCGGCCTCGATCCGAGGGCGGGGGCACGACTGCCGACCAGCCGGACCAACGCGAGTGAACCGTCGGGCGCCAACGGCGAACAGGGCTTCGGCATGCGTCCCGTCGTCACATGCCCCCTGGAGCAGGCCTCGGCTCTGCCAGTCGTCGCGGACCACGTACGGGATCTTGAGACCCCGAGCAGCCCATGGCAGGCTCATGCCGCATGATCGATGAATTCGCGAAAGACAACCTGCACGGGAGACTGCGGCGGGACCGCAAGGCGCTGCTCTGGAAACTCGACGGCTTGTCCGAATACGACGCCCGCCGGCCTTTGACAGCGACCGGGACCAACCTCCTCGGCCTGGTCAAACACGTGGCCACCGTCGAGGCCAGGTACTTCGGCGAGGTCTTCGACCGCCCTTCCCCGGAACCGCTGCCCCGGTGGCAGGACTCCAACGGCAGCGATCTGTGGGCGGCCGAGGACGAGACCCGTGATCAGATCATCGGGTTCTATCAGCGCACGTGGGAACACTCGGACGCGACGATCAACGAGCTTCCCCTCGACGCCCCCGGCCACGTGCCGTGGTGGCCGGAGCCTCATGCCGACACGAACCTGTTCGCCATCATGGTCCATGTCCTCGGCGAGTCCATCCGGCATGCCGGGCACGCCGATGTCCTGCGCGAGGGCCTCGACGGCCGGACCGGGTTGCGCGCCGAACACGAGAAGCAGATCGACGAGGAAGCCCGTGCGGCCTACTGCGCGAAGATCGAGCAGGCCGCCAGGTCGGCCGCACCAATCAAGGCTTAGCTTGTTCTTCAAGGGGTTCCTGCCCGATCTTGTCGAAGCTGACCGTTGTCCCCGAAGACTGATGTCCCGTAGGTTCATCTCGCCAAAGGTTGAGGGCGGCTGGGGGGCTGATGCTGGACACGCTGGTGACGACGGCCGTTGGGGCTCTTGCAGCCACGGTGGGAGTTCTGATCGGCGGTATCGTCACGCGTCGCGCTCAGGATCGTCAGTGGCTACGTGACCAGCAGCTTGTCGCCTACCAGGAGCTGTTCAGTCACTACGCCAAGTTCACGATGGAACTCAGGCGGGCGCACGGCGACCAGCGTGGCTGGGATTACGACTGGGGCCAGTGGAGTGCGGCTTTGATGCGCGTAAGCCTGGTCGCACCTCTGGAAGTCGCAACCGAGGTCGATGATTTCGGCCGCGCCATCAACTCCTTCCTGGACCAAGTTGCGCGAGGGCGCGACCCACATCGTGACCCGGTGAGTCCAGAAGAGTTCGAGCAGGCCAGGCAGGCACCTGCCGAGGCGCAGGTGCGGCTGGTCAACGCCATACGAAGGTCACTGAGCAGTGATCAAAAGGGACTGCTCTTCGCAATCGGCGGGTAAGGCACCAGCGCGGGCCTTACCGGCCCGGCCCCGGCAGGCCACTCGGCTCGAAGAACCGGCACCCCGCCACCCGCTATGACGTGGGCAAAAGGTCAGACGGCCCGGCATTATCGCCGAACGTGACCAGGTCAGACGGGACTTGATGTCGAAGCGGCTGGTTCCCGATGAACCCTGGGAGCACCTGGCCTGGCTGCGCGAGCGCGGGCTCTTCGCGCGCATCGCGCGGCCCGGCATCGAGTCCGGCGAACGCCTCGGTCGGCACCGCTCGAAGATCGAACGGCCGATCGCCTGGCTCTTCGGCTACCGCCGCCTCACCGTCCGACACGAACGAAACGGCTCAGTCCACCCGTCCCATGCCCCATGCCCCTTCAACATCGCGGGTATGAAGCAGACGCATGATCGGCCGGGCACCCCCCTAGAAGGCTGCCCTTCGGTTCTCGCTGCGCGGGTCGGTCACCTGGTGCTCGGCGTAGATGCCCGCACGCGACTTACGACGCCAGGGACGCGCATGGGTTACTGATTCGGCGGCAGCCTCAGAACTGTCGTCAAGGTTCACGACGGCTACGGATGGCGAGCCGTCTGCGGCGCATCGCCCGAGCCAGTCACCGTTGGGCGCGATGACTCCGGATGGTGCGGTGGCGCTGTGCTGCGTGGGCACCGAAAGGCTGACCCAGTAGCCGTTGACCGCGGCGTGGCCCTGGGCTTGCGTGGCGACTGCACCCGGCGAGACGCCGGTCGTTGAAAGCAGGACGCAGTCGACATCCAGCTTCTCGTATTCGGCGAACAACTCCGGGTAGTGGACTTCCATGCCGAGCAGGCAGCCGAAGCGCACACCGTCGACGTCGAAGGTCACGGGGGAGACGCCCGGCGAGTACAGGTACGAGACCTTTGTGTGCGACAGCAGGCGCTCGTCATAGCGCGTGACGACCTCGCCGCGATCGGAAATGACGTAGAGGCTGTTGTGCGGGCGGTTCGCTCCGGTCAAGCGGTGCACCGAGGCGATGACCGTCCACAGCCGCATATCGCGCGCCAGCCCGGCGATCGCAGCCAACTCCGAACGGAGCACCGGCCACTGGCACCGATCCCAGTCCGCCGGGCCGACCGCGTCCGGGCTGCCGACGGACATGACACGCTTGCTGGGAAAACAGATCGCGCCTTCCGGAAAGTGCACGATCCTCGCCCCCTGAGCACTGGCCTCGCGCATCAGAGTGCGGACCTCACGGCCACTCTCGCGCAGCGCTCGAACGTCTCGGGGGTCATCGCGCACGGGGGTCTGCGCTACGGCGAACCGCACGCTCTTGGGATTCCCCGCCTCCGAGATGACGTCTCCTGAGGGAGCCGGACGGAAGTGCCGGAGGGCGGCCGTGTAGGACTCGCCTGTCTTGGCGGTGCGGGCACGCACTTGGCGCTTGAAGTTGCTACGGGCTGTCATCGTGGCCTTCCACGCCTTGAGCGACGGCTCCCCGGCAACCTCGCCCGAGGCGATCGGGCTGCAACAACGACCTGAGACGCTGGTCCCTTTGCCTCCGACGGGAGACCGTGCCGGGGACGGTCGCGGGAGGTTCGGCGTAGGCCACGCAATCGGCCATTTTGCCGTCGCCCGCCGGCTCCGTCAACGGTGATGTCCCCTATCGGCGGTCACGGGTGTTGCTGTGCCGGGGGAGAATGATCACCGACGGCCGGAACGCGTGCCGACCTCGTCACCGACGTCGCCGACCCAGACGCTCAAGGGGATCTCCGGCTCGGTCTCGGCCTGTTCCGCCCTTCCGTACGTCCTGCAGGTCCTCAACGTCCGACCACAGGACGAAGCCCGGGCTCTCGTCGGTCAGGAACTCCGCGACGATCGCGTCGAGGTCGTCGGAGGCCGCGTAGAGACCGCCGAACGGCAGGGCATCCGGGGGCACGGAGCCGGTCGAGCATCGCAGCTGCCCGGCCAGCATCACGGAGGCATCGCCGCACCGCTCGGGGAGATGTGGTGAAGAAGGCCGGCGGATCGGGACGTTGCCGCACGCACCGGCGCCGGGGCGAGGATGGTGGGAGACAAACGGTACGAAGAGAGGACCCTCATGAGGGCACATCACTTACGCACCCTGTTCGTCGCCGGCGCGGTGGCGCTGGTCTCCCTCACCTCCACCACACCCGCGCAGGCCCTGCCCGCGTGCCCCGCCAACGCGATCTGTCTGTGGCGGTACCAGGACGGTACCGGCGAGCTCTACGTCTGGCGCGGGGGCTACGTGGACCTCCCCAGCAGGTTCGTGGACCACGTGGGGTCGTTCCGGGCCAACCGGAGCGGGGCCTTCATCGACTGGGCGACCGGGAAGGAGTGCCGACCGGTCCACAGCGGCGACTACGCGAGCAACTACAGCGGCCGTTTCGGCTCGAAGATCGACGCGGTGGGCAACAACTGCTGAGCCCGGAAGGGCGCGCGGCCGGGTGCGGTTCGGGGTCAGTAGCGCAGGGCCGTACCGGTCCGAGCCGAGACCGTGCCCGACAGTTTGTGCGTACTGCGGGCCGTTCCCTGCCCCGTGCCCTTCCCTGCTACGTCCGTGATCGTCACGACCACGGTGTCGACGAGATTGCCGCTCCCGTCCTTGAAGTCGACCTGCACCGCGAAGGACTTCGTCGCGTCGTCGCTGTTCCGTGCCGTCACGGGGACCGTGGTGTATCCGTCGCCGTCGGTGGTCACCGAGCCCAAGGTCACCTCGTCCTTGGCATCGACCCCGTCCTTCACCTCGGCGAGCTTGCCCTTCGCGACGGCGGCCGCCGATTCGGCGGCCTTCGAAGCCTCGGCCGCAGCCGACGAGACCGCCTCGCCGGCGGACTTCACCGCCGACGCCGCACTCGACACGGCGCCCGACGGGGTGCCGTCACCGTCCGAACAGCCCGCGGCGCCGAGCGCCACCACCGACAGCACCACCGCACCTGCCGCACCACGCATCCACGCGACCGCCGTCACCATGCCTCCACGGGTGTTCGGACCTCCGGACCTCCCAGTCAAAGGCCCGGCGGCCCGGATGCCCAATGGGCCGGGCATCCGGGTGAGGGCGGGTGCCTCCGGTGCCTCAGGGGCGTCCCGCGGCGAGGCGGTGTTCGTGGACGCGCAGCTGGAGGGCGGCCAGGTCCAGCAGGGGAGTGGCCACTCCCAGGGCGCGGGCGCGCAGGGTGAGGTCGGTCAGGACGTGGTCGGCCTCCGTCGGCGCTCCGGCGACGAGGTCGCGGTACAGGGACGGGGTGAGCGGGGAGCCGGGGCTCGTGACGGTCGACGTGGTGAAGGCGAGCTCCGCCTCGGTCACCGGATGGCCCGCGGCCTCCGCCACCGCCGCGGTTTCCGAGATCAGCGCCGCGGCCAGGGCCGCCCCGCCCGGAACGGCGTTCACCTCTCCGACCGTGCCGCGCATCAGGCAGGTCAGGGCGACGAGAGTGGAGATGAAGACCCACTTGTGCCACATGGCCGCGACGATGTCCTCGGCCGCCGGTGAGTCGATGCCGGCCTCGGCCAGCACGCCGCGGATCGAGTCCACCCGGGCCGACGGGCGTGCGTCGAGCTCGCCGGTCAGGATCACCGCGGGCGGAGCCATGCGGAGGATGTCGCCTTCGTCGTTCAAGGTGGTGACCACCTTCGCCACGCCGCCGAGGACCGCTCCGGCCCCCAGGCGCGCGACGAGCGCGTCGAGATGGGCGACCCCGTTGAGCAGGGGTACGACGGCGGAGTCGGGGCCGATGGCGGGTTCGATCTCCGCCAGGGCCGTGTGCAGGGCGGTCGCCTTCACCGAGAGCAGGACCAGATCGTACGGTCCGCCCACGGCGCCGGCCGTCACCAGATGCGGTGTGAGGCGGAGCTCCTCTCCCTGCCCCGACACGCGCAGGCCGCGGGCCTCCAGGGCCTTCGCACGGGCCGGTCGGACCAGGAAGGAGACGTCCTGGCCCGCTGTCGCGAGCCGGGCGCCGAAGAAGCCGCCGACGGCGCCGGCGCCGACCGTGAGGATCCTCATGAGGGCGTGCCTTTCGTGGGAGGTGCGGTAGCGGGAGCGGTCACGCGGGAGGGGCAAGGGAGGGGGCAGGGGGCGGGGAGCGGTCAGGTCCGGCCCGCACCGAGCGGGCTGTCCGCGGCGGGAGTCCGCGGTGCGCGCGGCGCGTACCGGGAGACGGCCACACCGGCCAGGCACAGCGCCCCGCCGAGGAGGGTCAGCCAGGCCGGTACCTCGCCCAGGAGGGCCCAGCTCAGCAGTACGACGATGGCCGGGACGGCGTACGTGGTCGCCCCCAGCTTTCCGGCGGGCATGCGCGCCAGGGCGTAGGTCCAGGTCGTGAAGGCGAGGGCGGTCGGCACCACACCCAGGTAGACCATGTTCAGGGTCGCGGACACCGGCGCCTCGGGGAGCTCCGCGAACAGCAGGCCCGCGAAGGGCAGGCAGGCCAGGGTTCCCGTCAGGCAGGCGAAGGTGGTGACCTGCAGGGGAGTGCCGTAGGAGAGCGCGGGCTTCTGGGCGATGACGCCGGATGCGTAGGCCACTGCCGCGAGCAGGCAGAGGACGACCCCGAGCACCGAGGTGGAGCCGCCGTTCCCGGACGACATGGACAGGCCCACGACCACCGCTCCGGCGAAGGAGACGGCCATGCCCACCAGGAGCCGTGGGGGCAGGGCCTCGCCGAGGAGCCGGGCCGCGAGGAGCGCCATGAGGATGGGCCCGATGTTCACGAGCAGCGACGCCGTGCCTGCGTCGACCAGTCGTTCACCCCAGTTCAGGACGATCGTGTAGCCGCAGAACCACACCACGCCGGACACCAGGATCCCGCGCCAGGCCTCGCGGGGCGGCAGGCCCTGGCGGCTGATCAGGAGCAGCACGACGAGCACCAGCGAGGCGGCCAGCAGCCGGCCGAGGGCCAGGGCGCCGGGCGAGTACGCGGACCCCGCGCTGCGGATGGAGACGAAGGCGGAGGCCCAGGCGAACACCGTGAAGGTGACGGCGCCGACCGTGAGGACGCCGGGCGGGATCGAACTCGAGCGGAACGTCATGAGCCCACCCTACGACCGCAACATTTCGGTGTCGACCGAATTGATGCCCCTTCGTGTCGGGAGGCAGGGCTCAGCTCCACGCCTCCGGTGTGAGCCCCAGCAGATCGCCGAAGGCCCGCTCCCCGGCACCGGTCACCTCCAGCGCCCGTCCGCCGCCCGCCGGGCGCACCACCCATTGCTCCTCCGATGCCCGCGCGCACAGCCGCGCCCCGGCGAGGCCGCCCAGGTGGCGGCGCCGCTCGGTCCAGTCCAGGCAGGAACTCGCCAGCCGCCTGCGCCCCTCGCCGGCCAGGCTGATGCCCGCCTCGGCGCACCAGAGGCGGCCGGCCTCCGTCAGTTCGAACACGTCCTGCGTGCGCAGCAGCCCGCGCCGCTCCATCGCGTCGGTCACCGCCATGCCCAGCCGCCCGGCGAAGTGGTCGTAGCAGGTCCGGGCACGGGCCAGCGGGTCCGGCGCGGCGACCACGGGCACGGCGTGCGCCGCGTCCCGGTCCGGGACGGCGTGCGAGGCGAGCTCGTCGATCAGGCGGGCGGTCGCGCCGTCGGCGATGCGCACGTAGCTGTGGCGGCCCTGCCGCTCGGTCACGCAGATGCCCGCGTCGAGCAGCCGGGTCAGATGGCCGCTGATGGTGGAGGGCGCCACCGAGGTGATCCGGGCCAGCTCGCCCGCGGTCCAGGCGCGCCCCTCCAGCAGCGTCATGCAGATCGCGGCCCGCGTCTCGTCGGCCAGGGCGGCGGCGAAGGCGGCCAGCAGGGCCGCGGGGGCCGCTCCGCCCGCGGACGTCGCTCCGGGATGCGTTTCGTTCATAAGTCCAGGATGCCCCATGATTTCGGCAAACAGCGAACGATCCGTACGGGCTGAGGTCCACTGTCGCGACCGGGGGTCCGCCCGCCACACTGAGGGCCGGGGGCAGGCCGTCCCCGTCACGAGGAGGTGGTGGGGTGGTGTCGTCGGGTGACCCCGCGGAGCGGCCGTCCCCGGTCGTACGGCCCGAGGTGTGGGAGACGTACGGGCCGGCCGATCTCAGCGCCGTGCCGGTCTTCGCCGGAGGGTTCATCAACTTCGGCTACTGGAAGGCGGTCGATCTCGGGCAGCCGCTGTCGCAGGGCGACCGGATCCGCAGCGAGCAGGACCTCTACCGGCACGTACTCGATGCGGTGGCCCCTCGCCGAGGCGGCCGGGTCGTCGAGGTCGGCTGCGGTCTCGGCCTCGGGTGCGCCCTCGCGCTGGAGGAGTACGGGCCCACGGCCGTCACCGGGGTGGACATCCACCCCCAGCAGCTCCGGCGGGCCCGCGAAGCCAACTCCCCGCTCCTCGCCGCGCAGCCGCAACGGATCGGCTTCGCGCTCGGGGCCGCGGAGGACCTGCCGCTCGGCGACGCGGAGTTCGACTGCCTCTACAGCGTGGAGGCGGCCCAGCACTTCCCGGACCTGACCGCGTTCGCCCGGGAGGCGGCGCGAGTGCTGCGCCCGGGCGGCCGGGTGGCGGTCACCAGCTTCTTCACCGTGGAGGGGGCGCCCGAGCCCGCGAAGCGGCTCGCGGCGCTGCTCGACTCGTTCGCCAGCGGCCTGGACATCGCGCGGCCGGTGTCCGGGCTCGCCGGTGCCCTCGGCGAAGCCGGCTTCGCCGACGTGCGGGTCTCCTCGATCGGCCCGCAGGTCTGGCCCGGCTGGGACCGCTGGCTCGCCCGGCTCTGGGCGCCGGGGACCTGGCCCCGAAACTTCCTGGCCGCCTGGGAGCAGCAGATCCTGGACTACTACCTCGTGACCGCCACCCGCCCGTAGCCCAGGGCCTGTAAGCCCGTGGCCGGACGCCCCCGGTGTCGGTGGCCCCGCCTATTCTTCCGGCATGTCAGTCAACATCGATCTTGCTTTCACCGTCACCGGGGTCGCCGGCGAACCGCAGGCCTGGGCGATCGTCCGCGCCCTGCAGGAGCTGATGTACGAGGAGGACATAGCCGACCAGGTCACCATCGGGGTGGCGGTGGACGACGGCGGCTCGTACTTCGTCTCCGGGGACTCCGACTTCCCGCTCGGCATCTCCCGCTTCTACCTGTGGCGACCGCACTTCGAGGGCGTCTTCGCGGCGACGGTCGCCGCGGTGGCGGCAGGAGCCGAGCCGGAGATCCGGTGGGGCTACCCGGACGAGGAGTACTGAGAGGAGTACTGAGAGGTCCGCCCTCAGCCGGGCGGGGTCGGCGGGGGAGCCGGCGGCAGCGCCCAGCGGATCGCCCGGGTCACGGCCCGGCCGCCCGCGCGAGCGGCCAGGGGCGGTATCCGCGCGGCCGCGGGCACCTCGGCGGCCACGGCCGACTTCGCCCAGGACGGCAGCAGATCCACGGCCGCGGCCCCCAGCAGCGCGTACGGCAACCGGGCGGCCCCGGGCAGCGGGGGATCGGTCAGCAGGAACCGGGCGGTGTCCCGGGAGGCCGCCGTCGGCCGCAGACCGGGCCGGTACCGCGCCATCAGCAGAGCCAGCTCGTGCTCGCTCTCCGGCGGCCGGTCCGCCCCCAGCGCGCGGGCCACGCGCGCCGTGTCGGCGAGGTACGCGTCGCAGCCCGCGGGATCCAACGGGCGTCTGCCGTACCGCTGGTGGGCCCGCAGGAAGCAGTCCGCCTCGGCGATGTGCACCCAGGTCAGCAGCTCGGGATCGTCGGCCCGGTACGGGATGCCGTCGGCCGTTCGCCCCCGGACGCGCGCGTGCACTTCCCGTACGAGGGCCACCGCCGCCTCGGCGTCGGAGCTCGTGCCGAACGTGGTGACGGCCAGGAAGGTACTGGTGCGGTGCAGCCGCCGCCACGGGTCACCCCGGTACCCCGAGTGGGCCGCCACGGCGGCCATCGCGAGGGGGTGCAGGGACTGGAGCAGCAGGGCGGCCAGCCCGCCGATGAACATCGACGCGTCCCCGTGCACCCGCCGCACCGGCCGTTCCGGTGCGAACCACCGAGGTCCGGGCGTCGTGTGGATCCGTGCCCTGTTCCGGGGCCCGTCCGGCCCGGCGACGCGCAGGAAGACCGCCTCGCCGGCTTGCCGCCTGATCCGCTGGACCGTTGTCACCCTCGCCATATGTCCAGTATGCGCCGGACCCGGACCTGGACCCGCAACTGGACCCGGGCCTGGAGCCGGGCCCGGCACAGGTCGCGTGCGCACCGCAGGCGCCGGGCCGCGAGACCGGCCCGGCGCCTGCGTCACCGGCACGTCCGCCGGCCGTGGATCACAGCCAGCGCGGCGGGATGATGCCGTAGTAACCGTCCAGCAGCCGCCGGTAGTCGGTGCTCTCCAGGTGCTCGTCCCGTATGAACTCCGGGGCGTCCTTGACCTGTTCCCTGGTCAGCCAGACCCGGATCCGCTTCTCCTCCACATCGATACCCGTGACGGTACCCGCGGGGAGGAGGACCTCCTTGCCGAAGATCCACGGGCCGGTGTCCACGACCAGATAGGCCGATCCCGCCTCGTCGGAGTGTTTGTCGACCTTTCCGATACTGCCGTCGGCCGCCTCCACCTTGTAGCCGGACAGGTCCACGTCGGTGATGCGGTCAACGGTGATGCGGTAGGCCCAGACGTTCTCAGACATGACTGGAACAGCTCCCTCCATCGATCCCGTATCGTCACGGCGCGTCTGCCCGGCGCGGCCGCGGATACACATCCGCCCCCGGTCCGGGCTGATGCCCCGTGAGACGGAGCCGGGGAAGGGCCTGGTGGGGCGAACCCCGGCGCCGGTCCGCGGCTCGGGGCTACGCTCCGCAGATGGAACGCGCAGAGGTACTCAAGCGAGTGATCGGCATCCTCACCGACGCCCAGGACATCCGCCGGGCCGCCGAGGCGGGGGAGGACGACGGGAACGGCGAGGCCGGGGAGGACGGCGCCGGGTCGCCGCCGACGGCCGGCGTGGCCACGCTGCTCCTGAACGAGATGCTGCCGTCGATCAGGGTGCCGGCCGACGCGACTCCGCAGCAGGTGGCCGCCCTGGTGGCGGAGGCGCTCGGGCCGGCCCTGCACACCATGGTCTCGGGCTTCAGCCTGGCATTCACCAGCCTCGCGATGGTGCACGACAGCGGGCGGACCGACATCTCCTCGATCGGCGTCCTCCAGGAGCTCGCCCTGGAGATCGAGGCAGGGACCTACGACGAGGGCCCGTAGGACCTCGCCGCCGCTCCCTGCCCCGCAGGCCGTCCGGCCCGACGCTGTCACCCCGGGCCGTTACCCCGGGCCGTCAATCCGGGCCGTTACCCCGGGCCGTCACTCCGGGCCGTTACTCCGCGTCGTCGTCGCCCGAACGGGTCGTCTTCCGCTCCTGCCGCCGCCTCAGTTCCTCCGGGCTCTTGCCCTCGACCCGCTTGCTGGCCTCGGGATGTACCGGGTCCGGACCGGGGTGCTCCTGTGCCTGCTCCGCACGACCCTCTCCCGACTTCTCATGCCTGTCGTCCGTACCCTTCATGGCTGTTTCTCCCTCGCGCTCGTGGATCTCACCGACCGGGACCGCCCCCGGACGCCCACCGCCTGCCCGCGGGCGGCCGGGTCGCCCTTCTCGTACGGCCCATCCTCGGCCGATCGGGGCCCGGCGGCCACGCCATGCGTCATCCGGCCCAGCAGCGGGAAGGCGCCCCGCATGCCGGAAACGATCAGCAGCCTCGCCACCCGGGTCGCACGCCGCCGCCGTGAGCCGGTCGCCGTCCAAGCCCTGCGGTCCACCGCCGCCGCCGTGATCAGCTACGTCGTCGCACTCCGCCTGAGCAGCGAGCCGAGCCCACTGACCGCCCCGCTCACCGCGCTGCTCGTCGTCCAGGTCACCCTGTACTCCACCCTCACCACCAGCATCCGCCGGGTGAACTCCGTGGTCGTCGGCGTGCTCATCGCGATCGGCTTCAGTGCCCTGGTCGGTCTGACCTGGTGGAGTCTCGGCCTGCTGATCCTCGCCTCCCTGGTCGTGGGCCACCTGGTGCGCGTCGACGAGTTCGTGCCCGAGGTCGCGATCAGCGCCATGCTCGTCCTCGGCGTCACCCAGGTCGCGGACACCGCCTGGGACCGGGTCCTGGAAACGGTCATCGGTGCGGTGGTCGGGCTGCTGGTCAACCTGCTCCTGGCGCCACCCCTGTGGGTCGGCCCGGCCGGCGCCGCGATCACCGACCTCGCCGGGCGCATGAGCCGGCTGCTCGACCACCTCGGCGAGGAACCCTCCGGACCGGCCAGGGTCGAGCAGGCCGCGGCCCGGCTGCACGAGGCACGCCGCCTCGACAACGACATCGCCCAGGTCGACGCCGCCCTCCGGCAGGCCGAGGACAGCCTCCGGCTCAATCCGCGGGTCAAGGAGGGGCTGCTCTTCCGGCTGGTGCTGCGCACCGGCCTGGACACCCTGGAGATCTGCGCGGTCGTGCTCCGCGTGGCCTGCCGCACGCTGACCGACCTGGCCCGGGCCCGCCCCGACGGTCCGCTCTTCGACCCCGCGGCCGCGGCCGCGCTGGGTCAGGTGACGCGCCACACGGCCATCGCGGTCGAAAGCTTCGCCCAGCTGATCACCGCACAGGTCAGCGCCAACGCGGAAGACGCGGAGGCCCGCCTGACCGGCGAACTGGCCGTCGCCAGGGCCCACCGCGACCGGCTCGCGGCCCTGCTGCTGGCATCCGCCCGCGAGGACCCGGCACACTGGCAGCTGAGCGGCGCGCTGCTCAGCGAGATCGACCGGGTCCTGGACGAGCTGGGCGTGGACAAGCGCTCCCAGCGCCTGCTGGAGGAACTCGACCAGCACACCCGCACCCGGCGCAGGCGCTGGCAGCCGCTGAAGCGGACGCGGCAGGACCGTGGGTGAGGGAAGGCGGGGTTCATGGTGCACGTACTGGGCAGCAGGGTTCTGCTGCGCCCCACGGACCCCGAACGCTCGCGCGTCTTCTACGGCGACACCCTCGGGCTGGCCGTCCACCGCGAGTTCGGCACCGGCCCCGACCGCGGCACGGTCTACTTCCTCGGCGGCGGCTTCCTCGAACTGTCCGGCCGCGCCGAGGCCCCACCCGCGCCGGGCCTGCGGTTGTGGCTGCAGGTCGAGGACGTGCAGGCGGCGTACGAGGAATTGCGCGGCCGGGGCGCCGAGGTGGTGCGACCTCCCGAGCTCGAACCCTGGGGTCTGATCGAGATGTGGATCGCCGACCCCGACGGCGTGCGGATCGCCGTGGTCGAGGTCCCCGCCGATCATCCCCTGCGCTTTCGCCCCTGACCGGCAAGACGCCCCCTAGGGCCTGTCGTTCGGATCAGGCCGGCCCGGCTTGATCCGAACGACAGGCCCTAGCGGGCGCTCCCGAGGTCGCGGTCGGACTCGGATCCTTCGAGCATCAGGGTGGTCTCCTCGATGCGGCTGAAGCGCCCGTCGGGCGCGAACTCACCGAACAGGTAGACCTCGGTGCGTACGGTCGAACCGTCCGTCTTCGTGACGTGGACGGTGTGCCGGTCGGCGTACTTGCTGCCGTCGTACAGCTCCTCGTGGACCTCGACACGGCCGTGGTCCACGACGGTGCGCAGGTGGGCGATGTGCTCGATGAAGCCGGCCCGGTCCGCCCACTGGCCGTCCGTGCGCTGACGGTATTCCGGGGCGAAGTGGCGGTCGGCGGCCTCCTGGACGGTGAGGTCGCGGTTGAGGAGCAGGTCGGTGAGGGCGGTCGTGATACCGGTGCGAGTCATGGGACTGCCTTTCGATGCGTAGCAGATCGGCGATGCGTGCGCGACGCACGCTCTTCGGCAACCGTAGCAGTGATGCGTGCGCGGCGCACGCTATTCTTCTGCTGTGGACACCGAGACCGGGAACGAGATCGCAGACGCGCTGGGCATCCTGCTCAAGCGCACGACCCGCACGCACCTGCATCAGCGGCTCACGGAAGGCATGGGTGAGGCCGTGGACGACGTGACCTACCCCGTGCTCAGCGCCCTGGCCCGGAGCGGCTCCCGCAGTGCGGCGGACCTGGCCCAGGACGTGGGGGTCGACCGCTCCGGCGTGACCCGCCGCGCCTCCCGGCTGGAGGCCGCAGGCCTCATCCGCCGCGAACCGGACCCCACCGACCGGCGCGCACACCTCCTCGTCCTGACCGACGAAGGGCGGCTGGCCGTCGCGGAGCTGCGTGTGCGCCTGGCCGGCCACATCGAGGCGAGCCTGTCCTCCTGGCCCCCGGGCGAGGCCGAGACGTTCGCCCGCCTCCTGCGCCGCTTCACGGCCGAAGGCCCGTTCGGCTAGGCCGTCTCTTGCGGATCTCGCCGGGCCCGCGACGCCCGGCGAGATCCGCAAGAGACGGCCCTGGGAGCCGCGAACGGCGCCGGTGTTAGCTTCTTCCCCGTGGCGGAACACCAGGACGAGACCAGGGCGGCCTACGACGGGGTCGTCGAGCTCTATGCGTCGATGTTCGCCGGCCGGCTGGAGACGCAGCCGTTCTCGCGGGCCATGCTCGCCACCTTCGCCGAGCTGGTGCGCGGGACGGGGAACCCGCGGACGGCCGATGTGGGGTGCGGGCCCGGGCATCTGACGGCCATGCTGCACGAGCTGGAGCTGGACGCCTTCGGACTCGACCTCTCCCCGGGCATGGTCGGCCACGCCCGGCGCGCCCATCCGGGGCTGCGGTTCGACGAGGCGCGGATGGAGGCCCTGCCGGTCGGGGACGGCACGCTCGGTGGTGTGCTGGCCCACTACTCGATGATCCACACGCCGCCCGGGGAACTGCCCGCACTGCTCGCCGAGCAGGCGCGTGTCCTCGTGCGAGGGGGCCTGCTCCTGGTCTCGTTCTTCGCGACCGACGGACCGGAGCCGGTCCGCTTCGACCACAAGGTGACGCCCGCCTACAGCTGGCCGGCGGACCGGTTCGCCGAGTTGCTGGCCGGGGCCGGGTTCACCACCTTCGCCCGGCTGCTCCACGACCCGGCCTCCGAGCGGGGGTTCCTCGACGCCCACCTGCTGGCCCGCCTCGACCAGGACCCGGGTGCGGATGGCCCGTCGGCGTCACGGCGGTCGTCAACGGTGTAGTCCGCGCGCAGGCGGAACGAATCCGGTCAGCGGTGCGGACGGACATGGCGAGGCGTCAGCCGAGGAGCCCCGCACCGGCCGGCGCCGTCAGCCGTTCCAGCTCCTCCAGGCGCTCGCGCGACTCCTGGTCCAGCGGTACGTACGTCACGAGCCTCGGGCCGGTGCGCGGTCCGAGCCACAGGTTGTTGTGTTCCAGGTACAGCATGCCCACGTGCGCGTTGCGGATGTACTTCGACTTCGCGACCTGCCCGCCGACCACCTCGTGGCGGGCCCACACCTCCCGGAACTCCGCCGACGCCCCCTCCAGCCGGGCCAGCAGCGTCTTCCACGCGGGCTCCGCCAGGTGTTCGGCCATCGCCGCCCGGAACCGCGCGGCCATGATCCGGTGCGTGCTCGGCAGGTCGACCACCGATTCCTGCCACTCCCGGTCGGTGAAGGCGAGCCACATGCAGTTGCGCTCCTCCGGCCGCTTGCCGTCCAGGTCGCCGAGCAGGCGCCCGTAGGTGGCGTTGTAGGCGACGATGTCGTACCGGCTGTTCTGGACGCACGCCGGGATGTGGCCCAGCTGGTCGACGATGGCCCGCACGGACGGCGTCACGCTGGGGCAGACCGCCGGCTGCACCGGGTCGAGGCTCCCGGCCAGCGAGAACAGGTGCTCCCTCTCGCTCACATCGAGCAGCAGTGCCCGCGCGACCGCGTCCAGCACCTGCCCCGACACCTGGATGTCGCGCGCCTGCTCCAACCACGTGTACCAGGTCACGCCCACCGACGACAGGTGCGCGACCTCCTCGCGGCGCAGCCCCGGGGTCCGTCGGCGCGGCCCGCGCACCAGCCCGACCTGCTCGGGAGTGATCCGCTCACGGCGGGTGCGCAGGAACTCGGCCAGCTCGTGCCGCCGAACATCGCTTCCAGGAGCCACAGTGGTCATGATCCCAGCCTGCCGCACCGCCCATCCTGTTGCCAGGTAGTCCTGGTACCTGGATAACGACACTCTGGTACCCGTCTGACAGCCGGGAGATCGTCGGACGGTGACTCAGATCCCTGTACGCAGCAACCCTGTACGCAGCAACCCCGTACGCAGCAACCCCGTGCACGGCGACCCCGTGCACAGCGTTTCCGTCCGCAGTGCCCCCGTCCGCACTGCCCCCGCGCCTCACCTGAGCGGCCTCGGCCTGTTCACCGTGCTCCTCGGCGCGGCCCTGCCCCTGATCGACTTCTTCATCGTCAACGTCGCGCTGCCGTCCATCGAGCACGACCTCGCCGCCGGCCCCGCCCTCCTGGAACTCGTCGTCGGCGGCTACGGCGTCGCGTACGCGGTCCTGCTGGTCCTCGGCGGGCGTGTCGGCGACAGCCTCGGCCGCCGCCGGCTCTTCCTCGTCGGCATGGCCGCCTTCGGCGTCACCTCGCTCGCCTGCGGCCTCGCCCCGAACGCCTGGGCCCTCGTCGCCGCCCGCGTCGCCCAGGGCGCGGCCGCCGCCCTCATGCTGCCGCAGGTGCTCGCCACCATCCAGGCCACCACCGAGGGCCCCCGCCGCGCCCACGCCATGAGCCTGTACGGGGCCACCGGGGGGCTGTCCATGGTCGCCGGGCAGATCCTCGGCGGCGTCCTGGTCGCCGCGGACCTCGGCGGAACCGGCTGGCGCGCGGTGTTCCTGGTCAACGTCCCCGTGGTGCTCCTCGGGCTGCTCCTGGCCGTGCGCACCGTCCCGGACACCCGGGCCGGCCGGCCCGCGGCCGTGGACGTGCCCGGCACCCTGCTCCTCGCGCTGTCGCTGGTCTCGCTGCTGCTGCCACTGACCGAGGGGCGGGCCGCCGGCTGGCCGCTGTGGACCTGGATCTCGCTGGGCGTGTTCCCCGTCGCCGCAGCGGCGTTCTACTTCACCGAGCGCCGGGCCGACCGTAAGGGCCACACCCCGCTGGTGCCGCCGAGCCTGCTGAGGCTGGAGTCGCTGAGGCGCAGCCTGGCACTCCTGATGCCGTTCTCCGTCGGCTTCGGCGGCTTCATGTTCGTGCTCGCCGTGACCTTCCAACAAGGCCTGGACATGGGCCCGGTGACGGCGGGCCTGGCGCTGGCGCCGATGGCCGTCGCCTTCTTCGGAGCCTCACTGGCCGGTCCGCGCCTGATCACCCGCTTCGGCAGCCGGATCGTCACCGCCGGAGGCGTCATCCAGGCGGCCGGGATCGCCCTCCTGCTGGCCACCCTGCGGCACGGCTGGCCGGACCTCGGCGTGGCCGTACTCGCTCCGGGCATCGCCCTGGCAGGACTGGGGCAGGGCTTCCAGATGCCGGTGCTGATGCGCCTGACGCTCTCGGACGTCCCCGCAGACCGGGCCGGGGCGGGCAGCGGCGTCATGATCACCGCCCAGCAGTCCGCCGTGGCGCTCGGCGTCGCCACGCTCGGCAGCCTCTTCCTCGCGCTGGTCCCGACGGCCGGCATGCGCGCGGCCGTGTCCACCACCCTGCTCGTCCAGCTCGGCCTCATCGCGCTGACCGTCCTGCTCAGCCTCCGCCTTCCCCGTATGCGCTGAGCGAGCGGCAGGGGCACGAAGCGCCGGTGCGGCCGGGCGGGTACGCCGAAGCGCCCGCGCGCGGCCGGTCCGTTCACCGGGATCGGTGATCAGGACCTACCGCGCGCGGGCGCCGGGCGCGCCCCCACCGGGGACCGCTGTCGGTTCAGCCCGCGGCGAGGAGCGTGAGCGTGTCGATCACGCGGTTCGAGAAGCCCCACTCGTTGTCGTACCAGGCGACCACCTTGACGTGGCGGCCGTCGACACGGGTGAGCTCCGAGTCGAAGATCGACGAGGCGGGGTTGCCCGTGATGTCGGAGGACACGAGCGGGTCTTCGGAGTACTCCAGCACGCCGGCCAGCGGTCCCTGCGCCGCGGTGCGGTAGGCCTCGAGGATCTCCTCGCGCGTCACGTCACGGGCGACGGTGGTGTT
This sequence comes from Streptomyces sp. NPDC001502, assembly GCF_042894785.1. Lineage (NCBI taxonomy): Bacteria > Bacillati > Actinomycetota > Actinomycetes > Kitasatosporales > Streptomycetaceae > Streptomyces > Streptomyces sp. NPDC001502. The sequence continues at coordinate 331,879 of NZ_JBIAVW010000003.1, forward strand.
GAGCTCGACGATCGAGCCCACCGGGACCGGCACGCGGATCGAGTCGCCCGACAGCTTGCCGTCGAGCTGCGGCAGCACGAGGCCGATCGCCTTCGCGGCGCCGGTCGAGGTCGGCACGATGTTGACGCCGGCGGCGCGGGCACGGCGGGGGTCGCGGTGCGGGCCGTCCTGCAGGTTCTGCTCCTGCGTGTAGGCGTGCACGGTGGTCATGAACCCGTGCTCGATGCCCGCGAGCTCGTCGAGCACGGAGGCCAGCGGGGCGAGCGCGTTGGTGGTGCAGGACGCGTTCGAGACGATCGTGTGCAGGGCCGGGTCGTACGCGTCGGTGTTGACACCGTACGCGAGCGTGACGTCGGCGCCGTCGGACGGAGCGCTGACGAGCACCTTGCGCGCGCCGGCCTTGATGTGGCCGCGGGCGGCCTCGGCCGAGGTGAAGCGGCCGGTCGCCTCCAGTACGAGGTCGACCTCCAGTTCGGCCCAGGGCAGCTGCTCCGGCTCGCGCTCGGCCAGCACCGTGATCCGGTGTCCGTCGACGACGAGCACGTTCCCCTCGACGGTCACGGGGCGGCCGAGCCGGCCGGACGTGGTGTCGTACGCGAGCAGCCGCGCGAGGGTGGCGGGCTCCGTCAGGTCGTTGACGGCCACGACCTCCAGGTCGGTGTCGCGCTCGAGGAGCGCACGCAGCACGTTGCGTCCGATGCGGCCGAATCCGTTGATGGCAATGCGAGTCATGACGATGTCCCTTTCGTTCGCCATCAGGTTCGCTGCCGATCACCCTCCGCGACAGCGGCGAGATCGCCATGGTTCGTAAGGATCTCGCCACTCGCGATTTCGGGCTCCCGGGCTAGGGCCTGTCTTTCGGATCATGCCGGGCCCGCGACGCCTGGCACCGCACCTCGCTGCGTTCTCGTCGGTCGTCGATGCTCCGCATGGACTCCCTCCTCGGCCTTGCGATGCACGGCACCAGACGCCGCGGGCTGATCCGGCCTGATCCGAAAGACAGGCCCTAGTCGCCACGGGTGAAGGTGCGCCGGTACTCGGTCGGGGTGGTGCCGAGGATGCGGTGGAAGTGCAGGCGAAGGTTCGCGCCGGTGCCGAGGCCGACCTCGTCCGCGATCTGCTCGACACTGCGCTCCGAACGCTCCAGCAGCTCCCGCGCCACGTCGATCCGGGCCCGCATGACCCACTGCATCGGCGTGTACCCGGTGTCCTCGGCGAAACGCCGCGAGAAGGTCCGGGGCGAGACCCCCGCGTGCTGGGCCAGCGCCTCCAGGGTGAGCGGTTCGCCCAGCTGGTGCAGCGCCCACTCACGGGTGGCGGCGAACCGCTCCCCGAGCGGCTCGGGCACGCTGCGCGGCACGTACTGTGCCTGGCCGCCGCTGCGGTAGGGGGCCGCGACCAGGCGCCGGGCCGCGTGGTTGGAGGCGGCCACGCCGAGGTCGCGGCGCAGGATGTGCAGGCAGAGGTCGATGCCCGAGGCGGCGCCGGCCGAGGTGAGCACGCTGCCCTCGTCGACGAACAGGACGTTCTCGTCGAGCCGGATGAGCGGATGCTTCGCGGCCAGGGCCCGCGTGTAGTGCCAGTGGGTCGTGGCGCGCTTGCCGTCGAGCAGACCGGTGGCGGCGAGCGCGAACGCGCCGGTCGAGATGGCGGCGAGCCGCGCCCCCCGCTCGTGCGCGGCGATCAGCGCGTCGATGACCGCCCGCGGCGGGTCCTCGCGGTCGGGGAAGCGGTAGCCGGGGACGAAGACGATGTCGGCCCACGCGAGCGCGTCGAGCCCGTGGGTGACGTGGTACGACAAGCCGTCGCCGCCGGTGACCAGGCCGGGAGCAGCGCCGCAGACCCGTACCTCGTACGGCATGCTCGCGCGGGTCGTGAACACCTGGGCGGGGATTCCGACGTCGAGGGGCTTCGCGCCCTCCAGGACGAGGACGGCTACACGGTGGAGGCGGGAGCGGGGCGGCACGGGATTCAGGGTACGGCGGGGGAGGGGACGGTCCGTGCCCGGCGTTACGGCTGCCGGCGATGAGCGATGAGGTCCAGGTCCCCGCGGGTGAACCCCGGACCGTCGGAGCCGTCCGGGGCGAACGACTCGATGACGGCCTCGACGGCGGGAGCCGCGTCCGTGCCGTTCGCCTCGGTGAACTGCACGTTGTAGAAGACGAGCCGGCCGCCGGCCTCCTCGTTGGCGATCTCCAGCACCTCGTCGAGCCGGTCGGCGGCCTTGGCCACGGTGCCCAGCGTGCGGTCCGGTTCGCGCGGACAGCTGCGCCCGATGCCCGGCAGCAGCGTCGTGGCGAGGGCCGTGGCGGTCGCGGCGGTGGCCCCGGAGGCGGCGTACGGGGCGATCGGCGGCGCGTTCGACCGGGCCGCGACGAAGAGGCGCCGGCCCTGCTCGGGCGTCGGGAACGGGGTCAGGCCCTTGCGCAGGTTCTGCTTGGTCGTGGAGTCGTACACCCACTGCTCGCGCGGCGGCGGGTACAGCTCCCGCTCCTTGGGCGCGACCGACACGGCGTCCATCCGACGGGTGCCCGGGCCGCCCGGCGCCGGCTCCGTGTCGGGGTCGAAGTCCATGCCCGGGTCGTTGGCCGGGCTCTGCGGGCCGGCCGGCCCGGTCCCCGGGTCCTCGGGAAACGGGCGTCCACCGGTTCCGGTGCATCGGGAAGGGTGGGACGAGGGAGGAAAAGGGCGGGCCGCGACAGGGCGCCGCCCGTTACGATCGGGCCTTCACCCGATCATGACGGTCCGACGGAGGCACCGATGACACCGGCCCCTTCGCGGACACCCGCCCACCCCGAACGGCTGGACCGAGGACACCCGTTCCGCCAGTGGAAGACCTGGCGCATACCCGGCACCGAGCTGACCCTCACCGGGTACTCGCGCGCCAACGACAAGACGTTCTTCCACATCCCCGAACTGCGCTGCGCGCTCGATGCCGGACTGGCGGAAGGGCGTCAGCCGGAAACCGTCTTCCTCACCCACACGCACCACGACCATTCCAAGGACCTCGACTACCTGGCGGTCAGGCCCGGCGGAGTCGACATCCACCTGCCCGCCGCGGCGGCGCCGTATGTGGAGACCTTTCTGCGGGCCTCCGCCGAACTGAACCACGGCACCGCCTACGATCCGGCCCTCGCCGCGGGCTGCCGGCTCCACGGGGTGCGTGGCGGTGACGAGTTCACCTTCGGACGCCGCGGCCACCACGTACGGGTGGTGGAGTGCGTGCACAAGGTGCCCTGCGTGGGGTACGCCTTCGCCGAACGCCGCAAGGCCCTGCTGCCCGAGTACGAGGAACTGCGGCGCACCCTCGCCGGACAGGGCCGGGGCGCGGAGTTCGGCCGCATCCTGGCGCAGCGCCGCAAGGACGGCGCCGAGGTCGAACGAGAAGTACACAGGCCGCTGTTCGCCTTCCTCGGCGACACCCACGTGAGCGTCTTCGAGGACAACCCGTGGCTCTTCGAGTACCCGGTGATCATCACCGAGTGCACGTTTCTCGACGACGCCGAACTGGAGCGCGCCGACCGGGTCGGACACACCGTCTGGAGCAGGCTGAAGCCCGTCGTCGAGGCCCACCCGGAGACCCTCTTCGTCCTCACCCACTTCAGCCTGCGTCACTCGGACCAGGACGTCCTGGACTTCTTCCACGACGAGCGGCCCGACAACGTACTGCTGTGGGCGCACCCGGACAGCCGGCTGCCCGAGCAGCACCGGCACGGCTGACCGCCGCGGGCCGCCGCGGGCCGCCGTTCCCGGGGCCCCGGGTCAGACCCCCGCCAGCGCATCCCGCAACCGCCGCGCCTGTATGAGCAGCTGGGAGGAGCCCGGTCGTCCGGCGAGCGCCGTCACCTCGGGCAGCTCACCGCGCGCGCCCGACAGCCGGGCGGAGTCCGCCGCGACGGCCAGCAGCGCTCCGTGCACCTGAGGCCGGGTCCGGGCCAGCAGACCGGGAAGGGCGGCGGCCAGGACCGCCCAGACCGCCCCGGAGCCCTCCGGTACGGCGACGGCCGCCCGCAGTGACCCCGTCAGCAGGGGCACCCTCAGCGTGCCCAGCCCCACGAGTTCGGTCAGCTCCCGGCCCAGCAGCTCGCCGTCCAGCCGGCCCCGCGAGCCCAGCACCACCAGCGCCCGCACGGCGGCCTCCCGGTCGCGCTCGGGGACGGAGGCGAGCCCGTAGGCCACGGCCAGATGCACGGCGGGACCGGCCGGGCCGTCGGCCGAGGCCAGCGCCTCCAGGAAGGCGGGGGAGCCACAGCCGTCCTGGTCGGCCGCCGACGCGACACCCGTCAGCAGGCGGGCCGCGGCTATCTCGGGGTGCCAGGGCAGGGTCGCGACCGTATGGGCGTCCCGGTAGTCCGGCAGGGACCAGTGCGGACAGGAGATGTGCGGCTCGAACTTCCGGAACAGCGACCAGAACTGCCGGGGGAACGCGCCGCGGCCCTCTATGGCCTCATGCCCCACCAGGATCCGGCGGCCGATGCGTGCTCCCCGGCGCCTGCTGGGACGCTCGGCCTCACCCGCTTCGCGCTCCCGCCACCACGCGGGCATGGGCAGACCGCCCTGCCGCAGCCAGGCGGCAACCCGGGGCCCCTCCGCCAGCTCCAGCGTCTCCGCGGCGCGCACCACTTCGGGGTCCACCGGGCCGCCGCAGCGCAGCAGCGCCTGCCCCAGGTCCGCCGGTCCGGGCCGGATGCCGAGGCGCTCGTACTGTGCGAGCCGTTCGACCAGCTCGTACGGCTCCACCGCGCCCGTCGGCCCGCTCGGTACGGAGAGCAGGAACGGCACGGGGTCACCGGCCCGCAACCGTGCGGCGACCTCGCCGGTGCGCGCGCCCGCTATGTAGTCCAGTGCCACGTGCTGGCACAGTTCGAGCCACCCTTTCCCGGCGTTCTCCCAGGACTCCTCCGCCCGTACCGGACCGACCGCCGCGCCGACGATGCCCGCTGTGCAGCGCACCTGCGCGTGCGGCTTCATCTTGAACTCGCGCGGGACGGAGCCCAGCGCGGCGGTCAGTGCCTTCCGGTCGCGGAAGCTGTGGCTCACCACGGCGTTGAGCACCCGTTCGAACGGCACCACGCCAGGGTCGTGGCGAGCGGCCAGCACGGCCGCGACCTCGTCGGCGAGCGCACCCAGTGACGGTACGGCGAATTCCCCCTTGATCATGTGATGCAGGCTAGCCCCCGCCACTGACAGCGCCGCCGCCGGCGTGGTGCAGTCAGAGCGGGTCGCCGAGGGGCCCGTACTCCGCCTCCAGATTCCTGGCCCAGTGCGCGGCGAAGTCGGGCTGGGTGCCGTCGGCATCCGTGAACCCGTACTCCTTGTAGAGATCCCAGGTGGCGAGCGCCCGGCCGGTCCTGGCCATGACGTCCGGGTCGGCCGCCAGGGCCACGACCGCCCGCCCCAGATAGGCGGGAGTCTCGGAGTGGGCGAAGTTCGGATCCTTCGCGGCGCCGTCACGCCAGTTGGCCTCGGTGACGCCGAAATGCTCCAGCAGCGCCTCGGAGCGCAGGAACCCCGGCGTCAGAGAGACGGCCGCGACGCCGTGCGGCCGGAGCTCGGCCGCCTGCGCGACGGCCAGCCGGATCACCGCCGACTTCGCCATGTCGTAGAAGAAGGAGCCCCGGTAGCGGGCGGTGTTGCCGTCGGTGACCTCCACGACCAGGCCGCTCTCGCGGGCGACCATGAGGGGCAGCGCGTACCGGCTGGTGATCACATGGGTCTCCACCGCCCGGCGCAGGAGGAGCAGGCCCTGGTCGAGGTCCTGCTCCCACAGGGGGTGTTCCCAGTCGGTGAGCGGATCGCCGCCCCAGACGGAGTTGACCAGGACGTCGAGCCGGCCGTCCTGCTCCTCCGCGATCCGCGCCACGAGGGCCCGCACCTCTTCCGGGTCGCTGTGGTCGGTGCGGACCGGGACGCCCACACCTCCGGCGGCGGTGATCCTCTCGGCCGTCTCCTCGATGGTCTCGGGGCGGTCGAGGTCGGAGCGCCGCGCTCCGCTGCTGCGGCCGGTCACGTAGACGGTCGCACCGGCGGCTCCGAGCTCGATGGCGATTCCCCGCCCGCCGCCCCGCGTGCCGCCCGCGACCAGCGCGACCTTTCCGGCGAGCTGTCGAGTCTTGGTCGTCATCTCTTCTCCAGGTCTTCCGGCGGGTTCACGTGGTGGCGGTGGCGGTGGCGACATGGGGGGCCAGCACGGCGCCGAGTCCGTGCCGGACGCGCTGGACGAGGGCGCCCCGGCGGTCGAGTGCCCAGCTGAGACCCGTGCCGGAGGTGACGGCCTGCACGGTCGCGGTCAGCGCCTCGACATCCGTCGCGGCACGGAGCTCACCCGTGGCAACGGCCTGCGCCAGCAGCGTCCCGACCGCCCGGCGCTGCGCCTCGTGCACGGCGAGGGCCCGCTCGTGCAGTTCGGGGTCCGTGAGATCCATGCACAGGAAGGCCAGATGGTTGGCGAAGGTCTCCGGAGAGACCATCGGAGCCGCCCACTCCGCGAGCAGGGCGGCCAAGGCCCCGAGTGCCGAGCCCTGTTCCCCCCGGATCCGGTCGGGCAGCGCGTCCGTGTCCCGCACGGACATGTCGGCCAGTGCCAGGATCAGGCCGCGCTTGGAGCCGAACCGCTGCACGAGCGTGCCGGGTACGAGACCGACCTCGCGGGCCACCGCCGCCAGAGTCAGCCCGGACGGCCCCAGCCGTCCCATCACCTCGGCCGCAGCACGCAGGATCACCGCGTCTTCCACCCCACGGGGACGTCCGGCCACTGTCGCTCCTCTTTCCTCTTTAATAAATGCACGTACATGTATTAAAGCATACGAGGTTGGGAGACGACCGCGACCTGGCCCGCGACCCTCACAAGACCTAACGTTGGTCCATGATCGATATGCCGTCACGGGTCGAACTGCGCCCGCTCACCCCCTCCGACCAGGACGAGTTCTGCACGCTCGTGCGGGCCAGCTCCGAGCTGCACCGGCCATGGATGCAGCTCCCCGCGACCGCGGAGGAGTTCCAGGTCTGGACGCGCCGCTTCGACGACGGCACCAACCTGGGCTTTCTGGTCCGTGTCCGGGAAACCGGCGCAGCCGTCGGCATGGTCAACATCAACTCGATCATCCGGGGCCGCTACCAGGGCGCGTCCCTCGGCTATGCGGCCTTCGCCCCGTCCGCGGGGCGCGGGTACATGACCGAAGGGGTCGCCGCCACCCTGCGGCACGCCTTCGCCGACCTGCGGCTCCACCGCCTGGAGGCCAACATCCAGCCGGCGAACAAAGCCTCCCTGGCCCTGGTCCGGCGGCTGGGCTTCCGCTACGAGGGGCTCTCGCCCTCCTACCTCTACATCGACGGGGACTGGCGGGACCACGAACGCTGGGCCGTCACCGCACCGAACCCCTGGACACCCGACCCGTCCCTTCCCGAGGTCTGAGGCGTTCTACGACGAGCCGGCCAGCAGCCGGCGCTGGTGGTCCCGCGCCGGTTCGTCGTAGTACTTGTCCGACCAGTGCCCGGCGACGAGCGGCACCGGGGCTTCGACTCCCGTCTCGGGGCCGGGCGTCGGCTGGTGCGCGGCCAGGCGGAGCGAGTCCCGGAAGCGGTGGTGGTTGAACAGGCGGGAGAACTCGGTGAAGTAGATCTCCGCGAGGCCGTGGTCGCCCCGGATCACCAGCATGTTCTCGTCGTTCAAGTTCGCGGAGTGATCGCTGAAGTTGGCCGAGCCGGTCACCACGATCGGGTCGTCGCCGAGCGGGTCGATCAGCAGGTACTTCGTGTGCAGGTACTCGATGTTGTTGGAGAACGGGTTGTCGTGCTCGGCCGCCCAGCCCGCGAGGCCGCCCTCTTCGACGAGGCCGCAGGCCACCAGCTCCGTCTCGGGATCGGTGACCAGGCTCCGGTGCGCTTCGGCGATACCGGCGTTCTCGAACAGCAGCCAGCGGAGCGCGGAGTGGTCGCCCGGGAGCTGGTCGGCGAATCGGCGATCGAGGTTGAACGGGAACGTGATGCACACCAGGTCCTGGGCCGATCCGAAGAGATCGGCGTAGCGGTCCTGCGCCGTGGTGTGCGTATGCGGGCTGAACACGACCGATATGCCGGCGGGCCAGGGGTCGGGCATCGGGTTGTTGGCGTCCACCCAGTTGTTGAGGGTGCCGGGGGTCGGGTCCGCAAGGAGCTGGGCCCAGTAGTCACGGTATCGCCGGGCGACCGAGGCATCGGTGACGGTGTGTCCGACGTTGGACTGTCCGAAGATCCCGTTCTCGGTGATGTTGGTCGACCCGGTCCACACGGCCTCGGGCTCGCCGTCGTGGCTCGCGATCACGAACTTGTTGTGCGGGATTTTCGCCCGGGCCCGCCAGGCCACGACCAGGTCGTCGATGCCGGCGGCGGCCACCGCCTCGCGGTTGTGCGGGTGGTCGAACACGACGAGCCGGACGTCCACGCCCGTGTCCGCGGCCACACGGAAGGCCTTGAGCACGGGCAGGTACTCGAACTCGTACAGCGCCGCATGGAGCTGGCGGTGGTCGCCGACGGCGGTGCCGATGAAGGCGAGCAGCGCCTCCTCCAGGCCGCGCGACAGCCAGCGCCAGGCCTCACGGTTGGGGATGTCGTCGGGGTGGAGGTTCCTGAAGCGTTCGGCGTAGGCCTGCGAGGCGTACACCCCACGGTTGAACCAGACGCCGTGCACGCCCGGCTCCTCGGTCCGCACCCGCAGTTCGACGGTCGAGGCCGGGGTGAGTTCCTCCCCCGGGGTTCCGGTCATGGAGTGCACGCGATAGGTGTAGGTCCGCCCGGGTTTGGCGCGGTAGTCACCCCAGGCGAAGGTCTGGAACGGGTTCCAGTTGGACCCCCAGCGGCCTCTTGCCTGAGGGAAACGGAGGCGGTTGTCCAGCCAGCGGTGCTTTCCTTCGGCGTGGTCGAACCGTTCGACCCCGAAGCCGAGGACGCCGTCCATGGCGGCTCGATCGTGGTCGAACCCAAGGATCACCACGTGGGTCCCGGCGATGGCCTGTACGCGCAATGGCCCGGAACTGCTCTGCACCCTCATGTCCACGCCTCCCGGTACCCGGGGCCGTCTTCCGGAGCGAGCTCGGTCTCCAGCTTCACCCCGCGCCGGGTCGAGCGCACTCCGGCGCGGGGGCGCTGTTCCGTTGCTCAGTACCACCGCCGGCCGGCCGCCGCGAGGGCGACCGCCAGGGCGGCCGCGGCGAGTACCGCGGCGGCGAGCTGCGTGGGGCGTCGCGGCTTGCGGGCCAGCCTCTCCGTCATGACGATCCCGGTGAGTACGGCCATCCCCGCGAGCATCCCGTTCCCACTCCCACTCCCACTCCCGCTCCTGCCGCTTGCCACGGCCATCACCAGCATCAGCGCCCAGCACGCACGCAGGCACGCGCCCCCCTGGCGCAGCCCGAAGCGGCCGGCCCCCGCCACCGCGCGCCAGCCGGTCGGCGGCAGCGGGGAGGAACGGTGGCAGTCGCGCAGGGCGCGCCGCTTGTGGACGGTCAGCTGCCACGCCGCCGCGAGGGCGAGCGCGCAGGCGAGTACGACGTCGTCCGGCAGCCGCGCCCACAGCGGGGCCGACCCCAGGAGCAGTGCGCCGTACCCGATCCACACCGCCAGGTAGACGGCCGCGAACGTGGCCATCGCGCGCTGCCGGCGCCGCCGCAGGCTGTTCGCCCCGACATGTGCGAGCGCGGGGACGGCCGCCGGCAGCATCATCGCGACGCTCATCAGCGCCCACATCCCCAGACCCCCGGAACCGGCGGCGCCGTGCGCCGCGTGCGCCGTGGACACATGGTGGTGCGAGGCCCCGGTGCCGGGGGTGCGGCCGGCGCCGCCGGCACCGTGCGACCCGCCCGTCACGGCCGGTGCGGCCAGGGCGATCCAGGCGGCGACGGCCACCAGCTCGAAGCCGAGCGAGACACGCGGCCGCAGCAACCGCCGCACGGGCGCCGTCCGGGGGGACCGCGTCCGGGCCGCGGCGGACGTCGTCATCAGGTGTAGACGAGGCTGACCCGCCCGATCTCGACCGGCGGGTCCTCGGTCTCCGCGTCGGCCGGCCCGCGCGCGCCGAGCGGAAGGAACGTCACGCGCAGCGCACGGTCGTCCCACGCGTTCTCCGCCACCAGCCTGCGCACGAGCGGGGTGATCTCGACGGTCACCCGCAGACCGTGCGGGTGCTCGTCGCCGCGGGGATCCTGGGCCCGCTCGATGCCGAAGAAGGACAGGTTGCCCACCCGGTGGCTCTCCGCCAGTTCACGGGGGGCTCCGTCGGGCAGGTTGACGTAGATGCCGTAGACCGTGTCGGGGTTCTGCTCGCCCTCGATGTCCTCGACGTTGAGGTACACACGTCGATCGGCCTCGGGGACGGGGACACCCAGCGCCGTGCCGAGTGACCGCGTCGTCCGTTGGTCGATCGGTACGGTGACGCTCGCCGCGCGACCGACGAGCTGCACGGTCTGCTGTGACGCGCCGGCCATCTCGCGCCGCTTGGGCGGCGTCGGTCCGGACGCGTTCGGACCACTCATCGACACCTCGGGCACGGGGGAGAGGGGGGAGAGGGGCGGAACCGGAGGCGGCGGCGGAACCGGTACGGGCGACTCGTACGTGTATCCCAGCTGACCGGCGATGTCGACGACGGCGGAGGCCGCCAGTCTCCGCTCGCTCCCGTCGGCGTCGAAGAACCGGTACTCCTGGGTGATCCAGGGCGGGTCCGTCGGGTTGCCGTGTCCCGGGCGGCTCGCCCATTCGAACCAGAGGCGGTCGATGTTCGCGTGATGGAGCCAGAAGATCGGGTCCAGCGCCGCCGTGTCGGTTCGCCCCATCCAGCGGCCGATGTGGCTGTGCACGGCGTTGTGCGGGGTGCTCTCGACCGCTCCGTCCCGGTTCCAGAAGGCATCGCCGTCCGGTGTGATGCCGCCGCCGAACTCGGCTTCGCCGACGAACTGGGTGCGCCCCATCGCATAGGCCGGGGAGGTGATCTCGAAGGGCAGGGGCTCACCCAGGTTGAGGCGGTGCGCCCGCGCGGCGAACAGCGGGTTGGCGCCGCCTTCCTCGTCCCGGAAGGCCGGCGGGATCCGGGCCTGCGACGGATCGGCGTCGTAGTCCCAGAACGGCAGCGCCCAGTCGGCCGGACCGCCCAGGTCCACGACCGCGGCGCGGACGATCCGCTCGAAGTACCAGAGGTACATGCGGTGCCAGGAGAGGAAGAACCACGAGCCGTGCTTGCAGCTGTTCCACAGCGGCTTCGGAGGTGTCGCGGACGTCCCGTGGATCGCCGCCTGGTAGGCCCAGCTCGTGGGGTCGTCCGCGTCCCGTCCCTTCATCTCGGTGACGGCTGCCGCGTAGTGCGCGAGCGTCAGGTCGTCTTCCGGCAGGGTCCACACGTTCCTGCGCACGTGCACGACCGGCTGAGGGCTCACCGCGTCCGCCTTCCGTCAGGCCGGCCGTGATGCGGGTCCCGCGCTCCCGTTCCCCGCATCGCCGTGCCGCCCGTTCTCCATCGAGTCAGGTCGCGAACAAATTCGGGATGAACCCTACCCAAACGGCAGTCCGTGATCGACCCGGCGCGCGGGCAGCAGGCCACTCGTGTCGCCCGCCGCGAGATGGCCTAGGGTGCGCCGATGAACTCGCAGTCTCTGTACTTCCATCCCGACTACCTCGACGCCGTGCGGGCCGGCCGGAAGACGACCACCGTCCGCTTCCGTGACCCGGTGGAGGTGGGCCCCGTCAGCCTGGTGTTCGAACTGGACGAGGAGGTGGTCCTGCCGGGTGTCGTCACGCGGCTCACCGAGACGACGGTCGACCGGCTCAGCGAGCTGGACGCCCGGGCGGACGGCTTTCGTGACCTGGCCGAGCTCCACGGCAGGCTCCGCCACCACTACCCCGGCATCGGGCCGGCCGACCACATCACCGTCGTGCACTTCCGGCCGGTGCGCTGAGCGGGTGGCCTCGGGTGACCACGCCGTCAGGCGCCCTCGCCGAGGCCGTGGGTCCGCGGGACGCGCGGCGCGGCGCGTCCCCCGGACGTCACCGGACTACCGGTCCTGGGAGAGCCGGACCAGTTCGGCGAAGGAGCCGTCCAGGCGCACCAGCTCCTCGTAACCGCCCTGCTCCGTGATCCGGCCCGCGTCGAGGACGATGATCCGGTCGGCGAGGCGGCAGTTCTCCATCCGGTGGGTGACGATCACCGTGATCCGGTCGTCCTTCATGTCCCGCAGCCCGGAGAACACCATGTGCTCACCGCGCGGGTCCATGGCCGACGTCGGCTCGTCCATGACCAGGAGCCCCGGCTTCCGGTAGAACGCCCGCCCGCACGCCAGGCGCTGCCACTGGCCGCCGGAAGGCTCGTGCCCGCCCCAGATCGAGCGGGCCAGCAGGGTGTCCAGGCCGTCCGGGAACTCCTGGACGGTCGCCCGCATGCCGACCGCGTCCAGTGCGTCCCAGACGGCCTCCTCGCCACGCGGGCCGGGTTGGCCGAGGGTGATGTTCTCCCGGGCGGAGAAGGGCCAGTACCCGTACGACTGGGTGACGAGGCCGACGTGCTGCCAGGCGGAGCGCTGGTCGGCGTCGGAGGTCGGGACCCCATCCCAGGAGACGATGCCGGACGTCGGGACGGTCAGCGAGGTCAGCAGCCGGATCAGCGTGGACTTGCCCGCGCCGTTCTCCCCGACGACGGCGATGACCTCGCCCCGGGACAGGGTCAGCGAGACGGGTCCGAGCGAGGGGGTGTCCTTGCCGGGGTAGGTGTACGTGACCTCCTCCAGGCGGATCTTCTCCGGGGCGGCCTCCATGACCTGCGGGCCGCGCGGACCGGACTTCTCGGCGGCCTCGGCGACGAAGGTGGTGTAGTCGCCGAGGTAGAGGGCGTGCTGGAACATGGCCGCCCCGTAGACGACGAGCTGGGAGAGGGCGGCGGTGGAGGTCCGCATGGCGACGATCGCCGTGCCGGCGGCGGCGATCGCCATGTACCCGCCGAGGACCAGCCCGGCGAGGGCCCCGTAGGTCGCCACGACGAAGACCCCCGACGCGGCGGCGGCGATCAGATAGACCGTGAGGTAGCGGGGCGCGGAGCTGACCATCCGCGCGTCGATGCGCTCGCAGACCGCGGCGTACCAGTGGTGGGCGTACGGACGCATGCTGTTGCCGCGCAGCTCGTCGGCGAGCTTCGGGGTGGTCAGGTGCCAGCGCATCATGTGCTTGATGTTGCGGGAGGCGATCGTCTGGTTGTGGAGGCGGTAGTCGAGGCGGGCGGCGTAGACGGAGCCGAGGCCGCGGGGGACCACCGACAGCAGGAGCAGCGGCAGCAGCACGGGGTGGACCACGGCGAGGACGGACGCCACGGCGAGCATGTCGATCAGGCCGCCGGTGAAGCCGAGGGCGTCCTGCAGCAGCATGGCGGAGCGGGCGGATCCGGTCTCGGCGGCCTCGGAGCGCTCGGTGAAGTCGGGAGCGTCGTACGCGGCGAGTTCGACGTCCATGTGGGCGTCGACCATGGCGAGATCGGCGAGGGTGGCCATGCCGGGATTCAGGCGGCGGGCCGCGCTGCCCGAGGTGATGGAGGCCAGCGCGCCGAGCGCCGTCATGGCGGCCGCGACGACCAGCGGCCAGGCCGCCGCCGAGATCCGTTCCTCGATGCCGTCTCCGGTCAGGAGCGGGACCATCGCCCGCGAGATCGCCGCGAGCGCTGCCGCCGTGCAGATCCCGCCGAGGATCTGGGCGGTGACCAGTACGTGGAACGCGGTGCGGTTGACGGCGAGCGCGAGTCGCGCGGTCTGCCGGAGGGCGGAGGGAACGCGGCGGGCCATCTGCCCGAGCGACAGCGCCTCCATGGTCTCGTTGTGCTGGCCCCAGGTGTACTTGAACTCGGGCGGGGCGGGTGGTGCGGCGGTCTTCCGGTGCTCGGTCTGCTGCTCGGCCATGCTGCCGTCTCTCCTTCAACTGGGTTGTTTTGAAGGCCGGTTCACCGCTCGCAGCGCATGCCGGAGAAGCCCTTCCCCGCGGTGTGCGGAGGGGCGGCTGCGTGGTCGCGGGAACTGGAGGCAGTGAGTACAGCGCAGGCCGAAGGCCGGAGCAGCGGGATCTGGCCGACCTCGCGGCGACGGCTCCCCAGCCGTGGCCGCTGATCGTGTTCGGGCGCCGCCGGGCTTCCGGGCGGAGACGGACGGGAGGTTGGCCGGAACCCGCCGGTACGGGGGTCGGCTCACCGGAAATCGCTTGCGGGCCCGAGGCGCGGCCCCGGGCGGGTCGGACGAGGGCCTCGCCCGGCGCTCTACGCCTGGGGCACGGCGTGGTCGAGGGCGCCCAGGGCGTTGATGGCGGTGGGCCAGGGGAAGTGGACCGGGGCGTCGGGATCGGCGGGGTCGGGGGTGTATCCGGTTTCGCCGTGCAGGAGCTCGACTCCGGCGTTGCGCAGGGTGTTCAGGGAGATTTCGAACTGGGGGTGGGCCGCGAGGGCGGTGTTGGTGCAGGGCATCGCGATGACCGGCGTGCGCTTGCCGGTCGCTTCGGCGGCGAGGCCGACGACGAGGTTGTCGGTCAGGCCGAGGGCCCACGCGTTGATGGTGTTGAAGGTCGCCGGTGCGAAGAGGAGTGCGTCGGCCGCGGGCCATATGTCGGGTTGGCCGGGGAGTTTGTACTGCCAGCGGACGGGATGGCCGGTGAGAGCGGCGAGTCCGTCGAGGCTTTCGGAAAGCCAGTGCGCGGCGGTGGGAGTGAGGCCGAGGCACACGTCCCAGCCCCGCGCCTGGGCGTCCTCGATGACCCGGGCGACGTCGAAGACGGGCGGGGCGGCGGAGCAGAGCAGGTGAAGAGTCTTCGTGGTCATGCCGCAATATGATCACATGGTTCGAGCCGGATCACGCCTGCCTGAGCAGGGCCGGTTCCGCCGACACCGGACGCACCGCACCGGACTCACGGCGCCGCGGCGGATGTCCCCGCGACGGCCGGGCCGGGTCCACGACCATCCGGCAGGGGCGGCAGGGGCGGCAGGGGCGGCAGGGGCAGCACAGGCGGCCCCCATGGACGCTTCGAACAGGTAGGGCGGGGGACCCGCTCCTGCGCGTGCGGGGCCCGCCCGGATGGGGGAAGCTGGGTTTAGCCGCACCGCCGACAGCGGGACAGAAGGGCGAGGAGGGCCTCGTGGAAACCTCAGAAGACGGCCGGCTCATTCGTGCACCCCGGTCCTGGTTCCGGTCCAGGGTGCGGACCGCCACCATTCTGTGTGCGGCGGCGGCTCTTGCCGCGGCCGCCGTCCCGGCCTCCGCGCAGAGCCCCCGGGCCGTAGCGGCTCCGGCCGAGCCCCTCGTGGTCGTCGACTGCTTCTCGCAGTCCCAGGTACGTCCCGAGGAGTACTTGCTGGCCTGCGGGGACGGCAACAACCGTCTCGTCGGACTGACCTGGGACACCTGGGGGCCGAAGACCGCGACGGCCAAGGGCACCGACATGGTGAACGACTGCATTCCCTACTGCGCTGCGGGCCGCTTCCGGTCCTACCCGGTGACGGTGACCCTGAGCGCTCCGGAACCCTGGCCGGGCCACCCGGACGTCCAGCGCTTCAGCACGATCCGGCTCCTCTACACGGACACCGCACCGTCCCCGGTCCCGAAGGACGTCACGTACAAGCTCGTGTACTGATGCACTCACGGGACGCGGCGACCGGCTCCGGGTCTGTCGCCAGACGGGCGTGGAGCTCGACGTCGTAGCGGAGGCCGTCGTACGCGAGCTTCTGCCGCTGGCGTCCTTCCACGGCGAAGCCCGCGGCGTGAGCGACTCTGCACGAGCCGGGGTTGTTCACCCGGTGCCCCAGCTCAAGCCGGAACAGTTCGGCTTCGTGGAACGCCCAGCGAGCGAGAGCCCGGCAGGCCTGAGAAGCCACGCCACGCCCCCGGGCGGCAGCCGTCGTCCAGTAGGAGACCCAGCCGACCGAGTGCCGCCGGTTCACCGCGCCGACCGACACCTGGCCGAGCACCGTGTCGGCGCCGTCGACGACGGAGAAGGCGAAGGCGGAGCCTGCCTCCCACTCGGCGGTACGCTCCGCGATCCACTCCCGCGCATCTTCCGGTGAACCGATGGGACGGCCGGTCTGCTCGCGCATGAGGGGATCCGCGAACGCGGCCGTCACCGGCGCCGCGTCGCGCACGGCCCATCTCCGCAGCACCAAACCCGAGGCAATTTCCACACGTTCGCGCATGCAGTGAGTGTTCCTCCCCGCCTGCCGCCCTGTCATCCCGTTTCCCGGACCCCCACGCCGAACGGTCGGATGGACGCACGCGTATGCGGGTGAGCTCTTCGGCTATGTCGCGTCTCGTGCCGTTGGATTTGACTGTGGTCATGACGAAGACGACGAAGAACGAGAACGACACGCAGACCACCGACCCGACCACGCACGCGAACGCGCACCACGCCGACGCCGGTATCACCCTGGTGATCGGAGGTACCGGCAAGACCGGCCGGAAGGTTGCCGAGAGGCTCACGGCCCAGGGCCGCCTCGTCAGGGTCGGATCTCGCCGTGGCGAGCCGCCTTTCGACTGGAACGAACCCGCGACCTGGCTTCCCGCGCTCGAAGGCGTGGACCGGGTGTACGTGACGTACTACCCCGATCTCGCCTTCCCGGGGGCTTCCGTGCGGGTTGCGGCCTTCGCGGAGGTGGCGGTGGCGGCCGGGGCCCGGCGCCTGGTGCTGCTGTCGGGGCGTGGTGAGGAGGCGGCGCGGACCAGTGAGGAGTGGCTGAAGGCTTCCGGCGCGGACTGGACGATCGTCCGGTCGAGTTGGTTCAACCAGAACTTCGACCAGAGCTTCTTCCTCGACTCCGTTCGGGCGGGCGAGATCGTGCTGCCGACGGCGGACGCGGTCGAGGCGTTCGTCGACACCGGAGACATAGCCGACGTGGTGGTGGCCGCGCTGACCGATGACCGGCACATCGGACAGACGTACGAGCTGTCGGGGCCGCGCCTGCTGGGTTTCGAGGACGTGGCCGCCGAGCTCTCGAAGGCGACCGGCCGTGAGATCGCCTATGCGCCGGTCCCGATGGAGGACTATCGTGCGGTGCTGCGTGAGAACGGGCTGCCGGAGGAGTTCGCCGAGCTGTTCACCCTGATCCTGGACGGGCGCAATGCGCACCTCGTGCACGGGGTCGAGGAGGTGCTGGGGCGGCCGCCCCGGGATTTCTCGGACTTCGCCCGGGAGGCGGCGGCCACCGGTGTCTGGGACGTCGAGGCCCTCTGATGCGGACCGGCCACGCCCGCGCCCGGGTTGGTGCCGGGGTGTTGTTCCGACGTGGGGAGGATGTGCGTATGGACATGCTGGCCGGTCTTCTCGCGGGCCCGCAGGCCCGGGGCGCGTTCCTGCTGAAGTCGGTGCTCAACCCTCCGTGGTCGGTGCGGATCGAGGACCGTGCCCCGCTGTCGGTGGTGACCATGGTGCAGGGCTCTGCCTGGCTGCTGCCCGACGACGAGGGCGCCGAGCCGGTACGGATCGGCCCCGGGGACGTGGCCGTCGTACGGGGGCCCGCGCCCTACACCGTCGCGAACCTGCCGGACACCCCCGTCGAGATCACGGTGGGGCCCGACCAGCGGTGCAGTACGCAGGAGGGCGAGGACGTCTCGGATTCGATGGCGCTCGGTGTGCGGACATGGGGCGCCGACCGCCCCGGCGCAGGGGCGGCGGTGATGCTGAGCGGCACCTACCAGGCGCCGGGCGAGGTCGGCGGCAGGCTGCTGAGCGCGCTGCCCACGATCCTGGTGAGGCCGGCCGGCACCGCCGACTCCACCCTGATCACACTCCTCGCCTCGGAGATCTCCAGCGAGGAGCCGGGCCAGGAGGTGGTCCTGGACCGGCTGTTGGACCTGCTGCTGATCGGGGTGTTGCGGGCGTGGCTCGCGGCACCCGGGTCCGGCGCCCCGGGCTGGTTCCGGGCACAGGGCGATCCAGTGGTCGGACCGGCGCTGCGGCTGCTGCACGAGAGCCCGGCGCACGGGTGGACCGTGGAGGAGCTGGCCCTGAAGGTGGGCGTCTCCCGGGCGTCGCTGGCGCGCCGGTTCACGGAGGTCGTCGGCGAGCCGCCCGTCGGCTATCTGACGGGCTGGCGCCTGACGCTGGCGGCCGATCTCCTGCGTGAACCGGATGCCACGGTGGAGATGGTGGCCCGCAAGGTCGGCTACAGCAGTGCCTTCGCCCTGTCCGCCGCCTTCAAGCGGGTCCGCGGGGTCAGCCCGCGGGAGTTCCGCTCAGGGACGACGTCGCCGGGTACGGCGATGGCGCAGGGTCCGCGCGGCACGGTCGTGCTCGGCCAGGCCGTTTCCTGAGGCGAGCCCGCGAAGACCGATCCCCGAGGACCGATCCCCCGAGGGCCGAGCCCCCGAAGAGCCGGATTGCGGGACGGCCCTCAGGTGCCGTCCGGGATGAGGGAGAGCCTGGCGACGCGTTCGGCGCCGCTGAGTTCGCCGGTGGGGCGGAAGCCGAGGCCGAGGTAGAAGGGCTCGGGGCTGTTCGTACCGGTGTCCCAGCTGACGTAGGCGTGGGCGATGCCGCGGGCGCGGATTTCTTCCGTCGCCGCCTGGACGGCGAAGCGGCCGTAGCCCCTGCCCTGGTGACGGGCGTCGATGTTGAGGCGCCAGATGCCGCTGCGCCGGTCGTTCGGGTCGGCGGCCGGGTCCCAGACGACGTCGTGGAAGGCCATGACGAAGCCGACGATCTCGTCGCCGTCGACGATGGCCCGGGGCCAGGCCGTCGCGGTGTGCACGTACGCCTCGGCGAGGGACTTCACCACGGGGGAGACCAGATGGGCCTGGTCGGGGCGGACCTGTATCGCGCAGACCGCGTCGAAGTTGTCGCCGGTGACGGGCTCCAGGCGCAGCGGGCCGGGTGCGGGGGAGTTCAGGGCTGGCATGAACCCAGCGTATCCCCGGCTCCGACGCTCCCCGGAAACAGGCGGCAGTGGCTAAAGATTCACCCAAGGGGTCATCGAAACCCGGCGGAATATCGAACAAGTGATGTCACGATCGGGCGTTCGTGTTCAGAACGCGTCGCACCGCACTGCATCGCACCGTGCTGTATTGACTGTTGGAAGAGGACGAGAGCCGAATGACCATCAACCCGACGCCGAACGATCCGACCCGGCCGCCGGCCTCGCCGGCGACACCGGGCCGGCCGCAGAGCACCCGGATCGCCGCCACCCTGATCACACTGTCCACCGTTCTGGTGGGTCTGATGGCCGGGCTGTTCTTCGCCTTCGACGTTTCGGTGATGCCGGGCCTGGCGGCCGGTGACGAGCAGACGTACGTCACCGCGATGCGCGCCTTCAACAAGGCCATCGACGGCAACCCGCTCTTCGGCTCGGTGTTCCTGCTGGCCCTGGTGGCGGCCGTCGCCTCGGCGGTCGTGGAGTACCGCGGCGGCCGCCGCGCCACCGCCCTGTGGGTGGGGGCGGCCGCGGTCGCGTACCTCGTCGTCCTCGTGATCACCTTCGGCGTGAACATCCCGCTCAACAACGAGCTCGCCGACGCGGGCGCGGTCGAGCAGATGACGGACTTCTCGATCGTCGAGCGGTTCAGGACCACCTGGGTCACGACGAACATCGTCCGCACCCTGCTCTGCACCGCGGCCCTCACCGCGCTCGCCCGCGCGTCGCTGCTCCACGGCCGCGCCACGCGCTGATCGCACCGGGCGCATCCGCCGGGGATTCCCTTCGCCGGGGAGGGGAATCCCCGGTCAGGCGGCGTGGGAGGCGATGATCCGCGCACACTCCAGGGATTCGGTGTGCGCGGTGTTCACCTCAAGGTCGTACGTGACTCCCCGGTGCACGGCGTCCGCCTGCGCTGCGGCCATTCCCCGGACCCGGTCCCCTCGCGCGATCTCACGGCCCGCGGCCACCGCACTGTCGCACCGCACCCCGACCCACAGGACCGGCACGTCGCCCAGCGCCTTCCGCCACCGCTGCTGGGACGCCGCCCCACCGAGGAACACGTCGTCGACGACGATCCGCGCGCCCGCACGGGCCATCGCCACGATCCCCTCCGTCCAGGCCGCCTCCAGCGCCCGGAACGTCGCCCCGACGCTCACCGTGCCGTCCGCCGCGATCTCGATGCCCTCCTGCGCCGTCTGCATCGCGGCGGGCAGGGCGTCGACGAACGCATCGCACCCGAACGACAGCCACGGGTCCGGCAGCACGGCCTGCAGACACCGTACGATCCCGGACTTCCCCGAGCTGGAACCACCGTTGAGAATGATCATCTGAGTCACCGCGCCACAGTAGGCCGCTTCCCGTCCGGCACGGAACGGTTTCGGCGGACACCGATCCGCCCCGCGAAAACCGGGTGCGGCCGCCCGTACGGCCTTGGGATCATGTTCGAATGGTCCACCGACTCGACCCCCTGGTCCTCCGGCACACCCACCGCATCCCCCGCCCCACGGGACCCGTCGGGGAAGGCGCCGTCGCGGCGCAGCAGTTCGACGCCGCGCTGATGTCCGTGGGCTTCAAGCTCTCGGGACAGCTGCTCGCACACCTGTCGGGACTGTCGCAGGGGGCGGTCGTCGACACCGCCGTACGGACGCTGGGCACCGTCCGCGAGATGGTCGGCGACCACGTCCGGCACAACGTGTACTTCATCGACTTCCCGGCCCATGTGCCGGACACCTTCGACTTCTGGATGCGGTGCATAGCCGAGGCGCTCGCCGACGACGACACGCGCGCGAGCGCGCTGGAGCAGCTGAGCACCGGCGTCGTGAACCTGCTCACGCTCCCCTCGTACGGGAACTACCGGCACACCTACGCCGAGATGCTGACCCACCACGACGAGCTGATCGCCGCGGCGGGCGACCGCATGACGGTCCTGCACCTCGGCGCCGCCCCGGACGACGAACTCACCTCCCTCTACCTGGCCTTGGCGGGCAGCACCACGCCCCTGGGCGAGGACGGCCTGCGGGACCTGCGCGAACTCGCCCGTCACTGCGCGGACGGACCGCAGCCCGAGGAGATCCCCGTACGGGAGAACCGGGCCGTGGTCAACGAGGCCCGGCTGAAGGCCGGAGCGAGCCTGCTGCTGGACACGGTCACCGACGTGCTCCGCCTCGCCTGCGCGCTCGCCGGCGGTGACGTCGGTCTGCAGGAGCCGACGCGGCTGCGCGGGATCTCCCGTGCGGCGCGCCGGGCGCTGCTCGCGGGCCTCGACGCGGTCGTCGGCTCCGCGCCCGCAAAGCTCGCCGACGTGCACGCGCACCGCGAGATGTGGAAGCGGCTCGGCGAGCGGCTGCACCCGCACGAGTACCCGCAGTGGCCGCACGCGGCCGACGTGTTCGCCGTCGCCCGCGGCGAGAAGGCGGCGCGCTCCCTCGACAGCCGGGTGGAGGAACTGCACGCCCGGCTCGATCCCACCGGCGCGGCCGAGCTGCTGAAGGCCGCGCCCGGCAAGCTGCTGCGCTCCCTGGACCGGCTGCTGCGCTCCGCCCACACGCAGGACGAGCGCGACGCGGTCGTGGCCGCCGCCGAGCAGGTCGTCCCCGGCGTCTCCGGCCGGGTCCTGCTGTCGGTACGCCAGCACCTGCACAACCGCGCGGAGGAGACCGGCGAGCAGCGGGTGTTCGTCAACCGTGCCGGCCGGGCCTGGGTCACCGAGGACACCCGCCCTCCGGTGTTCGCGCCCGAACGCAAGCGGATCATCGCCGCGATCGACGCGGAGCTGCGCCGCCGGGTGCCCGCGGCGGACCACCTGCTGATCGACCCGGACGTCCTGGACGTGGCGCTGCCGCTCAGCGGCAAGGCGACCGCGTCCGGGCTCGGTGTGCTGCCGCGCGGCTCGGTGTCCCCGGTCGACGGAGAACTGCTGCGCTTCTTCGTGTACTGGAAGCAGACCGCGCGCAGCACCGACTTCGACCTGTCGGCGGCCCTGCTGGACACCGACTACTCGACCATCTCCTGGCTGTCGTACACCAACCTGAGCGAGATCGGGGGCAAGCATTCCGGTGACATCACGGACGCGGTCGACGGGGCCTCGGAGTTCATCGACCTACGGCTGGACGCGGTCCGCGCCTCCTGCATCGTCCCGCAGGTCAACATCTACTCAGGGGAAGGCTTCGAGGAGGTCGAGGAGTCGTTCTTCGGGTTCATGCTGCGCGGGGCCGAGCAGAACGGACGACCCTTCGAGCCGCGCACGGTGCGCATGAAGTCGGATCTGCGCGGTCCGGGCCGGGTCGCCCTGCCGCTGGTGTTCCTGCGCGGGTCCGACGGCCGGTGGCGCGCCAAGTGGCTGCACCTGTGCCTGACGGGGTCTCCGTCGTACAACCGGGTCGAGGACAACCGGGTGACGGTCGCGACGCTGATGCGGGCCGTCGTCGAGCGCGAGCAGCTCACCGTCCGCTATCTGGTCGAGCTGATGACCGGCAGCGCGACGACCGTCACCGTGTGGGACGGGAAGACCGTTCCGGCGGGTCCCGTCACCTACATCGGCCTGGAGCGGCCCGAGAAGCTGCACCCGGCGTCGCGGATCGTCACCCCGGAAAATCTGCGTGACCTGATCCCCGCCTGACTGTTAACGTAGCCGTGGCGAGGCCATGAAGGGGCTTCCTTCTCAACACTCCTAAAATAGCCTCTTCGCTTTCCTCGCCACCGACTTGAGACCTCCGGCCGTCCCGCACCACGCGGGACGGCCGGAGGCTTTTCTGTGTCGGACGCCGGACGCCGGACGCCGGACGCCGGACGCCGGACGCCGGGCCGGCCGGACCGCCGGGCAGGCCGGCTCAGCTCAGCTCAGCCCGGCTCAGCTCAGGAAGTCGGCGACCAGCTCGCCGAAGGCCTCCGGGGTCAGGACCTCGACACCCAGCTCGGCGGCCTTGACCGCCTTCGAGCTGGGCTTGCCGCCCGCCGAGGGCGCGGAGACCAGGATGGTGGTCTTGGCGCTGACGCTGCTGCCGGCACGCCCGCCCGCCTTCTCGATCAGTGCGTTCATCGCGTCCCGGCCCTGGCCTTCGAGCGCTCCGGTCATCTTCCCGGTCACCACCACGACCTTCCCGGCCAGCGGACCCGAGCCCTGCGCCGCCGCCTCGTCCCGCGGCTCGCTCATGCTGACGCCCGCCGCGGCGAGCTTGTCGATGACCGGCGCCAGGGCGGCGATCTGCTCGACGATCACCGGGGCCTTCTCCGGGCCGATGCCGTCCACGGCCTGCATGGCGAGGGCATCGGCCCGGCGGACGGCGTCCATCGTGCCGAAGTGCCGGGCGATCCGGCGGGAGATGCTGCGCCCGGTGCCCAGGATGCCCAGCGCGCAGACGACACGGCTCAGCGGCCGGGCCTTCGCCGCCGCGATCTGCTCGGTGAGCTTCGCGGCCCGCTTGGCGCTGCCGGAAGCGGTGGTGAGCTGCTCCGGGGACAGGGTGAACAGGTCGGCGACGTCCGTGACGTCACCCGCGTCGACCAGGGCCTTGACGTACGTCCTGCCCAGCCCGTCGATGTCGAGCATCTCGCGCCCGGCGGCGTACTCGATGAGGGCCGGCAGGGCGCAGGCCGCGCCCTGCGCGCAGCGCCACCGCTCCTGCGTCTTGTCGATCTCCCCACCGCAGTTGGGGCACGTCTCGGGCAGGGGTACCTCCGTCGCTCCGGCCGGGCGCAGCGGCACCACGGCGGCCTGGACCCGCGGGATGATGTCGCCCGCCTTGTAGACCGTCACCGTGTCGCCCAGGTGGAGATCGCGGCGCCGGATGTCGGCCGGGTTGTGGAGGGTGGCCCGGGTGACCGTGGACCCGTCGATCAGGACCGGGGCGAGTACGGCGGTCGGGGCGAGCACCCCGGTCCGGCCTACCTCCCACACCACGTCCTCCAGCACGGTCTGCCGCTCGACGGCCGGGAGCTTGAAGGCGACGGCGAAGTAGGGGAACCGGCTGCCCAGTCCAGCCGCTTCCTGCTCGGCCGAGTCGTTGACCTTGATCACGACACCGTCGATCCCGAACGGCAGCCCCGCGCGCAGGGCGGCGATCTCGTCCACCCGCTGCTGGGCCTCGGCGAGGGTGGCGACCACGTGCAGCCCGACCGGGGTGTCCGCGGTCGTTCGGACTCCGGCCCGGGCGACCGCGGCCAGGGTCTCGGCGTGCGTGGCTCCGGCGGGCAGGAACGATTCTCCGTCCAGTTCGACCGCGCCGTACGTCCAGAACGTCATCATCAGCCGGTACGGGCGGTCCTTGGCCCGCAGCGTGCCGGCCGTGCCGTTGCGCGGGTTGGCGAAGACCTGCGCGCCGTGCGCGGTGCGGACCGCGTTCGCCGCCTCGAACTGCTCCTGGGTGAACAGCACCTCTCCGCGCACCTCGAAGGTGGCCGGCACCGGCAGCCGCTCGGGCAGGCCCTCTATCTGCCCGATGACATGGCTGATGTCCTCACCGGTGCTGCCGTCGCCCCGCGTGATGATCTGCACCAGCCGCCCGGCCCGGTAGCGGGCCGCGACGGCCGCGCCGTCCAGCTTCGGCTCGACGGTGAACCCGCAGACCGGTGCCGTGCCCAGCCGCCGCTGCAGGGAATCGCCCCACGACAGCAGGCCGTCGGGGTTGAAGACGTTGTCCAGGCTGAGCAGCCGGGTGGTGTGCGCGACATCGCCGGCCGGGGCGGCGCCGTCGCCGACCTGCCCGGTGGGGGAGTCCGCGGCGGCCTCGTCGGGGTGCTCCGTCTCCCACGCCAGCACGGCGAGCCGGAGCCGGTCGTAGGTGGCATCGTCCATCGGGCTGTCGCCGTCGGCGTAGTACGCCCCCGACGCGTCGCGCAGGCGCCCGAGCGCGGCCTCGTACGCGGAGCGGCCGGACATGCTGGACAGCGCCTGATCGGCGGAAAGGTTCATCATGGAAGTGATCCTCTCGCGCACCACTGACAATCGCCCCGGCCCGCCCACCGCGGGCCCTTCCCGGCGGACGGCGGGCCGTCACGGCCCGCACGCCCACCGCGAGTTCACCCTCGTGCCGCGGGCTCGGCCGCCCTCGCCGCCGCCCTCGCCGCCGCCCTCGCCGCGGCGCCTGCCGCCGGCCGCTCCGCCCCTCCGGCCTCCTCCGTCCCGCCCGGCAGGTCCGCCGGGCCTGCGTGGACGGTCGGGCGCTCCGCCCAGAACGCCCCGGAGGCCGCGCGCCGCGCGAGCATCACCAGCAGCCCCACAAGGCTTAGGCCGAGGGCGATGACCAGCGGCGGGCCGAGGTCGAACCAGGACGTCCCACCGGAGGAGTTGGCGGGGTCCGCCATGTCGACGACCGCCTCGGCGAGCAGCCAGATCAGCATCCCCGCACCGATGAGGGGGCCGGCCCCGATGAACAGGAACTCGCGCACCCCCGCGGTCAGCAGGCGCCGGTGGTAGACCGCGCACGCGATACCGGTGAGGGCGTAGTAGAAGGCGATCAGCAGCGACAGGGCCGTCAGGGAGTCGGCGAGCGCGTTCTCGCTGACCTGGTGGATGAACAGGTACCAGACCGTGGCCGTGCCGGCGACCCACCAGGTGCCGACGGCGGGGGTGCGGTACCGGCCGTGGATCAGACCGAACCGGCGGGGGAGGGCCTGCCTGCGCGCCATGGACAGCGCGGTGCGGGAGGCCGGGATGATCGTCGTCTGGGTCGAGGCGAGCGCCGAGGTGGCGACGGCGAGGAGGACGATCCAGTCCCAGCCGCCGAGGGCCTCGCGGGCCAGGGAGGCGAAGACGGCCTCCTCGTCGTCGGCGTGCGCGGTGAGATAGCCGGTGCCGGCGTACGCGACCACCGCGAAGGCCACGGAGACATAGGTGGCCAGGAGGACCACCGTCGACCAGATGCCGGCCCGGCCCGGGGCGGAGGAGGAATCCTTCGTCTCCTCGGTGAGGTTGACGGCCGACTCCCAGCCCCAGTAGACGAAGACACCGAGGAGCAGCCCGCCGGTCAGCGCCGTGCTCCCGGCTCCGAACGGGTCGAGCCAGCCGACCGACGGACGCAGCGCGTCGAGGGAGCCGGTACCGGCGTAGACCCGGTACAGGGCGACGGCCGCGAAGACGAACAGGCACACGGTCTGCAGCAGCACCAGGACGTTCTGCAGACGAGCCGCCGCCTGGGTGTCCCGGACGCACAGCGCCGCCATCGTCACGATCACGAGCACGGTCAGTGCCTGGCGGATCGGCGAGTTCCCGGACCAGCCGTCCAGACCGACGGCCAGCAGGCCGAAATTGACGGCGACGTCGGCGAGCGAGCCGACCACCAGGACCCCGGTCATGGTGATCGCCCAGCCGCCCAGCCAGCCGGTCGTGGGCCCCAGCGCACGCGTCACCCACGAAAAGGTCGTGCCGCAGTCGGGGTCGGCCCGGTTCAGGTAGTAGAAAGCGGAAGCGATGAGCACCATCGGAACGAACGACGCGAGCATCACCCCGGGGGCGTGGACGCCGACCAGGGCGACGATCGGCCCGATCACGGCGGCCAGGGAGTACGCCGGCGAGGTCGCGTTCAGCCCGATGGCGAGGGCGTCGACGAACCCGATCGCGTTCGGTCTGAGCGTGGCGGTGGCGGCAGGCGTCCGCGCGGTGTCTTCGACCATGGTCCCTCACTGGTGCACGGTGAACGGGGCGTTGATGCGATGAGGAAACCGGTGCTCCGCACAGAGGGTCAATGGTGTTGGCATAACCCTGCCCGGAAGGTCGGGTCAGCCGCGCCCGGCAGCGCCCCCGCCCCCGGCGCCCGTCGCGTCCGCGAGCTGCCTCTCGGCGCTGTCCAGCAGCATCTCCAGCGCGACCGGGTACGCGCTGTGGGGCATCCGGGCGGCCAGCAGCCCCGCGGTGGCCGCGATGTTCGGGTAGGCGTCGGCCGGCAGCCGGGCGTACGTCGACTCCCACCGCTCCTCGTCCGACTCGCGCGCCTTCTCCGTCAGCGCGAGCGGCCCCGCGTCGAGCGCCGCGAAGGCCAGGGCCTGGTCGATGTAGGCGTGGTAGATCCGTACGGCGTCCACGTCCGCGAAGCCCGCGCCGCGCAGGCTGCCGAGGATCGCCTCGTCGGCCGCGATCTCGCGCGGCCGGCCGCTCACCCGGCTCGCGGTGAGCAGCGCGGCCTGCGGGTGGGCGAGGTAGGCGCCGTGGATGCGCAGCCCCAGTGAGCGCAGGTCGTCGCGCCACCGCCCGGTGGGGACCCAGCCGTCGAGCGCCCGGCCGATCAGCTCCTCGCCGATGGCCAGGGTCAGACCGTCCATGCCGTCGAAGTACCGGTACAGCGTGCTGGGGTCCGCCCCCAGAGCGGCGCCCAGCCGCCGGGCGGACAGACCCGCGCTCCCGTGCTCGCGCACCATCCGCAGGGCCGTCTCGACGATCAGCCGCTCGGAGAGCACCGTCCCCTGCCGGGTCGGGCGCCGCCGTCTGCGGGCCTCCTCCGGGACCACGTCCTTCGCCATCGCCCGCCTCCGTCCAGCCTTATGCCAACACCATTGACCTTAACTCGGACGGAACGGTTCCATCAGCCCCTGAGGCGCACGCCTCACAGAGAAAGGACCTCGCCATGCGTGTTCTGCTTGTGGGTGCCGGCGGTGTCGGGAGCGCGATCACCAAGATCGCCGCCCGCCGCGACTTCTTCGACCACTTCGTCGTCGCCGACTACGACCTGGCCCGCGCCGAGGCCGCCGTCGCGGCCCTGGGCGGCGAAGAGCAGCGGTTCAGCGCCTGCCGGGTCGACGCCTCCGACGAGGCGGCGGTCAGCCGGCTGCTCACCGAGCGAGGATGCGACGTCCTCATGAACGCCACCGACCCGCGCTTCGTGATGCCCCTGTTCAACGCCGCGCTCGCGGCGGGCAGCCACTACCTCGACATGGCCATGTCCCTCTCCCGGCCCCACCCCGACCACCCGCACAGCGAATGCGGGGTGAAGCTCGGCGACGAGCAGTTCGAACGGGCCGGGGAGTGGGAGAAGTCGGGCCGCCTCGCCCTCGTCGGCATGGGCGTCGAGCCCGGACTCTCGGACGTCTTCGCCCGCTACGCCGCCGACCACCTCTTCGACGACATCGAGGAGATCGGCATCCGCGACGGAGCGAACCTGGCCGTCGAGGGCTACGACTTCGCCCCGTCCTTCAACATCTGGACGACGATCGAGGAGTGCCTGAACCCTCCCGTGGTCTACGAGCGCGAGCGCGGCTGGTTCACCACCGAACCGTTCAGCGAGCCGGAGGTCTTCGACTTCCCGGAGGGCATCGGCCCCGTCGAGTGCGTCAACGTCGAACACGAGGAGGTCCTCCTCGTCCCGCGCTGGGTCGGCGCCCGCCGGGTCACCTTCAAGTACGGCCTCGGCGACGACTTCATCGGCAAGCTCAAGACCCTCCACGCCCTCGGCCTGGACTCCACCGCCCGGGTCGCGGTCCGCGGCGAGGACGGCAGCGAGGTCCGGGTCTCGCCCCGCGACGTGGTCGCCGCCTGCCTGCCCGACCCGGCGACGCTCGGGGACCGCATGACCGGAAAGACCTGCGCCGGCACCTGGGTCAAGGGCACCAAGGACGGCCTGCCCCGCGAGGTCTACCTCTACCACGTGGTCGACAACCAGTGGTCCATGCGCGAGTACGGCTCCCAGGCCGTCGTCTGGCAGACCGCCGTCAACCCGGTGGTGGCCCTCGAACTCCTGGCCACCGGCGTCTGGTCGCAGCCCGGCGTCCTCGGCCCCGAGGCCCTGCCGCCGCTCCCCTTCCTCGACCTGCTCACCGCGTACGGCTCCCCGTGGGGTATGCGGGAACAAGGCGAGACCCCGGGCAACTGACCGTCCGGCGCACCGGAGGGGCAGCGCCGAAGCCGACGCGCCGCCCCTCCGGCGGCCGCGCCGAGAGGCGCGACGCCACGCGCACCGAACCCTGCGCAGGCAGCCGCACCCCCTGTCGCATCCCGTTCGGGTCCGGATCCGCCGGCGTCGCCCGGAGCGGTGCCACAGCGACCTCGCCCGCCCCGCACCCGTGGACCACCCCCTGAACCCGACCGCCGCGCGTTCAGCGTCAAGGACGGCCGCGCCGTGCGCACTTCGTCGTGACGCATCCCCGGCTCCGCCGGAAGTGGCGGAACACTCCAAGATCGACTCGTGATCCTTGTCCCTGGTGGGGGCCACGGTCCGTGTCCGTCCTGTCGCAGACTTACGGGACGGGGTGGCCCGGCCGGCTGCCGCGTCCCCGGCCCGATCGACCCAAGGACTCCATCGTGAGCGAGCGCGTTCTCACCCCCCGCAACCGGGGCTTTCTCTTCCTCGACTCCCACCCGGCGGGCTGCGAGCGGCTGGTGGCCGACATGTGGCAGGCCTGCCCCGACCCTGCCGGCCCTCCGGACGAGGCCGGGCCGGTGGCTCTGATCATCGGCTCCTCGGCCGGATACGGCCTGGCCGCCACAGTCGCCGGACTCAAGCGCGCCGGCATCCGCGGCATCATGGTCTCCTTCGAGAAGGCCCCCACCGAACGGCGCACCGCCACGGCCGGCTGGTACCGCACCGCCGCCACCGCCGACATCGCCCGTACCGCCGGGCGGGATCTGGTCTTCCTCAACGGCGACGCGTTCTCCGACACGATGAAGAACGAGGTGGCCGACCTCATCGAGCAGCGTTTCGGCGGCAGGCTGGACTACCTCATCTACTCGGTCGCCGCGCCCCGGCGCACCGACCCGGACACCGGCACCACGTACGCCTCCGTCCTCAAGCCGATCGGCCGGGCGAACCGCACCAAGACCCTTGTCTTCGACGACCAGGGCGTTCCCGCGGTGCGCGAGGTCGAGACCGGGCCGGCCGAGGGAGATGACGTCGAGCAGACCGTGGCCGTGATGGGCGGCGCGGACTGGGAACGCTGGATCGACCACCTGGCCGGCCGGGGACTGCTCGGCGAGGGCTTCGCCACCGCCGCGCTGTCGTACATCGGATCGCCTCTGACAGCGGCGATCTACCGGCAGGGCACCATCGGCGTGGCCAAGGCCCACCTGGAAGCCACCGCCCGCACCCTGAACGAGCGGCTCGGCACCACGCTGGGCGGGCGGGCCGTGACCTCCGTCAACGGCGCCGCCGTCACCCAGTCCTCCACCGCCATCCCCGGCATCGCCCTGTACACCGGCCTGCTGCGCGGAGTCCTCGGACCGGACCTGATGCCGCCCGTGCGTCAGCTCGCCGCCCTGTGGGACCAGCTCACCGGTGTCGCTCCGCTCACCCTGGATGAAGAAGGCCGCGTCCGCCTGGACACCTGGGAACTCACCGACGAGGTCCAGGCGGCCGTCGCCGAGCGCTGGGAGGCCGCCACGAGCGACACCATCGCCGCTCTCGCCGACCTCGACTGGTTTCACGCCGAGGTCCGACGCCTGTACGGATTCTCCGTGCCGGGCGTCGACTACAGCGCCCCGGTGGCGACCCGGGTTCCCTGGCCCGTTCCCACCTCCTGATCCCGGCGCGGCCCCGCCGCCGGTCTCTCGACCGGCAGCGGGGCCCGCGGCCTTTGACGGTAGGAATGTGGTCACTTCACCGAGCCCGCCATCACCCCCTGGACGAAGTGCCGCTGGAAGGCGAAGAAGACGATCAGCGGGACCACCAGGGACAGGAACGCCCCGGGCGCGAGGACGCCGATGTTGCTCCCGAACTGCCGCATCTGGGACTGCAGCGCGACCGTGAGCGGCTGGGACCCGCTGTCCGCGAAGAGCAGCGCCACGAGCATGTCGTTCCAGACCCACAGGAACTGGAAGATGGCCAGGCTCGCGATCGCCGGGCGGCCGAGCGGCAGCACCAGCCGGGAGAAGATCCGCCATTCGCTGCCGCCGTCCATCCGGGCGGCCTCCAGCATCTCGCGCGGTATCCCGGCGAAGTAGTTGCGCAGCAGGAAGATCGCGAACGGCAGGCCGTAGGCGACGTGGAAGAGGACGACGCCCGCGACCGTGCCGAACAGCCCCACCGCACCGAAGAGTTTGGCCACGGGCAGCAGCCCGATCTGTACGGGGACCACCAGCAGTCCGACGACCACCAGGAAGACGGCGTCCCGGCCGGGGAACTCCAGCCACGCGAAGGCGTATCCGGCGAGTGCCGCGATGGCGACCACCAGGATGGTGGTCGGCACGGAGATCAGGACGGTGTTCCCGAACGCCGCCGCGATACCGGAGTCCTGCAGCAGGGCGCCGTAGTTGTCCAGGGACAGCTGGGACGGGTCGCTGAGCGCGGTCCACCAGCCGCCGGAGGCGTTGTCGCCCTCGGAGCGCATGGAGGAGATGAGCAGGCCCGCCAGCGGGGTGATCCACACCAGGGCGACCAGGATCAGCGCGCCCTGGACGAGGGAGTTGCTCAGCAGGCGCGACAGCCGCTTCCCGCGCCGGCGCCCGGGTCCGCGTACGGGCCCCTGCGCCGGCGGGCCGGGGACGGGGCGGACCGCCGCAGTCCGCCGGGACGGCCGGCGCTCGATGGTGCCGTGGCCGCTCATGCTCCACTCCTTCGGAAGCGCCGGATGTTGAAGATCATCGCCGGGACGACGAGCAGGAGGAGCACCACGCTGAGCGCGCTGCCGAGCCCCTGGTCGTTGCCGCCGCCGAAGGAGACCAGCCACATGCGGGTGGCGAGCACGTTGGCCTCCTCCTGGACCGGTCCGGGCGCGATGATGTAGACGAGGTCGAAGACCTTCATCACGTTGATCACCAGGGTCACGAAGACGACGGTGAGCACCGGTGCGAGCAGCGGTACGGTGATCTTGCGGAAGATCTGGCCCTCGGAGGCACCGTCCATCCGCGCGGCCTCCAGGGCGTCCCGCGGGATGGCCGCGAGGCCGGCGCCGATCAGGACCATGGCGAAGCCGGTCCACACCCACAGGTAGGCGCCGATGATGGCCGGTGTGACCAGCGCCGGACCGAGCCAGTTCACCCCCTGGTACGGGGCCGCGAAGTTGGCCGCGGGCAGCCGGACCGTGTACGGGCCGTCGGCCAGCCCGGTGAAGCGGAACGACCCGTCCTCGGCCGTGACCGCGGTGGCGGCCACCCGGCCGTCCCGTACGGCCTCGACCGTCATGCCGGGCAGCCCGTTCTCGCCCGGGTCGATGCGGCCCGGGGTGCCGGCGCCGCCGGGGGCGAAGTCCAGGTAGACGACACCCCCGATGCTGTCCGGCCGGGGCTCCGCGGGGGCCGCGGCCTTCGCTCCGGCCGGCATCGCGCCGGGTGCCACCCCGAGGAAGCCGAGACCGACCGAGCGGCTGGGAAGAACGGCCTCCTCGGTGCTGTACGGGCCGCCCGGCCCGCCGGTCAGGCCCTGGCCCTCCCGGGCACGGGCCGTCGGATAGGCGGCGGTGTCCACGAAGCTGTCGTGGACACCGGTGACGGCGGCGTTGAGCACGCCCCGGGCCGGGTCCTGGTCGTAGGCGAGCCGGAAGATGATGCCCGCGGCGAGGAACGACACGGCCATCGGCAGGAAGAGCACGAGCTTGAAGGCGGTCGCCCAGCGCACCTTCTCGGTGAGTACGGCGAGCATCAGCCCGAGGCCGGTCAGCAGGGTCGGAGCGACGACGACCCAGAGCGCACTGTTGCGGATGGCCTTGAGGGTGGCCTGGTCCTGCACGATCGCCGCGTAGTTGGCGGCTCCCACGAAGCGGTCGCCGTCGGCGTCGAAGAGGCTGCGGCCGAGGGAGAAGAGGACCGGGTAGACGACCAGCGCGCCGAGCAGCAGCAGGGCGGGCAGGACGAAGACGACCGCGAGGCGGCGTTTCCTGCGCTGGGCCCGGCGCCGCCCGTCGGCCGCGCCGCGGGCGGCGGTCATGGTGTCAGCCATGGGTGCCGCCTCAGTTCCCGTAGGCCTTGGCGGCCTCGGCCTCTAGCTTCGCGGCCGTGCCCCGCGGGTCCGACGGGTCGCGCAGGAAGTCCTGGAGGAGTTTCCACTCGCCCGCTCCCTTGGTGCCGCCGAACGCGGCCGGGGCCTGGTCCGACATGTCGAAGCGGATCGAGTCGCCCGCCGCGATGAGCGAGTTGGCCGTGCTGCGGGTGATCTCGTCACCGTACGAGGCGATGTCGAGCTCCTTGTTCGGGGACAGGAAACCGCCGGCGCGGGCCCAGACCTCGGCGGCCTCGGAGCCGGACAGGAATTCGAGCAGCTTCATGCCGGCCTTGCCGTTCTTCGCGTCCTTCAGGACGACGGCCGCGTCGCCGCCGCTGACGACCGGCGCCTTGCCGCCGTCGACCGCGGGGAACGGGAAGAACTTGGCGTCCTCGCCGGGCTTCTTGCCGAACTGGTCCTTGGCGATGCCACCGACGAAGTCGCCCTCGTAGACCATCCCCGCCTTGGGATCGGGACCGAAGACCTGCGCGACCGACGAGGGGAAGTCGGTGCCCAGCGCCGTCTGGGCACCCCCGGCGACGAGCTGCTTGTCCTTGAACAGTTCGCCGAGGGTGGTCAGCGCCCTGACGACGCTGTCGTCGGTCCACTTGAGCTTGTGCTGGGCGAGCTGGTCGTACTTCTCCGGCCCGGCCTGGGAGAGGTAGACGTTCTCGAACCAGTCGGTGAGGGTCCAGCCGTCCTCGCCGGCTATGGCGAAGGCGGGGCGGCCGGAGTCGGCCAGGGTGCGGCCGGCCTTCAGCATGTCGGCGTAGCTCGTGGGCTCGTTGACGCCCGCCTGGGCGAAGGCCTCCGGGGTGTACCAGACCGTCGACTTGTGGGCGGCCTTGAAGTAGAGGCCGTAGTACGTGCCGTCGACGGTGCCGTAGTTCTTCCACACCGGGGCGAGGGTGGAGCCGGCCTTCCTGGTGGCCTCGTCGGACAGGGGCTGGAGCCAGCCCTCCTTGGCGAACTGCTGGAGCACACCCACCTGGGGAACCAGCACCACGTCGGGCGCGTTGCCGCCTTCGATCTTGCTTCCGACGAAGGTGGAGACGTTGTCGCCGGAGGGTACGAAGACCGTCTTGGCGCCGGTCTTCTCGGTGAAGGCGTCCAGGACCTTCTTGAAGTTCTGCTGCTCGCTGCCGGTCCAGACGCCTGCCACGGTCACGGTCTGGCCGCTCAGTTCGCCGCCGCTCGCGGGTCCGGTGGCGTTGCCGCAGGCGGTGGCACCGAGGGCGAGGGCGAGGGCCGCCGATGCGGTGGCCGCGGTCCGCCGGGTCGTCTTGCTGGGTCGTCGCATGAGGGAGTCCTTGTCTGGAGGTCAGGAAGAGGAGGCGGAAGGGGGGGAGGAGGAGGGGGAGGAGGGCGAGGAGGGGGAGGGGGAGCTCAGGGGCCCGGGGTCACGGGGCCGGGCATTCGGCCGTCCACCAGGCGGCGGTGGCCGCGGGCAGGACCCCCTCGGGACAGGGGCCGCTGGCGAGCAGCGGAGTCCCGGGGACCGGGGCGGGTACCGGCTCGGTGCCGAAGTTCACCGCGCAGACCAGGCCGTCGCCGCGGGTGATCGCCAGTACCCGGGGAGGCGCGTCCAGCCAGCGCAGGGGGCCTTCGCCGAGCTGCGGAAGGGTGCGCCGCAGCTGGAGCCCGTCGCGGTAGAGGTGCCAGAACGAGCGGGTGTCGGCCAGGGCGCGGTCGGTCGCGTGCTCGGCGAACCACTCGGGCTGCGGCAGCCACGGCTTGGCGCCGGCCGCTTCCCCGGAGAAGCCGAACGGGGAGGCGTGCCCGGACCAGGGCAGCGGCACGCGGCAGCCGTCCCGGACGTGCTTGCGGCTGCCCGTACGGTGGAAGATCGGGTCGGTGAGGACCTCGTCGGGCAGGTCGAGGACCTCGGGGAGGCCGAGCTCCTCGCCCTGGTAGACGTACGCGGCGCCGGGCAGCGCGAGCATGAGGAGGGCCGCGGCGCGGGCGCGGGCGGCCCCCAGTCCGCTGCCTTCCACCCCGGGCTCGCCCGCGTAGCGGGTGACCGTGCGGACCTGGTCGTGGTTGTTGAGGACCCAGGTGACGGTGGAGCCCGTCCCGGCGATGTCGCGCATCGCGTCGGTGATCGTCGCGCGGAAGGCGTCGGCGTCCCAGGGGGCGCTCAGCAGGTCGAAGAAGAACGCCTGGTGCAGTTCGTCGGGGCGGACGTACTCGGCGTGCTCGCGCGCGGTGGGCACGGACACCTCGCCGACCAGCAGCCGTTCGCGGCCGTCCCGGGCGGTGTACTCCTCGCAGACCGCGCGCCAGCGCCGCCACACGCCGTGGACCTCGGGCTGGTTCCAGGCCAGCTGGTTGACGGCGTCGCGGGCCCGCTCGTCGGCGCCGGGGTCGTCCGAGTCGGGCAGCGCGGGGTGCTTGAACAGTCCGGCGGCGACATCGATGCGGAAGCCGTCGACCCCGCGCTCCAGCCAGAAGCGCAGCACCTCCTCGAAGTCGTCGCCCACGGCCGGATCGCGCCAGTTCAGGTCGGGCTGCTCGGGCGTGAAGAGGTGCAGGTACCACTCGCCGGGGGCGCCGTCGGGACCGGTGGTCCGGCTCCAGGCGGGACCGCCGAACATCGCACGCCAGTTGTTGGGAGGCTCGGCCCCCTCCGGGCCGCGGCCGGGCGCGAAGTGGAAACGGGCGCGCTCCGCGCTGCCCGGCTCCGCGGCGAGCGCGCCCCGGAACCACGGGTGCTCGCTGGAGCAGTGGTTGGGAACGATGTCGAGGAGCAGCTTCAGCCCGAGCCGGCGGGCGTCGGCCACCAGCCGGTCGAACTCCGCGAGGTCGCCGTAGACCGGGTCGACGCCGCGGTAGTCGGCGACGTCGTAGCCGTGGTCGTGCTGCGGCGACGGGTAGAAGGGGCTGAGCCAGATGCCGTCGACACCGAGCTTGCGCAGGTAGGGGAGCCCGGCCCGGACGCCGGCCAGGTCGCCGATGCCGTCCCCGGTGCTGTCGAGGAAGCTGCGGACGTAGACCTGGTAGATCACCGCGTCGCGCCACCAAGGGGCCGAGGGGGTGGCGGTGGGGGAGGTGTGGCCGGTGGCGGCCGGAAGGGTGCTGAGCATCTCGCGTCGACCTGTCTGCTGAATGCGAGAGCGCCCCGGATCGGTGCGCTGTTATGCATGCATGTTAAGTAGCAGCGACTGGAAGGTGTCAACGATGTGTCCAGAAACAGCGAAAAGCTGGGGTGGTTTGTGCGTGAATGCCCACATGCACGACGAAGGGTCTCTACTTAACATGTAAGTAGAGACCCTTGAGGGGAGCGGAGGAGTGCGGTCAGCCCTTGCGGGAGATGGTCCCGAGCTCGCGCGCGAGCCGCGCCGCCGCCTGCTCCGGCGTCTGGCGCAGCGCCAGCACGTCCTGCGCCACGGCCTGCACGGCGAGGCTCACCTGGTCGTAGCGCGGACTCTTGGGACGGGGCACCGCGGACAGCACGCTCTGGCGCAGCGTGGGCAGGTACGGATACGCGCGGACCAGCTCGGGGTCCTCGTACAGCGCGGCGCGCACCGGAGGCAGCGAGCCCTTGGTGAGCACCTGCCGCTGGACCCGCTCACTGGTGAGGTAGGAGATCAGATCCGCCGCCGACGCCGGATGCCGCGCATGGCTGCTCACGGCGAGGTTGGAGCCTCCCAGCACACTGGTGCCCGGCCCGTCGCGTCCGGGCAGCGGCACGGCGCCGAACCTGCCCGCGACCTTCGATCCCTCCGCGCTCGCGTCCGCGTACACGTAGGGCCAGTTCCGCAGGAACAGCAGACGGCCGTCCTGGAAGGCCCGCCGCGACTCCTCCTCCTTGTAACCGAGCGCGTCGCGGGAGATCCAGCCTTCCCGCACACCGTCCGCGAGGAACCGCAGTCCGGTGCGCGCCGCGTCCGAGTCCACGGTCACGCGGGCTCCGTCGTCGCGCAGAATCGATCCGCCCGCCGAGTGCACCGCCTCGGTGACGTTGACCGTGAGCCCCTCGTACGGCAGGAACTGGCCGGCATATCCGTCCAGTCCGTACTCCGGGGCGATCGTGCGCGCCTGGCGGACCAGATCGTCCCAGGTGCGCGGCGGCTGCTCGCCCTCCCGTTCCAGGATGTCCTTGCGGTAGTAGAGCAGTCCCGCGTTGGTGACGTACGGGACCGCGTACAGCCGGCCGTCGAAGGTCGCCGTGTCGACGACGGGCCGCAGGAAGGAGTCCAGCGGGAAGCGATCACGCCGGAGCGGGGAGATCCATCCGGCCGCCGCGAACTCGGACGTCCAGGCGACGTCGATGTTCAGCACGTCGAACCGGTCGCGGCCCGACCGCAGCTCACTGATCATCTGGGCCCGGGTCTCGTCCGCCGAGTCGGGCAGCTCGACGAGCGTGACGCGCTCGCCGGGATGGGCGTCGTTCCAGTCCTCCAGAAGCGGAGGGAGGTAGTCGGTGAGATCGCCCGCCGTGACGAGAGTCAGGGGGCCGCGGTCGCCGTCCTCGGAAGCCGCGCCCGTCCCGGCGCGGACGCCGAGACCGGTGTATCCCGCCAGTACGACCGCCCCGACCAGGAGAGCTCTACCCGCGGCACGCATCCACCGCATAGATTCCTCCCAGTACACGATCCGGCTGCGTTGCCGACCATCGTGGCCTATATATACCCGTTAGGCATGGGCGATACTAGACGCCCAGGCAGACGAGACGGACGGCGGCGCAACTCGGCCCGCTGCCGAGTGAACCGTTGACTACAGAGCGGGAAGGAGGGGGAGCGAGTGCGGCTGGCGCTCCTTGCGCTCCTCACCCGTAGCCCTGCGCACGGTTACGAGCTGAAGCAGGACCTTGAGAAGCTCCTGGGCGCCGCGTACCCTCAGCCCAACGTCGGCCAGATCTACGTCACCCTCGGACGGCTGGAGAAGAGCGGCCTCATCGAGGGCGAGGACGTCGAACAGTCGGGACGCCCCAACAAGCGCACGTACAAGCTGACGGACGCCGGACGCGAGGCCGTGCTGGCCTGGTTCGAGGACACCACCGAGGAGCCCCGGGTACGGGACGAGTTCTTCATGAAACTCGCCCTCGCACCGCAGTCGGGACTGGCCGATCCGGTCGCACTGATCAACAAGCAGCGGCGGCAGTACCTCAACACCATGCGGGACCTGTCCAAACTGGCCGCGGCCGAGGACCGCGACAACAAGATCTCCCAACTGCTGATCGAGGGCGCCATGCTGCACCTGCAGGCCGACCTCGACTGGCTCGAACGCTGCCAGGAGGAGCTGGAATGAGCGACGACGCCACCACCGCCGCTCCTGGCGCGTCCGTCGAGCCCATCGTGCGGGCCGAGGGCCTGACCAAGACGCACCACGGCGAGGGCGTACCCGTGCACGCCGTACGCGGGGTGGACCTGTCCGTCGGACCCGGCGAGTTCGTCGCGGTCACCGGGCCCTCCGGAGCCGGCAAATCCACGCTCCTGCACCTGATAGGCGGCCTCCAGCGCCCCGACAGCGGGAAACTGTGGATCG
Organism: Streptomyces sp. NPDC001502; assembly: GCF_042894785.1. Taxonomy (NCBI): domain Bacteria; kingdom Bacillati; phylum Actinomycetota; class Actinomycetes; order Kitasatosporales; family Streptomycetaceae; genus Streptomyces; species Streptomyces sp. NPDC001502. The sequence continues at coordinate 370,087 of NZ_JBIAVW010000003.1, forward strand.
GCGGAGAGCGGGTCGACGAGTACCGCGAGGCCCGCTGGGCGGTCCTGCGGCGCCGCAGCATCGGCGTCGTCTTCCAGTTCTTCAACCTGGTCTCCAACCTCACCGTCGCCGACAACGTCGAACTCCCCGCCCTGCTCGCCGGAGCCTCCCCCAAGGCCGCCCGCGCGTCCCGTGCCGAACTGCTCGCCGAACTCGGCCTCGAAGGCCGCGAACGCTCGATGCCCGGAGAGCTGTCCGGCGGCGAACAGCAGCGGGTCGCACTCGCCCGCGCCCTCGTCAACCACCCCGCACTGCTGCTCGCCGACGAACCGGCCGGCAGCCTCGACAGCAAGGGCACCCGCGAGGTGCTGCGGCTGCTCTCCCGGTTCCACCAGCGCGGCCAGACGATCATGATGGTCACCCACGACGCCCGGATGGCCAGCGCCGCCGACCGCGTCATCAGCTTCTTCGACGGGCGCATAGCCGACGACGCACAGCTCGGCGGCGGACGCCGCGGGCCGGCCCGCGGCGTCTCCGGCGTGCTGGACCTGGACCTGGAACTCAAGGAGTGACCGTGCGGGCCACGCTGCGCTGGGCGCACGCCGACTTCCGCGCACACCGCGGCGAAGCCGTCTTCGTCGTCCTGGCCAGCGCCGGGATCATCGCCTCGCTCCTGCTCGCCGGCGCACTGTTCAGCTACGCCGCCAACCCCTGGCAGCGCGTCTTCAACCAGTCCCACGGCGCACACATCTGGCTGCACACCCGGGCCGGCGCGGACACGGCCGCCCTGTCCCGCGTGGACGGGATCGCCGCCCTCTCCGGGCCCTACCGCACGACGGCGACCACGGTCGAATCGCGCGGCGCCCGGGTCGGCGTGACGCTGCGCGCGGCCGCGACGGAACCCCCGGAGACCGGACGGCCACTCGTCACCGACGGCACATGGCTCGCCCGGCCGGACACCACCGGCGACGGCACGGGTGCCGGCAACGGCGCCCTCGTACTGGAGGCCTCGGTCGCGCGGGCCCTCTGGGCCGAGCCGGGCGACACCGTACGGGTCACCGGGCCGGACGGAGCCCCGCACGCACTGCAGGTGAGCGGAATCGCCGAGGTGGCCGAGCCCCGTTACCACCCCGGCGGCGGGCCCGGCATCGGCTGGGTCCTCGACGACACCCTCGACGAGGTCGCCCACGGCGACACCGGGCAGAGCGTGGGCCTGCGCCTGCGGGATCCGGACGACACCGACTTCACCGTCCAGCGGGCCGTGACCGTCCTCGGCGCCGACCGGGTCGCCCAGGTCACCAAGTGGCAGCAGGCACGGGCCGAGGCCGGCGGCGACGACCGGCTGCTCGGGCAGATGTTCGCCGTCTTCGGGCTCGGCGCGCTGCTCGCGGCCGCGCTCGCCGCCGCCGGAGCGATCGGCGCCCGCGTCCGCGGCCAGCTGCGGGACATCGCGATCCTCAAGGCCGTCGGCTTCACCCCCGGCCAGGTGACCCGCGGCTTCCTCGTACAGCATCTGGCCTTCGCCCTCCTCGGCGTCACCCTCGGCACGGCGGCGATCGCCCTGCTGGGCGCCCGGATACCTGGCCGGATCGGCGAGGCGACGGCGGTGTGGCAGGACCTGCCCGGCCACACCGCGCTCATGATCGGCATCCCGTGCGGCGCCGTGCTCCTGATCGCGGCCGCGACCGGGCTCACGGCCTGGCGCGCCGGACGGGTCCCACCGGTGCCGGTGGCCCGTGCAGCGCTGCCGTCCGCCGCGCCGATGACCGCGCTCGGCAGGCGGGCCCTCGGCGTACGCGTGCCGCCCGCCCTGGTCCTGGGATGGCGCGCGGCCTTCCCGCGGCGCGGCCGGACGCTCGTCCCCGTCGCCCGGCTCGCCCTGCCGCTGGTCCTCATCACGGTCGCCCTCGTCGCCTGGTCGACGCTGGACCAGTTCCGCAGCCGGCCCGCGCAGATGGGACGGCCCGCGGCACTGACCGTACGGGCCGCGCAGCCGGCCGGGGCGTCCGACGCGGAACTGGAGCGGGCCCTCGCACAGGTCCCGGACGTCGCCGCGGTCCACCCCGGCGCCGAAATGGCGGCGCTCGTGCCGGGCCAGACCGGCACCATCACGCTCCGGGGCCTGGGTACGGCCGGGGACCCGTACCCCTCGAAGGTGGTCGAAGGGCGCGCCGTCAGCGGCCCGGACGAGGCGGTGGCCGGGCAGGGGTTGCTCGACCTCCTCGGCGTACGGGTCGGCGCGTGGGTGCGGATGACCGTCGAGGGACGGCCACAGATCCTGCACGTCGTCGGCCGCACCATCGAACCCGAATCCGCGGGCCGGGTGATCACCACCACCATCGACGCACTGCGCGAGCGCGATCCGGGGCTGCGGCCCGGCTTCCACGCCCTCGTGCTGCGCGAGGGCGCCGACCCCGTGACGGTGAGCTCCGCACTCGCCGCGGCGGCGGGCGCAACCCTGGAAGTCCGGGAGACGCCCAACCCGGCCGACCGGCTGGAACCGGCGCGCGCGGTGATCGCCGCCCTGATCGCGGTCCTGGCGCTGATCGGGCTGATCGAGTTGCTGACACTCATCGGTACCGGCGTACGGGACCGGGGCCGGGACCTGCTCGCGCTGAAGGCGATCGGGCTGACGCCCCGGCAGATCGGCGCGATGACCGTGACGGCCGCCGGACTGACGGCGCTGGCATCCGCACTGGTGGGCACGGCGGTGGGGGTGCTGTCCGGCAGATGGCTGGTGGACACCCAAGGCGCGTCGAGCGGCATCGGCGCGGGCATCGCCCAGCTGCCGCCGCTCCCCGTGCTGCTGACCGTCATCGTCGGGGCGGTGCTGGGCGCGGTGGCGGCGGCGGCGCTGCCGGCGACCCGGGCGGCCCGACGGCGGCCGGCCGACTCGCTGAGCGAGACGCTCTGACGCTCCGGAGGGAACACCTGATCGCCACCTGGATCGTCAGGGTCTGGCGGACCAGGGCCCCGGGTGAGTCACCGCCCGCGGCGTCTCAGCGGAACATGTGGGCATGGTCCTCGGCCCACTGCCGGAAGGGCCTGCCCGGGGAGCCGGTGACGTGTGAAACAGTGTCGCGCACTGCCAGCAGCTCGCTGTTGACGTCTCCGCACGTGACATCGGGGACCGCGTCGGCGGCTTCCTCCCCGAAGACCGCAGCCATCCGGGCACGAGCCTCCCGTCGGCTGATCTCGATGAAGGGCACATCCCGCCCGAGTGCTGCCCCGATGGCCTCGACCTGCTGCCGGGCTGTCACCGGCTCCGGACCGGTCAGGGCATACGTCCGCCCCCGATGGCCTGGTTCGGTCAGCACGACCCGCGCCACGGACGCGATGTCCGCAGGGTGGATCGTGGGGAGTCCCGTGTCCGCGTACGGCGCGCGGACCGCCTGACCGTCGCGGATCGAAGCCGCCCACATCATGGCGTTCGAGGCGAACTGCGTCGGCCGCAGGATCGTCCACTCCATGCCGCTGTCCTTGAGCAGCCGCTCGACCGCCAGATTCTCGCCGGCGGGGCCCAGGTGCGGATGGGTCTGGACGGTGATGGACGACACCAGCACCACGTGCTCGACCCCGGTCCGCCGGGCTGCCGCGAGGATGTCCGCGTCAGGGCCCATACGAGACACGAGGAACAGCGAGCGCACCCCGTCCAGAGCGGGCTTCAACGACTCCGGCACCGCGAAGTCACCCTCAACGGCCTCGACCTCCTCGGGGAACGTCGCCCGTGAGGCGTCACGGGTGAACCCTCTGCCTGCTACCGCCCCCCCGAGAAGTCCATGCCCGGTTTCATGCCCGGCTCATGTCCAGCCGAGCTCGGTGTACAGGTGGCCGGCCCGGATGCCCTCGACCGCGGCCCGGGTGTAGGGGACGACCGGTTCGGGGAGCTCGTCGGCGGGCCACCAGCCCCAGGACAGGCAGCGGTCGGGCTCGCGCACCTCGGGTGTGCCCTGCCACCGCCGCGCGCGGAACACGAGCTGGATACGGGGCCGGCCGCCCGGTCCGTCCACGAGGTGCACGACGTGGACCAGTTCCACGTCGCCCGGGTCGATGCCCAGGCCGGCCTCCTCCTGCGCCTCCCTCACCAGGCAGGCGACGGCGGATTCCTGCTCACAGTGTCCGGCGAGGAAGTGGTGGGTGGACGCGGCGAAGGCGGAGTCCGGGTGACGCAGCCCGAGCAGGACCTGACCGTCGCGTTCGAGGTAGAGGTGAACACCGACGATGTTCCGCCGTGCCCGGCCGCCGGGCCGGGCCTGGGCCGGTACGGCCGGGGCGAGGCCCCGGGCCCGGTGGAGCTCGATGACCTCCGTCGTCCACGGGCACATCGTCAGGAAAGGGATCGTGGCCGCGTCGAAATGGCGGAGCATGATCCCTTCGGGACAGGGGAGTTCGTCGGCGTCGCCGTCCCAGGCCCCCAGGTACACCTGGATACGCCCCTCGGCCGGCCCGTCCGGCCCGGGCCCGGTGCAGCCGACGATCGTGAAGGGCTCCAACGGCACCACCAGGCCGGTCTCTTCGAGGAGTTCCCGCTCGACGGCCTGCGCCGCCGTCTCCTCGCCCTCCCGGCCTCCGCCCGGGATCGACCACGTACCCGGATCGCAGATGTTCTTGTTGGCGTCGCGCAGGTGCAGCAGGTACCGGCCTCGTGAGTCGACCAGCAGCGCGGCGGTACCGTGCGGTTCGTCGGATTCGGTCATCGAAGGCTCCTTAACTGGTGCCCTGAAGAACGGTCCGGATGCGGCGCCGTCACGGCCGGACCGCGGCATCGCGCGCGTTCGAGGCGACGTTCGAGCCGGCGTGTCCGCCCCCCCGGGGCTGCCGCGAGGTTCCGGTCGGTTTCAGGCGTTCCACCACTCGTCCGTGGCGCAGCCGACCTCGTAGTGCCACCATCCCTCGTCCCGGCCCCGGTCCAGGAGAGCCTTGATCCCGGCGAAGTCCGCCCCTGCCTCCGCGGTCAGGGCCAGCATGGGGAAGTCCTCACTGAAGACCTCGCCGCCGAGCCCGAACACCGAAAGGCGCTGGTGCACCGCCTGCGGGCTGCGCCCCAGGGGACCGGTGGGCACGGGCACCACACGGATCGTGCAGTTGCCGGAGGAACTGACCCGTCCGACAGCCCAGTGGAGCCCGTCGGAGTCGGTCCGGTACCGCACCACATCGCCCTCGGCCACCCCGTCCTGAAGGAAGGGGCAGTTCTCCACACTCGCGGTGTCATCGCCGAGCTTCGTCGCCCACAGGCCCTCGGTGTCCTGCGGGAACCACCCCTCGCGCGGGACGAACCGGAACCACACCTTGATCTTCTCGACCGCCATCTCCATGAGAGCCATCATGCGCTGATCGCCGGCGACACCGCGGACCGGCCCGCGCCCCCGAGGGGTGCGGACCGGTCCGGCCAGGTCCCGGGATCAGTGGGAGCCGGGGCGGGTGGCACGGGCGTGGTCGGCCTCGAAGCGCTGGAAGGCCGCCTCCTGCCGCCACTCGACCTGCGCCTTCGGGCTGACGTCCAGGAACCGGGCGCACCGCTCGCTCGGGCGCTCGGCGCCCTGCTGCTCGTGGGCACACGCCCCGGTCGGACGGTAGCCGGTGCGGACGTCACGGTTCCACAGACCCCGGCCGGGCAGGAACGAGTGTTCCAGGGAGGCGCGGGCCAGGTCCTTCAGCTCCGGGTAGTCGAGTCCGTACATCTCCGCCGCCCGGCGGTACTCGTCGGTGATCTCGATCCGCGACACGCCCGGGTCGTCGGTGGCCAGGACGACCGGCACGCCATGGCGGCGGTAGGTGGCGAACGGGTGCGCGTCGCCGGAGACGCGCAGGATCTGCTCGTTGCTGTGGAACGGGACCTCCACTGCGATGCGCCGCTCGGCCATGTAGCGCATGAGTGACTCCGAGCGGTCCTCGTGCAGGACCGACACACCGTGCCCGATCCGCTCGGCGCGGCCGGTCTGGGCGGCCTCCCTGATGTGGAAGGTGAGGTCCTCCGGCTTGACCAGGCCGGGCACCAGCTCGCCCGCGTGCAGGGTGATGTGCGCCTTCGGGTACTGGGTCTTGAGGTAGTTCAGCATCCGCATGTGCAGGCGGTAGTCGCGCAGGGCGACCGGGTCGTCCTCCGGCTGCACCAGGTTGACGGCGACGAAGCGCGGGTCGCGCTCGGCCAGCCGCATGCCCAGCGCCATCTGGGTGAACACCCGCTCCGGGGTGCCGGCGCGGGCGACCTGGGAGATCCACCGGTACGGCAGGGAGCACGCCTCGTCGGGCTGCGGAGTGTCACAGTGCGCGGCGCCGCGGAACTCGGCATCGGTGCTGTCGGCATCGGCGCGGGCCTGTCGGACGACCGCGTCCAGGCCCCCGCCGGCCAGGAGCTTGTCGTGCATGCGGTCGAGGTCGGCGTCGTAGCCGACCCGGTCGGCGAGCGTCCGGGCCTGGCCGGAGGCCGGGGAGATCATGGTCTCCAGGTAGAACTGGTTCTGCCGGGCGGCGGAGCCCGCGACCTCCGCGAGCATCCGGCCGGGGTGCCTCCAGGTCACCTCGCCGAACTTGCCGAAGGTCGCGAAGAAGTGGTCGTGGCCGTTGCCGTCCGCCGGGAAGTCCTGCATCGACCAGGCCCGGATGACCTGCTGACGGAACGCCGCGTCGGTGACGGCGTCGGCGGCGGGCCGGGTGCCGGCCCCGCACGGCGGGGGCACCGCGGTGGTGGTGTCGGTGGTGATGCACAGGCCGTCCCCGGCGGCGAGTTCGATCAGGAACTCGGTGGTGACCGCTCCGGACAGGTGGTTGTGCAGGTCACCGCCCTTGGGGAGGTCGGCGAAGAAGTCCCCGGGCCGGGCCGGCGCGGGGGCCGGCGCCGGGGCCGGGGGCGCGACGGGGGCGGAGGCCGCGTACGCGGAGGCGGGTGCGAGCAGGGCGAGGGCGGAGAGCGCACCGATCAAGTGGGATGGGATCACGGCCACATGGTGGTGAAGCGGACCGCCGCGCAGCGGCATGCCGGGCCGGGCGCCTCCCCCTGTCACCCGGGAGGCCCCGCAGAGGATCGTTCCTTCCGGCGGGGGCCGCCCTCACGCCGCCTCCACGCGTCACAGGGGCCGACGGTTGAACCAGGCACGGCTTTCCGGCTGGTTCGGACGGACGATCGCCAGGACCGCCGGCACGAGCCAGGCGAATCCCAGCAGCGGTATCACCTGGAAGAACGCCCAGCTGAAGGGCAGGGCCGTCCACCCGTAGACGAAGGCGGACACGCGCAGATTGCGATGGCGCGTGGGGAACTTGAGGGCCGTGGTGACCCCCCATGCCGAGACCGCGAGGACGAGCAGGCCGGCGAACACGACCATCCCGGCGTGATCCTCGCCCGGCGTGGTGCAACACGGGGTGGAGGCGTCGCCGTCGCCCCAGACGGATGTGGCGACGGCCACGCTGTTGGTCACCAGAGCGACCCCGAGGAGGGCCTGCATGCCGCCCAGGACCATCATCAGCACACGGAGGTTCCGCACGGCGTCCGGCATCCGCGCGCCGGGGGGAATCGGCTCGTGGGGGAGTCCGCCCGGCGCACCGGGGCCGCCCGGTCCCACTGGTCCCACCGGCCCCGGGTTGCCGCTCGCGGGCGACCGCTGCCAAGGCCGCCGGCCGCCTGATTTCCCGTCGTCCACGTTCATCCTGACGGTCCTTCCGCTGGAAAGGCCTCGCACCTGCGCGCCATGCTCCGGCGGCTCGTGCCGACTGTCCAGCCGCAATCCGGCCAGCGCCCGCCGCACCGCTTCGACCGGACCGCGCACGACCCCGCTCAGACCACGCCATGGAGCCCCGCTACAAGGCGATACGGTAACGAACCTCGGTGATGGACACTCCGTCGTAGTCGTCGGCCTGGACGGCACCGTCAGCGGCGTAGCCGGCTCGTTCGTAGAACCGGCGCGCCCGGGTGTTGTCGGTGAGCACCCACAGCAGGACCGAGCCGAAGCCGCGGGCCAGAGCGTCGGCGTGCACGGCTTGGAGGAGCGTGCGTCCGATGCCGGACCCGATGAGCGAGGGCCGAACGTACAGAGCGCAGAGCTCGCCCGCAGCCGTACGCGAGGGCCCGAGGCACGCCCAACCCACCACCCCACCCCGGGCGTCCACCGCCACCAGATCGGTGGTGGCCTTGTCCGGCCTCGTGAAGTACTGCCTGCGCCGGTGCGCGTCCGCTTCGACCGTCATGCGATCGAGGTAGGACTGGGGCACGATCCCGGCATACGCGGCCTTCCAGCCGGTCACCCGTATCTCCGCTACCGCCGCGACATCGGCTTCGGTCATCGCTCGTACAGTCGCCATCGCAGCACTGTACGAGACCCGTCACCGCTGCCACCTGCGAATTACGCGCGGGACGGCGCGGCCGGGGCACCGGTCAGCGTCTGTCTCGGAGCCGGCGGTCCAGGAACTCGATCAACCGTGTTTCCGAACGGGCGATAGGTTCACGTTGTTCGCAGGGGAGCGAGGCGAGGGCGTCGACGAGGACTCGCTTCCGGTGGATGTACACCATGTTCCCCGAGTGGATCCGGCACCCCGAACACCAGGCGAGTCCGATGCACCGCTCGAACAGGGCGGACCCGGGCGGGTGGTAGCGGTACTGGTACGAGCGGACGGGCGTCCCACAGGCGACGCAGACTCGCCGGTCCCCGTCGGGGACCGTGCCCCAGGTCCCCACCCTGCGTCAATCCCGCCGCCCGGCCGGTGCTCTTCACGTCGTCATGCCGGGAATCCTCGATCACGCCGAGGCGCCCGTCCACCCGTTTCCACGATGCCCGGGGCCGTCCCGGACCGGAACAGCAGCGCAGGTCACGATCGCAGGAGCGCGGTGGCACGCCTCAGCTGATCGACATGCGTGTAGTGGATTCCGGTCAGTCCGGCCGCCTGTGCCGCGGCGACGTGTCCAGGCGTGTCGTCGATGAACAGGCACCGCTGCAGCTTCACTCCCACCGCTTCTGCCGCGGCCTCGAAGACCCGCCGATCGGGTTTCGCGAACCCGGTGCGGGCGGTGTTGACGACCGCGTCGAACGCGCCGGCCAGCCCCAGCGCGGTGAGATCGGCCTCCAGCCGAGTGGTCGCGTTCGACACCAGAACCACCGGCACCCGGCGGCGGATCGCGGTCAGGAGTTCCAGGACAGCGGTGTCGACGCGGCCGGTCAGCGCCGTCCAGCCGCGGACGAGATCCTGAGCCAGGGCCGCTGATCCGCAGGCCTCGGCAAGGTCTTCCGCGACGCGCCGGCGCCACTGCTCGTCGCTGATGCGACCGGTGACGGCGGCGTCCAGGAGCTCGGGGCGAAACGCGGCCGACGCGAGGGTGCCCTCGGCCAGTGCGGCCTTCCGATCGAGCGCGGCCATCCCATCGGGATCCCACAGGCGCAGGACCCCGTCGAAGTCGCAGAGCACGGCGTCGAACGGTTCATCACTCATGATGCAGATCCTGCCAGACCGAATCCGGACCCCGTGGAGCCACCGGAACTGCTCGATCGCGTACGGGGGTTCAGGCCGTGTCGAGCTGGTGGTCGGCCCAGACGTAGCTTTCGGGGAGCAAGTCGCTGATGGAGAGGGTCCGGGGGCGGTCGTCCGTGCCGACGACGACCTCGATGGCGGGGAAGTAGTCGAGAAGGACCTGGCGGCATCGGCCGCACGGGGGAACGATCCCCCGCTCACGGTCGCCCACGGCGACGATCGTGTCCAGTACGTACGCGCCCTGGGCGGCCGCGGTACCGATGAGGACCAGCTCGGCGCAGGGGCCGCCGGTGAAGTGGTAGGCGTTCACGGCGGTGATGATCCGGCCGTCCCGGGCACGGGCCGCTGCAGCCACGGTGTGGTTGTCGCCGTGGCACCGGGTGCGCGCGATGTGGGTTGCGGCCCGGATGAGTTCGTGGTCGACGGGGTGGGGAGGGGCGGTGGTCATCGGCTCTGCCTTCGTTCGGTGTCGACCGACGCTGGCGCGAGTGACGGATGGTGCGCAAGCGAATATCGGGAGGGCATGGCGGACTTGGCCCCCGGGGCGGGCCGTCCCGGTTACGGGGAGGTCGGAGTGATGTGGGTGGTGGGTGTGTTCCAGCCCGAGATCCGGACCCGGAGCGCCGTACCGGCCGGCGCCGCCGTTCGGTGATGAGCCGTCAGGACAGCACTCTCACCGGGCCAGAGACTGATCTGGTTGTCGTTCCAGCGGACCGGCAGCACAGGCGCGTCCCGGCCGTCGACGAGATGGAGATCGGTCAGCAGCGCGGGCGTGTTCCCGCTGCTGGTGTTGCGGATGGTGACCGTGGTGGTGGAGTGCGAGCCGGCGTGGCGCGTGGTGCGGGCGGTCGCGGTCACGGCGGCGGCCGCGAGGGAGTTCAGGCCGGTGAGGTCGCCGTAGGCGGTCGTAGGAGTGTGGTACCAGTCGGTGGCGTCGTAGTCCAGAACGTCGGGACGGGTGGAGAGCCAGTAGACGTTGCGGCTGACCTCGCGGCCGGCCCTGTCGGTGAGCGTGAGCCGGGCGAGGTACGTTGAATCCGGCCCGTCCGCGGCGGCGACGACGGCGGGAACGGTGACCGCGGTGGTCCGCGCGCCGTCGCCGCCGACCCGCAGCCCGCGCACGGTGCGGTCGTAGAGGGAGGCCCCGTCGGTGCCGAACAGGGTGACCCGGGCGGTGAGGCCGGAAACGGCGTCAGGTCTGCGGTTGACGACGGCCACGGTCCGGTCGTCGTAGGAGTACTGGATGTGCAGCGGCTCGTTGGCCTTCTTCGCGCCGTAGTAGGCACCGCCCTGGTCGAGGTAGCGGTCGACGAGCTGCCAGTGCAGGGAGGTCCAGCCGCTGTTGAACATCCAGTAGACGAGCCCCGTCGACGGGTCGGTGGAGTCCGTGGCGTTGCGGGCGTAGGCCTCGAACTGGGCGCGGACGTTCTCGTACTGGCCGAGCTGAGCCTTGGCCACGTAGTCCCGCAGGCTGCGCGGCGCGCCGTAGCGGCGTGTGAGGGCGTCGTTGAACAGCTTCAGTGTGCTGAAGGTGCGGGAGGGGGAGCGGTGGTACTGCGGGGCGGAGGGGGACTTCCACAGGGTTTCGAGTTCGGCCGGCGAGAGCGTGCGGCGCAGGGTGTCGAGGGTGGGGATCGAGGGTCCGGCGCTCGTCTCGGAGTTGAAGCCCGTCGCGCCGCCCTCGCGTTTGTCGTACCAGTACGAGGGCGGGACCCAGTCGTAGGGTCCCGTCATCCGCATGCCCGACGGACCGCTCAGGGCCGTGGTGACCGCGGAGGCGGCCGGAACCACCGGGGTGGGCCAGTCGGCGGCGCGCAGGGCGTCGAGGTAGTCCCGCTCGGTCCCGGCGTCGGGTGCGAAGTCGCTGCCGATGAGGAAGGACAGGACGCTGGGATGGCCGCGCAGCCGGGCGGCCTCGGCGGTCATGGAGGCCCGGGCGGTCAGGCGGTCGGCGGCGTTCCACTTCTCGCCCGTACCGGTGGGGTTGACCGGCCCCTCCCACTTGTTGCAGCACTCCCAGCCGGGCAGCATCAGCATTCCGTGCCGGTCGGCGAGGTCGAAGAACTCGTCCGGCTCGATATGGCCTTCGAGGCGGAGCGTGTTCAGACCCGCGTCGAGCGCGGCCTTGATCCGGTCCTCCGCCGCGGTGGTGTCCCAGCGCAGCAGCTCGTCGGCCGACCAGCCGGCGCCCCGGATCAGGAGGGGGCGGCCGTTGATCGTGTACCGGCGGGCGCCGGCGGAGTCGAGCGGCGCCTTCACGTCACGGATGCCGAAAGCGTGGCGGACGGAGTCCGAGCGGCTGCCGGCCACCGTCGCCGTCAGGTGGAGTCCGTACAGGTTCTGGGGGCCCATGCCGGCCGGCCACCACAGAGCGGGCCGCTGCAGGCGCAGTTGCCGGTGGCGGTCCGGGGCGAAGACGAGCGTGCGGGTCTCCCCGGCGCGCAGGAGGACGTCCTCGCGCAGCACGATCCCGGTACCGCCGATGGCGGCGGTGACGGTCGCGGTGGCGGCCTCCTGCGAGTCGTTGCGGACCCGCGCCTTCACGGTCAGCTCGGCCGGGCCGGCCTCCGGGGACGGCACGTCCAGGCTGGTCACCACGTGGGCGTCGTGCAGCGAAACCGGCCCCCGGCGGCGCACCAGGACATCACGGACGATGCCCATGTTGGCGTCGGGCGGTGGCTGCAGCCAGTCCAGCCAGCCCAGTGTGAGGTGTTTGCGCGGATCGTTGGGCTGGATCCGGAAGGCGACCGTATTGGTGCCGGCCCGCACCAGACCGGTGATGTCGAGTTCGTGGCGCGTGTACACACCGGCCACCTCGGCCGCCGAGGCGACCTGCCGGCCGTTGACGTACACGTCCGCCGCGGAGATCACCCCGCTGAAGTCCAGCGAGGTGCGCTCCGAGGTGTCGGGAAGCGTGAAGTCGCTGCGGTACCACCACGGACCGGCGAAGTCACGGCGCGGGATGCGCTGCTGGTCGGTGGAGTAGAAGGGGTCCGGGTGCGTGCCGTCGGCGACCAGGGCGGCGAGCACCGTGGAGCGGGGCCCGGCCCGGTGCCAGCCGGTCGTCGCATAGCCGGGCGTGGACACGGCGGCCGCCGTGTCGGGGACCTCGGCCGCCGACCGGATCGCGTACCCGGTCAGCGCGGCGGTCCCGCCGGACGCCACCGCCGTCGCGGTGGGAGCGGAACCCGGACCGGCCGTGAGGCGGGGGGCCGCGGCCGAGGGTACGGCGGCCGGGGCGAGCAGCAGACCCAGCAGGGCCACAGCCACGGCGGCCGCCCGGAGTCGCCGGGTGTGAGCGGGGCGGGGGAGTTGGGACACGGTGGTCTCCGGGGGAGCTGGTCGGACGTCCGCCTGACGCGAAGATCAGGTAACGGACCGTAGCCCACCCGACCCGCAGGACGGATGGTCACGGCCGTACGGCGAGCCGCACGCCCACGCCCCCTCGGACGTACATCGACCGGCGGCCGGTCAATATCTGTGTCCGCGCGATGAGAATTAGACGAACCACGCAGTGAGGCTTTTTCCTGCAGCGGGCGAAGTGAAATGTTTCACCGTACACGGGGTCTCGATTCGTGCTACTGTCGATCTCAGTTGCAGTTGTGGTTCCCAAAACTTCAAGTGCCCCCACCAGGTGTCTACACCCCCTGGGAGTACTTTTACTTTTCCGGTCATTATCGGGCGGGGTAATCATTGCGGCGACACGGAGTCCACACAGTGTGGATTCCGATGCACTGCCCCAAAGGAGATATGACATGGCTACTGGAACCGTGAAGTGGTTCAACGCGGAAAAGGGCTTCGGCTTCATCGAGCAGGACGGTGGCGGCGCCGACGTGTTCGCCCACTACTCGAACATCGCCGCCCAGGGCTTCCGCGAGCTGCTTGAGGGCCAGAAGGTCAGCTTCGACATCGCGCAGGGCCAGAAGGGCCCGACGGCCGAGAACATCGTTCCCGCCTGACGCTGACGCGCACTTCGTAGCTGGGGCCCGCATCCTTCGGGGTGCGGGCCCCAGCTGCACGCATTTTCCGTCCCACCCCGCCCCGCCCACCCGGTGCCGGCTGCGGGGACGGCGCCCAGGAATCCGCAGTCCTCCGTACGCGGATCACGCCCCGGCCGATACGCCGGTTGTGCGCCCTGACGGCGTCACCTCTTTTTCCGTACCTGTACCCGCCAGGAACTCCGGCCGGGCAGGTTCGCTTCGCATTTTCATTCGGCCCGTTTCTTGCAATTCTCCGCGCACTGCACGCCCGCGGGAATTCCTTGATATGCGCCGTATCGAGGAAGGTTCCGCATGAACCGCACGCGCACCAACGACCGATTCGCCCGTACGCGCAACAGCGCGGCCGGATCCGGCAAGAGCGGCGGCCGCTTCGGCGGTTCCGCCCCAAGCCGTTCCGGTGGTCCGAGCCGCTCCGGTGGCCCGAGCCGCTCGGGCGGGTACGGCCGCCGGCCCGCCGCGCTGCAGGGCGAATTCGCCCTGCCCAAGACGATCACCCCCGCACTGCCCGCCGTCGAGGCCTTCGCCGACCTCGCCATGCCCGCGGAACTGCTCGCCGCCCTCACCGTGCAGGGCGTGACCGTGCCGTTCCCGATCCAGGGCGCCACCCTCCCGAACTCCCTGGCGGGCCGCGACGTGCTCGGCCGCGGGCGGACCGGCTCCGGCAAGACCCTGGCCTTCGGACTGGCCCTGCTGGCCCGTACGGCCGGTCGGCGCGCCGAGCCCCGTCAGCCGCTCGCACTGATCCTCGTACCCACCCGCGAGCTGGCCCAGCAGGTCACGGACGCCCTCACCCCCTACGCCCGCTCGGTCAAGCTCCGGCTGACCACGGTCGTCGGCGGGATGCCCATCGGGCGGCAGGCGGGCGCGCTGCGCGGCGGCGCCGAGGTCGTCGTCGCCACGCCGGGCAGGCTGAAGGACCTCATCGACCGCGGGGACTGCCGGCTGGACCAGGTGGGCGTCACCGTGCTGGACGAGGCCGACCAGATGGCCGACATGGGCTTCATGCCGCAGGTCACCGCCCTGCTCGACCAGGTGCGCCCCGAGGGCCAGCGGATGCTCTTCTCCGCCACCCTCGACCGCAACGTCGACCTGCTGGTGCGCCGCTACCTGACCGACCCGGTCGTCCACTCCGTCGACCCTTCCGCGGGCGCGGTGACCACGATGGAGCACCACGTGCTGCACGTGCACGGCGGTGACAAGCACGCCGCCACCACCGAGATCGCGGCGCGCGACGGCCGCGTCATCATGTTCCTGGACACCAAGCACGCCGTGGACCAGCTCACCAGCCACCTGCTGAACAGCGGAGTGCGGGCCGCCGCCCTGCACGGCGGCAAGTCGCAGCCGCAGCGCACGCGCACCCTGGCACAGTTCAAGACCGGGCACGTCAGCGTGCTCGTCGCCACGAACGTCGCGGCCCGCGGCATCCACGTCGACAACCTCGACCTGGTCGTCAACGTGGACCCGCCCACCGACCACAAGGATTATCTGCACCGCGGCGGGCGTACCGCCCGTGCCGGCGAGTCCGGCAGCGTCGTCACCCTGGTCACCCCGAACCAGCGCCGTGACATGGTGCGGCTCATGGCCGCCGCCGGGATCACCCCGCAGACCACCCAGGTCCGCTCCGGTGAAGAGGCCCTCAGCCGGATCACCGGCGCCCAGGCCCCCTCCGGCATCCCGGTCGTCATCACCGCCCCGGCCGCGGAGCGGCGTGAGCGCAGCGGCCCCTCCGCGCGGAGCCGGCGCCGCCCCGCCGCGGCTGCCGCCCGGCGCAGGCCGGCACGGCAGTCCGCCGCCGACGCCGTAGCGTGAACCCTTCTTCTTCCCCTTGTGAGGCATCATGCGCGTCGTCATCGCCAGATTCCCCTTCGACCTGACCAAGAGCGGGGTGCTGGAGTCGATGAAGGGCGTCAAGCCCGAGCCCGTCGACGGTGAGTCCGTGATCATCGGACGCCGGCACTACCCGGTCAAGCAGGTCGGCCAGGTCATCACCCGCCAGGACCGCCGCGACTTCAGCGCCGCGGAGGTCGTACGGGCGATGACCCTGCTCGGTTTCACGTGCCGCGGCCTGCCGCAGGCACCCGCCACGCCCACCTCCACGCCCCGTCTGACCCCGCTCCAGCGGGCCTCGGCGATGCTCGGTGAGCCCGCGCCCGCGCCCGAGCCCGTATCGGTTTCCGTCTGACCGCACAGCACCATCGGCACACCACCTGAGGGCCCGACCGGCACGTCCGGTCGGGCCCTCACGTGCTGTTCGAGAGAAGATCGTTCGTCGTCGAACAAAGAAAATCTATCTCCGTCACGGTAGACATCTGCTTCTGGCGTGCCTAGGGTTTGTCGCATACCGCTGAGCGAAGAAACGGAGGAGGCAGACGCCATCAGGATCGCCCGGGCAGCAGCACACGGCCCGGGTACCGCACGACCCCCGAACGGCAGGTGGTCCCCGGTCAGGCATTCGCGATCCCCGCACTCCCGCCCGTCTCCCGGGCGCGACCGCGGAAACAGAAGTCGGCGCAGCACTGAGGCCGACAGATGGTGTTGAATTCCCTTCAGGGCCTTGGTGCCGTACGGCACCAAGGCCCTTCGACGCGTTCTAAGAAGAGGTGCAGATGACAGCGGATGACTCGCTCGGCGGCCGGCTGGACGACGATGACTACCCCGCCTACACGATGGGCCGGGCCGCCGAACTCCTCGGCACCACCCCCGGCTTCCTGCGCGCCATCGGCGAGGCCCGTCTGATCACACCGTTGCGCTCCCCGGGCGGGCACCGCCGGTACTCCCGCTACCAGCTGCGGATCGCGGCCCGCGCCCGGGAGCTCGTCGACCAGGGCACCCCGGTCGAAGCGGCCTGCCGCATCGTCATCCTGGAGGACCAGCTCGAAGAAGCCCAGCGCATCAACGCCGAGTTCCGCCGCGCCGCGACCGCCACGCCCGACGATTCCCGCTGAGCGCCGACCGCTCCTCGTCCCGCGCCCCGGTACGTGAGGAAGCAGCCGCCCCGGTGCAGCCCGTTCCGGTCCGCTCTGCGCGCAGAGCTCCCCGACACCCACGGCCCGGCCGGTCGCGCGCCGAACTGCGCCGGAGCCGCAGGCGGGATATCAAGGAGCGTGAAGGCGAGCGCGAGGTCCGACGCACGCCGCCCCGCGGTGAGGAGAACGTCTCGTGGAGTTCGAGGTCAATGGCACCCGGCACGCGGTGGACGTGGACGACGACCCGGCCGCCGTGGACGTGGTGCGGGACCGGCTGGGTCTGACCGGCACCAAACTGGTCTGCGCGGGCGGGGTGTGCGGGGCCTGCACGATCCAGGTCGACGGCGAACCCCGGGTCTCCTGCCTGACCCCGGCGGTCGCGCTCGCCGGCCGGCGGGTGACGACCGTGGAGGGCCTGTCCGGCCACCCGGTCGGGCGAGCCTTCGCCGGCGAGGACGCCCTCCAGTGCGGCTACTGCACCCCGGGGTTCGTGGTCGAGGCGGCGGCGTTCTTCGAGCGGTGGAGAGCCGCCCACGGCCGCACCCGGCCCGGGCGCGAGCAGATCGCGGACGCGCTCGCGGGCCACCTGTGCCGGTGCGGTGCGTACGAGGGGATCTTCAGCGCGGTGGCCGCGGCCTGCTCCGGCGACTACGACACGGCTCCGCCCACCGGGGAGGCGCCGGCGGTCCCGCGCGTCGAGGCCCCGCAGAAGGCCGACGGATCGGCCCGGTACACCACGGACCTGCGCCCCGAAGGGCTGCTGGAAGGGGTGATCATCCGCTCGCCGCACGCGCATGCGCACGTACGCTCCCTCGAAGCCGGGGACCTGCCCCTGGTACCGCTGCTGCCCCCGGACGGCGTGGTGCGGTACGTAGGGCAGCCGGTGGCCGCGGTCGCGGCGCCGGACCGGGCCTCCGCACGGGCGGCGGCCGCGCGCGTCACCGTGGACTACGAGGTGCTGCCGGCGGCCCTGGACGTACGCCAGGCCCGCACCGGCGAGGGCCCGCCGGTCTACGCGGACAAGGCGGCACGCAAGCGGGCACCGGGTTCCGGAGAGACCCCGCAGCTGGTGCCCGCCCGCTGGCGCGGCAACCTCCGGGGCCCGTCCGCCATGAGCAGACGCCCCGCCACGGCCGTGCGCCGTATCACCGAGGCCCGCAGCCGGAACCCCGAGCGGGTCGTGGAGGGCGTGTTCACGACCGCCGCACAGACGCACACCCCGCTCGAACCGCACGCCTGCCTGGCCGAGTGGGTCGACGGCACCCTCCACCTGGAGGTGTCCACCCAGTCCGTGAAACGCACGGCCGAGCTCGCCGCCGAACGCTTCGGTGTGCCCGTCGAACGGGTGGTGGCACGGGCCGTCCACGTAGGCGGCGGTTTCGGCTGCAAGATGGGACTGACCTCCGACGTCGTCGCCGCGGCCGAGCTGGCCCGGCTGCACGGCGCCCCGGTGCGGGTGGTACTCGACAGGGACGAGGAACTCACCGACGGCGGATACCGGCCCGGCACCCGGATCCGGCTGGCGATGGTCGCGGACGAGTCCGGCGATCTGAGCGCGCTGGCCATGGACGCGGACAACGACGGCGGCGTCTCGGTCGGCGGCACCGTGGCGGCACTGGCCCGGTTCATGTACGGCAAGGCCCCCCGCCGGCTCCGCGACTTCGACACCGTCACCCACCGTCCGCCGGGCGCCCCGTTCCGCGGCCCCGGCGGCCCCACCATGTGCTGGGCGCTGGAGCAGGCCGTCGACGAGATGGCCCACCGGCTCGGCCAGGACCCGATCGCCCTGCGCCGCCGCTGGGACGGCAACCCCAAGCGGCAGGCCCTGTACGACCGGGCAGCCGCGCTCCCGGTCTGGTCGGGCCCCCGCGGCGGCACCGGCCGCTTCCGCCGGGGCGTCGGCGTCGCGGCGGCCAACTGGATGTACTTCCTCGACCCCGTCACCGAGGTCGAACTCACCGTCGAGGACGGGCTCGTCGTCGCCCGCTGCGCCGTGCAGGACATGGGCACGGGCTCACGCACCGTGCTGCGCCGGGCCGTCGCCGCGGCACTCGGCCTGCCGGAGGACAGGGTGCGCGCCGACGTCGGCCGGAGCGACGCCGTACACGGCCCCACCTCCGGCGGCAGCCGCACCACACCCTCCCTCGTGCCCGCCGCCACGGACGCCGCCGCCCGGCTGCGCGACGCGCTCGGCGGCGGTGACCTGGCCGCCCGGCTGGACACCGCGCACGGCGTACGGGTGACCGGCCGCCGCCCCCGCGACCGCCGCGGCTACGTGATCCCCTTCACCATGGGCGGCGTCGCGATCGGCCGCGGCTTCACCGGATCGGTGCAGGTCGCCGAAGTCGAGGTGGACACCCGGCTCGGCCGCGTCCGCCCGCTGAGCGTGTGGAGCGGCATCGCCGCCGGCCGGATCCACGAGGAGCGCCTCGCCCGCAGCCAGTGCGAGGGCGCCGTCGTACAGGGCGTCGGCTACGCCCTGTACGAGGAGCGGCGCACCGACCCGGCCACCGGGCGGGTGCTGACGGAGAACCTGGAGGACTACCGCATCCCCGGCATCGGGGACACCCCCGAGATCACCGTCCACTTCCACCAGGAGGGCTTCGAGCACGTGCCCGGCGGCGGGGTCGGCCTCGGCGAGATCGCGACCCTGCCCACCGCTGCCTGCCTGGCCAACGCGGTCCACGACGCCACCGGCTGGCGCCCGTACGACATGCCCATCCGCCCCGACCGGCTCCTGGAAGGACTGGGTACGTGAGCACCGAGACCGCCCTCACCGACCTCTCGGCCGCCGTCCAGGCCCGCGGCGGGGAGCTGCGCGCCGGTGGCACCGACACCACCGCCCGCCAGCGCAGCGGCGTCTCTCCGGGGCCGTTCACCGACCTGGGCGGCGTCGGCCACCTGCGCGGCTGCACGCCGTTGCCCGGCGGCGGGCTGCGGATCGGCGCCCTGACCACCCTCGCCGAGCTGGCCGCGGATCCGCGCGTACGCGCCGGCTGGCCGGCCCTGGCCCTGGCGGCCGGGACCGCGGCCACTCCGCAGATCCGCGCGGCCGGCACCGTGGGCGGCAATCTGCTGCAGCGCAACCGCTGCTGGTACTTCCGCAATCCTCACTTCAGCTGCCTCCAGAAGGGCGGCACCGGCTGCCCCGCGCGTGAGGGCGACCACCACTTCGGCGTGGTCAGCGGCAACGGCCCGTGCGTCGCCCCGCACCCGTCCACCCTCGCGATGGCCCTGCTCACCTACGACGCCGAGGTCCACGTCCACGGCGAATCCCCGCGCGGTGTCGCCGGCTTGTACGGGGACGGCGACCGGCTCTCGCACGCCGACCACCTGCTGCGGCCGGACCGTATCCTCACCGCGGTCGACCTGCCCGCGCCCCTGCCCGGCGAACGCGCCGCCTGCCACCGGGCCATCAGCCGGGCCCACGCCGAATGGCCCCTGGTCGAGGCCACCGCCCGGCTGGTGCTCGACGGCTCCACCGTCACGCACGCCGCCGTCGCGGCGGGCGGGGTGGCGCGCGTACCGCTGCGGCTCACGGAGGTGGAGGCCGCCCTGATCGGCCGCGAGGCCACCCCCGACGTCCTCGCCGCGGCCGCAGCGACGGTCCGGGGCCGCTGCCGGCCGCTGCCGCAGACCGGCTACAAGGCCGGGCTGTTCGGCAACACCGTCCTGGAAGTCCTGGAACAGGCCCTCGGCGGCCCGGCCACCCCCTAGAGCGCTTCGGATGCGGCAGGGCAAGATGGAGGCATGACGATCCGGCGCCCGCTCCGCCAGCGGGTCCTCAGGCATCCCGCTGGTCAATTCGCCGTGGTCACGGTGCTGATGCTCATCCTCTTCGTGCTGGTCAGCCTCGGGGTGGAGTACGTCCTCGGTGTCCTCTTCGGCGGCCCCTGGATGGTCTACTGACCTGAGCACCCTGGGGCTCGTCGCCATCGGCGGTGCGCCGGTCCCGCTCGGACACCTCGCTCCGCGTACTCGGCTTCGTGCCTCTCAGCCGGCGTGCAGGATCCGGAAGCGATCAGGCTCCGCCGGGTCACGATCGACGACCTGGGTGGGAGCCCAGGTCCACTGCCGCACGCCGATGCCTGGCGTACGGGAGAACCGGATCTGCCCGCGGGTGCCTTCGACCGCCACGCGCGACCAGGGCTCGGCGGCGCCCGCCTCGTCCGCGAAGCGGGCACGCAGCACCTCGGCGAGGACGAGGACCGTGTCGTAACCCTCGAAGGCGACGAAGGAGGGTGCCTGGCCCAGCCGTTCGCGGAGGGCCGTTCCGACGCGTGCACCGAGCGGGCCCAGAACTTCCGGCAGGTAGCGCAGGAACGGGATCGCGGCGCCGTCACCACCCAGCAGCCCCGCCCATTCGGGAAACTCCGGTTGCCCGGCCGGAGCGCCGATCAGGATCCCGGCGAGACGCCGGTCACGGCGGACGGCCCGGACGATCGGCACGGCCGGGTCCGGGTGGCCGACCAGAAGGAGGAGGGCCGTCGCACGGTGGCCGACGAGCTCGTCGCACACCGCGGCGGGATCGAGGGCGCGCACGTCGAGTTCGACGACGGTGCCGCCGCGCGGAGCGAGGTACTCCCGCAGGATGCGGACCCCGGACGCCCAGTAGACACTCGGCTGCGTCGCCACGGCGATGCGGTGGTGCCCCGCGCCGAGGAGGAAGTCCGCGTAGATCTGCCAGCCGTGGGACTGTGCCGGGGCGATACGCGCGACCCATTGCGTCGGCTGCTCGGTGAGCGCGTCGAGAACCGCTGACGAGCAGAGGAACGGCAGCCCGAGGGCGTCGGCCCGGGCGGCAGCGGCGCGGGCGACCACGCTGTGGTACTCGCCCGCCACAGCAGCCACGCCCAGGCGAGCCAACTCGTCCACGGCCGCCGCGGCCCTCTGGGGATCGGCCGCGGTGTCCCGGACCAGCAGCTCCAGCGGCCTTCCACCGATCCCGCCGGCGTCGTTGACCTCGCGAACGGCCAGCTCGATCCCGGCGAGCAGGTGCTGGCCCGCCTCGACCCAGCCGGGCCGGGTCAGCGGAACGAGAGCGCCGATCCGGACGGACGATCCGTCAGTACGTTCCGCCCCAGGCGGCGATGGTGGCGTGTGCATGCTTCGGCGTCTCCCGAGGGGCGGTCCGGACGCGGTTTTCCCGGACCGCGCAATGATCGTCAGTGGCGCCGAGCGTAGCCGAGCAGGACCTGGCCGGCTCCGGCGCCCTGCAGCCCGCCGCCGGCCGGGTGCGCGGGCCATCCGGGCGGGGTAACAGGATGCGTACGGCATGGCAACCGGGGCCGCGGCGTCCCGCGGCGCATGCTGGGTCACCCCGCCCTGCAGGAGAGGCCTGTGAGTGATTCCGGACCGCGAGTGACCACGACGAGGCCGGTCACCGCCGCGGCGGCCGATGGCCTTCCCACTCCCGGGGTCATCGGCATCGGACTTGCCGCGGTGCTGACGTTCGCGCTCGCCCAGGGCTCGTGGCAGTGGTTCGCCACGTTCATCGGGGTGACGCTGCTCGCGGTGATGCTCGCCTTTCAGCGACGGGCGCAGTGGGCCCCCGGCCTCCGCTCGCCGTACATGCGGGGGCTGGTTGCGTACTCGCTGGTCGTCGGCCTGTGCGTGGCGATCGCACTGGCCCCCCTGCTGCAGCGCCGGGCCTGGCTGTTCCCGATGCCGGGCACGCGCGGCGACTGCGTGCTGATGGGCAGGTACGCGGCCCTCCAGGCGGAGGCCGTGCTCGGGAACCTGGCCGCCAGTGACGGGCCGGCCGTCGCGTTCGCGCGGGAGGAGCAGGCCCGCAAGGCCGTTGCCGAGTGTCTGGCGGCCACGACGACCCTGTGGCTGCCGGTGTACGGGGTCGGGGTGGCGGTGCTGGTGGGGGTGTGCGCGTGGTTCCGCGACCGGGCCCGCGCCCGTTCGGGAAACGCCGGCCGGACGCATGCCTCGGCCGCGCGAGCGCGCTGAGGCGCGCGGCTCACGTAGAGAGGGACGAGGGATTCACCCATGTGCACGCGGATCTTGTGGAACACCAACAGCCACGCCGTTCTCGCCGGCCGGACGATGGACTGGCCGGAATCGACGGAGCCGGTCCTGACGGTGTTCCCCCGGGGGCTCGAACGCAACGGCGGCACACTGGGGAGTGCGACCGTCGTCGGCGACAACCCCCTGCTGTGGACGAGTGCATTCGGCAGTCTCGTGACGACCGTCTACGGTGCCGGAACGGCCGACGGCATCAACGAAGCCGGCCTCGCAGCGCACATGCTGTACCTGGACAGCACTGACCTCGGCCCCCGCGACCCCAGCCGGCCGGGACTCCAGATCGCCCTGTGGATCCAGTACCTGCTGGACCGCGCGCGCACCGTGCAGGAAGCCCTGGACCTGCTCGACACCTGCCAGCTGGTGCCGGTCGAGGTGCGCGGCTTCCAGGCCTCGGTGCACGTGGCCCTGGAGGACGCGTCGGGGGACTCCGCGATCATCGAGTACATCGCGGGCCAACGGCGGGTGCACCACGACCGCAGCTACACGATCATGACCAATGAACCCTCCTACGAGGAACAACTCCGCCTGCTGCGGGAAAAGGTGCGTGCCGTGCAGGGGCTCGGCCACGACCGGCCCAGCAGCGAGGTCCCCCTGCCCGGAAACGTGAACGCGGTCGACCGCTTCCAGCGCGCCGCCTACTTCGGTTCACTGCTGCCCGAGCCGGCGGACGACCGGCAGGCGGTCGCCGCGATCCTGGCCGTCACCCGCAACGCGTCGGTGCCCTTCGGCGCGCCGTACCGCGAGGGGAGGTTCAAGACCTACAACACCGAGTACCGCACCGTCTGCGATCTCACCGGCAAGCGGTACTTCTTCGAACTGGCCACCAGCCCGAACCTCCTGTGGGCCGAGATCGACCGCTTCGACCTCTCGCCCGGCGCTCCCGTCATGACGCTGCGCCCCGAGGGGATCGACCTCGTCGGGGACGTCTCGGACAGGTTCGAGCGAGCGCCCGCCCCCTTCTGACGGTCCGGCAGGGCTCGCCCGGCTGTGTCGAGGCGGTCGGTTCCATTGACAGAAGTTGAACGCAGGCCGAGGCTGAGAGCGCTCTCGGCCGTCAACTCATGGGCACGGGAGCGCCGCACCTCCCCCCCACTGCCAGGTGCCCCCACAAGGAGGATGATCGTGTTCCGTTTATCGAAAGTGCTTGCGTCAGGGCTCTCGGCCCTGGTGGTCGCCGCCGGTCTGATGGCTCTCGGTCCGCTGACATCGGCGGCAGACGCCGTACCGGCGACCATCCCGCTCACGATCAAGAACAGCTCGGGACGCGGCGAGCCGGTATACGTGTACAACCTGGGCACGCAGCTGACGACCGGCCGGCAGGGCTGGGCCGACGCCAACGGCGGATTCCACCCTTGGCCCGTGGGAGGCAATCCGCCCACCCCCGCGCCCGACGCATCGATCACGGGCCCGGCCAACGGGCAGACCAAGACGATCCGGATGCCCAAGTTCTCCGGACGCGTCTACTTCTCCATAGGCCAGAAGATCGTCTTCAAGCTCAGCACAGGCGGTCTCGTGCAGCCGGCCGTGCAGAACCCGTCCGACCCCAACCGCACCGTCCTGTTCAACTGGTCCGAGTACACGCTCAACGATGCCGGGCTGTGGATCAACAGCACCCAGGTCGACATGTTCTCGGCTCCGTACGCCGTGGGCGTGAAGGCGGCCGGCGGCACGGTCACGAACACGGGCCGGCTCAAGCCGGGCGGCTACAACGCCGTCTTCGGCCAACTGCGTTCGGCCGGCTGGGGCGGATTGATCCAGACCCGTTCCGACGGCACGCCGCTGCGCGCGCTCTCGCCCGGTCACGGCATCGAGGCGGGCGGAATCCCCGCCGGCGTGATGAACGACTACATCAACCGGGTCTGGAGCAAGTACAGCTCCTCCACGCTCACCGTGACGCCCTTCGTGAACCAACCGGGCACCAAGTACTACGGCCGGGTCTCGGGCAACGTCATGAACTTCACCAACGGCTCGGGAGCGGTGGTCACCAGCTTCCAGAAGCCGGATTCGGACAGCGTCTTCGGCTGCTACAAGCTGCTGGACGCCCCCAACGACCAGGTCCGCGGCCCGATCTCCCGCACCCTGTGCGCGGGCTTCAACCGGTCGACGCTTCTGACCAACCCGGCCCAGCCCGACCCGAACGACGCCGGCTTCTACCGTGACGCCGTCACCAACCACTACTCCCGCATCATCCACGGACAGATGGCCGACGGTAAGGCGTACGGCTTCGCCTTCGACGACGTGGGCGCCCACGAGTCGCTGGTGCACGACGGCAACCCGCAAGAGGCCTTCATGACGCTGGAACCGTTCAACTGACGGCGGTCCCGTACGTGCTCACCGAGCGGATGCGGATGCGGATGCGAACGCGGACGTGGCTGTTCGCTGTGCGGCCCGCTCGCCCGTCCGGCGGGGGCGAGGTCGTGCCGACGCGCGAGCCCATGGGGTGACCGGCAGCTCTGGCCGGTCCTTCAGCTGCCGCTCAGGGGCGATCCCCAAGTGGCGTCGTGGCGCGATCTTCTCGTCAGGTGGGTGAGCAGATGCTCCGCCGCACGGCGGACGGTGTCCTGTGGCGCTCCGGCCGAAGACAGGGCGGCGCGGAGCCTCGCCGGTGCCGACGCCGGCACGTCGGACTCGGCAAGGAGGGGAAGGACCAGCAGCAGGCGGGCGGCCGTGTCCTCGACACCTTCGGCCGCGGGGGACGGGCTGTCGGCGAGGCGGACCAGTTCATGCCATGTCAGCCCGGTCCCCGCGAGATCTCCTTCCCATCCGGCGATCTGCCGGGCATCACTCCGGCCCGGATGAGTGAGGAGGCAGTCGGTGCCGTAGTCGCCGACCAGGTTGCGGTAGATCACCACAACGCCGGGACCGTTTTCAGCCGGCACCCTGCCACCAGTCACTGACATGCCCTGGCTCGCCAAAACCCGCCTGCCCAGGGTGCCGCCGGTCGTCACCGTCCGCACCCGCCCGGTCGCTCACCTCGGTCGCCCAGGGCGCTGCCGCGCAGGCGGCGTAATCTGGCTGAACCGCCACAGAACGCGCGTGCGAGTGACACGGTGCGCGGGCCGTGTACCTTGCCGCGCCCACGATCCAGGGAGGCGGCGCGTGACCGATCCGTTCGGCTTCCTCAGGACCCCCCGCGAGGCCGTGCCGGCCCGCCCCGTCGAGCAACGGCTCAGCGACTGGCGCGAGGTCTACGCGGGCCAGGCGCTGCTGCCGCTCGTCTCCCGGCAGGCCGACCGCTGCATGGACTGCGGCATACCGTTCTGCCACACCGGCTGCCCCCTGGGAAACCTCATCCCCGAGTGGAACGCGTACGCCGCCCACGGCGACTGGCATGCCGCGTACGAGCGGCTCCACGCGACCAACAACTTCCCGGAGGTCACCGGCAGGCTCTGCCCGGCCCCCTGCGAGGACGCCTGTGTCCTCACGATCAACGCCGACCCGGTGACCATCAAGAACGTCGAGCAGGCGATCGCGGACGAGGGCCTGCGGCTCGGCTACATGGTGCCCAGACCGCCGGAGAAGCGCAGCGGCAGAACGGTGGCCGTCATAGGCTCCGGTCCGGCCGGACTGGCCGCAGCGCAGCAGCTGACCCGGGCCGGGCACTGCGTCACGGTCCACGAGCGGGCCGACCGGATCGGCGGACTGCTGCGCTACGGCATCCCCGAGTTCAAGATGGAGAAGGCCCACCTGGACCGCCGCATCGAGCAGATGCGCGCCGAGGGCACGATGTTCGCCACGGGCACGGACGTCGGCGGCGCGACCGGTGCCGGGGCGGACGAGCTGCGGAGCCGCTGCGATGCCCTCGTCGTCGCGATCGGAGCCGGCGAGCGCCGGGAGCTGCCGGTGCTCGGCCGTTCGCTGCAAGGAATCCACCAGGCCATGGACTACCTGACCTGCGCCAATCGCGTGCGGGAGGGCGATTACCCCGTATCCCCCGTCACTGCCGAAGGCAGACACGTGGTCGTCGTGGGCGGCGGTGACACCGGCTCCGACTGCCTCGGGACCGCCTTGAGGCAGGGCGCGGTCTCCGTGCTCCAGCTCGACATCAACCCCGAGCCCGGCGCGGGCCGGACCGACGACGAGCCCTGGCCGGTGTACCCGAGGACGTACCGGATCTCCCACGCCCACGAAGAGGCCCGCGGGCGCGAGGGCCGGGACCCCAGGCTGTTCGCCTGCGCCACCCTGCGCTTCGAGGGGGACGCCGCGGGCCGGGTACGGGCGCTGCACCTGACCGCCGTCGAGCCGGTGGCCCGCAGCCCGCTGGCGGGCACCGAGCAGGTCATACCGGCCGGCCTGGTCCTGCTGGCCCTCGGCTTCTCGGGCCCCGAGCGGGCCGGTGGACTGTGCGAGCAGTTGGGCCTGGACCTCGACGAGCGCGGCAACTTCGCGCGCGACGCCGGTTTCGCGGCGGTCGGCGGGCGGGCGCCGGGAGTGTTCGTCGCGGGCGACGCGGGCCGGGGGCAGTCGCTGGTGGTGTGGGCCATCGCCGAGGGCCGCGCGGCGGCCGCCGCCGTGGACCGCTACCTGACCGGCTCCACCTGCCTCCCGGCACCGGTCGCCGCGCATGACCGGCCGATGACGGCCTTGGGCCGCATGCGGTACGGACTCTGAGGAGCCACCCGTGCGGTACGCCTGTGGCTGTCAGTGCTCACGCCCGGGCCGGCGCCTTTCGCGCCGGGACCCGCTGTCGTCGCCCGGCCGGTCCAAACGGCTGGCCTCGTCCGTGTCCGCCGCCCGTACGGCCGGTTCGCCCGTGCGGGGCGCCGTGGAGCGGGGCGCGACGTGCGGTGCCCTGCGCCGGCTCTGCTCGTCGTCGTGGTCGTGGAGCGGGGCGCCGCCGGCGCCTCCCTGGTCGTCCATGACGGATCCTTCCTGTACGTCGGAACCCCCAGTCGGCGCGTGCCCGGAGCCCGGCCCCGGAAACCCGTGGATCCGGAGAAAACGAAGGAAACCGGTCCCGTCGTCGACAGGTGCGGAGCGGGCCGTGGCGCCACCGTAGGCTGACCGGGTCGTTTCTGCTCGTCGCTGATCGGAGCTGCCGTCATGCTGACCGCCCTGACGGGTGTTTTCGGGGATCGCGCGGACGCTGTCAGCGTCGCGGGTCGCACTGCTTCCTACGAGGAACTTCTGGGTGCAGCCGGAGCGGTGGCCGCCGACCTGGCCGCCCTCGGCCCGGTGCGCGCGTTCGCGGTGACGGCTACGCCCTCGCTCGAGACCGTCGCCGCGGTGGTCGGGGGACTGCTTGCCGGAGTGCCGTGCGTGCCGCTGCCTCCCGATGCCGGGCCCGCCGAACGTGATCACATTCTGCGGGACTCCGGCGCCCGTCCCATCGAGGTGGACTTCGCCCGCCGGGCACCCGCCGCATCGGCCGCACCCACCGTGCCGACGGCGGTATCCGAGGATCCCGCGTTGATCCTCTACACCTCCGGGACCACCGGCGCCCCCAAGGGCGTGGTCCTCGGCACTGCCGCGATCACCGCTGACCTCGATGCGCTCGCCGATGCCTGGGAGTGGAGCGCACAGGACACGCTCGTCCACGGGCTGCCCCTGTTCCACGTCCATGGGCTGGTCCTGGGTGTCCTCGGAGCGTTGCGGACGGGGAGCCGCCTGGTCCATACGGGCCGGCCGACGCCGCAGGCGTATGCGGAGGCTGCCGAGGCCGGGGGGAGCCTGTACTTCGGGGTGCCGACGGTGTGGTCGCGTATCGCGGCCGCCCCGCAGGCGGCGGCCGCGTTGTCGAGGGCCCGGTTGCTGGTGTCGGGGAGCGCGGCCCTGCCCACCCCGGTCTTCCGCGATCTGGAACGGCTGACCGGGCACCGGCCGGTGGAGCGGTACGGGATGACGGAGACCCTGATCACCGTGAGCGGGCGGGCGGGCGGTGAGGTCCGCCCCGGCGCGGTCGGCACCCCGCTCACGGGAATCCGTACGCGCATCGCCGCCGAGCCGGGCGCCGAGATCGGTGAACTCCAGTTGGTGGGGCCGACCTTGTTCTCGGGCTATCTGGGCCGACCGGAGGCGACGGCCGCCGCCTTCACGGAGGACGGATGGTTCCGCACGGGTGACATCGCGGCCGTCGACGGGGACGGTGTGCACCGCATCGTGGGCCGTGCGTCCACGGACATGATCAAGTCGGGTGGCTACCGGATCGGGGCGGGTGAGATCGAGAACGCACTGCTGGACCATCCGCGCGTGAGGGAGGCGGCGGTGATCGGTGTGCCGGATGCCGACCTGGGGGAGCGGATCGTCGCTTTCGTCGTCGCCGAGGGGGTCACGGGCGCCGAGCTGACCGATTTCGTCGCCACGTATCTGTCGGCGCACAAGCGGCCGCGTGAGGTTCGTTTCATCGCCGCAGTCCCGCGCAACGCGATGGGCAAGCCGCAGAAGCGGCTCCTGCTGGACGGGGAGTAGAGGCGGGAGCGGGTCAGGCAAGATCCGAAAGACACCTCCTGGACGGGTGGGGGCATGCGCAGCACCTCGGTGGGGCAGGTGGGAGCCATGACCGCTTCCTCTTCCGCCGCCTCACCCGCCGCCGACGATCCGGCGCACTACACCGGGCTCCTCGCCGACGAGGCGGAACACCGGGCACGGGCGCGCGGCTGGACGACGGTGCGCACGGTCCCGCCCGGCACGATGCTGACCATGGAACACCTCGAAGGCAGGCTGAACTTCGAGGTCGAGGACGGCAGAGTGCGCAGGGCCTGGAGCGGCTGACCCCGAGCGGGTGGCGAACAGCGCCGTGTCCGGTTTCCTGCCCCCACCGCGGGGAGGGCCTGTGCCGCATCGCCCATCGCCGCCAGGGTCGGTTCCCCGGATCCGCAACCGCCTTCCCCCGGACCGGGGAAGGCGGCGCAAGATCTCCGCTAGAGTCGTCGGCCGACGCCTCGCGCGGCGCCTGCTCGCGGCCGGTGACCGCGTCCGCGTCCTCGCCGAACCCGAGCAGGCTGCGGACTGGCCCCTGGGCACGGAGGTGGTCGAAGGCTCCGTCACCCGACCCGCCGAGCAAGCCGGGGTCTTCGCCGGCACCGACACTCTCTTCCTCGCCGGTGCGGTACCCGCCACGGTCCGGGAAGTCCTGGGCCGCGCTCGCGCGGCCGGTACACGGCGCGTCGTCACGCTCTCCTCGCACGGGCCCGGGCACGAGGCGGCGTACCCGCCGGAGACCTGGTTCTGGCCGGCCGTCGAACGGGCCGTCGAACGGGCCGTCGAACGGGCCGTCGAGGCGGCCGGGATGGCATGGACGCACATCAGGCCCTCTGCGGTGATGGGCGCGGTCCTGGAGGGCACCTATCCGGCCACGGGATCGGACTGGCCCGAGGCCGTGCGGCGCGAAGGGACCGTCCGCGAGGCGTTCCTCGACGACGGCCACTACCCCTTCGTGCACGAGGAGGACCTGGCCGCCGTGGCCGCGACGGCACTCCGCACCGCCGACCACGTGCACACGGTCCTGGAAGCGGTCGGGCCGCCGCTCGCCACCCGCGACCGCCTCGAAAGCATCGCCCGGGCCACCGGCCGCCCGATCACCGCCGTCGACCTCACCCCGGAAGCCGGCCGCGACGCCTGGCGCGCGCAGGGCTGGCCCGACGACGGCATCGAGGTCACCCTCTTCGCACTCCGCGAGTACGCCCTCCACCTCGACGAACTCACCCAGTGGACGCTCGACCAGCGCCCCGCACTCGCCGATCTGACGGGTCGCCCTCCCCGCACCTTCGACGACTGGGCCGAGGAACACGTCCACCTCTTCCGTTGAGCCGATGCCAGACCCAACGGTGGCCCCCGGCCCGGAGCGTGCCTGCGAGCGACGCAGACACGCCCCGGACCGGGGCCCGTTCAGTGACGGGCGGCCGCCTGTGTCTTTGCCGGCCGGGGCTCCGCGGCGTCGATCCGTGACCACGCCCAGGCGCCGGCGGCCGCCACGGCCGCGGTCAGGAGGAGTTCGGCCCCATAGGGCGGGCCCGCCAGCACGCGTACGAGGACCAGGAACAGCACGCCCAAGGCGGTGACGGCGGCCTTGGCCACCCACCGGAGCGCGGTGCTCATACGAGCCCGCTCAGGCAGCCGGTGACCCCGCCCGCCACCACACTGGTGGCGATCTTCTTCGCGGCGTCCTTGTTGACGCGTCCCACGATCAGGGCGGCGGCCCCACCGATGCCGGCCTTGAGCAGACAGTCCTTGGCCCGCTGGTTCATCGGGCGGACGGACAGCAGCCGCTCGCAGGCCGCGGCGTCCTTCTTCTTGCCCAGGTAGCAGTTCTTGATGTTGTTCTCCTGGATCACATCGACTGCGTGAGCGGCAGGTGCCGATACCAGGAAGGCAGCCGTGGCCATGACCAGGGCGAGACTTCTGTGCGTGGTGCGCAAGGTGTTTCCCGTACTTCCTTGTTGCTGCCGGCCGTCCCGCGCACGGGCATTCCGGGGTCTCCGGATGCGGATGCGCCTGGACGGACGGGCTCGGACGGTGCTCGGTCCACGGGCTGCCGGCGTGGCCCGCGACGTCACGATCTTCGGCCGGGCCCGGGGGCGAACGACACCCGCCGACCGGCTGGTTCGGCCCGCCACCGCGCGGGTTGCGTACCGGCCGCCCGGCCCGGTCGTCCCGCCGTACGGGTGGGCCCGCGGGTGCCGCTAGGGTGACACCTGCTTTCCCCGGTGCTGACCTGCGGAAAGGGCTGAGGCCGGCAGGCAACTACAGGTGGGAGACCGGTGCGGTGATCCGAGTGATGGTGGTCGACGACGAGGCTCTCGTCCGGTCCGGGCTCACGCTGATCCTCAACGCCGCGGCGGACATCGAGGTGGTGGCGGCCACCGGCGGCGGGCAGGCCCTGGCAGCGGTCGCCACGCACACCCCCGACCTGGTGCTGCTCGACATACGCATGCCCGACGTCGACGGGCTGACCATCCTCGCGCGGCTGATGCAGCTGCCCGATCCGCCGGTGGTCGCCATGCTCACCACCTTCGACTCCGACCAGTACATCGTCGCCGCACTGCGCTCGGGTGCCTCCGGCTTCCTGGTCAAGGACACCGACCCGGACGAACTCGCCCACCTGGTCAGGTCACTGGCGGCGGGCGCGGTGGCCCTCGCCCCCCAGGTCACCGCCACCGTGATCAGCGGCTACCTCCACCACCACGGCGAGCAGCGCGCCACCACCCACGCGGTCTCCCGGCTCAGCGCACGCGAACGGGACATCCTCGTGCTGCTGTCGCAGGGACTGTCGAACGCCGACATCGGGCGCCGTCTCCACCTGAGCATCGGCACCGTCAAGGACTACGTGAGCGCCGTACTGGCCAAACTCGACGTCAGCAACCGCGTCCAGGCCGCCTTGTGGGCGCAGCGCGCCGGCCTGCTCGACGGGGCACACGCATGACCGGCCGGACGGCCCCGGACGGAGCCGGGCACATGGCCCGTACCGGCCGCACCCTGGACCCCCGCGTGGTGGACGCGGGGCTGGCGGCCGCCGCCATGGCCGACGCGTGGGTGTTCTCCGGAACCGGCACATGGGCGGCGGCCGCCCCCGGAGCCGCCGCCGCCGTGGCTCTGCTGGCACGACGCCGCTGGCCGGTGACGGTGTTCGTGTTCACCCTGCTCGCCGTGCAACTCGGCCACAACGTCGTCGCCGCCCTCGCCGCCCTCTTCTCCCTGGCCGAACAGCACCGCACCCGCCGCGCCCTGGCAGGATTCGTGCTGGCGTACGGGATCTTCGCCAACCTTCCGGACCTCGGCCCGTACGAGGCCGACCACCCCGCCGAGTTCGCCGTCGCCGTCGGCTACTCGCTCACCGCCGCGGGAGTGGCGGTGCTCCTCGGCCGGCTCGTCCTCACCCGCCACGAACTCGCCCGGCACATGGAGGAGCTGCGCGCGGCGCAGGAACACCAGCGCGAGCTCCACGCCCAGCAGGTCCTGGCCCGCGAGCGCGCCCATCTCGCCCGGGAGATGCACGATGTGGTCTCCCACCAGGTCAGCCTCATCGCGGTCCGCGCCGGCGCCCTGCAGGTGTCCGCGGACAGCACGGACACCAAGGAGGCCGCCCGCACCATCCGCACCCTGAGCGCGGCCACACTGGACGAACTGCGCCACATGGTCGCCGTGCTGCGAGCCCCGGGCAGCAGTGACGCGGGACCCGCCCCGCAGCCGCAGCCGCCGCAGTCCGTCCTGGCCCAGCTCGACGGCCTGATCGCGGACTGCGGCCTGGACGTGACGCTGACGGGCGAGGTCCCCCGTGATGCGAGCCCCGCCGTGGAGCGCGCCGCCTACCGGACCGTCCAGGAGGCCCTGACCAACGTACGCAAACACGCACCCGGGTCGACCGTCGTGGTCGACTTCCGCCGGCCCGGACCCGCCCTCGACGTGACCGTCACCAACACCACGGCCCGGCATCCCGCTCTGGCGCTGCCCAGCGCGCGGCACGGCCTGATCGGCCTGCGCGAACGGGCCGAACAGCTCGGCGGCACCCTCGCCGGCGGACCCACCCCCGACGGCGGCTACCGCCTGCACCTGCGGATACCCCGACGCGCGACGAGCACCCCGCCGACGGCCGGCGCACCCCGGCAGGGCCCGCAGTGACCGCCGGCCGGACAGAGCCGGCCTATGCGGTGGCCGGCAGGACGTGGTCGCCTGCCTTGTCGGTGCTCAGGCACAGCGAGCAGACGACCGAGCCGTGGGTGACACATGCGGTGAGGTCGGGGCGCTCGTAGGACTGGTGACAGACGTGGCAGCCGAGGGTGGCCGCGCTCGGGTTCCCGTCGGAGTCCAGCAGGGGCTCGCCGATGCCGTCGTCGGTGCGCCGCAAGTAGTAGCGGCCCTTGGTGACCACGGCCATCAGCGGTGTGACGACGAAGGCGATGACGGCCGCGGCCACGGGCGAGTACGGCTGCAGGGTGTCGCCGAGGAGGTGGAAGTACATGGCGATCGACAGGCCGGAGGCGGCGAGGAACGCCACGACGCCGACCGGATTGACCGCGTGGAGCATCCCCCGGCGGAATTCCGGCTGGAGCGGGGACAGCTTCAGCACGTACTTGTTGATGCCGATGTCGGTGGCCACGGTGACCACCCAGGCGATCGCGCAGTTCGAGTAGAAACCCAGGATGCTGCCCAGGAAGCTGAACATGTCGGCTTCCATCAGAACGAGGGCGAAGGCCAGGTTGACCAGGACGAAGACCATGCGGCCGGGGTAGTGCCGGGTGACGCGGGTGAAGGAGTTCGTCCAGGCCAGCGAGCCGGAGTACGCGTTCGTCACGTTGATCTTGATCTGGCTGATGACCACCAGGATCACGGCCAGCGGGACGACCGACCAGGCCGGCAGCATCGCGTCGAAGGCGCTGCGGAACTGCTGGATGGGCTCGGGCGCGGCCGCCGGTCCGACCTCGGCGAGGATGTAGACGGCGAGGAAGACACCGATGGCCTGCTTGAGCGCGCCGAGTACCACCCACCCGGGGCCGGCCATCACCACGGCGGTCCACCAGGTGCGCTGGTTCGCCTCGGTCTTGGGCGGCATGAAGCGCAGGTAGTCGATCTGCTCGCCGATCTGCGCGATCAAGGACAGGCACACCCCCGCACCGAGCATGACGGAGGCGGTGTTGACGGCGCCGTCGCCGTCCGTGCCGGGGTAGGCCAGGAAGCGGTCCACCGTGCCGGGGTCGTCGGCGATCAGATAGACCAGCGGACCGACCATGAGCAGCAGCCAGATCGGGGTGGTCCACACCTGGAGCTTGCTGAGCGCCTTCATGCCGTAGACGACCAGCGGGATCACCATGAGCGTGGAGACGGCGTAGCCCAGCCACAGCGGCAGTCCGAGGCCGAGTTCGAGGCCCTGGGCCATGATCGAGCCTTCGAGGGCGAAGAAGATGAAGGTGAAGCTGGCGAAGATGATGCTGGTGAGGACCGAACCGTAGTAGCCGAAGCCGGAGCCGCGCGTGATCAGGTCGAGGTCGATGTTGTAGCGCGCGCCGTAGTAGGCCAGCGGGAAGCCGGTGAGGAAGATGACGGCGGCGGCGACGGCGATGGCCACGAGTGCGTTGCTGGTGCCGTGGGCCAGGCCGATGCCGGCGCCGATGGAGAAGTCGGCCATGTAGGCGATGCCGCCGAGGGCCGTGGTGGCCACGACCATGGGGGTCCAGCGCCGGTAACTACGCGGTGCGAACCGGAGGGTGTAGTCCTCCAGCGTCTCCTTGACCGCCTGGTCGGCAGCGGTCTTCGTCGCGTGTGCCGTGGTCTGTCGCGACTCGGTGGTGCTCATGCCACGCCTCCCGGTGGGGCTGGGTGCAGGTGAAGGTGCGGCGCCGCCGGCAGGACGGGGAGCGATGGACCGTCATGAGTGTTCTCCGGCCGCGCTGTTCGTGCCTGGGGTCCCACGTCGGTCACGCTAGAAAGCGGTTGTTACCCCGGGTGCGCGATGTGGTGAACACCATGTTGCTGGAGGCGATGTCGCCGCCTGCGCACGCCACGCGCGCGCAGGCCCCGCCACGGCCGGGACGGGAGGGGCCCGCGCTCCCGCGCGTGCGGCGCGGGACCCTCAGAGGCCGAGGGTCTCCAGCAGGGCTGCGGTGACCGCGCGTTGGCCGGACGGGGTGAGGTGGAGGCCGTCGGCCTCATGGTGGCCGCGCGCCGCGGGGCGTGTGTCGACCACCGGCTCCGGCCGGCCCAGCAGGAAGTCGGCCACGGCGTCCAGGTCCGCGTCGGACCAGCTCAGCCCGGCCCGCCGGAAGTGCTCGTACCGTTCCACGCGGCCGGGGTCCGTGCGCGTCGGGGTGAGCCAGACCCACCGGGCCCCCGTCCGGGCCACCGCCAGGTCGTGCAGGGCGCCCAGGTTGCGGCAGATCTCGGCGAAACCGACGAGCGGGGTGCTGTCGATGCGCTGTACGTCGTTCGCCCCGAGCATGCACAACACCCAGTCGGGCCGCCCGAATCCCAGCGCCGGCAGCTGCTGCGCCAGAGCCTGGGAGGTGGTGCTCCCCGATACGGCCAGGTTGGTGCACCGTACGCCCTCGGGGAGCAGGTGCCGCAGGATCTCGAACCAGGAGAGCCGGTCGGCGGTGGTGCTCTCGCCCAGGGCCACGACGTGCTGCCCCGGCCGGAACGGCAGTGCGGCGATCCGAGCGGTCGCCCCCGGTTCGGCCGACAGCGCGGCCGCCGCTTCCCGGTTGCGCTCCTCGAACTGCTCCAGCCGGCCCCGGTAGTCCCCGGCATCGGTCCCGAACAGGGCGGCCAGCACCGGCTCGTCGAGCGGGCCCAGGTGGCGCAGGAGCTTCTCCGGCTGGTGGAACCTCAGCAGGCGCTGCGCCTGGGCGGTGTTCCGGTCGGTGGTGGTCATCTCAGCCCTCCTCGGAGGCACGTACGCGGATACGGGCACGGTTGCGCGGCAGCAGGAAGCCCGCCGCGATCAGCCAGGCCAGCCCGGTGAAGCGGGCGACCGGCAGGAGCAGGGCGGCGTTCTCGGTCAGCAGGACGAGGGTGGCCAGCTCGGCGACGGCGGCCACGACGAGCCCCGCGACGGCCAGTGCCCGAGGCAGGAGACCGGCCAGCAGTCCGGGTACGGCGATCCCGGCGACGAGCAGGCCCAGCAGGACCACGTGTCCGGGGCCGCCCAGGCCGAACGCCAGGTACTGCAGGGCCCGTACGAGCTCGGGCCGTTGCGTCACCTCGGCGTGGGACAGGACCCAGGTGACCAGGCCGGAGCAGGCCAGGAACGCCGCGGCGAGCACCCCGCCCGCGAGGGCGATGGTGGCGCCGGGCGCCCGGACCCCGAGCCGGTTCAGGCGGGCGGAGACGGTCGCGGCGTAGATGGCCAGGGGGACGGCAGCGGCGAACTGCAGGGCCCCCGACACCCGGACCGCGTCCCCGTGGTCGCGGAAGTACGCGGTGATCGCGTCCGAGTCGCCGAACGGCGACGGGAACGGATCGCCGCCGGCCAGCACGGTGCTGAGGACGAGGCCGCCGAGGAACAGGGCGGTGAAGACCACGGCGAGGACACCGGGTGGCGGCCCGGACTGCGGGGTGGTGGTGCGGGTGTCGTGCGGGACACGGCTCTCGATCGTTTCCACGGCACAATCCGTTCTTGAGGAGAACGATTCACTTCGATGAATCATTTCGTGTCGCGTACGATAGCCGCGTGAACACCGCCCGGCAACCAGATCCCTCCGCGGCCCCGGTCCAGGCCGCGGCCCCGGCTCCGCGCGGAGCGGCCTTCCTCCTCGCCCAGATCGGTGCCCACGCCGCGGGGCGGTTCGCGGAACGCGTCGCCACCCTGGGGCTCACCCCCGCCGACGTCGGCCTGCTGCGGATGGTCGCCGGACAGCCCGGCCGCAGCCAGCGCGCTCTCGCCGAGGACCTGGGAGTCGTGCCCAGTCGCGTCGTCGCCCTGATCGACGTCCTGGAGGAGAAGCGGCTCGTCGAGCGGCGGCGCAGCGCCGAGGACCGCCGCAATTACGAACTGCACCTCACCCCCGGGGGGCGGCAGGCCCTCGGCGCGGTCTCCCGGGCGGCGGCCGCCCACGAGGACGACCTGTTGGCCGCCCTCGACCCCGACGGGCGGGCGCGGCTGCTGGAACTCCTCGAACGTGTCGCGGCGCAGCAGGAACTGACGCCGGGTGTGCACCCCGGCTACCGAACGCTCGGGAAGCCGGCGGCGAAGCGGAAGGGCTGAGGGCCGACGGGGGGCGTCACGGCCGGGCCGCGGGATGCGCGGCCATCCCGGACGGCGTCGTCCGGATCGTGGGCGCAGAGCCGTACCGGAACGCGGTCGGCGCCCAGACGGCCGGGGCCGTCGCCATCGCCGTCGGTGGCCGAACCGACCGGGCCTTCGGCGACGAGGGAGGGACGGGGAGGGACGACGGAAGGAGGACGGAGGGAGGAGAGAGGGGCGGGGAAGAAGGCTGCCGGGGAGCTGTCGGCGTCGCCCCCCCGGCGGGCCTCGGCCACCGCCCCGGCGGGGTCAGGCGCTGCCGGCCGCGGCCTCCTCCTCCAGCAGGCGGGTCGCCATCGCACGCATCTCGATCTTGCGGATCTTCCCGGTGACGGTCATCGGGAACTCCTTCACGACGTGGACGTAGCGGGGGATCTTGAAGTGGGCGAGCCGCCCCGCGCAGTACGCGCGCACAGCCTGCGCCGTCAGCGGCTCGGCCCCCTCACGCATCCGCACCCACGCCATCAGCTCCTCCCCGTACTTCTGGTCGGGCACCCCGATGACCTGCACGTCCATCACGTCCGGGTGGGCGTGGAGGAACTCCTCGATCTCGCGGGGGTAGAGGTTCTCGCCGCCGCGGATCACCATGTCCTTGATCCGGCCGGTGATGCTCAGGTAGCCGTCGCCGTCCATGACCGCCAGGTCGCCGGTGTGCATCCAGCCCTCCGGATCGACGGCCTCGGCGGTCTTCTCGGGCTCGCCCCAGTAGCCGAGCATCACCGAGTAGCCCCGGGTGCACAGTTCTCCCGGGGTGCCGCGCGGGACGGTCCGGCCGGACTGCGGATCGACCACCTTGACCTCCAGGTGCGGGCCGACCCGGCCCACCGTGGAGACCCGGCGCTCGACCGAGTCGTCCACACGGGTCTGCGTGGACACGGGAGAGGTCTCCGTCATGCCGTAGCAGATGGAGACCTCCGTCATCCCCATCCGCTCGATGACCTCGGTCATGACCTCCACCGGGCAGGGCGAACCCGCCATGATCCCGGTGCGCAGGCTCGACAGGTCGTACCCGTCGAACCCGGGGTCGGCCAGCTCGGCGATGAACATGGTGGGGACCCCGTACAGGGAGGTGCAGGCCTCCGCCTCCACCGCCGCCAGCGTCGCCGCCGGGTCGAAGGCGGGCGCGGGGATCACCATCGCCGCACCGTGGCTGGTGCAGGCGAGATTGCCCATCACCATCCCGAAACAGTGGTAGAAGGGGACCGGGATGCACACCCGGTCGCGCTCGTCGTATCCGCACAGCTCGCCCACGAAGAAACCGTTGTTGAGGATGTTGTGGTGCGAGAGGGTCGCCCCCTTGGGGAAGCCCGTGGTGCCCGAGGTGTACTGGATGTTGATCGGGTCGTCAGGGCTCAGCGCGGCCTGCGCCCGCGCCAGTACGGCCGGATCGGCCCCGCGCCCGCGGTCCAGCAGCTCGTCCCACCGCGGCCCGTCGAACAGGACGGTGAACTCCAGCCCCGGGCAGCGCGGCCGGACCTCCTCGATCATCGCCGCGTAGTCGGAGGTCTTGAAGCGCTCCGCCGCGACCAGCAGCCGGATGCCGGCCTGCCCGAGCGCGTACTCCAGCTCGTGGGAGCGGTACGCCGGGTTCACGGTGACCAGGATCGCCCCGATCTTCGCCGTGGCGTACTGCACCAGCGTCCACTCGGCGCGGTTGGGCGCCCAGATGCCGACGCGGTCGCCCCGGACGATCCCGAGGTCCAGCAGCCCCAGGGCGAGGGCGTCCACGTCGGCGGCCAGCTCCGCGTACGTCCACCGGCGGCCGGCGGCCACGTCCACGAGGGCGTCCCGGCCGGGGAAGCGCCGTACGGTCCGGTCGAGGTTGTCCCCGATCGTCTCGCGGAGCAGCGGGACTTCGGAACTTCCGGACGCACGACTCGACGCTACGGACACACGTACCTCCTGCACTCGCTGCGGCGATGACGGCCAACGCGCACCGCCCATGATCCCCTCCGGGCGGGCCGCGGCACCAGAGGTGCGGGGGAGTGGCCGGGCGGACCGTCGGCGCACCTGAGAATTGGCTGTGAGTCGGGACGGCGGCACTCACGACTCTTGCGTGAAAAGCGAACAACAGCAAAAGTGAGCGTGAACAAGGTATCCATCGTTGCCGCTGAGCGCGCCGCTCCTGCCCGGGACGCTCGGTCGACCGGCTGCAGCGCACCGGCACCCCACACCGAGGTCGTACATGCAGGGTGTCCACCGCCTTCCCATGCCCGCCGGGCTGCGCAGACTCGCCCGGACGCTGCGTCGACCCGGTGGCGTCCCGCCGCAGCCCGGTCCCGCAGCGCGGGAGCGCATCGGCGGCAGGACCCCTCCGTCCAGCGGGCTCACCTCCCGTGAGGAGGAGCTGCTGGCGACCGTGCCGGGGCTGATCCAGCACTGCGGCCGACTGGTGACCGTACGCGACGACCTCCTCCCCGCCGACGCCCGTGCCGCCAGTCTTCGGTCGGTCGCCGAGGCCCTGGAGGCTGCGGCCGTCCCCTACGGACTGGTCCCGGACGGGGGGCTCATCCACCGGGTGGCCATCGCGCCCGGCGACCGGGCCGCGGCTCTGAAGGCATGCGCCGCCGCCTTCACGGGGCTCCCCGTCTACGCGCGCCTGGTCACCGCCGACGGCGCCGCCGGGCACGTACTCGCCGAGGACCTCCCGGCGGCGGTCGAGTCCGTCGAGACCGGCAAGGACGGCAGGGATGGGAAGGAGCCGGCGCACACCGCCCGCGTGCGGGCCGTACGCGTCCACCGGCCGGTCATCACCTCCGGCCGGACCCTGAAGTACGGCCCCGAGACCGGCTGCGACCTGGAGTTCTGGGAGGTCCCCGACTCCGGCGAAGGCGCCCTCGCCGTGCTGCGCGAGACCCCGTACGGCTGGTGGGTCCCCTCCCTGGCCGCCTCCACCACCCGCCGCATCGACGACCGGGAGTACCCCGTCGTCGACTGCTTTTCGAGCCGGTTCCCCGACGACATCGACTTCCCGATCGACGCGGTGATCACCTGGGTGGACGCCGCCGACCCCGCCTGGCGCCACCGCCGGGACCGGGCCGCCGAGGCGGAGGCCGGTTCAGGTCACCCCTCCGAGATCGACGAGAGCGGCGGGATCGACCTCGCCGAGAACCGCTACCGCGACCGCGGCGAGCTCCGCTACTGCCTGCGCTCCATCGCCGCCTACGCGCCCTGGGTCCGGCGCATCTTCCTCGTCACCGACGACCAGGCCCCCGCCTGGCTCGCTGCCGACCATCCCCGCATCACGGTCGTCGACCATCGCGAGCTGTCCATGGAACCCGCGGCTCCCGCGGTGTTCAACTCCCACGCCATCGAGAGCCGGCTGCACCACATCCCCGGCCTGGCCGAGCACTTCCTCTACTTCAACGACGACATCTTCCTCGGCAGGCCCCAGCGTCCGCAGAACTACTTCCTGCCCTCCGGACTGGCCAAGGTCTTCCACGACTGGCGGGCGGTGGACCCGGGCAGCCGGGCCGGGGACGACGTGTTCACCTCGTCCCAGAAGGTCACC
Organism: Streptomyces sp. NPDC001502; assembly: GCF_042894785.1. NCBI lineage: Bacteria > Bacillati > Actinomycetota > Actinomycetes > Kitasatosporales > Streptomycetaceae > Streptomyces > Streptomyces sp. NPDC001502. The sequence continues at coordinate 410,707 of NZ_JBIAVW010000003.1, forward strand.
CGGCAGGCCGTCGAGGAGGCGATCGGCCGCACCTATCCCCACATCCTGGCGCACACGCCGTACCCCCTGACCCGGTCCGCCTTCGCCCGCGTCGAGGAATTGCTGCCCGGAAGGCTCGCCGTCACCGCCCGCTCCGTCTTCCGCAGCGCCGACGATCTCGCCCCGGTCACCCTCGCCTCCCACCTGGCGCTCGCCGAGGGGCGTGCCGTCGAAGGCGACCTCACGCACACCTACGTCAGCACCGCGCGCCGCTCCGAGATCGAGCGGCTGCCGGATCTGGCGGCCGAGCGCGGCCACGACGCCTTCTGCCTCGCGGACGACGAGGACCCGGACGGACCCGGCGAGGGCGGAGCCGGGGGCGGTCTGTCGGCGACGCAGCAGCACAACGTCGTCACGGCCTTCCTGGAGGCCTACTTCCCGGTGCCCTCCCCGTTCGAGCAACAGCGGCCGGTCCCGTCCGGGACCGGGCCCGCCCGGCTCAGCGACTGACCGCCCCGCCCCGGGGTGACACTTCGTGCACACGTGCCCGTGGGGGCCGGTGCGGCCACGGACCTATAGTTACGCGCTGCCGCCCCCGGTAGACGGTGGGCGGCAGTTCACGGTTCGGTTCGGCGTCGAGGGAGGCCGCTCGTGGCCAACGCGTTTCAGGAGCGCAAGCTCAGGGGGATGTTCGCCGCGTTCGACGCGGACGGCGACGGCTACCTGTGCGAGGAGGACTTCACGGCGCTGGTCGGCCGCTGGGGCCGGCTGCCGGGAGTGGAGCCCGGTACGGAGCTGCGGGCGCGGGTGGAGACGCTGCTGATGGGCTGGTGGGCGGCGCTGCTGGAGGCCGGTGACGCGAACGGCGACGGGGCGGTCGACATGGGCGAACTCCTCACCCTCGTCGACCGCCTGCCGACCGTGGTCGCGGACGTCACCGCCACCGCCGACACCGTCTTCGACGCGGTGGACAGCAACGCCGACGGCGTCATCTCGCCGGAGGACCACCGGCGACTCGTGGAGACCTGGAACGGCCGACCGGCCGACCTGGACGGCGTCTTCGAACTGCTCGACCCGGACGGCGCCGGCCACCTCAGCCGCGAGCGGTTCGCCCTCCTCTGGCGCCAGTTCTGGATCAGCGACGACCCCGCGGACCCGGGCAACCTGCTCTGCGGCCGGATCCCCGGCCCCCGCTGAGGAGCCCACACCCCCACCACCTGCGGTTCTGTAGACCCCCGGCCCGGCGGGTCTCCTTCCGCATATCCACGGCGGGCCCGGGCAGACGGTGACAACCGATCGGTGGACAGGACGACGAAGAGAGGGGCGATTGCATGCGAAGCGTCGGTGTGGAGGAAGAGCTGCTCCTGGCGGACGCGGACAGCGGGGAGCCGCTGGCCGTGTCGGGGGCGGTGCTCGCCGCAGCCGACCGTGCCGCGACCGCCGGTGAGGCGGACGGAAAGGACGCCGGCCACACCTTCGAGGCGGAGCTCCAGGAGGAGCAGGTCGAGTTCGGCACGAGACCGGTGACGGAGATGGGCGAGCTGCAGGAGGAGATCTTCCGGTGGCGCGCCGAGGCCGCCCGGCACGCCGCGGCGGCCGGCGCGGTCGTGGCGGCGATCGGCACGTCACCGCTGGCCGTCCGCCCTTCGATGTCCCCCGGACACCGCTACGAGTGGGTGTCGCGGCAGTTCGGCCTGACCGCGCAGGAGCAGCTGACCTGCGGCTGCCACGTCCATGTGTCGGTGGAGTCGGACGAGGAGGGCGTGGCCGTACTGGACCGCATCCGGCTCTGGCTGCCGGTACTGACCGCGATGAGCGCGAATTCCCCGTTCTGGCAGGGCGAGGACACCGGGTACGGCAGCTATCGCAGCCGGGTCTGGAACCGGCTGCCCGCGGCCGGGCCGGTGGACGTCTTCGGCTCCGCGGACCGCTACCACGCGGAGGTGCGGGCCATGGTCGAGTCGGGCGTGCTGCGCGACAAGGGGATGATCTGGTTCGACGCGCGGCTGTCCGCCTCCTATCCGACAGTGGAGGTCAGGGTGGCGGACGTGTGCCTCGACGCGTCGACCCCCGTCCTGCTGGCCGCCCTCGTACGCGCCCTGGTGGAGACCGCGGCCCGGGAGTGGCGAGCCGGCGAACCCCCGGCCAGGGTCAGCACCGGGCTGCTCCGGCTCGCGTCGTGGCAGGCGGGCCGCTCGGGACTCGACGGTCCGCTGTTGCACCCCGAGACGCTGCGCGAGACCGCGCCCGAGTCGGCCGTCGACGCGCTGTACCGGCACGTCGGCGACGCACTGGCCGACTCCGGCGACGAGGAACTCGTACGGGCCGGCATCGCCCGCCTCCTGGAGCACGGCAACGGAGCGCGCGTCCAGCGGAGCCTGCTGCGCTCGGAGGGAGACCTGGGCTCGGTCGTCCGGCACTGCGCGCGCCGGACCACGGCCGGCGCCGACCGGGCGGGTGGCGACGCGCGGGGCTGACGAGCAGGCGTCGGGGCGTTCATAGCTGACGGAACAGGTGCTTCCGCGGGAGCGTGATCATGGGGTGAGTCTTTTCGGTCAGAATGGAACCCATTACTCAGGGTAAGGGGAGCCGCTCGGCGCCTCCTTGTGCTCCCTGTCCTCCCTTGCCCCACCTGTCCCGCATTGCATGCACACCGGCAGGAATTCACGCGGCTGTACCCCGTGTAGCGCGAAGGATTTCCCGATCCGTGCCCACAACAGCGCAAAACAAGTCCGAAAGTGACAGGTTTGCTTTGACTGTTGAGCGATGGATCCGTGAATGTCGTTCACATGTCCGACACATCCCGAGCCGCCACCGGTGGCCCTATGCGCTTGCGCGACTTCCGACTGTTACTCGCGGGAGCTGCCACCGGACAGCTCGGTGCACAAGTGACACTGGTGGCGCTGCCCCTCGTGGCCGTCCTCGAACTCGACGCTCCCGCCTTCCAGGTGGGCCTCCTGACCGCTGCCGAGACCGCGGCCTTCCTGCTCGTCGGGCTGCCCGCCGGGGCCCTCACCGACCGCATGCGCAAGCGGCCCCTGATGATCCGCGCGGACCTGGTGCGCGCCGTGGCCATGGCAAGCATCCCCGTCGCCGCGCTCGCCGACGTCCTGACCATGGCCCAGCTCTACGTCGTCGCCCTCGTGACCGGCGTGGCGACCGTGTTCTTCGACGTCGCCCATCAGAGCTACCTGCCGCAGATCCTGCCCCGTGATCAACTCGTGGCCGGCAACGGCGCCCTGGAGACCGTCCGTTCCACCGCCCAGGTGACCGGCCCCGGTCTCGGCGGCGGACTGGTCCAGCTCGTCGGAGCGCAGTTCGCGGTCATCGTCGACGCCATCGGCTACGTGCTCTCCGCCCTCTTCCTCCTGCGCGTCGAGCGGACCGAGGAAGCGCCCGAACCCGCCGCCGCCGGAGGCTCCCTGCGCAAGGAGATCGGCGAGGGCGTCCGCTTCGTCTTCGGCCATCCGCTGCTCCGTGTCATCGCCCTCACGACCGGCCTCGCCAACTTCTCCACGGCCGTCCTGATGGCGACGCAGACCGTCCACCTCGTCCGTGTCGTCGGACTGGAGGCCGGCGGGCTCGGACTGGTGCTGTCCGCGTCGGCCGTGGGCGGTCTCCTGGGCGCCCTGTGCGCCGGGCGCCTCGCCGCCGGGCTGGGGCAGGCCCGGGTCATGCTCCTGTCCGTCCTCGTGACCGGCCCGTTCGCGCTGCTGTGGCCCCTGTCCGGGCACGGTGTCCCCGGGGCGGTCCTCTTCGCCGCCGGATCGGCGGTCGTCTCCTTCGGCGCCGTCGTCTACAACGTCGCCCAGGTCAGCTTCCGCCAAGGCATGTGCCCACCGCGGCTGCTCGGCCGGATGAACGCCACCCTGCGCTTCCTCATGTGGGGCACCCTGCCGCTCGGCGCGCTCCTCGGCGGAGCCCTCGCCCAGTCCTACGGTTCGCGCACGGCACTCGCCTGGTGCGCCGTCGGCATCCTTGCCGTACCGCTGCCGCTGGTGCTCTCCCCCCTGCGCCGGATGCGGGACCTGCCGGGGCCGCAGGACGACGGTGGCACGGGCGCCGACCACGGGACACCCCGGGACACGGCCTCCGCCGACGGCGACGAACGGCCGGCCCCCGCACCCACCGTCTGACCCTCGACCGACCACCGTACGGCGACCGGGGACGACCCCGGCGCGGGCACCGCCCGCCGCGCCACCCGTTCCGCGCGACCGCGGCCACGACGAAGAGGACCACGTGCCCAGCATCACGAGTCAGTACCTGGCCCGCTACCGGCGTCTCACCGACGGCCGGTCCGACACCCTGCTGCCGGTCACCGGAGCACAGCGCCGCTTCCTGCTGGTGCGTTCGCTGGACCCGTCGGGACGCCCCGACGTGGTGCCGATGTTCTTCGCGTTCCCGCACGGGAGCATCGACCCCGAACGCCTGCGGGCCGCGGCATCCCGGCTCGCCGCACGGCACACCGCCCTGCGCTCACGGCCCGCCGTCATCCGCGGCACCCCTGTCCTGCGCGTCGCCGGTCCGGACGTCGGTCTGACCCGGCCGGACCTCCTGCCGGGGGAGTCGCCCGCCGAGGCGCTCCGCCGCGCGCTGGACTCCTGGGATGCGCAGGGTCCCCCCTTGCGGCTCTTCCTCGTACACGATGCGGAGCGGGCGCAGGACGTTCTCGCCGTCGCCCTGGACCACGCCGTCTGCGACGGCCGGTCGCTGGCGCGGATCGTCGACGAACTCGGCGCCGCCTACAGCGAGGAGACCACCCCATCCCACGCGGCACCGGGGGAGACGGCAGCCGAACTCGCCGCCTACCAGGACGCGGTCCTGCGTCAACTCGCCGCCGAGGAACGGGCGGAGACGCCCGAAGCGGCCGCGTACTGGGCGGACCGGCTGCACGCGCTGCATGCCCACGCTCCGGCGCCCCGTCCGGCCCGCGTGCCCGAGGGCGCACGGCCCAGCGGCGCCGCTCAGGCCCGGCTGCCCGCGCACGACGGCGGGGTGTCCTTCCCCGGACTGCTCGACGCCTGCCGCTCCGCGGTCCGCGAGCTGTACGGCCCCGGCCGCGCCGTCCCGCTCGGCTACCCGTGGGGCGGCCGGCCCCCGGGAGCGGAGCCGGTCGTCGGATGCTTCCTCAACACCCTCGTCTTCCCGGCCGACACCGGACCCGGCACGGGACCCGGCCCGGGACCCGGCACGGAGGCGACGGCCGACGCGTGGTGGGACGACCTCGACCGGGCCGACGTACCGTTCGACGCGGTCGTGGCCGCGGTGCGGGCCGCCGGTTCGGGCTGGACCGGAGGCCTCGACGGACTGCTCACGGTGGACGACGACAGCCGTCGCCCGCCCCTGGTGCTCGCCGGTGTCGAGGGACGGGAGGTCCACGTCGACGGCCGACCGGTACGCGGACCCTTCGCCGTATCCGTCACCCAGGGCGCGGAGATCCGCCTGCGGATGGTCTGGGACCGGGCGGTACTCGACGACGAGACCGCGCACCGGGCCTTCGACGCGCTCACCCACGCGCTGCGCCCCTCGGAGCACACCGTGCAGTGACCCCGCCCCCGCGCCCCCGGGCTTCCCCACGGCATCCCCCCACGGCATCCCCCCCACGGCATCCCCCCACGAAGTCAGCGGCACCGCGCGACCCGCGTAGCCGCCCGCACGACCACCGGACACGACCGTGGCCGGCACCGGAGACCGACCCGACAACCTCAGGGATCGCCCATGCTTCCCCTCTCCTCCTCGCAGGAGATCGTCTGGCTGCACGAGCAGATGCAGCCCGGCAGTCGCGCCTACAACTTCACCGCCTCACTGGACCTGTGGGGCACGCTCGACACCGAGGCGCTGCGCCGCGGACTCGCCGCCACCCTGGCACGCCATCCCGGTCTGAGGCTCGAACTCGTCGCCTCCACCGGGTCCGTACCGGCCCAGCGGGTCGCGTCGCAGTGTGCGCCGAGGCTGCACACGGTCGACCTCGGCACCGAGGAAGACCCCGAGGCCGCCTTCGCCCGCCTCCTGCGCACCGAGGCCGAGACACCGCTCGACACCTTCGAGGCACCGCTCATCCGCTGGACCCTCGTGCGACTGGCCGAGCGCCACCACCGGCTGGTCCACGTCGAGCACCACCTGATCCACGACGGGCACTCCTTCGCGATCCTGCTCGACGACGTCTTCCGCGTCTACCGCGCCCACGTCCTCGGCGAGACCCTGGAGCTCCCGCCCGCCTCCTCGTACGCGGACCACGTCCGGGAGCGGGCCGAAGCCGCGTACGCCCCCGAATCGCTCGACTTCTGGCGGGCCGAACTGCGCGACCAGCAGCACGACCTGCCGCTGCCGGGCCTGACCCGCCCCGGTGCCCGCCGCAAGCACCACGGCGGACAGCTGCGCCAGACGATCGGCGCCGATCTCACCGAACGCCTGCGCGCGCACGCCCGTACCCGCGGTCTCACCCCCTTCTCCACGCTCCTCGGCCTGTTCGCCGAACTCCTGCGCCGCCACAGCGGCCGCTCCCGGATGGTCATCGGCACCGCCGTCGGCAACCGCCCCCTCGGCTACGAGGACGCCGTTGGCATGTTCGTCAACACCATCCCGCTGCCCCTGGTCCTGGACGGCGCCGCCCCCGCCCAGGACGCCATGGACGAGGTCACCGACACCCTCATCCGGGCTCTGCCGCACCAGGACGTACCGGTCCAGGAGCTGACCCGGGCGCTCGGCATGCACACCTCCGGCGCCGACAACCCGCTCTTCTCCGTCATGTTCAGCGCCCACGACGCACCGCTGCCCGAGATCGACGTGCCCGGCCTCGACATCACCCTCTTCGAGGGCTTCAACACCGGCACCACCCGCTTCGACCTCGACGTGGTCCTGCTCCCGGACGACCGGCGCGGCGTCACCCCGCGCCACGGCTCGCCCGGTATGACGCTGGTCTGGGACTACGACATGGACCTCTTCGGCGAAGACGTCGCCCGGATGCTCTCCGGCCGCTTCCTGGACCTGCTGCGCGCCTATCTCGACAGCCCCGAGACCCCGCTGGCCGACCTGGAACCGACCGCCGTGGAGCCGGCCGCCGCGCCCGTGCCCGTCCCGGCCGACCGCGATCCGCTGGATCCCGTCGCCGCGCACCACCCGTCGCAGCCGGCCCTGCTGTGCGGCGCCCGCCGTCTCACCTACGGCGAACTCGACGACCGCGTCGGCTCACTCGCCGAGCGACTGCGTGCCGCCGGTGTGACGCCCGGCCGGCCGGTGGCCGTGGTCCTGCCCCGGGGGACCGACTCGGTCGTCGCCCTGCTCGCGTGCCTGCGGACCGGCGCCGTCTACTGCCCGCTGTCCCCGTCCGATCCGCCCGCCCGGCTCGCCCTGCTGCTGGAGCGGCTCGCCCCGGCGCTGGTCCTCACCGGTGACGGCACCCCGGCCCTGCCGGAAGCACTGCCGACCGCCCGGATCGACGCCCCGGTCCTGCCTCCCGCGCGCGGAACCACCGCACTTCCCGGCACCGCCTACGTCATCCACACCTCCGGCTCCACCGGGCTGCCGAAGCCGGTCGCCGTCGGTCCCGCGGCGCTCGTGCACCATCTGACCGCGGCCGCCGACCGGTTCGGCCTCACCACCTCGGACCGGGTCCTGATGTTCGCCCAGCCGTCCTTCGACGTGGCACTGGAGGAGGTGCTGCCGGCCCTGCACGCCGGCGCGTGCCTCGTCCTGCCCGAGTACGAGGTGCCCACGGGCGCGGAGCTCGCCGAACTCCTCGGATCCGCCCGGGTCACCGTCGCCAACCTGCCCACCAGCTACTTCCTCGCCACCCGCGAGGACCTGCGTCCCGCACTGCGTGACGGGAGCTGGGCGCCCAGGCTCCTGGCCCTCGGCGGCGAGCGCCTTCCCGTGGAGGCCCTGCGCGGCGTCCTCACCGACACCGAAGCCACCGTGCTCAACGTGTACGGCGTCACGGAGGCCGCCATCAGCTCGACCGTCCACGAGGTCTCCCGCGACGCCCTCGCCGAGGGATCCGAGATCCCCCTGGGCACCGAGCTCCCGGGCGAGCGAATCCACGTCCTGGACGCCCACCACCGTCCGCTGCCGTCCGGCGCGGTCGGTGAACTCGCCGTCGCCGGACCCGGTCTCGCCGAGGGCTACGCGGGCAACGAGGAGGCGACGGCCGCCCGGTTCGTGACCGTCGGCGCACTCGGCGGACAGCGCGTCTACCTCACCGGCGACCTCGGCTACCGCGGTCTGGACGGACTGCTGTACTTCCTCGGGCGGCGCGACAACCAGATCAAACTGCGCGGTCACCGCATCGAGCTGGAGGAGATCGAGGCGGCCGCGTCCGCCGTGCTGGGCGGCCGGTCCTGCGCCGTCGTACTGGACCGGGAGAACCCCGGCGGGCCCCGGCTCGTCGGCTTCCTCGAAGACGGGGCCGACGGCGCGGCCTTCGACGAGAAGGCGCTGCACACCGAGCTGAGCCGCCGCCTGCCCGGCCCCCTCGTGCCCGCCCGCTGGGCACGGCTGGAGACCATGCCGACCCTCGCCGGCGGCAAGCCCGACCGTACGGCACTGTCCCGCCGGGCGGCGGCACTCGACCCCGACGACGCCGCGACCCCCGAGCCCGGAACCGGCCCGGAGCCCGAGCCTGCGACCACCGCCGTGTCCGCCGTGTCCGCCGTGTCCGACGATCCGATGACGGCTCTGCTCACGGAAGGCTGGCGCGAGGTCCTCGGCCACAGCCGTTTCGACGCCCGCTCCCACTTCTTCCACAGCGGGGGCCATTCCCTGCTGGCCGCCGAGCTGGCCGCCTGGCTGGAGCCCCGGCTGGGCACGCGCCCGCCGCTGAAGGTGCTCTTCCGCAACCCCGTGCTCGCCGACCAGGCCGAAGCCCTCGCCACCACCGCCCTTTCCACGGAGTCGTGATGATGCAGTCCCCGACCGCGCCCGCCCTTCCCGCCACGCCCCTCGACACCGGATCCACGCCGAGCATCGCCCACGGCCCCGCCGCCGAACCGACCCGTGTGCTCGCCCGCTTCGAGGACTGGGCCCGGCGTACCCCGCAGGCCCCGGCAGTGATCGACCGTACGGAGACCTGGACGTACCAGGACCTCGACGCGGCGGCCGCGCTGGTCGCCGCCGATCTGGCCGACCGCGTCCGGCCCGGTGACCTGGTCGGCGTCTGCCTCGACCGGTCCACCGCCCTGGTGGTCACCGCCGTCGCGCTCGCCCGGCTCGGCGCCGTCTACCTGCCGCTCGGCCCCCGCCCCGGCGAACGCCGCATCCAGGCCGTCACCGAGGACCTCGACGTCGCCTGCCTCATCGGCGACCCCGCCGTCCTGCCCGCGGAACACCGCAGCGGGGAGCACGCCCTGCTGCCGCTGCCCACCGGCGGTGTCAACGCCCCCGCCACCGCGGTGGCGGCCTTCACCGACTCCGGCCGTGGCACCCGGCGCGCGCCCGAAGGCGCCCTGTACGCCGTTCTCACCTCCGGGTCCACCGGCCGCCCCAAGGCGGTCGCCGTGGCCGAGTCCTCGCTCTCCGTCGCCCTCGACTGGTACCGGGCCGAGACCGGCCTCGCGCCGGGCGACCGCCAGTCCCTGCTCATCGGTGTCGCGTTCGACCCGCACCTGCTGGAACTGTGGGCCGCCCTGACCTCAGGCGCCGCCCTCGTCCCGGCCCCGGACGACACCCGCTGGGACTCGCACGTGCTCACCGACTGGTGGCGTGACGCCGCCCTCACCCACGCCGTGGCGGCCACTCCCACCGTCGAACCGCTCCTGGACCGGCCCTGGCCGCAGGACCTGAAGCTGCGTCACCTCGTCGTCGGCGGCGACCGCATGCGCCGCCGCCCCGGCGCCGACGTCACGGCGACCGTCCACAACGCCTACGGTCCCGCGGAAGCCACCGTCGTCACCACCACCCACACCATGCGCGGCACCGACCCGGAGGCCGGCGACCCGACCCCGCCGCCCATCGGCACCGCGCTGCCGGGCGTCACCCTCGTCGTCACGGACGGCGAAGGCCGCCCCGTCGCCCGCGGGCAGGAGGGCGAACTGCGCGTCGGCGGCCACTGCCTGGCGCTCGGGTACCTCGACCCCGAACTCACCGCACGCCGGTTCACCGCGCCCCCGCAGGACCTGCAGCTGCCCGCGACCGACCGCCTCTACCGCACCGGCGACCGGGTACGGATGAACGCCGACGGCAGCCTGGACTTCCTCGGCCGCCTCGACGACCAGGTGAAGATCAGCGGGGTGCGGATCGAACCGGTCGAGGTGGAAGCCGCCTTCGAGCAGGACCCCCGGGTGCGCACCGCCGTCGTCACCGTGCTGCGCGACAGCTCCGGCCACGGCAGCCTCGTCGCACACGTACGGCCCGCCGACGGCGCCGAACCCCCCGCGACCGGCGACCTCCTCGACGCGGTCCGGTCCTGGCTCCCCGAGCAGGCCGTCCCCACCACCGTACGGATCGTCGACGGCTTCCCGCTCGACGCCAACGGCAAGGTGGACCGGCCCGCCCTGGCAGCCCAGGCCCAGGCCTCGGCCCCCGTGCCGCCCGGGACCACCACCACGGACGACCTCGCCGACGCCACCGCCACCGTCACCGCCTCCGAGAGGCTCGTACTGGCGACCGTGCGCGACCTCCTCGGCCGGCCCGGCATCGGCCTCGGCGACAACTTCACCGACGCCGGCGGCACCTCCGTCGTCGCCGCACGACTGCTGGCAACCGTCGAACGCGAGGCCGGAGTACGCCTGCGCGCCCCCGAGCTGCTGCGCAGCACCGACCTGCGCGCCTTCGCCGCCCTCCTCGACCAGCGCCGGACCCCGTGCCCGGAAGGAGCCTGACATGACACCCACCACCCCGCAGACCACCAGCCCGCAGTCCGCCACCCCGCAGACCACCAGCCCGCAGTCCGCCGACCCGGCGACCGCCCTGCCGGCGCTCGTCGCGCGGTACGCCGAACTCACCCCCGACGCCCTCGCCGTCGTGGACGGCGACACCACCCTCACGTACCGCCGTCTCCTCCAGGCCGGCCACGCCCTCGCGGCACACCTGCGCGCACACGAGGTGGCTCGCGGCGACCGGGTGGCGCTCCTGACGGCGCGGTCGTCCCGTACGGTCGTCGCACAGCTCGGGCTGTGGCTGGCGGGAGCCGTGTGCGTGCCGCTCGATCCCGCCCAGCCCCGCCCGCGCACCGAGGCGATGATCGCCGACGCGCAGGTCAAGCTCACCGTCGGCGACGCGAAGCTGCTGGACGCGGCCACCCTCCCCGGACCCGTCCTCGCGCTGCCCGAGGAGCCGCTCACGACCGGTCGGCCGATCGACGAGTGCGACCCGGACAGCCCGGCGTTCATCATGTTCACCTCCGGTTCCACCGGCCGCCCCAAGGGCGTCTTCGTGCCGCACGGAGCCATCGCCGAGCTGGTCACCGCACCCGGCTACGTCACCCTCACCGGCCGCGACCGCGTCCTGTTCCACTCGCCCATGACCTTCGACGCCTCGACGTTCGAGGTCTGGGCCGCGCTCGCCAACGGCGCCGCGGTCGTCGTCTGCACCGAGCAGCGGCCCTCCCTGGAGGACCTGGCCCGGCACGTCGAGCGGCACGGCGTGACCGTGGCGTTCTTCACCACGGCCCTCTTCCACCAGCTCGCCGCACGCCGCTCCCGCGTCTTCGCCCAGCTCCGCTCGGTCGTCGTGGGCGGCGAGGCGATGGCCGCCGCACACGCCCGTGAGGTGCTCGCCGCCTTCCCCTGGCTTGAGCTCGTCAACGGCTACGGGCCGACCGAGACGACCACCTTCGCAACCGCCCACCGGGTCACCGCGCAGGACTGCGAAGGGCAGATACCGATCGGCAGGCCCATCTCCGGCGCCACGGCACACGTCCTGGACGCCGACGGCCACCCGGCGGCCGACGGCGACCGGGGCGAACTGTGGATCGGCGGCAGCAGGCTCGCCCACGGATACACGGGCCTGCCCGCACTCACCACCGAACGGTTCGTCGAGCATCCCGCGGCCGGCGGCCGGCTCTACCGTACGGGCGACATCGTCTCGCTACGGCCTGACGGCATCCTCCAGTTCCACGGCCGCAACGACGACCAGGTGAAGGTCCGCGGCTTCCGCATCGAACCCGCGGAGGTCGAACACGCCCTCCGCGAGCAGCCGGACGTCGACGACGCCGCCGTCACCGTCGACGGCGCCGGCACCCCCGAGGCGCGCCTCGTCGCGTTCGTCGTCGCCGCGCCCGGCCCCGTACCTCACGGCGCGGCGCTGCGCGAACGGCTCACCGCGGTCCTGCCCGCCCACCTGGTGCCCGACACGGTCACCGTGCTGGAGCGGCTGCCCCTCACCCCGGCCGGCAAGGTCGACCGGCGCGCACTCACCGCACGCGCGCACGCTGCCGAGGACCGGCCCGCGGAGGAGCCGGCGGCGAAGATGACACCGCTGGAACAGGCCGTCGCCGAGGTGTGGAGCCAGGCACTGGGCAACGAGGTCACCCGCGCCGACGACGAGTTCCTCCTCCTCGGCGGCCACTCCCTCCTCGCCCTCGCCGTCACCGACGACCTGCGCGAGGAACTCGGCGTGGAACTGTCCCTCGCCGAGTTCTTCGCCGCCCCGACCGTCGCCGCGCAGGCCGCGCTGGTCGAACGCGCCCTCCTGGCCGCCCACGCGGACCTCCACCCCGAGACCCCGGAGCACAGCGATGTCCACTGACACCGACTCCGCGGCCCGCGACCGCAGGCAGCAACTCCAGCAGGAGCTGCTGCGCCGGGCCCGTGCCGGCACCGCCCGGCGCGCGACGGCCGAAGCCGAGCCCACCGCCGGTGCGAGCGCCGGCCAGGACGGCCACGCACCGCAGGACACCGCCCACTCCGGTACGACCACCACCACCGCCCCGCAGGCCGGAGGCTTCCCCCTCTCCCGCGCCCAGCGCCGCATGTGGCTGACGGAGCGGCTCGGCGGCGCGGGCGACTCGTACCACGTACCGTTCGCCACCCGTGTGCGCGGACCGTTCGATGTGGCCGCCTTCTCCACCGCCCTCACCCGGCTGGTGGCCCGGCACGCCATCCTCCGCACCCGCTACACGGAGCACGAGGGCGAGCCCTGCCAGGAGGTGCTCCCGACGCCCCGGACGGTCCCCGTCCACGTCGTCGACACCGCCGCCACGGACGCCCCGGAGCTGCTGCGGCGCGAGACGGGCCGCCCGTTCGACCTCGCGGCCGGCGACGCCGTACGCGCCCTCGTCCTGCGCCACGGCCCGCAGGACCACACCGTGCTGCTGACCTTCCACCACATCGCCGTGGACGGCGCCTCACTGGAGACCGTGGCCACCGAACTCGCCGTCCTCTACACGGCGGCCACCGGCGGAACGGGTCGGCACGCACTCGCCGCACCGCCGCAGTACGCCGACCACGCGCGCCGCGAGCACGACGCCCTGCCCGGCTTCGAAGCGGAACTGAACCGCTGGAGCGACCTGCTGGCCGACGCCGCCCCACCGCGCCTGCCCCAGCCGGCCGCGCCACCCGCAGCGGCGCGCCCCGGAGCCGCGCACACCGTGCCGCTGGCGCCAGGAGTCCCCGAAGCCCTGCGGGCGCTGGGCGCACAGCGCCAGGCCACGCTCTTCGCGGTGTCGCTCACCGCGGCCTTCGCCGCACTGCACCGCCTCACCGGCGACGACGACCTCGTCATCGGCGTGGCCGGCACCCACCGCAGCGGAACCGCCATGCGCGGCCTCGTCGGCCTGTGCGTCAACACCCTGCCCGTACGGGTGGACGTCTCCGGCGACCCGTCCTTCGCCCAACTGCTGCGCCGCGTGAGCGCCGCGCTCCTCGAAGCGCAGCGCCACCGGCACATCCCCTTCGACCTGGTCCTCGAACGCCTCGGCGCCGGGGCGCGCGGCGCCGACGGCACCGCACTGGTCCGCGTCACCTCCGACGTCCTCGGCGAGCCGACGGTACTCCGGCTGCCGGATACGTCGGCCGAGTACGTCGACATCCCTTCCGACGGCGCCAAGTTCACCTTGTCCTACGGCATGATGCCGGGCGACGCCGCCCAGCCCCAGGCGCTCGTCCAGTACGACCCGAACGCGCTGGACGACACGGTGGCGGAGGCGGCCGTACGGGACTACGCGGCCCTGCTCCACGCGGTCGCCGCCGACCCGGAACGCGCCCTGAGCAAGCTGCCCCTCCCCGGACCGAGCGACGGCTCCGGACCCCGGGAAAGCGCCGACCCCCGGCCCGGCGACGGGCCGGACGGCGACCGTCACCCGGCCGCGCAGGCCCTGCGTGCCCACCCCGGCGTCGCCGACGCCACGGTGGTCCGGCCCGAGCAAGGGCCGCCCGTGGCCTACGCCGTCCTGCACGACAGCGTCGGCCCGTCCGGTCACGAACTGCTGGGCCTGCTGCGCCGGTCGCTCGCGCCCGAGGCCGTGCCCGCCACGGTCACCCTGCTCGACGCGCTGCCGCGCTCGGCCGCCGGGCCGCTCGACCATGCCCGACTGCCCGGGCCGTCCACGCCGAACGCCCCGTCCGGCCCCCGGGCCGCAGCGGTCAAGGAGACCTTCACCGCTGTGCTCGGCGTCTCCCCGTCGCCGGACGACGACTTCTTCGCCCTCGGCGGCCACTCCCTGAAAGCCGTTCAGCTCGCCGAACGGCTGCGTACGGACCTCGGACTGCCGCTCACGGGCCTCGACGTGCTCCAGGCCCGTACGCCCCGGGCACTGACCGCGCTCCTCGACGAACGGGCGGCGCAGCAGAACGCCGCGAAGACCGCGAACAGGCCGGCCCCCCGCTCCCGGAACATCCGCCCGGGCACGGTGCTGGTCACCGGCGCCACGGGCGGCGTGGGCGCGTTCGTCGTGCGTGAACTCGCCGCGCAGGGCCGCCCCGTGCTGGCGCTGGCCCGGCCCGAGTCCGCCCATCTCATCGCCACCGAGGGCGTCGACGTCATCGAAGGCGACCTCTCCGACCTGGCCGGGCTGCGGGACGCCGTCGCGCAGGCCGACGCGGTCGTCCACTCCGCCTGCACCTTCACCCGGCACGACGTGGACCTGGCGGCGATGGAGACGATGGTCGACGCCTGGCGGCGCGGACCGTTCGTCTTCGTCAGCAGCGTCGACGCCTACGGGCACCCCGGGACCGACCGGGTCGCCGAGGAGGCGCCGCCCCACGAGCCCGTCAGCCCGTACGGGCGGGCCAAGCTCGACTGCGAGGCGATGCTGCTGCGCGCCGCGGGGACCGAGGGGCGCGGGGGCGCGAGCGCCGTGCGGTCACCGCTCGTCTGGGGCGCGCACGACCGGCTGCGCGAACAGCTGCGCTGGGGTGCCATCGGCACGCTCTACCAGTCCGCGCGCGAAGGCCGGCCGATCGACCTGCCCCGTCCCGGTACCGGCGGACACGGCTGGTACGGAGCCGCCTGGGTGCACGCGGCCGCCCTCGCCCGCGCGGTGGCCGAGAGCCTGGACCGGCCCGTGCACGGAGTCGCCAACGCGTGCAGTGGCCACGTGTCCTGGCACGACCTGGCGCAGGACCTCACGGAACTGCTCGGCACCCGCGCGGACTTCCGCACGACCGAGGCAGTTCCCCGGGACCTCGATCACCGCTGGCACTACGACAGCGCACGCCTGGCCCGTCCGCTCCGCGCACGCCCGGGAGAGGACCGGCGGACGGTACTCGCAGAGATGACCGGCGCCACGCCAGGCGGCCACGGCTGACACGCCGCCTGCGCCCGGAGCACCCCGACGGGGCTCCGGGCGCACCGCGCCCGAGGCGCGAGCCGACCCTGCCGAGGACGACGTCAACCACGCCCACGGCATGCCGGACCGGGCCGTCACCGCCACGCTCACCGCTGCTCCCCGTCGCAGGGAAGTTCGTCCAGGAGCTCCTTCTGCGGCGGCCGCCGGTACTGCTCCGGCACGTCGAGCCGGTCGATCCACGGGTGCGCCCCGTACGTCGCGAGGATGGCTGTGGCGAGCCAGATCCTCTGTGCCGGCGCGAGGGACGGAAGGACTGCGGCGAGATCCGTCTCGTCCTTGGGGCGGGGCTTCTTGGCCTTGTAGTAGAGCTGGACTTCGGGTTCAGGTAGGGGATGCCGCCCGCGCCGGTCGCTCCGAGTTCCGCCACGGGACGGTGCACGGCGACGTCACGGCGGGACACCCACAGGCCGTCCTGCGCTTCGTCCAGCATGATCTGGATGCGCCACGGCGCTCCGGGCCCGGGGCGGCACCAGATGTCGTGGACACCCGGATGCAGGTACTCGTCGGGCTGCCAGGGGCGCAGGGCGCCGGGCGGGTCGGCTGCCCACCACTCCCATCCGGCAAGTACGCGCTGTACGGCGAGCTGGTCATCGCGCAGGACCAGGACGTCGATGTCGTCGTGCTCGCGGATGGGGCGCCCGACGGCGAGTTCGATGGCGTGTCCGCCCGCGATCCACCAGGGCACTTCGGCCCGGCGGAACATGCCGGCCACCTCGGGCAGGGACGCGGGCTCCCAGGCTGGTCCGGTGGTCATTGCGGGAGCGTAGCGGGTCACCGGGTCACCGGGTCACCGAGTCATCGTGCCGAGACGCCAGCGGTGTTGTTCAAAACCTGACAACCTGACGGGACGCTGAACCGCCTGGGAGGACTCGCCATGACCGAAACTCTGATCGACGCCACCGACACCGGCGCGGACGACGCCGATCGGGAGGCCGTCGAGCACGAGCGGGCCGAACTGCGGGAGTTCATCAAAGGGCTGAGCGCGGACGACATCAAGTCGGGCGGCTGGTTCACCAAACTCAGCGCCCAGGCCCTGAGCTCCTACACCGCCAAGGTCAACTGGCAGTACTTCCAGGAGCGGTACGAGGGCGTACCCGCGGATGCCATTGTCGAGCAGCGGATCAAGATGGCGGCCCGGTACGCCGCCCTCGAAGGCGGGCTCTCCGCCGGTGCCTACTCGGCGGCCGTCGTCGCCACCATCGGGAGCCTCGGTGGTGCCTCGCCGGCGACGTTTCCGGCAGCCGTCGCGACCGTCATGGTCGACGTCGCGTTCATCACCCGGCTCCAGCTCCGCCTGGCCTACGACATCGCAGTCCTCTACCGGGTCCCGCTCGACCTGTCCGACCCCGATGACATGTGGAAACTCATTCGAGTGGCCTTCACGATCAAGAGCGGGGAAGTGGTCCGGGAAGGCGTGGTCAAGGCGGTCCCGGTCTTCGTGCGGCCGGTGGTCAAGCGCTTCTACTCCGGAACGGTGCTTTCCGCCGCGAAGGGACTCCCCGTCGTCGGAAAGCATCTCCTGCAACGCAACATCATCAAGATCGGCATCCCCGCGGTCGGCGTTCCCCTCGCAGTGGTGTTGAACCGCTACACGACGCTGCTCGCGGGGCGGCACGCGCAAGCCGTCTTCCGGAACGAGGCCCGGGTGATCGAAATCGCCGAGGGCCTGAGCGAGCGGAGCCGGCACCCGCAGTTGACGCTGTGGGTCGCGTGGCTCGTCATCACGGCGGACCGGAAGATCGCCGACGACGAGACGCTGTTGATGCGGCACTTGGTGAGGCTGGTCCGGGATCGGCATCAGGTGGTCGACGAACGGCTCGCTCACACGGTCGACATGGATCCCGCCGAGGTGTGGCGACGCCTGGACGCCGAGCCAGGGGATCTGAGCGACCTCCTCGACGTGGCCGACCGGGTGGCCGCGGTGGACGGCGCCGTCAACGCGCGCGAGAAGGCCGTCATCTCCGAACTCCGAGACCGCTGCCGCCGAGCCTGACGTCGGCAGCGGGGCGGGGGCACAGGTTCACCTTCCTCGCGCCGGTTCCGCGAAGCGGACGCGGGCGGATCCAGGCGCGGCACTTTAGGACCGTATCTGTCCGCAAGTGCTTCTAGCGTGATTCTCGTAAGCCGGACATGCCCTGGATCCGACAGACGCGTCCAAAGAGGGATGCTCCACCCCACCCGAATGCGGCGCGGAGCGCCTGGCGCACCGGCTTGACGACCTCGTACTACTTCACGTGTATCCGTTGGAGGATGAACCTCATGGCGAACGGCGCCACCACCGAACCCGTCCACCGCACCGTCGAGGGCCCCGCGGGCCGGATCCATCTGGTCGAGCAGGGCACCGGCCCGCTGGTCCTCCTGCTGCACGGTTTCCCCGAGTCCTGGTACTCCTGGCGCCACCAGCTCCCCGTGCTGGCCGCGGCCGGATACCGGGCCGTCGCCATCGACGTGCGCGGCTACGGCCGTTCCTCCAAGCCCGCCGACGTGTCCGGCTACCGGATCGGTGACCTGGTCGCCGACAACGTGGCCGTGGTCAAGGCTCTCGGCGAGGAGCAGGCCGTGATCGCGGGCCATGACTGGGGCTCGGTCATCGCCGCGAACTCCGCGATCCTCGCCCCGGACACCTTCCGCGCCGTCGCTCTGATGTCCGTCCCCTACGCACCGGCGGGCGGACCGAAGCCGAGTGAGATGTTCGCTCACATGGCGCCCCCCGGGCACGAGTTCTACCTGGCCTACTTCCAGGAGCCCGGCCGCGTCGAGGCGGAGATCGAACCCGACGTACGGGGCTGGCTGCGCGGCTTCTACGCCGCCATGTCCCCTGACACCATGGCCGGCCCGACCGAGCCGCCGGCCGTGCTCGTTCCCACCGGCCACCGGATGCGCGAGCGCTTCCCCGAGGCGCGGCCCGCATGGCTGTCCGACGCCGACCTCGACGTGTACGCGGGCGAGTTCGAGCGCACCGGCCTGGTCGGCGCGCTGAACCGATACCGCAACTTCGACCAGGACTGGGAAGACCTCCAGCCGTACGCGGGGGCCCCGATCACCCAGCCTTCGCTGTTCATCGGCGGCGCCCTGGACGGCATCGTCATCATGCAGGGCGAGGTCATCAAGGCGTTCGAGCACACCATGCCGAACATCCACGCCACCCACATCCTGGACGGCGCCGGCCACTGGCTCCAGCAGGAACGCCCCGACGAGGTCGGCAAGCTGCTGACCGACTGGCTCGCCACCCTGGACGCCTAGGCCGTCTCTTCCGGATCTTGCCGGTCAGGCCGGGCTCGCGGGCCGGCACCGCGCCTCGCCGCGTTGTCCTCGGTCGGCGACGCTCCGCGTCGCCTCCCTCGTCCGCCTGGCGGGCCTGGGGAGACCCCATGGCACCGGCCATCGCTCCCTGATCCGGCCTGATCGACAAGACACCTCCCGGCCCCCCAGCCCCGCCCCGCCCCGGTGGCCCCGCACCGCACACCGGCGCGGGGCCACCGTGCCCGACCCGATCCGACCTGCCTGCTCCGACCCGGAAGGGAGAGCCGACGGCGGCCCCGTGCCGCCGGCCACCTGCCATGCCCCCCATACGGCCGAAGATCAGCGACGAGCATCGCCGACGCCTCCTCGTCACCCGCCACCTGCTCACGCCTGCGACCCGGGCCGCCACCCCCGAACAGGTCGCCGACGCCGTGGTCGCCCTGCACGCCACAGACCCGGCCGGCGTCCACCTGAGCGTGGCCGCCCGCCTCGCCACCCCCTCGGTCACCGAGGCGGAACGGGCCCTGTACACCGACCGGAACCTGGTGCGGATGCTGTGCATGCGCCGCACCATGTTCGTCGTCCCGCGCGCCCTCGCCCCCGCGATCGACGCCTCCACCGCCCGCACCGTCGCAGCCCGCGAACGCCGGAACCTCCTCAAGGTGCTGACCGAGCAGCTCGGCCATGACGCCCGCTGGCTGTCGGCCACCGAGCAGGCCGTGCTCGCCGCGCTCGTGGAACGCGGCGAGGCATCCGCGGCCCGCCTCGCCGACGCCGTACCGCAGCTCAGAGAGCGGATCGTCGTGGCGCCGGGCAAACCGTACGAGTCCAGGCCCCGCCTCACCAGCCGAGTCCTGTCCGTCCTGGCCGCCGAGGGACGCATCCGCCGCGGGCGCCCGCTGGGCACCTGGGCCTCCTCGCAGTTCCGCTGGACGATCGCCGAGCCCCACCCCGAACTCCCCGTCGACCAGGCCCGGGCCGAAGTGGCCACCGCCTACCTCACCGCCTTCGGCCCCGTCACCACCGAAGACCTCACATGGTGGACCGGCTGGACCCGCACCGACACCCGCACAGCCCTCGCCCGCATCGACACCGTCGACGTGGACCTGACGTGCGGCCCGGGCCATGCCCTACCGGTCCACCTTGAGGCCCCCACCACACAGGAGCCGGCCGCAGTCCTGCTGCCCGCGCTGGACCCCACGCCCATGGGCTGGCGCCACCGCGACTGGTACCTCGACCCGGCGCACGTCCCCGAACTCTTCGACGCGTACGGCAACATCGGCCCCACCCTCTGGTGGAACGGCCGCATCATCGGCGGCTGGGCCCAACGCCCCGACGGCGAGATCGCCACCCACCTCCTGACCGACGCGGGCATCGGCCGCGAAGCCCGCGCGGCCATCGACGCCGAGACCGCACGACTGACCGCCTTCTTCGGCGACATCTGCATCCGCCCCAGTCTCCGCACCCCACTGGAACGACGCCTTTCGGCCCAAGAGGGTGTGGACCGGTAACAGGACGGTCGATGCCGGGCGGCTTCGGGAACCTCACCGTGGTGCGGCGCGAAAACATCTGGGTCCGACCGGGCGTACGGGCAAGGGGGCCGTCCGCCGGTTCACCGTTGGTACTGCAGAGCGTCGGCACCCGCGGCGATGACTTCGGCGAGCCGGTTGGCGAAGTCCGCGTTGCATCCACCGAGCCGGACGAAACCGTGGCTTGCCACCGGCCCGTCGTTGCACAGGGAGGGAAGGGTCATACCGGCGAGCGCGAGCGCCGCCTGCAGCTTGGTGACCGCGTCCTGGCCGTCCTGGTAGGCGGTGTCCTGACGCCGCTTGTACTGCATCCGCTCGGCGTGGGTCAGTTCGTACACCATGGTTCTTGCCCTTCGTGTCATGTTTGGCAGTTGTGGGAGGTGAGGCGCCGGAGCGCGTCGTGGATTCGTTCGATCGGTTCGGCCGGTTCGGCCGGTTCGGTCCCCCTGAGCACACGGGTGCCATGGGCGCCGCGGCGTTGATCACACGGCAGGCCCGGAGTACGAGCCGCGGCCTGGGCCGCAGCCCGGTGAACAGGGTCCGGACCTGGGCATGGACCGTCGGGTTGAGTCTGCGCACGGCCCGTGACTATCGGTTTCGATCTTCGTTTCAAAGGTGCAGGCGAGCACCCTTCTGATGCGTGGGGAGGACCGGGTTGACCAGGAAGTCGGCGGCTGTCACCGCCTCCGCTCATCGCGGTCGCCGCGCACGGGACGCACGGCACTCTTGCGTCGTGGCCCGGCAGCGCCGTTCCCGCCGGCTCGCTTGCGCGGGAACCTCACGGCCGGCTCCCCGCAGGCGGCCTCAGCACCTCGGTTCGTCGGCACCGGGACTGTCGGCCGGTCAGACTCCACCGACGGTGCGAAGGTGAGCGCCCGGCCCTCCCGCGGGAGCGCGCCGTCTGTTGCCGACCGGACAGCTGGAGAACGCCGTGGTTGCCCCCGAGACGCCGGCACGACACCGGTCGTCTCTCCGAGGCCCGAGCCGAGAGCCGTGGCTCCGGCCTGCGTACGGGACACCGCCGCACGCGTACGACCGTCATGCGCCGTACCCGAATCTGCGCCCGCTGGACGCAGAGCGGCCCGTCTTTCCGTCTGTCGCGGGGTAGCCGGGACGGACACCGTCCGGGCCCCTGCGGGCCCTGGCCGTCTGCCCGGCCCCCAGCACAGAGGCCGGCGTGTTCCGATGTCGTGGAGCGGCCTGGCGGGGCGGCCGCGTGAGCGTGATCTGGCGGACCAGTTGCTGGAAGCAGGCCAGCGCGGCGATGGCGGGAAGCGCGGACGACGTCTCGGCGGCGAGTGTTCTGGGTGCCTGGGCCACGCACAGAAGCGTCGCCAAGGTGGAGAACAGCAGAACGATCGACCAGGAATGAAGCGCGCGGCGCTGGTGCAGCGCGGACCTGAGGATGGACAGGGAGGCGACCGTCCAAGGCCCGTAGATCAGCAGGGGCCACCAGCTCACCACATCGCGGGCCGTGTGGAGTCCGGCGCTGTGACGCAGGGCGTCGCAGATGGCCATGCCGCTGAGGACGCTCACCACGGCGGCGATGACGGCGACCAGTACGGCGGTGAACAGGCTGCCCGTTTGCACCAGGGTTGCCACCGGCGTCCTCGACGCGTTCCGGCGGTGCCCGCTGGAAGCTCGTCCGGGCGGCCGCTCGGCAGGGGTCTGGACCTGCCTCAGCCCGGCGACGAGGCCGAATGCGCTGACCGTGTCACCGGTGTCCTCGTAGCCGGCGCGGGCGAAGGACTCCGGCTGTCCCGGTACGGGGCCCTCCTGGAGCAGGTTCGCGAGCTCTTCCACCGGATCCCACGGCAGATGGGTCTCGCCGGACCTGCCCAGCGGTTCCCCGTGTTCCGGCAGACGCCAGGACCCGGTGGTGGCCGGCTGGGGGTGGAGACCGTGGACGTCCGGGTATCCGTACGGCTCATGCACGGGAACTGCCGCCCGGTCGCTCGCCGACCGTCGTGGACGGTGCGGTGCTCCCCGACCTCCGGTCGAAGTCGACCTGGATCATGCTCATCGTACGGAGGAAGTCCTCTAGGACCGAGGACGAGTACCTCAGATCGATTTCGAGGCCCTCGTCATGCAGTGTTGCGTTCCGGAAGTCGCTGGAGCCGGTTGATCCCGGAGTGAAAGTCCACTTTCCGATCCGGGTAGTACCGGTGTGAAAACCACCTCCCCCTTCGTCTTCTTCTGGAGGCCTGCGGAAGAAGAAGGGGGGCTTTGCTGTTGTCATATTCCATAAACGCTGCCGATGTTGGTCAGGGTATGCGCCATCCGGGTGATGGTGGCGGATGAGTAAGTGCCGACCCTGTCTCTCGTCGATTCCGGCAACACGACAAGAGCTCGGCAGCCACGTCCTGTCGCGCTGCTAATCCGCAGCTCAGGGAGACGATGAGTGCCGGGCCGAAGCAGGCCCGCGACGGCTCCGCTGCGCGCCGCGCGCCCGCTCGACGGCGCCCCCATGAATGACCGGACGCGTCTCCACAAGTCGCCGACTCGCCATATTTTCATCCCTTCATGTCGATTCCTTGGCGCCAGACGCCATCGCCGTGACCTGAGCACGCCGATCCACGGGTCGAGCCCCTGTGTGCCGACTGATCATCGGTAAAAGGACTGAGATGCCAGGGTCGGCGGATTGCTGCGCATGGCTGCAATCAGAGGGTGGGGCGCAACTCTGCATATGCCTCTGCGTTATGCCGAACGATCGACGGGGCCTAGATCGTGTGCCCCCTTGAGCTTCAACCTTCGAAAGGACCAGCCGTGGGACACCTCCTCCTGTGGATCGTGCTGATCTCTGCCGCACTGGGCACGGGTTGCACCGCGTTCACGTCATCAGGGACCGGCCGTCTGCGGCGTGTCGACGCCCTTGAGCTGAGGCGGCAGCAACGCTTCAGGCACGTCCTGTCCTGCCATGTGGACGCCATCCGGCTGTCTCGCCGGCGCGCCGCGGTACGGGTGGAGCGGTCTGCGGGCGTCTCGGCCTGCCCGAGTGCGGAGCCGCTCCAGGCCGCCCATGAGCCGTGTTGGCCCCTGTGCACCACGGCGGGCCGGGGGATGCCGACCCCCGGTGACGGGGGCCCTGGCTCGCGATAGGCCTTCGATGCTACTGCCATATGACGATCGCCGATGATCTATGACGGAATGCCGCGCAATTCCTCACATGGCAGGCCGCGCGTCTGACCGAAAGGGCGGTCGATAGCGCCGAATCCCTTGAAAACCCCGGCAATATGCACATCGTCGGCTGGGCAAAAACCCCGGCAATCCGCGCATTGCCGGTTACGCAAAAACCCCGGCAATCCGTACATTGTCGAATCTCGGCGCCATAGCGTCCGCCCTGAACCGGCGGCGGTCTGTGAAATTCCCGTTCGACGTGCCTCCGTGCTAATGGCCGGCGGAAAGAGCGGGATATATCCAAAACAAAAAAAGTATCATCCATCTATTTGCGTTCTGTGCGACCAAGGAGTGACTGATCTTGTGAAGGAGCATGAGCATGGACCCTGTGGCGACTTATCGGATCGCGGCTCATCGTCGGCCGTGCCCCGCTGCGTCCGGCGTGCGGCAGCACGGACGGCGAGCACGGTCCGGGCTGCGCTGATGCGCGTGACGCGCCGCCTCTCTGAAGCGCGTATGGCCGGCACTCTCACTCCGCCCGGAATGAAAAGGAGATCGGCACAAGTACTTCAAGACGAATACAGGGCGGGCTTCCCCCTGCCCTTGCCTCATCAAGCGAGCACCGCGAGCGACTCCCACGGATGTCCGTGGTGCCTTTCGCTCGGAAGCCCCGACCCTCCCGCCCGGCCCGACCCCGAGCACTGAACGGAGGGCCTGGCGACCAGCCGCACCGGACCCTGCACGCTGGGCGGAACGCGACCGGCCGGCTCGACCGGCCCGAGGTGGTCGATGCCACGGGCGGTCGCTCGTATGTCGCCTGCCGATCACCTGGAGCTCGATCTCGGTCGACCGAAACCACCCATCGCAGCCACCCGGTGAGGCCGAGGCCGCCTGAGAGCGCCCTCTTCGCCGGACGCCGCCCCTGCGCCGGACATCATCCACACGGCCGAGCTCCTGCGGTGACGCGCCGCTTCGGTCGGCGTCCGGGGGCTGCTCGCGGGCGAGCATGGCCTGGGCCTCGGCTTCGAGGTCGATGTACGGTTCGCCGCTGACGTCGACGGCGACGCGGTGAAGGGCCGCGCCGGTGAACGCCCAGGGAGCGGTGCCGGGATAGTGGTCGGTGACCGCTTCGCCGCTGTCGCGGCCGACAGCGAGTCCCTCGCCCGCCAGGGTGAAGCGGCCGGGCTGGGTCTTGATGCGGCCCTCGCCGACCTTGCGGTCGCCGTGGTAGGGGCTGAGGACGCCGGTGGCGACGCCGGGCGAGACCTCGCCGTCCTTCTCGAAGGACGCGGCGAGGATGAGCTTCTCGCCGGTCGGGAGTTCCTCGGTGGCGGTGATCAGCTGGTGGTCGGTGCCGAGGAAGTTGTAGACGTAGTGCAGGCGGTTGTCGCGGACGAACAGGGTGTGTCCGCCGAAGCGGCCGCCGTGCGCGAACAGCACGCCGCGGGCATCGGGACCGGGGATGTCGACGAGGGCGCCGATGGCGTAGGAGCGGTTGCGGATGCTGACCGCGACGGCTTCGGGGATCTCGGAGCCACCGGGCCGGTAGGTGTAGCGGCTGCGGGGCGGGGTGAGCCGGGGGCGGGGGGTGGAGAGGATCTCCAGCGCGGAGCGGTCGTCCAGGGGCAGGGCACGGTTGACGCCCGCTTCGTAGAACCACAGGCCGATGAGTTCGGTGAGGCGCTGCGGTTCCTGCGCGGCGAGGTCGTGGAGTTCGGAGCGGTCCTCGCGCGTCCTCGTGGGCGACCTGGGTGACCGGGTGCCGCTCGCGCCCGTTCGAGCCGCTGCCCCGGCCGTCGGGGTGGCGCCAGGACGCGCCCGGGGCGTAGCTCCACCAACGGCGCCAGTCGTCCAGGTCCACGGGGCCCGACGTCATCCGGAAGACCAGCGCGCCGGGCACCAGTTCGGCCGGGTCGGCGCCGGGGTAGTCCGCCGGGTCCAGGGGGCGTTCGGCCACGGTCACGTGGCCCGTCGACTTCACGAAACGGCGGAAGGCGGCGACGGTGACCGGGTGCTCGTCCATCCAGAAGCCGTCCACCGATACCGGGCACAGACGGTGCACCACCCACAACCGGGCCACTGCGATGACACGCGGGTGACCGCGCCGCCCGCGGGACCGACCCGTCCGACCCTCGGCCAAGGGCCGGACGCGGCTGCTCAGGGGCGGGCTGCGACGACGCGCTCGGGGAGCCGCCCTGGGCCCGGGGCGTGGTGCGACGTAGGAGGCAGTGAAGGCTCGTGCTCGGTGCTTTGGCACGCCGTCCCGGTGGAAGCTCTCATCGGCACTCAGGTACCTCGTCAGTGGACTGTCACCGTGGCCTCACGCGACGGTGGCTGGTGGCACTACACCGGAGGCGCGGTTCAGTTCGTCGCTGACCTGATCAGCGGGGCTTTGGAACGGTGGGAGCTGCCGTCGGTACGGCCGACGGCTCTCCGACCCGCTCGTGTTCTCTGTGTCGTCGCACACGAAAAGACGCCCCGGTGCAAGGGGTGCTGTGGTCCCAGAAGTTCGACGTGCACAACGATCTGAAGCTGCATCAGGTCATGTGCCCCGAGGCGGACGAGCGCCTCACGCGAGTGCGCGTACTCATGGAGGAGGCCCGCGGCCCGTCGGCGAGGAACGCGGCCTCGACCCTGGCGAAGGCCGCGCCGCAACCCAGCAGCCGGGGGACGGACCCTTCGACAGCATCGGCATCGGCATCGGCATCGACCGCGTCGGGCCGGCCGCCGCACTGGTCCGGCTCGGCGATCACCCGCACATGCCGGCCCAGACAGAGCAGCAGTCGTGCCGGGCAGTGGCCGTCGACGATGCCGGCCGGGCTGTTGCCCTCGCCCCACGCGGGCTGACGACGGTTGGCGGGTAGACACCTTGGGTTCGAGCAGGGGTTTGTCAAGTCCCGAAAGGTCGCGGCATGACCTCGTGCGGGGGAGAGGGCTTACTCAGGAGATGGACGCACGCGTAGTGGACGGTTCCCGCCCGGGCGTATCCAGATGTCCAGAGTTCCACATTTCCAGGTTCCACTTCCGGGATGTGGAGGCTTGACCGTTCGGAAGGAGTGAGCGCATGCGAGTCACCATGGTCCACCCGCTGTCTTGTATCGGGGGGCGAGCGTCGTGAATTCCCTGCCTCCCTCCTCCGAGCGTCCCACGGGCCCGCCGCCCGGCCCGTTGTCGGGCGGGGGCGCACATGCAGAGCTCCCGCCCCCGCCGCCCCCTCCGCCGCCACCAGGTCCTCCGCCTCCCTCGGGGCCCCCGTCGGGGCCTCTTCCGTTCTCGTCCGGTGGATCTTCGCTGCCGCCGGCGGGTGGCGGTGGCCGGGTTCGCAGGTGGCGATCGCGCGGAGCCGTGCTGAGTGTGAGCACGGCGGTGGCCGTGGTGTCGGCGGTGGTCCTCAGTTTTACCGTGCTGAGCGGAAACTCCACGGCGGGCGGTGAGGTCTTCCTCCAGGCCGCTCCGGAGGCCGGGCCCGATCCCTTCACTCCTTCGACGGCCACACAGGCCGAGAGCGTCGCCAAGGCCATGCCCATGCCCGCGGGCGTGAATGCGAAGGACGCTACGAGCACCGCGAGCGCCACGAGCGGTGCGCGCACGCTCGAGGTCGACGGCGGGTACCCGGGGCTGTACGGCGGAACACGGAACGTCGCGAGCTGTGACGTCGAGAAGCAGATCCGGTTCCTCACGGAGCACCCGGACAAGGGCAGGGCGTTTGCCGTCTCGCTGGGTATCCAGCAGCCCGAGATTCCCTCGTACCTGCGGTCGCTGACGCCCGTCCGGCTGGGTTGGGACACCAGGGTCACCAATCACGGATACCGAAACGGCGCGCCCACCAGCTACCAGGCGGTCCTGCAGGCCGACACTCCCGTGCTGGTCGACGGCCGGGGCGTGCCCCGGGTCCGCTGTGCCTGTGGCAACCCCCTCAATCCGCCCGTCGCGGTCAGAGGCGGGCAGACGTACAGCGGCGCGAAGTGGTCCTCGTTCCGGTCCTCCGGCCTCGTCGCGGTCAAGCCCGCCGCGAAGCCGGTGAAGACCGTCACGGTCTTCGACCAGGACCGGAAGGGATGGTACGAGCGCCCGAGCGGAGCGGCGGAGGGCAGGCACGACCGCGAGGTCCCGCCCCCGAAGGGCCAGACCCCGGGCTCTGCCTACCCGGTCCTGCCGACGGCCCGCTCGGGATCAGTCCAGCCACCCTCTGACGCGACCCAGAACCAGCCCCCGGAGACCACTCCCGGCCGGGTGCCGGGCCAGAATCCCGGGAACGCCCCCGCTCAGAGCCCGGGCAACGTACAGGGCAACAGCCCTGGCCGGCCCCCGGGCGACGTCCCGGACCAGGCCCCTGGGGAGGCACCGACCGTAACCCCGGGCCAGAAGCCGGGCCAGAAGCCGGGCCAGACGCCGGACGACGGCTCGGAGAAGGTACCGGGCCAGGAGCCCGGCAAGGCGCCAGGTCAGGAGTCCGGCACGGACCCGCACAAGGCCTCCGAGAAGGTCCCGGGCAGGGACCCGGGTCAGGATCGGGGCGAGAACCCGGGGAAGGAGTCAGGTCAGGAGCCTGGCAAGGCCCCCGGACCGGATGCAGGCAAGCAGCGCGGGCAGGACCCGGACAAGGCCCCCGGGCAGGCACCGGGCAAGGAGCCTGGTGAGGATCCGGCGAAGGAGCCGGGTAAGAAGTCCGGCCAGCAGCCAGATGAGCGCCCGGGGAAGGCTCCCGGCAAGGAGTCGGGCAATCAGCCGGGCAAGGAGTCCGGCCAGACTCCCGGGCAGGCGCCGGGCAAGGACGCGGAGAAGGACCCGGGCAGGGAGTCCGGCGAGCACCCGGGGAAGACGCCAGGCAAGGATTCGAACGAGAACCCGGGCGAAGGCTCGGAGAAGGTGCCGGGCAAGGAGCCGACTCCTGACCCGGCACAGGCGCCGGGTCAGGAGTCGGGCCAGAAGCCCGGAAAGGGGTCGGGCGAGAACCCGGGCAAGGAGTCCGGCCAGGACCCGGACAAGGCCCCTGGGAAGGACTCGGGGACGGTTCCGGGTCAGGAGTCAGGCCAGAATCCTGCGAAGGTGCCCGGTCAGCAGTCGGACCACGGCCCGGGGAAGGGGTCGGGGAAGGCGCCCGGCCAGGAGCCCGACAGGGAGCCCGCCCACGACCCCGCGAAGGTGCCCGGTCAGGAGCCGGGCAAGGATCCCGGGAAGGTGCCCGGCACGGACCCTGGCCGGGGCGCGGGCCAGACCCCGGACACGACTCCCGGGAAGGTTCCGGAGTCCGGCCAGGAGCCTGGGAAGCCCCCCGGTCACGGTACGAGCAAGGGCAGCGGTCAGGAGTCCGGGAGCGTGCCGGGCCATGAGCCGGGCAAGGCCCCCGGGAAGGTGCCGGAGTCCGGTCAGGAGTCCGGCAAGGCTCCGGGCAGGGGCTCTGGCAATGATTCCGGAACGGAGCGCGGGAACGAGCCGGGCAAGGAGCCGGGCCAGGGCCAGGGCCAGGGGCAGGGCCAGGGTCAGGGCCAGGATCCCGGGAAGGCCCGGGGCCAGGACTCGGGCGCCGGTCCCGGGAAGGCATCGGGCGAGGGCCGGGGCAAGGGCCAGCATTCGGGCGCCGGCCTAGGCAACGGCCCGGGGAAGGCGCCGGGCCAGGTGACAGGGGAGGAGCGGGGAGGGAGCACAGGCCGGAATCCTGGTGACGGGCCGGGGCCGCAGCAAGGTGGGGACCCCGGCGGCGAGCCGGGGCGGAACAGTCGCGGTCGCGGTGATCCGGTAGTTCGCATACCCGGGCGATGATGCTCCGGCTGAGCCACCGCAGGCTGATGCCTGCGGTGGCTCAGCGGGTGGGTGTCGGGAACGCAGCCGTACGCGGTCCGGCTCTCGTCGCCGGCCCTACGGCCTGTCGTATGGATCAGGAAGCGTGGCCGCGGCGGGTGCGAAGTCGGGACCGCGCAACCGGCGGACGATGGGAACGAGGCCAAGGGCTTGCAGGACGGCCAGACCGAGAGCGATCCAGACGTACCACTCGGGTATGTCCACGGCGCGCACTGCACCGCCCGCCCGGGACCGCGGCGAAGATCCGGAAGGAGTACCCCAGGCGCCCGTACGACCCGCCCGGTTCACGCCCGTTGCCCGGCGGCGGGGTCGGCCTGCCACTCACTGCCTGCCACTCACTGCCTGCCGTGCACCGGCGAAATGAACGGCACCATGCGCCGTCGGCGGCTGCCGGTCAGATCGGAGGGGTCTTCCCACTGGAGGCCGGTGTTCGGACTCTGGAGTCTTAGAAGGGCATGCCAACCGGATCAAGATGCCGAGGCGCCAGATGTACGGTCGAGCTGGCCTCAATCTGCTGCGGAAGCGTGTCCGGTTGGCGGACTGAGTCGCGCATCGTTACACACTGATCCAGCAGTACAACCGGTGGCCGTGAACGGCCGACCTCTCTGCAAGAGCAGCAAGACCTTCCAGGAAGCCCGTGAGCCCGCTCGGGTCCGGCCGAGCACTGAAGACACCCGACGCAGCCCAACTGCTGGCCACTTCGGCCAGTTGCTTCCGATCGAAACGGGCGAGGGAGTCAGAGAAGGAGTCTGTGAGTGACAGGCTGACGACTTCGCCGTCACCCACCATCCCGACCAAATGCCCATGCCGAGGGTCGGCCTCAATGGCATCGGCCGTTCTCCCGGTAACGAGCACCTCGGCCGGCAGCAGCTCGACCACGGGATCGACACCCTTGACCACGAATGAGTCATATCCCGCTCCGATTGGCCGGCCGTCCTCACGGACCACAGCCCGAACGGCGTCTTCGTCATCAGCAGCGGCGTAGTAGCCGAAGAGAGCTCCCATACGACCGATCATGACACTCACCGTCGACAGTCAGCCCGTCAGGCGACCGGACCCGAGCTTGGACCTACCGCAGGAAGTGGACCAGAGCCCGAGGACCCCATGCACCCCGAGATCACCATCGTCTGGGCCGACTCCGCCTACGCCGGTCAGCTCGTCGACTGGACGAAGAAGTACCTCCCGGAGGCGCTCCAGCCGCTCCTCCGCCGGCACACGGCGTTGTGACCGCTCGGCTTGGCTGACCGCCTGGTCTGTCAGGTGTCGTACTGGCCATCCCATGGAGCCGAGAAGCCCAGCCCATCGGGATACAGCTCAGCCCAGCCTTCCTCGCCATCTTGATCCTCGGCATGGCATTCGGTGACAAGGCCAAAAGCACACCGTCGTTGTCGTCGCGGCCGCGATGATCGATCGCCTGGTCCACCACGCCGAAGTCCTCACCCTGACCGGCGGCTCCTACCGCACCCGCCAGCGACGCGGGCTCCTGGCGAAGGACCGCGCCGGACGGGACTGAACGTTAGGCGTCGCTGAACTCCTCAGCCAGGATCTCCACTTCGCTGGGACCGATGATGGTCAACCACTGCAGCGCACAGCGGTTGTTGTGGTGCTGCAGAAGGTGGCGGGCCTCGACCGGCCACGGGCCGAGCTGGGGCAGCTCCCGCACGACGACCTCGTCCACGAAGTCCACATCCGGGCCGGACAGGTCGGCCCTCGCATGCACGATGCCCAAAAGGCGGAGCCTCGCACTCGCGCTCTCCGAGCTCAGCTCGATGACAGCCTCGCTTGGTTCCAGATCGGTCCGAATGACGATCGACGTCAGCCAGTAGAAGTGGCCGCGCAGCTGTTCAAGACTCACGGCCGAACACTATCCCGAGCGGTTCCCACAGGGCCGCGCTACAGGAGCGGGGTCAACTTTCCCGGACTCTGCGGGGGTCGGTTTTCACGGAGCATTGACAGCCTCAAGCTCCCCGACCCCGCAGGCGGGCAGGTCAGGGTGCCGGGGGTCGACGATTTCGCGTCACGCAAAGGTGACTCGTACGCCACCATCCCGGTGGGCCTTGAGGCGCGACGGCCGCTGAACGCCTGCGCCTGCGCCGAAGGATCGTGCACCGGTGCACCCAGCGTGCATTGGCGGGCCGCAGCGCTTCTGGAGCAGGTAGTGCTCCTGCGCCCGCTGCCGACCCGCAACGAACACTTCGCCACGGCGTCGCCGTCGCCTGCGCCAGGGCCTCCGGCAACACCGTGGACGACACGTCCGAACCGTGGCGCGACCTCGTCATTGCCCGCCCCGGCGTGGTCCGGCTGCCGAGTCTGACAGCGCGCGGTCGGCCTGAGCCGGGCCACGTTCACCCGGGCGGTTCGCACCGCCGGGGAAGCGTCACGGTCCCGGGCCGGTGCTCGAAGGTGTCCATGACCAGCCACTCGTCCAGCGCGGGGTCGTAGAGGTTCTGGACACCGAACTGCAGTACCTGCCAGAAAGTGCCTCGGTTGTTCTCGTCGACGTAGATGTCGCCCAGCGCGAGCGGTAGACGCGGATAGTTCCCGGGAGGCAGGTTCGGGAAGACCACGCCCACCCTCCAGTGGTTCACGCGCCGCTGCGGGGTGCGCCGCAGGGTCTCCGGCCCGACGAACCGGGCGTTCTCGAACCCCTGGTTCAGTGCCTCCAGGTTGAAGCCTGGGATGCGTGAGCAGGGATGCTCGTTCAGACCCGGCCATTTGTATGTCAGCGTGTAGAGCGTGTCGTGGTAGATCAGGTTGGTGAACCAGATCGGGTACTGCGGGCCTCCTGCGGTCATCTGGCTGTCGCCGTCCCTGCCCTCCCAGGTGAACGGCACTGTGATGTCCAGGTCGCGGACGATCCATTTGCCCTTGCCGCGGAAGTCGCGGGGGAGTCGGGGCGGAGGCGGCGTCGGGGAGGCGTTCTGCTGCGAGGGCACGGCCACGGCCGCGGCCACAGCCCCGGACAGCGGCGCGGTCCCGCTCCCGGGCTCGGCGCCGACCGAAGGCGGAGCTGCCAGGACGAGGGCGACTACTCCGGCAAGAGCGGCCGACGTGGCCGTCCGACGTCTGGCCTTCTTCCAGCCCATGGTCTCCCTCGGCTATCACGTGAGGCGCCGTCATGGCGCGGGACAATTACGGCGATGCTGGGACACCGTCCCCGGAATCAGGTATTCCGAAACCGACGGTCACTCAGCTTGCCGCTCTGCTGCCGTCAGGTCGAGTCCGGTTCCGGTTCCGGTTCCGGTGAGGCACGTGTCGATGCCGAATGGCGGCACCGACGTGCCCCGAGACCCCCGGCGGCGGCAGCTGGATCGTCCGTCGGCATCAGTCGTCACCGTGGCTGCCTGGGCGTTCTCGCGTGGCGCCGAGAGGGTCGTCCTGGCCTCGTCGGAGGATGAGGCGCTGGCCACGAAGGAGAGTCGTCCGGGCTGGCCGGCTCTGAAGGGGGGCGCGCGGCCGCGGGTGTCCAGGACGTCCTTTCCCGGCCCCGCCTCTACGGCTTCGTCTGGCACCGACCGAGGAGCGGTTCGAAGTGGCCTCATCTGGCCGGTTGTTGGTGGCCGGTTCCGTCTCCCCGCTCGCGGCCGCTTGGCGGAGAGCTGCCTGGCCGCCGCGGATCCTCGCGCTATACCCGACCACCACGTGCAGGCGGGGCGGGGCATCTGCCGGCGAAGGCCGGTGAGTGGGGAAGCCGGAAGAAGCATGTCCGGCGGCGGCCGAGCGCGGTGAGCCATCCGCATCAGCGGTACCTGTGTGAACGGGCCTCCTGTTTGTCATTCCTAGGACCCCTAGGTTATACCTAGTGATCCTAGGATCAGGGGAGGGCGCATGGCGCGGGCAGGACTGACGGCGGAGCGGGTGACGATCGCGGGCGCCGAGTTGGCGGACGAGGTCGGGCTGGACCAGGTGACCATGTCGCAGGTGGCGCGACGGCTGGGCGTGAAGGATGCGAGCCTCTACACGCACGTCCGCAGTCTGGAGGATCTGCGCGGACGGATCGCGCTGCTGGCGGCGGACGAGAAGACCATCCGTATCGCGGAGGCGACCGCCGGGCGGGCGTGCAAGGACGCACTGGTCGCGTTCGCCAATGCCTGGAGGGAGTACGCCCACGAGCATCCGGGGCGCTACATGGCGACGCAGACCCCGATTCAGATCGACCCTGAGCTGGCCGCGAAAGCCTCCGGACCGCGGCGCGCGGTCGAGCTGACCTACGGCATGCTGCGCGGCTACGGACTGGCCGAGCCCGACCTGACCGACGCGGTCAGGTTGCTGCGCAGCACGTTCCACGGGTTCGTCGCCTTGGAGGCCGCGGGCGGCTTCGCACACGAGCGTTCGCCGCAGCAGTCCTGGGTCCGCGCCCTCGACGCCCTGCACACCCTCCTGGAGCACTGGCCCCCGTCCCGAGAAGGAGACTCCTCATGATCGCCCCGACCATCGGTAGCCTGCGCGTGAACGGCGCGACCCTGCATTACGAAGTACGCGGCCAGGGACCGCTCCTGCTGCTGATACCCGGAGGGGCGGGTGGCGCGGCCTCCTTCGACGGCATCGCCGACGGCCTGGCCGGCGAGTACACCGTCGCGACCTACGACCCGCGTGGCATGTCCCGGAGCACGCTGGACGACCCCGAGGCCGAACAGCGAGTGGCCGAGCACGCTGACGACGCGTTCCGGATGCTGGAACTGCTGTCGCCCGGTGAGCCCGCCCGGGTGTTCGGCGCCAGTTCGGGCGCGATCGCCGCCCTGCACCTGCTCGCCGCCCATCCCGAACGCGTCGAACGCCTCGTGGCGCACGAGCCGCCGGTGGTGGAGGTCCTGCCCGACGCCTTCGAACATCGCGCACTCGTGGCGCGCGTGCAGGAGACCTTCCGCACACAGGGGCTCATGCCGGCGATGGCAATGTTCGCTGCGGGACTGAAGAAGGACGGCGCCACCACCGAGCCGAAGGCCGAGATCGAGCTCCCACCGCAGGCAGCGGCGCGGGCCGAGCAGACGATGGCCAACCTGCCGTACTTCGTCGGGCGCATCGTGCCCGGTTTCATGTCCTACACCCCGGACATCCACCGGCTGGAGGCCCTGTCGGACCGGCTCGTGCTCGCCTGCGGCCAGGACTCACGCGGTGAGCTTCCCTACCGTCCGGCCGCCTTCCTGGCCGAGCGCCTCGGCATCGAACTCCTGCACCTCCCCGGCGGGCACACCGGCATGACCACGCACCCCGCCGAGTTCGGCGACTTCATACGCAAGGCCCTCCGCGGCTAGGGCGGTGACCCGGCAAACCTTGCCGGGTCACCGCCCTAGACCCGAATCCGACTCTCCTGGTCAACCCACCGAAGGTGCTCAACGTCCCGTCCGCAACCGGCCGTCCCTGAGGAAATCCTCGTGACCGCTGTCGGAAGGGCAGTGGTGCACTCGTTTGGAGTGGTGGCGGACCGACCCGGTTCGGGGCCGGGACCACGCTGTGAGGGTTGATCACGGCCGTGTCAGGAGGGCGGCCGTTGCCGCGTGTTGAGTTGTTCGAGCGGATTCGTCGTGACCGGAGGCCGGAGAACGCCTCGGTTCGGAGCCTGACTCGACGCTATGGAGTGCACCGCCGGGTGGTGCGCCAGGAGGCTGCCTGGCAGGCACCTGATGGCCGTCCGCCGCCCGTGGGTGGACGTCCTGCCATTCAGCAGGACGGCCCTGCCGTCACAGGTGCCGGGTCGGGGCTGGTGCAGCGGTCCTTGTCGGGGCTTTCCGTGGCTGGCGTGCGCCAAGGAGGGCGGGCGGGTGGCTGGTCAGGGCCTCAGGGTGCGGGCGAGGCGTAGTCCCACGTCCTCGATCTGGAGTGTGGGGTGGCTGCGCCGGCGTACCGAGGCGCGGCAGCTCCAGTGTTCGTCGAACCAGCCGCCGCCGCGTAGCACCCGGTAGGTGCCGTACACCGCGGGGTCGTAGAAGTCCCAGCACCATTCCCAGACGTTGCCGAGCATGTCGTACAGGCCCCAGGGGTTGGGGCGGCGGCCGGCGACCTCGTGGATGCGTTCCCGGGAGTTCCCGCGGTGCCAGGCGATGTCGTCGAGGGGGCCGTAGCGGGGGCCGGTGGTGCCGGCCCGGCAGGCGTGTTCCCATTCGGCCTCGGTCGGCAGCCGGTAGCCGTCCGCGTCCCGGTCCCACGCGACGTCGGCCTCCTCAGC
Organism: Streptomyces sp. NPDC001502; assembly: GCF_042894785.1. Classification (NCBI taxonomy): domain Bacteria; kingdom Bacillati; phylum Actinomycetota; class Actinomycetes; order Kitasatosporales; family Streptomycetaceae; genus Streptomyces; species Streptomyces sp. NPDC001502. The sequence goes on from NZ_JBIAVW010000003.1 coordinate 446,264, forward strand.
GTCCCCGGCGTCCGCCATGTCGGTGGTGCGGGGGAGCTGGTAGGCGGGGGTCAGTCCTTCCTGCCGGGACAGGGCGTTGCAGTACCGGACGGCGTCCCACCACGACAGGCTGTGCGCCGGGAGCCGTCCGCCGTCCTGCCCGGCTTGTGTGCTGCCGGGGTGTGTTCCGGTGAGCTGTGCGTAGGCGGCCTGGGTGAGCGGGTACGCCGCGAGGCGGTAGGCGGCGACCTCGACGGTCCAGGTGCGTTCGGTGCGGCGGTCCGAGAGGGTGACGTGTCCGCTCGGCACGGTGATCATCATGCCGGGTTCCCCTGCTCATGGCGGTGGTCGGCGACGGCGAGGGCAGCGGCGTAGCCGTCGGGGGCGGGCAGGTCGGTGAGGATCCAGCCCGTCACCGGTGCCGGGGCGGGGGCGGAGCCGACGTACGGTTCGGCCGTGCCGAGGGCGAGTCCGGTGCCGGCGGCCTTGAGGCAGGCCTCCTTACGGGACCACAGGCGGGCGAGGGCGGCGGGCCGCCGTGGTGGTGCGAGGGCGGTCAGTTCGGCGGTTTCCGCCGGGTGCAGGGAGCCCAGGACATCGGCGACGGCGTCCGCGCCGGGTGTCTCCTCGACGTCCACGCCGACCGGGACGGCGGCGAAGGCGAGGTAGGCCAGGTCGCCGCTGTGGGAGAGGGAGAAATGGATGCCACCGCCGGCGACGGCGGGACGGCCGTGGGGGCCGCCGCAGCACGGGCAGTCCTCCCTGACCAGAGTGACCTTGTCTGGCGCCAAGCCGAGGCGGGCGGCGAGCAGGACCCGCAGTGCCAGGTGCGAGGCGAGGTAGCGGTGGCGGTGGCCGGGCAGCACCAGCCGTGCGGCCTTCTCGCGTTCCCCGGCGTCCAGGACGGCGTACGCCTCCTCGACGCGGTACCCGCCGACCGTGTCCGCGGTGGTGTCCAGGGACCACACCGAGGCGGCCGTGCCCGCGGGCGGCGGCCCGATCCGCGGTGCGCCGGGGCCGAGTTGGTTCACGTACTCGATCATCCGACCGAGGGTAGACCAGGTAACCGGTGGGCATGGCGCCCCGCCTCGTTCTCGGTGAATCGGCGGATCGGCGGCCCGTCCGCCCGCCCGGCCTGCCCGCCCGGTCGGGCGCGTACGCCTGTGTGTCGTTCTGTCCGTGTGTGGGGGCCCGTCCGGTGGCGGTCGGTGGTGGCGGTGTCAGTGGGGTGGGTACGGTCTGTTCATGTACTTGATCGGTCCGGGGCAGCAGCGGGGTCATGTCCTTCTCGTGGCGGGGGATGCGGCGGTGTCCCGCCGGGCGGTGCATCTCGCCCCCAGCGCGAATGTTGCGGCCCTTGGGATGGTGCCGGCTTCGGTGTTGCTGGGGAGCGAACTCCCCACCGACACGGTGTGTCTGGACGGGGTGTGTGATCCGAACACGGTGTTGGTGCGGTTGCGTGCGGCGGCTGTGACTCCGGGTCCGTTGTTCGTCTATCTCTCGGGTCGGCTCACGGCCGGCCGGCGTGGCCGCGGTCTGTTTCTGGCTTTGGCGGGGACGGCGCGGGCAGCCGTGCGTTACACGGCTGTGCCGTGGGACTGGGTGGTGGGTGAGTTGCGGGCTCGTCCTGCCGGGTCGACGAGGGTGCTCGTCGATCTGGTGGCGGACAGGGAGGCCTGGTCGTTGCTCCAGGAGTGGGGTGGTCTGCCGGGCTTGCCGGGTGGGGTAGTGGTCGGGGTGGTGTCCCCGCCGGGTTTCGCGGCGGGGAACGGCGCGGTCAGCGGTTACACGCGGCACTGGATCGAGCAGTTGCGCCGCGGTCCGGTCCGGCCGGCCGACGTGCAGGTGCACGCTCTGGCGGCGGGGGCGGCGGGTCTTCCACCGGGTGCGCTGGTCCTGCCGACCGCCCGCGAGCTGGGCATGCGTTCCGGCCCGCAGCCGCAGCCGCAGCCGCAGCCGCAGCCGCAGCCGCAGCAGCCGGGCCGGCCGGGGGCGGACCGGCGGGAATGGTGGCAGGACGGGGGTGGGCCGGCCGCCCCGCCCGCGGGTGGGGATCCGGGTGGGGATCTTGGCGGGGATCCGCGGCCTTACATCCATGCGTTGGCGACCGAGGGCCGTCATTCGGAGGCGGCTGCTCTGGCCGGTGCCTGGGAGGAGCACGTCCGGCAGCTGTATGGGTTCTCCTCGCCGGAGGCGGTCCAGTGGGTGGAGATCCGTGCGGATCTGGCTCGGATGGCGGGTGATTTCCTGCCGGCGACGGGGTTGTGGATGGGGGCCTGCCGGGTCCGGCTGGCCGGTCAGGGGGCGGCTGCTCCCGAGGTTTATGCCGCGGCAGCGGGGGCGCTGTACTGCTGGTCCCAGGTCCGGGACCGGGCTTCGGCGGTGGAGTCGGGGCCCGAACTGGTCGCTCTGCTGGGGGCCCTGCCCGCCCTGGACCCCCGTCATCTGCGGCTGGCGCAGGCGCGTCTGGATGTCCTGCGCGGCCCCGCGCTGCCCCGTGCCGTTGCTACCTGAGCCTGGGACCGGCGGGGTGGCGGGGTCGGGTCGTTGTGGGATTGAGGCGGGGTGGTGTGAGTGATGCCGGGGCGGCTGTTCCGGCAGGTGCGGTCCGCCGCGGGCCCTGCCTTGGAGGGGGCCCGGTGGGCAGAACATCGGCGCAGCGGCGGGCGGCAGGGCCTCCGCGCACGCCTGGTTGAGGTGGTGCGGGAGGTGGGGGTCTGGGCTGCCCGCGCGGCGGGTTCACCACCGAGCTCCGCTTGCGCACCGATGGCCGCTGCCGCCCGCTGTCCCTGGCCGTCACACCGGGTCGGCGGGCGGGACTGCACCCGTTTCAGGCCCGCTCCTGGAGAGGCGTCCTGGAGCCCGGGCCCGGTCATGAGCCGCAAGAGGCCTGACAGCGTGGCGCCCGACAAGGCCTGCAGCAGCGGGCCCTGCCACGAGTACCTGCGCAGCCGCGGCATCCGACACACCGTTCCCGAGCAGAGTGACAGCCGGGCCGCCCGCCTGCGCGAAGGCTTGCGCGGCGGACGGCCACGGGGCTTCGGCGCAGAGCGCGACAAGAAACGCGACACCGTCGAACGGGCCGTCAGCCGCCTCGAACGGCACCGGGCAGCCGCCACCCGCTACGACGAACGTCGCTGAAGGGGCGGTTCGGGTTTGTCAGGCGGTTTCACCCAGTGTCTCGTCGTGTTGGCGTGCTGTGCGTAGGGCGTGGCCCCACCAGTGGAGGTCGTCGAGGAGGACTGTTGCGGCTTGCGCGGCGGTGTCGGTGTCGTGGGGCGTTCCGGTTTCGTCGAAGGGGAACTGGTGGAAGCTGACGGTCTCGCGAAGTGTGGTGGCGTGGAGTTCGGCGAAGACGGGGCGGAGCTGCTCGACGGCGCGCAGGCCGCCCGAGAGGCCGCCGTAGGACACGAATCCGACAGGCTTGCGCCGCCAGATGGGTCCGGTGATGTCGATGGCCTGTTTCAGGGAGGCAGGGAACGAGTGGTTGTACTCGGGGGTGAGGACCACGTAGGCGTCCGCTCCGGCGAGGTGTTCGGCGAATGCGCGGCCGCGGGGTGTGAGGTCGGTGGTCCAGTGTGCCCGTAGGTCGGCGTCCGCGAGGTCGGCGACGGTGAGTTCGATGTCGGTGCGGGCGGCGGCTACGGCTTCGAACCAGCGGGCGACGGTGGGGCCGAACCGGCCTTGCCGGGTGCTGCCGACGACGAGAGCGGTACGCAGAGGAGTGGTCATGACTCCATGTGTAAAACATCAAGTCCGCTTGAGGTCAAAGGGCCTGAGGGCCACGGGCGGCGGTGGGGTGTGGGTGGCCGGTACCGGCCGACGCCGTCGTGCGACGGCCTGAGTCGCCACCCGCACCATGGGAAGGGGCCTTCGGGGGGCTCCCCCCCGAAGGCCCCTTTGCCGTGCGGGCACCGCTCCCCGGGACGGCCGTATGGACGGCCGTCGCGCGGCGGACCCCGGCGGCCGCCCGAACGGGTGGACGTGTCCGCCGCCACCCGCCCGGGTCCGGCCCCGGACAGGCGGACAGGCGGGCGGGCGGGTGTGGGTGCGGGCCGGAACAGGAGCGGGGAACGTTCCCGTCCGGCCTGTTCGGCCGGCGGACCTGCCGGCCGGGATCCTCACCAGCGGTGGACATCTCCCCGCGCCCGCTTCGGGCGCGGAGCCGTCGCGCCGGGCGTTGGCACGGACTGCCCGAAGGACTGCCCGACGGCCCAGGGCGTTCCGGGTCCGGCCGGATCCGGAACGCGGCGCGGCCCGTATCCCTTGCCGCTGGCTACGCCGCCCCGTCCCGGACCGGCCGACCCTCCGCCACCGCCATCGGGCCGTACGGTTCCTGCCGCGGATGCCCGGCCGCCCTGTACGTGAAGAGGTGCCGGAGTCGGCCGGGGCGGCAGCCGCTCCGCCGGTCTGTCCGAGGGATGTCCTGTCAGGAGGCGGTCCGGCCGGGGACGGCCTCCGGCCCGAGGCCCGTCGGCGACCTGGCCCGGTTGTCGTCGGCGCGGCCGCGATTTCGTCCTGGCCGGCGGTGTGTTCGGGTTCCTCGCCGGGGGTGCTGTTGAGTATCTGCTGTGTCCCGGGTCGGCGTCCTGCGCCTGGCAGTGCATCGGCGGGGTTTGGCGCCGTGTTTCGTGGTCCTGGCCGGGTGGGGTTCGCCGTTGCCATGCGGTTGTGCTCGCTGTGCGACGGGCCGGGTCCGGCGGCCGCGGTCAGGGCGTTCGCGGCCGCGTTCGGTGTGACGGTGGTGGAGCTGAAGCGGTTGGCCTGCCTGTGTCGCCCCGTTCGCGCTGCCGGCCGACCGGGCCGCCGCCCGCTGGCCCCCGCCCCCCGCCTGCCTCCTCCCGGCGGGCGGGCCGTACCTGGGCAGCCGTGCCCGGGCGGTCGCGGGCGGGCGGCTGTACCGGGGGCGGGCGGGTGTGTCGGGGTGGCTCGGGTGAACTGTGCGCGGAGGGGTTCGGGGCTGATCGTGATGGGCGGGTGGCGGGTGGGTGAGGCGTGGTGTGTGGTCGGGGTGGGTCTGGTTGTCCGTCTGCCGTGGATGAGGGTCATCTGCGTGCCGGTTGGTGGTCGGGGCCCGTGTTGGGGGATGCGGGCCCAGGCCTGGAGGTCGGGTCGCCGGCGCCGTCGTGGGTTTCCGTGGAGCGGGCGTTGAGGTGGGGGTGTTGTGCGGGCGGGCGGGCGGGCGGTCCCGGTTTGTGCGTGTCGGGGGGGTCTGGCATCGACGGGTCCGCGGTGGATCCGTTGCCGGGGTGGAAGGACGTGCCCGTACGGTCCGGGTCTGGCCGGTCCGGGTCTGTTCGGGGCGGGGGAGCGGCCGGCGTTCGCGTGTCGGCCGGTTCCGGTTCCGGCGTGTGCGGTTCGTCATCGGTGTGCGGTGGTTCCGGCCTGTGCCGTCCGGCATGCCGCGCCCCCCGGGATCGGGGGTGCGGCAGTTCTGGGGGTCCCTGTGGTGGTAGTGGTGGGTCAGTTGCTGCGGGCGGTGATGTTGCCGTGGGTGGTGGTGGCGCGGATGGTGAGGCGGGCGGTGGGGCCGTCGGTGTTGGTGAGGGCGTTGTTGATCCGGCCGTGGGCGGTGCCGGCGTCGAGGGTGGCGGAGATGCCGGGGGCGGTGCCGACGGTGATGTCGCCTGCCTGGGTGGACAGTTCGACGGTGCCGTGGACGGCTTCGGTGATGTGGAGGTCGCCCTTCTGGGTGGTGATGCGGGCGGGGCCGTCCAGGCGTCCGATGCGGATGTCGCCGGCCATCAGGGTGAGGTGGGCGCTCGCGGTCTCGTCGAGGCTGACGGTGGCCTGGGCGGCTTCGAAGGTGACGTCGCCGAGGCGGCCGACGCCGCGGAACTCGGCGGCCGCGGTCTTCGCCTCCACGCGGGAGCCGGCGGGCAGCTGGACGGTGATCTCGACGGATCCGGGGTTGCCGAGGATCCGGTTTTCCGCGGGTGCGGTGGTGATCCGCAGGACGCCGTCCTTGTACTCGGCGGTGGTCTGCCCGGCGGCCTTCACGTCGCGGCCCTTGGAGGCGTCGGCGGGGAGGATCTCGACGGTGGTGTCGGCGCGATCGGCGGCGATGAACCGGATGAGCGCGGCGGGGACGTCCAAGACGGCGGCGATCGGGGCGACGGTGGCGAACTTCTGCATCGTGCTTCTCCTTCATCAGCGGCTGCGCCCTGCGCGCCCCGCGGTTTCTGATGAACGAAAAGCTACGTTGCGTTCGAAGATTCGACAACGCATTCGTTGCTTGAAAACTGCATATCTGCAGGTCATAGCGGTGATTTCATTGCAATGATTTCGAGCTTAACGCAACAGTATTCCCCTAGTTCGTTGCAATGAATTGGAGCTGAATGCTCCAGTGAGGATGGTGGGAGGCGGGAATGCCGGTGTCGGCGGGTGTGGTTGACGGGCCGTGAGGTGAGCGGGCGTCAGGACCGGCCCGCCGCACCCGGTTCGGCACGGGCCGGGGGGCTTCGGCGGCGTGCGGGGGCCGCGGCGGGCGTGGCGGCCCGCTGCGGCCCCCGCACGTATGCCGGTGCGTGTGCCGGTGCGTGTCGGGGTCGGTTCAGTGCAGGGCCGGGATTACGTCGCGTGTCTCGTCGGCCTCGCCGACCGGGGTGCGGCGGGCGGAGGGTTCCGGGGGAGCCTCGTCCGCGCAGACGGTGGCGGGCGGGGGCAGTGCCAGAGTGGTGAGGTAGTCGTCGACGAGGGCGCTGACACACGCGCTGCGGTGGTAGGCGGTGTGTCCCTCGGCGTCGAAGGTCAGCAGCCTTCCGCGGTCCAGCGTCCCGGCCAGGGTTACGGCGTCCTGGTAGGGGGTGTCGGGGTCCCCGGTCGTGCCGAGTACCAGGATCGGGGCGGAACCCGCCGCCCGGTAGGAACCCTCGAACCGGCTCGGGCGTTCCGCCGGCCACTGGGCGCAGGCCGGGGCGTGGTTGTGGTCGTAGGTCGGCGGCCCCAGGCCGATCGGGGGTCCCAGCAGCGGCGCGGACGCGGTCTCGGCGCCGACCAGCGCGCCCAGGAGGAGCCGGCTGCGCGGGTAGAGGCGGTCGGCGCACTCGACCGCCAGGTTGGCGCTGAGGAAGTCGAACGACGCGGGCGAGGGAGGCGACAGCAGGAACGAGGCCTGCCGCGCCTGGGCCGCCCGCAGCGCCTGCCCCAGAGAGGGCCAGATCTCCTTGCCCGCGTTGATGTTGAACATCAGGCGGTAGGCCAGGGTGTAGCCGGTGGCCGGGCGCCCGCTCGCGGTGATCACCGGGTCCGCGTCCAGGTCCCGCTTCAGCTCCTCGAACGCCTGCCGCGGCCGGCCTTCGCCGAACCCGCAGGCCGCCGTGTTGTCCCCGCACCAGTCCAGGAACCTGCCGAGAGCCGCGTCGAGGGCGGTGAACTGCCCGGCGTCGTACGCGTACGGCACATCCGCGTAGCGGCGCGGATCGTAGGCCCCGTCCAGGACCATGGCACGCACCCGCGCCGGGAACCGCGCCGCGTAGACGGTGCCGACGTAGCTGCCGAAGGAACGGCCGTAGAAGGACAGTGTCTCCTCGCCCAGGGCCTGCCTCAGCAGGTCGAGGTCTCCTGCGTTCGAGGCGGTGCCGATGAACGGCACCAGTTCCCCGGAGCGTTCCCGGCAGGCGGCGGCGAAGCCGGCGCCCTGGCGCACGGCCTCCCTCAGGGCCCCCGGCCCGGGCACACCGCGCGCACCGTCGACCGCGGCGGCGTACTCCTTGTCGTCCCAGCACTCCACCTGCCCGCTGCGCGCCACCCCGCGCATGTCGTACCCGACGACGTCGAAGGCGTCGCGCAGGGAGGCGGGCAGCGCCTCGTAGCTGCCGCGGGCGAAGTTCACACCGGAGTTGCCGGGCCCGCCGGGATGCAGCACCAGGACACCGGTGCGGCGCGCCGGGTCGGCCGCCGCCCGGCGGGTGACCGCGAGCGCGAGCGTGGGCCCGGCGGGCCGGCGGTAGTCCACCGGCACCCGGGCGGTCGCGCACTCGAAGCCGTCCACCGCCCCGTCGCAGGGGCCCCAGGACAACACCGGGACGGGCGGCGCCCCCTCGCCCCCCGCCCCCGCCGCGCCGGCGGTGGCGGCGGTGCCGGACGCTCCCCCCAGGAGCGCGGTGACCGCGATCAGGACCAGGGATATCCCCCACACCACGCGCCTGCGGGGGTCGTCGGCCAAACGGGTCATACGGCGCTCCTCCGTCACGGATGCTGCGGAACGGGCGACAACGTAGCGGCCGGCCACCGCCCCTGTCGGCCCGCCAGGAGTTGATTCCCGGCTACCGCCAGGGTTGTACGCCCCCGGTCCGCCCGCAGCCCGGCCTGTGGTCCGCTCCGCAGTCCTGCCCGCGATCTGCTCCGCAGTCCGGCCCGCAGTCCCGCCCCCGGCCCGCCCGCACTCCGGCTCCGTCCGGGGGTGCTCGCCGTATCCGCATCCGTATCCGTAGTCCGTCGTCCGGCCGGCGCCGGGGCGGCATTCCGGGCAGGTCCGGGCAGCGCCCGCCGCCGTCCGGGGCGACCGTGGCTTCGTGGCCTAGTGGACACCGAGCCGGGGAGTGGGCCTGTGGTGGAGCAGGTGCTGGCGAGCCGGAACGAGGGCCCCGTCAGGCAGGCGGTCCTGGAGTACGTCCACCGGGCGACGCCACCGGGCGCGGGGTTCGTCGAGAGGCCGACCGCATCGCCGCGTTCGACAACGACGGCATGTGCTGTGTCTGGTCCGCCACTGCCGTGTTCGGGCTGTGTGGGGGTGGGGGTGGGGGGTTAGGGTGTTTTGTCGGGGTCGCAGGTGGTGCGGCGTAGTCCGATGGTGTGCAGGGCTCGCATGAGTCCTTCCTCGTCGCTTGCGCGTACCTGGTGGACGGCTCCGTCGGTGGTGTTGACGCCGAGGTCGTGGGGGGCTGTTTCGGCTCGTGTGCGGAGTACTACGCCGCTGGGCGGGTCCAGGGCGCGTACTCCGTGGAATACGCCGAGGGCGGCGGGGTCGTCGTGGAGGCTGCCGGGCAGGGTGAGGACGGTGATGTCGGGGAGCAGGGCCCGGGCGTGTGCCAGGGCGGTGCCGGGTGTGGGGGTGTGGGAGATGACGCGGAAGTGGGGGTTGCGCTGGATCCGGGACCGCAGCAGGTCCAGCTCCGCGCCCTCGGGTATGCCGACCAGCAGGACTGTCATCACAGTCCCTCATCCTCCGTCGCGGCGCCGGGCCCGTCGACCCGGGCCCCGCCACCCCACCCCGGGCCGTGCCGCCCCGTGCCGATCCCCGCGGTGCGCCCGCGCCGTGCCGATCCCCACCCGCGCCGTGCCGCCCCGGGCCGATCCCCGCCCCGTGCCGCGCCCGTGGCGTCCCGCCCCGCGCCGTGCCGCCCGCCGTGCCGATTCCCGTGCCGCGCCCCGTGCCACGCCGCCGCCCGCCGGGCCGATCCCCGCCCCGGGCCGCGCCCGTGCCATCCCGTGCCCCGCCGCCCCCCCGGGCCGCCCCCCGTGCCGCGCCCCGTGCCGCGCCGCGCCTGTGCCGTCCCGCCCCGCCCCGTGCCACGCCGCCGCCCGCCGTGCCGATCCCCGTGCCGTGCCGCGCCATGCCGCCCCGGGCCGATCCGCGCCCCGTGCCGTGCCGCCCCGTGCCCCGCCCCGCCGCCCCGCGCCGCCCCGCCCCGCGCCGCCCCGCCCCGCGCCGTGCCGTGCCGTGCCGCCCGCCGTGCCGATTCCCGTGCCGCCCCGCCGCCCCGTGCCGCGCTGTGCCGATCCCCGCCCCGGGCCGATTCCCGTGCCGTGCCGTCCCGTGCCGGCCCCCCGCCGGGCCGATCCCCCCCCCCCCGCCGCCCCGCCGCCCCGTGCCGAGCCGTGGCGATCCCCGCCCCGTGCCGCGCCCCGTGCCGGCCCCCGCCGGGCCGTGCCCCGTGCCGGGCCGTGCCCCGTGTCGTGTTGTGTCGCTGTCGTGTTGTGTGGGGTGCGGGCTGTGGGGCCGGTCTACGCTGCAGATCCACCGTCCGGCGGGAGTGGCGGGAGTGGCGGGTGACTGGTGGGGCGGTGTTCGGCCTCGGACCGCAGGTCCGGATCGTGGCCGGTCTCGTGGCTGCTGTTCCGGATTCCCGGCTCGCGGGCCGGACGCCCTGCCCCGGATACACGGTTGCCGGTCTGCTGGGTCACCTCGCGGGTCTTGCCGCTGCTTTCCGTGATGCCGCCCGCAAGGACCTGGGCGCGACGACCGACACGGCTCCCGGAGCGGCGGCGCCTGTTCTGTCGGCGCGCTGGCGTGAGGAGCTGCCCGGGGTCCTGGGTGAACTGGCCGTTGCCTGGCAGGACCCGGCGGCCTGGACCGGGATGACCCGCGCGGGCGGCGTGGACCTGCCCGGCGCCGTCGCCGCCGTGGTGGCCGCCGGTGAGCTGGTGGTGCACGGATGGGACCTGGCCCGGGCCACCGGCCAGGAGTACGCGCCCGACCCGGCCGCGCTGCGCGTCTCGTACGCGTTCCTGCTGGAGGCCGCGCAGGACGCGGGCCGCGGCGGGGGTGTTTTCGCGGCGGTCGTGCCCGTACCGGACGACGCCCCGCTGCTGGAGCGGGCCGTCGGCCTGAGCGGGCGCGATCCGGCCTGGAGGCCGCCGCCGTCCCCGTGACACCGCAAACAGGAACCACCACCCCCACCGGCCTGCGGCCACGGCCACGGCCACCGGCGTGCGGCCACGGCCACGGCCACCGGCGTGCGGCCACGGCCACGGCCACCGGCGTGCGGCCACGGCCACGGCCACCGGCGTGCGGCCACGGCCCCGGCCACGGCCACCGGCGTGCGGCCACGGCCACGGCCACCGGCGTGCGGCCACGGCCACCGGCGTGCGGCCACGGCCACCGGCGTGCGGCCACCGGCGTGCGGCCACGGCGTGCGGCCACGGCGTGCGGCCACGGCCTGCGGCCACGGCCGTGGGCGTGGGCGTGGGTCGTGCGGGTTGTCAGGTCTGGCACTGCTTTGTGGCCGCGGGGGACCAGCCGCTCCAGGCGGCGCTCCCGGCCCGGGCGTGAACCCGGATCTCCACCCTCACGGGGCCGCATACCCGCGTCGTGCTCCCGACTTCCACCGGGCCCACCGACTCGCCGGCCCGCACGTGGACACGGCCGCTGCCCACCTTCTCCCAGTGACCGCCGTCCACGACACGGAAGAACGCCTCGTAGGCGACGTCCACCCCCCTCGTCCCGGTGTTGCGCGCCCTGATGTGCGCCGTGATCTCCCGCGTGGGGAACCTGCCGGCCGATCCCCGCTCGGCGCTGATGCAGCCGTTGACCGCCACCCGGCCGGTCGAGGTGCCCCCGCCACAGGCGACCGCCGCGGCGCGGGCACCGGCCGGGACCGCCAGCACGCCCAGCACGCTCAGCGCGGCCGCGCCCAGGACCGTTCCCGTACGCCTCACAAGCAATGTCTCGTTCCCTTCTCCGGGCCGGTGTCTGTGAAGAGACCATGGCCCCCCGCAGGCACGGCGGGCAGCGTTTCGCCCGCGGTTTCGCCCACATGGACGCGGACGGCGCGGTGAGGGGAGGGTCCCGGCGCCCGCGACGGGGCGCCGGGACCCGGGCCGGTCCTCCGCCCCGGCGGAGCGGTCCTCCGCCCCGGCGGAGCGGTCCTCCGCCCCGGCGGACCCGGGCCTTCGCCCCGGCGGACCCGGGCCTTCGCCCCGGCGGACGCGGGCCTTCGCCCCGGCGGACGCGGGCCTTCGCCCCGGCGGACGCGGGCCTTCGCCCCGGCGGACGCGGGCCTTCGCCCCGGCGGACGCGGGCCTTCGCCCCGGCGGACCCGGGCCTTCGCCCCGGCGGACACGGGCCTCCGGCCCGCCTCTTTCCCGGTCCCGGGGCGGTCCCGGCGTCCGGCCGGCCGGCCCGACGGGGGTACGGGCGATGACAGCCGGTGAGATTCGGGCGCCCCGGGGGTGACCCGCCCCATAGGGCCCACGTCACATACGAGCCGGGATAGTAGGCCCCGAAGGTCCCGTATCGCCCCCGGTATCGGGCCCCGCCTGCACGGATCCCGCCCCGCCCGTGGCAGGGCCGCCGGTCCCCGGCTGCGAGGGCCCTTAGTACCAGGGGCCGTTGCCAGGGTGCCGGGCCGTCTGTAGAACTGGATGAGTCGCCAGGCGGCACGGGTACTTCACCCGCCGCCGACGAACCCCTCTCCACCGCGTGAGTGGCTCACGCATGTCTCCGGCATGCCTGCGACCGCCCTTGTTCCCTGTGGAAGGTCAATCCGTGTCCAACGCCGTCATCCGCCGCATCGCCGCCTCCAGGAAGGCCCTCGCGGGCACCGTCGTCGCCCTGGGTGTCGCCGGCTCCATGCTCGCCACGGTTCCCGCCCAGGCGGCCCCGGTGAGCGCCAAGGCGATCGCGCAGCAGATGATCAAGGACCCGGCCCAGTTCGCCGCGTTCGACAAGATCATCTCCCACGAGAGCGGCTGGAACCACACCGCGACCAACGCCTCCTCCGGCGCCTACGGCCTGGCCCAGGCCCTGCCGGCCTCGAAGATGGCCTCCGCGGGCGCGGACTGGAAGACCAACCCGGCCACCCAGATCAAGTGGGGCCTGGACTACATGAACGACCGCTACGGCAGCCCCGTCGGCGCCTGGAACTTCTGGTCCGCCAACCACTGGTACTAAGCCACCAGCGGGCACCAGCACCGCACCGCGCGGCACCGCGCAGCGCAGCAGACATACGAGAACGCCCGGCCGGGACCTCCCGGCCGGGCGTTCTCGCGTACCCGGCCTTCCGGCCTTCCGGCCGCCCCCGGCCCGGCCGGGGCCGGACTGCACCGCGCAGCGGGCCGCCCCACAATGGGACCAGGGCACGCGCGCGGGCGTCCCGCGCGTCCCGCGCCGCCCCCTCCGGCGTGCCGGCTGAGAGGAACGCCCTCATGCGCGCTGAGACTTCACCGGCCGCGCGCAGGACGGGGGCCTTCATCGCCGTCGCCGTCGCCCTGTTCTGCATCCAGCTCGACTTCTTCGCCCTCAGCCTCGCCCTTCCCGGGATCGCGGCGGAACTCGGCGTCACGGTCCCGGCCGCGCAGTGGACCCTGTCCGCGTACATGCTCGCCATCGGCTGCTTCTTCATCGTCGGCGGCCGGGCCGGGGACGTCTTCGGCCGGCGCGGCAGCCTCCTGGCCGGGATCGCCCTGTTCACCGCCGGCTCCGTGGGCTGCGCACTGGCACCCGGCCTCGGCCCGCTGGTGGCGGCCCGGATCGCGCAGGGCGTGGGCGCGGCGTTCGTCTTCCCGGTGTCCGTGTCCGTGATCACCAACACCTTCCCCGGGGAAACCCGCGCCAAAGCCCTCGGCGCCGTCTTCGGCGTCGCCAACATCGGGACCGCGCTCGGACCCTTCGTGGGCGGCGGCCTCACCCAAGGACCCGGCTGGCGCTGGATCTTCTGGCTGATGGCACCGCTGGGCCTGCTCTCGCTGCTCGCCGCCCTCCTGTACGTACCGGACTCGCGCGACACCTCGGCCCCCCGCGCGCTCGACCTCCCGGGCTGCGCCCTGATCGTGTGCTCGCTGGCCGCGCTCACCCTGGCCGTGGAACGCGGGGACGCCTGGGGCTGGGGGAGCGCCCGTACCCTCCTGTGCTCCGCCCTGGCCGTGACGGCCGGCGCCCTGTTCCTGCTGCGGGAGCGGCTCGCCCGGCACCCGCTGGTCGACCTGCGGCTCTTCCGGAACGTCCCGTACGTCCTGGTGACCGCGATGGGCTCGCTCTCCAACATGGGCTACGGCGTCACCGTCTTCCTCGCCACCCTCTACCTCCAGGGCGTACGCGGGCTTTCGCCGCTCCTGGCGGGCACGGTGTTCCTGGCCCCGGCCCTGCTCGTCGCCGTCAGCGGCCCGCTCGGGGCGCGCCTGGGCCGGCACATGCGGCCGACCGCGGTCATGGCACTCGCCGGCGCGGTCGCGGGCACCGGAATGTACGTGCTCGCCCACGCCGGCCCATGGTGGCTGTACGTGCCGGTGTTCGCGTGGTGCGGCCTGGGCCTGGGCCTGGGCTGGACCTTCTCCGGCGTGGCGACCCAGCAGGTCGTCGCACCGGCCAGGGCGGGGGAGGCCTCGGGCGTACTGCTGACGTTCCTGGTCACGCTGGGCGCGATCGCCCTCGCCGGGACGGCCGCGGCGATCTCCGCGATGACCCCGCAGCGGCCGCCCGAGGACACCTACGACACGGTCCTGCAGCTGGGCGGGACGGTCATCGTCGCCGCATCGGCCGTCGTCATGGCCCTACGCCACCGGCTCGTGGTGCTCGGCAGGATCCCGCCCCTGTCCATGCGGGCGGACGGCGACGGCACCGCACGGGAGCCGGGCCGCCGGCCCTGACCGCACAGACGCCATGACCGGGTGTGCCCGGCCGGCGGGCCCCGGCCGGCGGGCCCCGGGCGGCGGGCCCCGGGCGGCGGGCCCCGGGCGGCCGCGGGTCCCTGATCCGCGTCCCGCACGCGGTGACCAGGACGCGAGGGCAGGGCCGGCGGCCCGGGCAGGCCCGCGGCGCCACCCCGGCGGGCAACAGCCGCGCCGGGTACCTCTTCTGATCCCCCGCCGGACCGGTTCGCAGGCCGGCAGCGCGCCCGGACCGGCAGGACCGCGGCCATGCCGGTGGAGCCGTCGCCGGCCAGAGCCCGGGGGCTGCGGGAGCGCCGGGCACGGGAGCGCCGGTGCCGTTCGCACCGGTGGGCGGTGCCGGCGCGGCCGTCTCGCCGCGACCGGGACAGAGCCCGCCCGGCCGGCCCAGCGCGGCCACCCGGGGCGGGCCGGCGACCGTGACCCCGCCGGGCACGAGTACGGCCGGGACCGTCCGGGAGCGTCCGGGACCGCCGGGACACCCCGGCGATGCTGCCGGCGGAAGCTCTCACGGACCCGACACGGTCCGCGAGGTCCTGCCGGCGGCGCGGGTGCCGGTTCCGGCAGCCCTGCCGTACGCGTCCCCGGCGGGCCTTTGCCGTGCGGAGCCAGGGACGCCGGCGGTGGGACAACAGCCGGGCGGCCGTCCGGACCTTCGGCGGCCGGAGCGGCCGGCAGGCCGTCAGGACACGGGCGAGGCCGCTCCGGACGAGATCACCCCACCCGCGTTCACGGTCCGCGAGCACGGCCGGACAGCCGCCGCCGCCGGACATAGGGCCTGCCCGGGCCGGACCGCTCACACCGGTGTCCCGACCGCGCCGGACTCGCGGGGGCGCGGGCCGGGCCGGACGACGGGTCCGGCGGCGGTGGAACACGCGCTCGCGGCAGCTGCCGCAGTGGCGGGCCCGGCCGGCCGCCTCCCGGGCATGTCGCGCAAGCACCGGGGTCCGGGAAACCGGGTACGCAACCCGGCATCGGGACCGCCCGGACCAGGTCCGCCGACCCCACGGCCCGCCCGGTCCCGCCCCGCCGTCCGGGACAAGCCGTGGCGCTGCGCACCGCCGGCGCCCCGGAGCGGGCCGCCGCCCACACCGGACCCGGACCCGGACCCGGACCCGGACCCGGACCCGGACCCGGGACCGGGACCGGGACCGGGTGGACAGCAGTGGGCAGTGCTGGACAGCCCCCCACCCCTGCGGGGGCTGGAGACCGGACACCGCCCGGCACGAGTCTGTGTCCCATGAAGGTTGCACGTACACAGCCGGACGGGGCGGCACACCCGCGCCCTCGGCCCGCAACGGCTCTGCCGCCCACCCGGCCGCCGAACCCCCCGCACCCGCCCGCCACCACCACCGTCGCCACCGTCGCCGCTGTCGCTGCCGCCGTCGCCGGCAAGGCCGCACCCGCACTCCCAGGAGCCTCCACCATGACGTCCCGCGCGCTGCGTACCCTCACCGTGCTGACCGCCACCGCCTCCCTCTGCGCCACCGCCTCCACCGCCTACGCCGCACAGGGCACCGGCCACCGCACGCCGGGGATCGCCACCGCCTGGGCCCGCGCCTGGAACGGCACCGAACCCCAGGCCCTCGGCGCCCTGTTCACCGCCGACGGCACCTACACCGACGAAGCCGTCGGCGTCACCTTCCGCGGCCGCGAGGAGATCGCGGGGTGGAAGGCCCGCGCCGACACCCTCATCGACAACGTCCACGTCACCATCCGCACCACCCGCCTCGACGGTGACCGCCTCACCGTCCGGGCCGTCTACTCAGGCCACCTCAAGGGCGCGCCCAAGCCCTTCGCCGTACCGATGACCACCCGGCTCGACCTCGACAGGAACCACTGCCGCATCGCCTTTGACCAGGACCACTACAGCCTGGCCACCGTCCTTGCCCAGTCGGGCCTGCCCGCCGACTGGACCCCGCCCGCCACCTGACGCCGCCAGGCCGTCTCTTGCGGAGCCTGCCCGACCCGCACCGCCCGGCACCGCACCCCGCCGCCTCGCCCGGGCACTCGACCGCGTCCGGTACCCGGGCGCCCCTCCGCCGGGGGCCCCTCCGCCGGGGGCCCCTCCGCCCCGGGGGCAGCCGAGGGGAGAGGCACGGCACCAGACGGCGCGGGCCCGGCCGACAGGATCCGAAAGAGACGGCGTAGGGGGTGTCCTGCCGGTCAGGCCGGGCTCGCGGCGCCCGGCACCGCGCCTGGCCGCGTTGTCCTCGGCCGGCGATGCTCCGCGTCGCCTCCCTCGTCCGCCGTGCGGTCCTTCCCCCCGGCCGTGGCGGGCCTGGGGAGGCCCCATGGCGCCGGCCACCGCTCCCTGATCCGCCCTGACCGGCAGGACACCCCCTAGAGCTGCCCGGTGACGAGGCCGGGCAGTTCGCGCATGTCGTCGAAGACGACGGTGCCCGGGCCCGCGAGCCGTTCCCGGGGGGTGAGCCCGCCCGCGTAGCCGAAGGCGCGCATCCCGGCGGCGCGGGCGGCCTGGACGCCGGGGCGGCTGTCCTCCACGACCACGCACGCGGCGGGGTCGACGCCCATCCGCCGTGCCGCGTGCAGGAAGAGGTCGGGGGCGGGCTTGCCGCGGGCCACCTCGGCAGCGCTGAAGATGCGGCCCGCGAAGCGTTCGTAGAGCCCCGTGACACCAAGGGTGTGGCGCATCTTGTCGTGCGAGCCGCTGGAGGCGACACACACCGGCAGGGTGATCTCCGCCAGCGCCCCGGGCAGCCCGTCGACCGCCTCCAGCCCGCTGTCCACCGCGTCCCGGTGGCGCCGCAGCAGCTGCTCCCACCACACGGCGGCCGTCTCCTCGCCCAGCCGCTGCGCGATCTGTTCGCAGATCGACTCCCTGGAACGCCCGATGAACCGGTCGACGACCTCCTCACGGGTCAGCGGCCAGCCGAGCTCCGCTCCCAGGGCCATCTGGACGCGCACGGCGATGCGTTCGGTGTCGACGAGCACTCCGTCGCAGTCGAATATCACGAGTTCAATCGGCTTGATCATCCCGGCAGCATAGGGGCCTGCCGGATCCCGCAAGGAGCGCGCGGCGGCCCCGCATCAGGGGGACAGGACACCCCTGCGGCGGCCGCCGCGGCGCGCACCGAAGTGCAGCGCGAGCCCGGCGGCGGCGGTCGCGGCGGCGACGCCGGCCACCATGAAGCCGTCACGTGAGCGCCAGGACAGCACCGACCAGCGCGAGCGCGCGGACAGCAGCGAGCCCGTGCTGAGCCAGGAGGCCGCGGAGAGCACGGACAGGGAGGAACCGATGGAAGCGGCGGAGAGCGCGCAGCCCACGGAGCCGATCGACAGCACCGAGCCCACCGAGCCGATCGACAGCACCGAGCCCACCGAGCCGATCGACAGGACCGAGTCCTTCGACCAGAGGGAGAGGGCGGACCCCTCACCCCCGCACCACGGGTCCGTCCACGCATGAGATCCGGTCACGGGCCCATCCTGGCAGGGAAGAGGCCCCGGGGGACCGGCACGCGCCGGGCGGACCGCTTCCGCCGCCGCCAGGACCCGGGCCGGCGTTGCCGGCCCGCCCGCCGCCCGCCGCCCGCCGCCCGCCGCCCGCCGCCGCAGGCGCGGGCCGCCGCCCCGGCCGGGCCCGGAGTGCCGCCGGACGGGAGCACCATCACGGCCGTCGCCGTCAGGCCCGGCTTCACGTCCGGGCTCCGCCGCTTCCCGCCCGTCATGCGCTCCGCGCGCCGGAGCGGGCACGACCGGCGGCCTGCCGCCGTCCGGCTTCAGCACGGGCAGCCGCGGACCGGTCACCTCGTGCGTGAACGCGTACGTGACCAGCCCGCCGGGCTCCGGCTGCCGGGCAAACCGAGCGGACGGGCGGACGGGCCGGACGGTCAGGCCTCGGCGGTGCACCGCCTCGTGCGGGAGGCGCCCGGCGGGGGAGTGGAAGGCGGCGGCGGAGCGCCGGCGACGTGCCGCGGTCCGCGGGGCCGGCGGTACAGGTGCGCAGGCCCCCCGGTGGCGGCGGTCAGCCGTGACGCGGCGGGGGCCGC
Source organism: Streptomyces sp. NPDC001502 (assembly GCF_042894785.1). Lineage (NCBI taxonomy): Bacteria > Bacillati > Actinomycetota > Actinomycetes > Kitasatosporales > Streptomycetaceae > Streptomyces > Streptomyces sp. NPDC001502. The sequence goes on from NZ_JBIAVW010000003.1 coordinate 464,584, forward strand.
CGTGCCGTCGCCGGCCGCGGAGGCCGGCCGCGGCGCGTGCGGCCGCTTCGCGGGCCATCCGGGCTTCACGGCCCCGGACAGGGGCGGTCCGGGGACCGGTCGGGAAGGCACGGCACGGCGTACGGCCTCGGGTGCGAGGGCTGCCGGTCCCGCTCCGCGGGAAGCGCGAACGCCGCCCGGCCGGCCCGGACATGCTGCCGTCGTGATGTCCTGCGGGCGGACCGAAGCCCCTCCCGGCCTCCGCCTGCGTGATGTGATCACCGGCCGGGGCGGGCCCGGACCCGGGGCGGGCGGAGCCGGCCGGAATCGAACCGGCGTCCTCGCGATTTTGGAGACCGCGCGCGTCGACCTCTGCGCTACGGCCCCGCCCGTCCCGCGATCGTACCGGTGCCGCTCCGCAGCCAGGCAGCGCAGAAAGCCGCCCCGGCCCGCCCCCGCCCCGCCCCGGCCCGGCGCGGCCGGCTCCCGTCCCGGCGCGGCCGGCCCCCGGTGCGGCCGCCGCCCGGGAGCGCATCGCACCCTTCCCGGACAGACGCGCCCAAGAACGTCCGATTATCGATCCCCCGGAGGGAACGCGGCGTGTGTGCGCGTCGGTTCACCGGAGGGAACCGGGCCGGGCCGGGCCGGGCCCGCACGGCCCGGCCCGGCCGGCAGATTCGATGGCAAGGAGAAACCGTGCGCATACTCTTCACCGGACCGGCCGCAGCCGGCCACCTCTTCCCGATGATCCCGACCGCCCAGGCCTTGCGCGCCGCCGGCCACGAGGTGCTGTTCGCGGGCTCGCAGCCCCTGGGCCAGCTCCGCGAGAGCGGCTTCCCGATCGTCGAGATCGGCGACGGCCGCAGCATCCGGGACGTCTTCGAGCAGTCCGCGGACCGGGAAGTGCGCTACGTCGCCCCGGACATGACCACGGACCAGATCCTCGACCGGGCGGCCCACGGCTTCGCGCTCGTCTCCCGCTCCACCGTGGACGGTCTGCTGGAGGCCGCCGAAAGCTGGCGCCCCGACCTGCTGGTCTACGACTCCTTCCAGGCGTCGGCCCCGCTGGTCGCGGCCAAACTCAAGATCCCGTCGGTGGTCCACAACTTCGGTGTCACCTCAGGCCTGGACATGGTCGCCCGGCTCGCCGCCAACTTCACCGAGGCGTACGGGACGTACGGGGTGGACGCCCCGGCCGAGCCCACCGCCCTGAACATCGTCCCCGCCTCGCTCGGCGGCGACCCGGGCGGCCTGCGCGTGCGCTACCTCCCCTACAACGGCGGCGGCACCGTCCCCGCCGGACTGCTCCGGCGCGCAGGCCGTCCGCGCGTCGCCGTCACCCTGGGCACCGTGCTCACCGAGCTGGACGGCGTCCGCGCCATCGTCCGCCTGACCGAGGCCGCCGCGTCGGTGGACGCCGAGTTCCTGCTCGCCGTCGGCGACGCCGACCTCGGCCCGCTGGGCACCCTCCCGGACAACGTCCGCCCGCTGCCCTGGGTCCCGCTCGCCGAGCTGCTGACCGCCTGCGACGCACTGATCCACCACGGCGGCTCCGGCACCCTGCTCACCGCCCTGCAGGCCGGCCTGCCCCAGCTCCTGCTTCCCCAGGGCGCCGACCACTTCACCAACGCCGCCGCCCTGACCGCCACCGGCGCCGCCCTGCGCTCCGCCTCCGACGACGTCGACGCCCCGCTCCTGACCCGCCTCACCGCCGACCCGGCCCTGCGCGAGGGGGCCGCCCGCCTCCGGGCGGAGAACGCGGCCCTGCCGACCCCGGCCGAAACGGTCCCCGCCCTGGAGGCCCTGGCCGCCTCCTGAGGAGCGCACACCGGGTCCGTACGGCCACCCGGGCCCAGCCCGGACGGCCGTACGGACCCCGCCCGCACCCCCGCGGCGGGCCCGTACGCGGCTCCGCGCTCAGCCTCCGCCGCCGGCGCCCGGGGCGGGCCGGGGGGTGCGGCTGGCCACGGCCATGAGTGCGAGCGGGAGTTCCGTGCCGTGCCGCCCGACGGTGAGGCCGATCCGGCGGCCGCTGTCCGGGACGGTCCGCGCCTGCATGCCGCAGGCGCTCTGGGAGAGGCGCCCGACCGGCTCCGGGGCCGTCCTCCCGCCGAAGCCGGCCTCCGGGTACGGCCCCGGGCCGACGGCGAGCGGATCGCCCCAGCGCACCGTGAGGGCCGCGGCCAGAGCGCCGAGGCCGGCGCTCATCTCCGCGCCGGCCCGGTCCAGGGCCCGGTGGTACTCGCCGTCCCGGAAGTCCTGGCTCGCGCGCGGCACACGGACGCAGCAGGCCGGGCCGCCGTAGCCGGCGGCGTCCTCGAAGTCCGCCTCCGGGAAGGGCCGCACGGTCATCCCGTCGATGACCGGCAGGTATCGCCCGGGCGCCTCGTGCGAGACGGCTTCCGGCGCCCCGGTGGTCATGGGCCCAGGCTGCGAGACCGCTCGGACAACCCCCCGGCGAGCCCGAGCCCGAGCCCGAGCCCCGAGCCCGAGCCGCCCCGAGCCCGAGCCCGAGCCGGGCCCCGGGCCCGAGCCGGGCCCCGGGCCCCGGGGCCGGGGGCTTCAGCCGGCGGTCAGGGTACGGCCGAGGAGGGGCAGCAGGCGGTCCCAGTGGCGCTGCAGCGCGGCGGGGTCGAAGGCGTCGGTGTCGGACATGGTGAAGCCGTGGACGGTACCGGGGTAGATCTCGCAGGTGTGGCCGACACCCGCGGCGTCCAGGGCCCGGCCGAGCTCGCCGAGTGCCTCGGGCGTGATGTCGGATTCGGCGTGGCCGAGGTGGACCTGGGCGGTCAGCCCGGACAGCAGGCGGCGCAGGCCGTCGGGCCCGTCGGTGCCCACCGGCCCGTGGAACGAGGCGGCGGCGGCCACCCGGCCGGGGTGCGCCGCGGCGGTGCGCATCGCCAGGAGCCCGCCGATGCAGTAGCCGGTCACCGCGACCGGGCCGGCGCCGACCTCGGGCCGGGTGGTGAGGAACCCGAGGTAGGCGTCGGCGTCGCTCAGGACGCGTTCGGTGGTGTGCGCCTCGATCAGCGGCATCAGCTGGGCGAAGACCGCGGGCCGGGCCTCTTCCCCGATGTGCTCGGGAAGGTCGATCACCGGTGCCGGGCCGTGCCGGTAGAAGAGGTTGGGGACGAGTACGTAGTACCCGTGCCCGGCGAGTTCGAGGGCCATCTCCCGCAGCACGGGCCGGATGCCGAAGCCGTCCGCGTACATCAGCACCCCCGGGTACCGCTGCCGTCCGCCGTGGCCGGGGCAGGCGGCGAAAGCGTCGGCCGGGCCGTCCGCGGTGGGGATCGACAGGGTCGTGACGGGCATGGGTTCTCCAGTCGTGGTCGGTGTGCGGAGCATGTGGCCGAACACGACGGAGGCGGAGCCCGCGCGGCGGCGCGGGCTCCTCGCCCGAACTGGGGGCCCACACCGGCCCGTACGGCGCTCAGCGGAGCACCGGGTCACCGATCCGTGTGTGGCGCAATGCCGTCCCGGGAGTCATCGCCGCCCACCCTAACGGGTGTCCTGCCGGCCGGCCCGGGCCCGCCGATCCGGCCCGACCGGCCAGACACCCTCCCGCCGCCGGGCGGAGCCGTCCGCGAGGACGGTCCCGGCCAACACCCCGGATCCCGGGCCCGGTCGGAGCTCCCGGCCCCGCCCGGCAGGCGCTCCCGGCCCCGCCCGGCGGGTGGTCCGGCTCCGGTGGCCGGAACTCGCCCGGGGCGGGTGAACAAGGGGCTACGTGCTGGTAACTTACGCGAGTTGATCAAGGCCGGGGGTGTGGCCGGCCACGCTCCCGGCCGGAGCCACCCCCACCCCCAGTCAAGGAACCACATTGGCACGCACCGTCGCTGCGGCGGCCCTCGTCCCCGCCACGGCCCTCGCACTCGGCCTCTCCCTCCTCGGCGCCGCCGCCCCCGCGTCCGCCGCCGACGCACCCACACCGCACCTGGACTCGGTCGAGCAGACCCTGCGCCAGGTCTCGCCGGGCCTGGAGGGCTCGGTGTGGGAGCGCACCGCCGGCAACCGGCTCGGCTCCTCCGTCCCCGGGGGCGCCGACTGGCTGCTCCAGACCCCCGGCTGCTGGGGCGACGCCGCCTGCGCCGACCGGCCCGGATCGCGCCGCCTCCTGGACAAGATGCGCCAGGACATCGCCGGCGCCCGGGAGACGGTGGACATATCGACGCTGGCGCCCTTCCCCAACGGCGGCTACCAGGAGGCGATCGTCGCGGGCCTGAAGGAGGCCGCCCAGAAGGGCAGCCGGCTCAAGGTGCGCATCATGGTGGGCGCCGCGCCCGTCTACCACTCCACGGTGATCCCCTCGTCCTACCGCGACGAGCTGCTCGCCAGGCTGGGCCCGGCCGCCGCGGGCGGCATCACCCTCAACGTGGCCTCGATGACCACCTCCAGGACCGCGTTCTCCTGGAACCACTCCAAGCTGGTCGTCGTGGACGGCACTTCGGTGATCACCGGCGGCATCAACAGCTGGAAGGACGACTACCTGGAGACCACCCACCCGGTCGCCGACGTCGACCTCGCGCTGACCGGGCCCGCCGCCGGCTCCGCGGGCCGCTACCTGGACTCCCTGTGGGACTGGACCTGCCGCAACAAGGGCAACTGGGCCTCGGTCTGGTTCGCCGCCTCGCCCGGCGCCGACTGCATGCCCTCCCTGCCCCGCCCGGCCGCCCCGGCGGGCGGCGGGGACGTGCCCGCGCTCGCCGTCGGCGGCCTCGGCGTCGGCATCCGCCAGAGCGACCCCGCCTCCTCCTTCCGCCCGGTCCTGCCCACGGCCGGCGACACCAAGTGCGGGATCGGGGTGCACGACAACACCAACGCCGACCGGGACTACGACACCGTCAACCCGGAGGAGAGCGCCCTGCGCGCCCTGGTCTCCAGCGCGACCTCGCACGTCGAGATCTCCCAGCAGGACGTGCACGCCACCTGCCCGCCGCTGCCCCGCTACGACGTACGCCTCTACGACGCCCTCGCCGCGAAGCTCGTCTCCGGCGTGAAGGTCCGCATCGTCGTCAGCGACCCGGCCAACCGCGGCACGATCGGCAGCGGCGGCTACTCGCAGATCAAGTCGCTCTCCGAGGTGAGCGACGCCCTGCGCGGCCGCCTGACCGCCCTGACCGGTGACGGCGGCCGGGCGCGCACGGCGATGTGCGAGAACCTCCAGCTGGCCACGTTCCGCGCCTCCGACCGGCCCGCCTGGGCGGACGGCAAGCCCTACGCCCAGCACCACAAGCTGGTCTCGGTCGACGGATCGGCCTTCTACATCGGCTCCAAGAACCTCTACCCGTCCTGGCTCCAGGACTTCGGGTACGTCGTCGAGAGCCCGGCCGCGGCCGGACAGATCAAGAGCGACCTGCTGGACCCGCAGTGGCGCTACTCCCAGGCCACCGCGACGTACGACTACGCCCGCGGCCTCTGCCAGGGCTGACACCCCCCGCCGCCCCAGGCCCCCGGGCGCCCCAGGCCCCCCGGCGCCTCAGGCCCCCGGGCGTCCCGGGCGTCCCGGGCGTCCGGCTCCCCGCCCCCGCGGCGCCCGGCCCGTTACGGCCGGGCGCCGCGGGGGCGGCCCCGTACCCGCCGCCGGGAATACCGCGGGCGCACCCCCCGTTCCCGAGTGTGGTTGAACAGTCAACAATCTTGGAAGGGGATGGGGAGCCATGCAGTTCGGGATCTTCACCGTCGGTGACGTCACGGCCGACCCGACGACCGGACGCGTGCCCGGCGAGCACGAGCGCATCAAGGCGATGCTCGCCATCGCGCAGAAGGCCGAGGAGGTCGGCCTCGACGTCTTCGCCACCGGCGAGCACCACAACCCGCCGTTCGTCCCCTCCTCGCCGACGACGATGCTCGGCTACATCGCCGCACGCACCGAGAACCTGATCCTGTCCACCTCGACGACACTGCTCACCACCAACGACCCGGTGAAGATCGCCGAGGACTTCGCGATGCTCCAGCACGTCGCGGACGGCCGCGTCGACGTCATGACGGGCCGCGGCAACACCGGACCGGTCTACCCCTGGTTCGGCAAGGACATCCGCGACGGCATCGACCTCGCCATCGAGAACTACGCCCTGCTGCGCCGCCTGTGGGACGAGGACACCGTCACCTGGAAGGGCAAGTTCCGCACCCCGCTGCAGTCCTTCACCTCCACCCCCCGCCCCCTGGACGGCGTCGCCCCCTTCGTATGGCACGGCTCCATCCGCTCCCCGGAGATCGCCGAGCAGGCCGCCTACTACGGCGACGGCTTCTTCCACAACAACATCTTCTGGCCGGCCTCCCACACCGGGCAGATGGTCAGCCTGTACCGGGAGCGCTACGCCCACTACGGGCACGGCACCCCCGAACAGGCCATCGTCGGTCTCGGCGGCCAGGTCTTCATGCGCAAGAACTCCCAGGACGCGGTACGCGAGTTCCGCCCCTACTTCGACAACGCGCCCGTCTACGGCCACGGCCCGTCCCTGGAGGAGTTCACCTCCCAGACACCGCTGACCGTCGGCTCGCCGCAGCAGGTCATCGAACGCACCCTGTCCTTCCGCGACTACGCCGGCGACTACCAGCGCCAGCTGTTCCTGATGGACCACGCGGGCCTGCCCCTGAAGACCGTCCTGGAACAGCTCGACCTCCTCGGCGAAGAAGTCGTACCGGTCCTGCGCAAGGAGTTCGCGAACCTGCGCCCCGCGGGCGTACCGGACGCGCCGACCCACCAGGCCCGCGTGGCGGCCGCCCGCCCGGCCCCGGAACAGGAGACACAGGCATGAAACTCGCCGTCGTATCGGCAGGGCTGAGCTCGCCCTCCTCCACGCGCCTGCTCGCCGACCGGCTCACGGCCGCGGCACTCGGCCACCTGGACGCCGAACCCCAGGTCATGGAAGTGCGGGAACTGGCGACCGAGATCGCCCAGCACCTCGTCACCGGGTTCCCGCCCGCCCGGCTGGCCGCCGCACTCGACACGGTGGCGGCCGCGGACGGCCTGATCGCCGTGACACCGGTCTTCGCCGCCTCCTACAGCGGCCTGTTCAAGTCGTTCTTCGACCTCATCGACAAGGACGCCCTCACCGGCAAACCGGTCCTCCTCGGCGCGACCGGCGGCACGGCCCGGCACAGCCTGGTCACCGAACACGCCCTGCGCCCGCTGTTCACCTACCTGCGCGCACAGGTCCAGCCCACCGCCGTGTACGCGGCCTCGCAGGACTGGGGCGAGCAGGGCCTGGCCCGGCGGATCACCCGCGCGGGCACGGAACTGGCACACGCCATGAGCCCCGCCGCCCCGGACACCGCCGCCGTCCTCGCACCCCGTTCGCCGACCGGGGCGATCACATCGACGGATCCGGCGAACGGCTTCCGGACGGTGCCGTTCGAACAGCGGCTGGCCGCGCTGCGGGCCGAGTAGCCCCACGGCGTCCCCACGGCGTCCCCACGGCGTCCACCCGGCGGGGAACTCCGGGCCGCTCCGAGGGGGAACGGCTGACCGGGCGCCCGCCGAGCACCGCCTCCCCCCAGGTGTGGCAGCCGCCGGTCCGCAGTTCGCCCTGTGTCCCGCACCCGGGCAGGCCGGGTTCGGCCCGCCCGGCCCGCAGCACCTCAGCACCCGGCCCAGCGGTCCGGCAGCTTCCCGGCGCCCGCCAGGCCTGCCGGGCGGCCACCGGGTCCGCCCCGGGCCGGTGTCCCGCACGGGAGATCCCCGGGCCCCCGGCAGCGGGGCCCGGGTGGTCCGGCCCGGCTTCCGGAGCGCGGGCGGAGCTCCCCGCCGCCATCCTGGGCGGGCAGGGATCCACGGGAGAGCCGAGCGGGGCCCACGCCTGCCCCTGCGCCGGCGGGGACACCTGCACGCACCGGAGCGGAAAGCCGGGCGCCGCACACGGCGCAGTGCAAGGCAGCACTCGCCCGGCCATGCTCCCCGCCCGGCGGGCACGCCCGGACAGCACCGTCCCGGCGAAGCACCGTCCCGGCGAAGCACCGTCCCCGGCGACAGGGCGGGCACGGCGGGCGGCGGCGAACACCCCCCGCACACACCGCCGCAGGCCACCGGGCAACATGCCGCGTTCGGCGTAATCGGAGCTTCGACCCGACTTCCTCCTCACGCTGTGACAGTCGATCACGCTCAGGTCAGGAGGCCCGTGTGCACAGGTCCCGTGGGTGCGCGGCCCTCCGCACGGCGCCCGGGGGCGGGCGGTGAGAGGCACCCGCCCGGACGCCTCCCTCACGGCCGGCACCGACGACGGCTTCCGGCCGGCCGCACCGCCGGCGTGGACGCGGTGGCTGCCGTTCGTCTACGTCGCCTTCGTCCTCCTCCTGGAAGCCGCCCAGCGGGAGGAATGGGCGGTGAGCCTCTTCCTCGTCGCCCTGCCCGCCATCGCCGCATACGCCTACGGCCCGGTCGTCGTGGCCGCGCTCACCGTCCTCGCGATCCTCCTGGAAGGCCTCCTCGCCGCGGTCTCCCACCACCTGGGCGAGACCCACCACGTCACCGCCGACATCGCCACCGCCGTCGTCGGCATCCTCGCCACCGCCCTCGCCGCGCACCGCCGCAGCCAAGAACGCCACCTCGTCCACGCCAACTCCGTCGCCGAGGCCCTGATGCGGGCCCTGCTGCGCCCGGTGCCGCACCAGGTCGGGAACGTGCTCGCGGCCGGCCTGTACCGGCCGAGCGAGGCCGGGACCATGGTGGGCGGCGACCTCTTCGACATCCGCGCCACCCGGACCGGGGAGCGCGCCATCATCGGCGACGTACGCGGCAAAGGGCTCCCGGCGGTCCGCACGGTCGCGGCGATCCTGGGCACCTTCCGCGAGGCCGCCTACGAGGCGGGGGACCTGCCGGCCATCTCCGCCCGGCTGGAACGGGGCCTGGTCCGCGAGGCCGAGGAGATCCGGGACGCCGAACTGTTCGCGACCGCCGTGCTCATCGAGTACGACAGCCTGGCGCACCGGGTGACGGTGACCAACCACGGGCACGTGGAGCCGGTACTGATCTCCCGCGGCGAGGTCCGCACACTTCAGGGCCCGCCGGCGCTGCCGCTCGGGCTCGGCCACCTGGCCGCGGCGGAGCGGCCGGTGCCGTGCAGCCACCGGTTCACCCGGGGCGACGTACTGCTGCTGGTCACGGACGGACTGGTGGAGGCCCGTGACACCGGCGGCGACTTCTATCCGCTCGTCGAACGGCTCCGCCACCGCTTCGAAGGCCGCCCGGCACCCGGCCCCGCCGACGTCGTCGACTTCCTCAACACCGACCTCCCCCGCCACACCCCCCACCTCCACGACGACGTCGCGATGCTCGCGATCGCCCCGCACGGCCGGACCTGACACCCCGCCCCTGTCCCGGCCCCGCCGCTGCGAACCCGTACGAACCGGGCACCGTACGGGTTCTGTGCGACGCGGCGCCCGCCCGCGGGCGGCGACCGGAAGAGAAACGGGACACGAAGGCCGGCGGCTGGACCTCCCCCGAGACGGCGGACACCACGAAGGCCCCGGCATCGACCCGGGGCCTTCGTGCACTTCGCTGACCTACCGGTTCAACGACCCGGACCGGAGTACGTCACGCCCGTTCCGGCCCCGGCCCCGGCCCGGCCCGGCAGGCAGGCAGGCGGGCGGGCCGGGGCCGGCCGCGGCGCGGGCGCACCGCGGCCGGCGGCGCCTTCCCGTGCCCTACCTGAACAGACGGTCACCGGGTACGGCCATGCGATGGGTGCCGCCGTGCCGGTTCACCCAGTCACGGATGAGACCGACGGAGTTGGCGCACTGCCAGCTGTCGTCGTACTCGCGCACCCCGGTGAAGGCCCCGTAGCCCGCGATGATGCCGTCCACCCGCCCGTCGCCCAGCAGTTTGTCGACGTACCAGGGATCGTTGTAGGTGGTCGTCCAGGACAGCGTCGCCGCGAGCTGTCCGGCGTCACGGTCCGCGGCGCCCTTCTTCAGTTCCGCGCACGTGTAGTACGTGGGTTCCGTGCAGTTGCCGAACCCCTTGGTGATGTCGCTGTCGCCGTAGTCCATCACCCGGCGGCCGGCCGGGAATCCGGAACCGGACCGGTCGAACGCGCCCCGGACCCGGTCGCGGGTCCCGGTCGTCGTGATGCCCTCCAGGGCGCCGAGCCTGCCCTCCAGGCTCTTCCAGCCCCGGCCCCCCACGTCCGGGGTGCTGCCGCCGTGGTACTCGTAGAACCCGTAGAGCACCTGGATCCCGGCAGCCGTCAGCCGCTGCGCCTTGTCGCGCAGCCCGGCGACGCTGCACCCGCGGTTCTCCCGCTCCCCGCAGTAGTTCGGGTCCTTGATGTCCAGCCAGACCAGCGACAGCCTGCGCCCCTGGCCCGCGTGGAAGAGAATGCGGTCGATCATGCTGTCGAAGCCGGGGCCCAGCCGGTTGTCACCGGCCGAGGAACAGTCGTGATAGGCCCGCCATTCGTTCGGGTTCCACCACGCGCAGACGTCTATCTCGATGCTGTTGGCACCATGCCCCAGCGCGGCGTCCACACCGTCCAGGGTGTCGACGCGGTGCGCGATGGCGTAGACCGGGTGCCGCTGATCGGCGGCTGCCGCTGCCGCCGGGGCCGTACCGAGCGCGGTGGCAGCGACGACCGCGCACAGGGCCGAGAGCAGCGCCAGGAGCATCCGCCGGCCGGCACCACGTCCGAGGTAAGGGCTCAAGAAAACACTCCGTCATGTCGGTGTCCGAATCGGACGGCTCATCTCACCCGTCACACGCTGGTAGATGCGCGATGAATGAATCCGGTTGGGGGCGTTCCCGGAATGGCGGGAAACCGCTGCCGCCCCCTGTGCCGGCTGACGGGAAAACACCCGTGGGGAAAAGAGGCGGCGGGGATTCCGGTGCCGCACGAATCGCCTCCGTACGGCCGGACACCCACCGGGCCGGCCCGGAATGCAGGCCGCCGCTTCCGGCCCTGCCGGAGGGCGCCGGGCCGCAACGGTGCACGGCATCCGGCGCGGACGGCCCGCACGCCGCGCATTCCCCGCCCCCGCCGGGAAATACGGACGCCCCCGTTCCCGCAGGCCTCGGCCGGCCCCGCCAAATACCGGGGGAGCGGACGGAATGCCGGGGGAACGGCCGGAATTCCCCGCGGCCGGTTTCGGCCGACGGCGACATCACCGATCAGAACCGGACTTGGACGGACGGCGAACATAACCCTCAGGCACTTGCTGCCGTCCGGACGGCATCGCAATACTCTCCCGACGGTCCGGCCGACCGACGTTCAGTGCACTTCCGGCTTTCCGCTTCCACATCCCGGGAGACAGCTATGTCCGACACCGCACACACCCCCGAGGCCGAACTCCACGACCTGGAGCTCGACCTCGGCGACCTCACCGTCACCTCGATGCGGGACACCGCCGCGCTGCCCGAGGGCGGGGCGTCCTGGGGCTCCTGCTCCTGCCAGGGGTCCTCGTCCTGCGCCCAGCCGCAGGACGTCACCGCCCTCGAAGTCTGACCCCTACACGAGAGGCACCCCATGAACGACGCCACGCAGTCCGCCGGTTTCGACCTCGACGACCTCGACCTCGGTGAACTCACCGTGACCTCCATGCGGGACACGGTCGCGCTGCCCGAGGGAGGCGCGTCCAACGGCGGCAGCTCCTGTTCCTGCGGCTCGTCCTCCTGCGCCCACCCGCAGCTGCCCGAACTCCCCCTGTAACCGGGGAACACCACCGCGCCACCGCATGACCGCGCCACCGCATGACAGCGCCACCGCACCACCGCATGACAGCGCCACCCGCACCACCACGCACAGCACCACCGCAGACAGCGCCACAGCACCACCGCAGACAGCGCCACCGCGCCACCGCAGACAGCGCCACCGCATGACAGCGCCATCGCGCCACCGCGCCACCGCATGACCGCGCCATCGCGCCACCGCATGACCGCTCGCCAGACGCTTCCCGCCGTGCCCCCGCGCCCGGCGGGAAGCCGCGCGCCGCCCCCACCCACAGGACGGGAACCCATGCCGCAGCCGCAGCCGCACTCCGCCCCCGGCACCGACGGCTACCGGGTACGGTCCGCGCCCTACGCGCTGGCCCGCGCCACCGTGCTCGCCCTCCCCGCCCAGCCTCCCGCCGCAGCCGCCTTCCGGGACCTGCTGACCCGCCTCCACCGGCTCGACACCGAACTGGCCCTGACCGCCGCACCGCTCTGCGACGACCTCTATGCCACCCGCGACAGCCACCCCGCGGACTTCCACCGCGACACCGTCCTGCCCCTGCGCCGAGCCCTGCACAACCGCCGTGAACCCCGCCCCGCCCTGCTCGCCCGCCTCGGCGACCTGCCGGCCCGCCTGCCCCGGCTCGCGGCCTGGCTCGCCCTGCGCGCCGCCCGCGACACCCTCCTCACCGCCCTCGACACGGCCTGCGGCCCCGCCCTCGACGCCGAACGCGCCTCGCTCGCCGCCCTCTGCCGCGAACCCGCCCTCGCCAAGGCCACCGCCCTGACCAGCGCCGACCTGCTGCGCGCCATGAACCGTGCCGCCACCGGCACGGCCGACCGCCGCACCCGCAAGGAGGAGCCCACCGTGCTGCGCTACGCCCTGCGGGCCAGCACCAAGACCAGCCCGCTCTCATGGTTCACGGCGGTCGGATGGGGCCCACTGGCCGGCCACCCCGCCGGCGGCCCCGCCCGCCCGGTGACCTCCTGGGGCACCGCACCCGTCCTCGACGGCCCCCTGCGCTCCGTCGTACGGGCCAACCGCACCCTGACCACCGCGCTGACCCTCGCCCTCCTCGACGCGCCGCACCGGCGCACCACCCTTCCCCACCGCATCACCAGCACCGCACGGACCGCCGGCCCACGCACCGCCTACACCCGCGACCGGCCCTCCTTCGCCGGCGGCCGCTACCTCGTGCCCGGCGAGGACGAGGCCGAGGTGGCCTCCGGCGGACCGCTGCGCCTGCTCACCGGCCTCGCCGAGAACCCCGTACCCCTCGCGGACCTGACCCGGCACCTGGCCACGGCGCTCTGCCCGGCCGGCGAGAACGACAGCAGCAGCAGCGGCCGGGCCGCGGTCGCCGCCTTCCTCGACCGGCTCACCCGCGCGGACCTCCTGGTCCCGCAGCACCCCGTCGCCCCGCAGGACCCCGCCCCCCTGCAACGCCTCGACGCCTGGGTGCGCTCCTTCGCACCCGGCCACCCCGAAGACGCCCACCGCGCCGACCGGATCGCCGAACTCGGCTCGCTGACCGCCCGGTTCGCCGCCGCCCCGGCCGCCGGCCGCCCCGCCCTGCTCACCGCCCTCACCCAGCGCTGGACCGCCGAGCTCGCCGCCGCCGGCCGGCCCGTCCCCACCGGCTCCGCCCCGCTGACCGTCCTGTCCGAAGACGTGATCGCCCCGCGCCCGCTGGCACTCGACGGCTTCCTCGCCGCCGCCGACCACCAGGCCCTCGCCGAGGTCACCGCCCTCGCCGAACTCTTCGACCTCGGCCACCTCGTCCGCCGCGCCCTGCGGGACCGCTTCGTCGAGCGCTACGGCCCCGGCGGACGCTGCGCACACCCCTGGGAATTCGGCACCGACGTCACCGCCGCCTGGGAGTCCGCCGGACGGATCGCCCTGCTCGACCCCGCCGACCGCGACGCCTTCCCCACCGCGACCGAACCGCTGGCCCGGCTGCGCGCGGAGATCACCGCCGCCCTGCGCGAGCCCGGCGGCCCCCGCCCCCGCCACGCCGCCGCCCCCGCCGACGAGGCGGTCCTGCCCGCGGACACCCTCAGGACCCTCGGGGAACGGCTCCCCGCCACGGCCCTCGAACGCCCCCTCAGCTACACCTACTTCCTCCAGCGCGACCCCGCCGCCGGACTGCTGGCCGTCAACCACGTCTACGGCGGATGGGGCCGGTTCACCAGCCGCTTCCTGGACTTCCTCGACCCCCGCGCCACCGCCGAGGTGTCCCGGCAGATCCGGCGCGGCCTCGGACCCGGCGCCCGCCCCGCCCAGATCCGCCCCGTCGGCGGGTTCAACGCCAACCTCCACCCCCTCCTCGTCCCGGACGAGATCGGCTCCGACCGCGACCGCACCCCCATCGCCGAGGCCGACCTCGAACTCGTCCACGACGAAGCCACCGACCAGGTCCGCATACACCTGCGGACCACCGGCGAACCGCTCGACGTGCTCTACCCCGGCTTCCTCGCCCCCGTGCTGCTGCCCGCCCGCATCGCCCCCCACCTCGCCGACCACCCCGCCGGCGCCGTCGACTTCCGGCCCCTCGCCCCCCGCCGGACCCTGGACGCACCCGGCGGCCGGGTCACCGTCAGCTCCCGGCTCCGCCACCGCCACGTGGTCCTCCAGCGCCGCCGCTGGCTGCTGCCGCCCGCCGTGGTCGCCGCCCTGCGCGCCGACCTCGCCGCCGACACCAGCCCCCACCGGGTCCCCGCAGCCGCCACCGCCGACTGGCGCGCCCGCCTCGGCCTGCCCGAACAGGTCTTCCTGCACCCGGCGGCCGGCGCCCCCACCGGCCGCGCCACCGAGGACTTCCTCAGCCGCCTCACCCGCCCCAAACCCCACCTCGCGGACCTCGGCAACGCCCTGCACCTGCGCTGCCTGGCCAAATGGCTGTCCCGGCACACCGACGGCGTCGTCCTGGAAGAGGCACTGCCCGCACCCGGCGGCCTGGCCGCACCCGCCCGGGCCGTCGAACTCGCCCTGGAGGTCTACCGGGACGGACACCGCCGATGACCCGCCCGCCCAGCCCGCAGCACCACGACAGGAGCGCACCGGACATGCCGCCCCCCGGCCCCCAGCCCACCCCGGGACAGGACCCCCGCGACCACGGCGCCCTGGACGTCGTCGCCTACTACCACCACCCGGTCAAAGCCCCCCTGCTGCGCGAGGTCATGCTGCCGCTCGCCGCCGCCGCCACCGCCGGCGGCACCGCCGCCCACGTCGAGCGGCACTGGCTGCACGGCCCGCACCTGCGGCTGCGCCTGCAGGGCACCGACCCCGCCGCCGTCGCGGACACCGCCGCGGCCGCCGCCGCCCGCATCCGCACCTGGCTGCGCGCACACCCCTCCCGCAGCGACCTCAACCAGGCCCAGCTCCTCGAACAGGCCGCCGAGGCCGGGCGCGCCGAACTCCTCCCCCCTCCCTACGGGCCCGTCCACCCCGACAACACCACCCGCATCGAACCCGTCGACCGGACCCCGGTACGGGGCCTGCTCGGAACGGACGGGACCCGCCTGCGGGAGGACCTGCTGCACGCGGGCCTGGACGCCCTGCGGGCCGGCGCCGGCTACCTCGGCCGGCACGGGGACACCGACCGGGCCCGGCTCCGCCTCGCGGTCACCGCCCTGGCCGCCCACGCCTGCGCCCACCCCGGCGGACTGACCGGCGGACACTGGTCCTACGTCTCCCACCTGGAGGACTTCCTCCTCCACGACGACCCCGACGGAAGGCTCCGCGCCACCTTCGAACGGCACGCGGAAACCGCCGGGGACACCGCCACCGCCCTCGTCGCACGCATCGCCGACGGACCCGCGCACGACTGGGAACAGGCCTGGGCCGGCTTCTCCCGCACCGCCTGGCAGCTCACGGCCCGCCGCCACGCCGCCGGCGCCGACCTCCACGGAAACCCCCTCGCCTACCGGACCCGCGCGGCCGCCACCGGCGACCCCGCCGCCTACGAACGCTGGAACCAGGACATCCGCACCCGCTACAGCGAGTTCCACCGGCTGCTGCGCCGCGCCGACCCGCAGGGCACCATGTGGAGCCGCCCCGACTACCTCATCCACCGGGCCTGCACCAACGCCCTGTACCGGCTGCTGGCCGTCTGCGACGTCCGCCCGCTGGAGCGCTACCTCGCCGCGCACCTCGTCGTCCGCGCCGTGCCCGCCCTGACCGGCTGCGACTGGCGCACCGAGATCGGCGCCGTCATCGACGCGGTGGAGGCACGGACATGACCGGCGAACACACCGCCCAGAACACCCAGAACACCCAGGACACCCAGGAGACCCAGGACACCGGCGGCAACCGCGCGAGCGCCGGCCACCGGCTGCGTCCCGGCACCGCCGTCACACCCCTGCGCGCCGGCCTGCACCTGCGGGGGCGGCGCGGCAGCATCACACTGGAAGGCAGCACCGCCGTTCCCGTGGTGTGGGGCCTGCTGGAGGAACCCCTGCGCACCGGGGGCCTCGCCGAGTTCCGGGAGGGCCTGAAGCCGGGATCGGCCGTCCGCACCGCCGCCGACACCCTCCTCGCCCGGCTCGCCGGCCACGACCTCCTCCTCCCCGCACCACCCGCCGCCCCGCACCCCGACCCCGCCGTCGCACGGTGGATCGACGCCACGGCCGCACGCCCCGCCGACGCGGCCGCCCTCCTCGCCACCACCCGGGCCGAAGTCCTGGCCTACGACCCGGCCTCCCCGCCCGCCACCGCCGCCGTACGGGCGCTGACGGCCGGCGGTGTGCCCGTCACCCTCACCCCCGACCCGGACCTGCCCCCAGGCCGCGTCCTGCTGACCGTCCGCGGCACAGGCCCGGACCGGACGGTCGCGGCCGGACGGGGCGGCGCCACCGGATACGTGACCGCCCCCGGCAGCGCCGCCCAGGCACGCGCCGACGCGGCAGCCCTCGAAGCCCGGCTCACCGCCGCCACCGCCGCCGACGGCGCTGCCGCGCCGCAACCCCACGAAACCCCGGGCACGTTCACCGCGCTGCTGGCCGGCGCCGCCGCACACCGGCTGCTGTGCGCGGCCGCCCACCTGCCCGACCCGGCCACCGAGGCCGACGACCCGCGGCTGCTCCCCGGCATCCCCGCCGTCCTCCTCGCCGACGCCCGCCCCGCACACGCCGGCCACCACAGCTGGCTCGGCCCCGAGCGGATCGACGCGGACCGCCGCGTCCGCCTCGCACCCCCGGCCGGGCTCACCGAGGCACTGCGGCGGATCACCGCCCTCGGGGAGCGCCGCTGCGGACCCCTGCCCGCACCCCTGCCGGGAGACCTGCCCCAACTCCCGGTACCCCTCGCCACCTGCACACTGCCCGCCCCCGCCACCGGACACGCCACCACCCCCCGCACCCTGACCGGCGGCGGGCCCCGCCTCGACCTGGCCCGCCTCGAACTGTTCTGCCGCGCCGCCGAACTCCTCCTCGGGGACACCGCGTTCACCGTCGGGGCCGACCCCGGCCACGCCCGCGGCCGCGCCCTGCGCCACGCCACCGCACGCCGCCTCGCCGCCGCCCCGCACGGCCGCCCCCCGCTGGACCCGGCCCGATGGTCCGGCCACCCGCAGCTGCGCCACTGGTGGACGACCCTGACCGGCCGGCTCGCCGTCCCCGCACGACTGGAGGTGCACCGGACGGCCCCCCACGCACAGGCGTACCGGGCCGTCGTCCGCCGCACCCCGCAAGGGCCGGGACGCGGGCCGGGCCCGCTGCTCGGCGAGGCCGTCGAGGCGACGCCCGGCGACGCCGCCGCCTTCGCCGCGCTGGCCGCCGTCACCGCCGTCTGCACCGCCGCGGCCGGGACGCCCGGCGCCCCGCCACCGCCCTCCGGAGGCGCGGCCGCCCCGCTGGCGGCGGCCGGTGCGCCCACCGCCGCCTGGGAGGACCCCGGCTGGACCGGGGGCTGGCTCGCCGACCTGGCCGGGCGCGAGGAAGCCCTCCAGGACACCCTGCACCGACTCCGCGGAACCGGCCCCGCGATCACACCGCCCGCCCCCGGATCCGCACCCGGCTGCGCACCGGACCCCGGCCTCGCCGGCCTGCTGCGCTCCTTCGGCTTCACCGTGCTGCACACCGCCGAGGAGGCCCGGTGACCCGCCCCGCCACAGCCCCCGCCACAGCCCCCGCACCCGCGGCCGGTCCGGGCCCCGTCCCCGTACTGGACGCGGCCGCCGCCCTGGCGGCCACCACCGGCCGGGCCGCGGTCCTGCTGACCCGCTGGACGCTCGGCCTCGCCGGGGAACTGAGCCGCCACGCCCTGCACCGGCCCGTGGCCCTGGTCCCGGTGCGCTACGACGGGCCCCTGGCGGTGATCGGACCGGTCCTGCGGCCCGGCGGCGCCGCCTGCCTCGTCTGCACCGAGTACCAGCGCCTGGCGACCGCGGGCGGCCGGGTCCCGTGGCAGACCCCGAAACTGACCCTGGCCGGAGTACCCTCACCCGCCCTGACCCCGGCCGTGGAGGCCCTCGTCCACGACCTCCTCGACCACCCCCACCCCGACCCGGACGCGGACCCGGACACGGCCGTCGTCTATGTCGTCCACCAGGGCCGCGGCACCTGGTCCACCCACCACGTCCGCCCCGTCGGCGGCTGCGACGTGTGCCGCCCGCTGCCCTCCGACACGCAGACACCGCTCCGCCCCCTGCCCTGCGGACCCCGCCCGATGCCCGACCCCGCCGTCCTGCGCGCCCCCAACCCCCGTACGGCCGGCGCCGCACTGCGAGCCGCCCTGCACGACGAACGCTTCGGACCCGTGCGGCTGCTGCGCCGCTCCGAGGACTCGGCATTCAGCCTCACCAGCGCGGTCGTCACCGACGGCAGGTCCCTCGACGACGGCGGCCACGGCCGGGCCCGCACCTTCCCCGACAGCGAACGCATCGCCCTCTTCGAGGCCGTCGAACGGTACGCGGGCATGCGCCCCACCGGCCGCCGCACCGACCTCCTGGCCTCCTTCGCCGAACTGGGCCCCGACCGGGCACTGGACCCCGCACGGCTCGGCCTGCCCGACCCCGACCACCACGGCCACCCCGCCTCACCCACCGTCCCCTACACCCCGGACCTGCCGCTCCACTGGGTACACGGCTGGTCCCTCACCCACCAGAAGCCGACCGCAGTCCCCGAACACGTCGCCTACTGGGACGTGCCCGGACCGGACCGGCCCCGCGTCGTATACGAGTCCTCCAACGGCTGCGGCCTCGGCAACAGCCCCGAAGAGGCCGCCCTGTACGGGCTGTTCGAGGTCGCGGAACGCGACGCCTTCCTCATGGCCTGGTACGCCGCCACCCCGCTGCGCCGCATCCACCCGCCGGCCGACGACACCGACACCCTGCTGCTCGCGGACCGGGCGGCGGCCGCGGGCTACCGGCTCCTGCTCCTGGACGCGACCAACGACTTCGCCGTCCCGGCCGTCCTGGCGGTCTGCCGCTACGAGGGCGGCCACCCCGGCGCGCCGCGGATGTTCCTCGCGGCCGGCGCCCACCACGATCCGCGCGCCGCCATCCGCTCCGCCGTCGCCGAGGCCGTCACCAACGTGCTGGAGGCACCGCACCGTTCCTCCGCCCGGGGAGGGCCACGCGACCCCGAACGGCTGCGGCCCATGCTGGAGCACCCCGAACTCGTGCTCACCCTGGACGACCACGTCGCACTGAGCACCCTGCCCGAGGCCGCCCCCCGCCTGGAGTTCCTCTTCGCCGACACCCCGGCCGCGGCGGTCGACGAAGCCTGGCCCGGCGCCCCCCTGCCGGTGCCCGACCTCTCCGGCCTCCTGACGCGGACCGTCGCCCGGCTGGCCCGGGCCGGACTGGAGGTCATCACCGTCGACCAGAGCGAGCCGGGGCTGCGCGAGCGGTTCGGCCTGCACTGCGTGAAGGTCGTCGTCCCCGGCGCGCTCCCGATGACCTTCGGGCACGTCAACCGGCGCACCCTCGGCCTGCCCCGGCTGCTGGAAGTGCCCCACCGCCTGGGCCGCACCGGCCGGCCGGTCCGCCACGGCGAACTGCCCCTGCACCCGCACCCCTTCCCCTGACCCGACACGCGAGGCGAGGACCGGACGACGTGACGAGCACCGACAACCACACCGGCACCGGCACGGGCGCGGCCGCCGGCACCTGGCAGAGCCACCACCTCTTCCTGCACTCCACCACCGAGGACACCGACCGCTTCCTGACCCGTGACGCGGCCCCCCTCCTCGACGGCCTCGTGGCCGCCGGAGAAGCCGCCGGCTGGTTCTTCATCCGCTACGGGCAGGACGGCCCCCACCTGCGGATCCGTGTCCGCACCACCGGGACCGCGACCGCCGCGGACCTCCCCCGGCTCACCGGCCTGCTGGCCCGGCGGGCCCGGCAGGTGCCCGCCGTCCCCGGCCCCTGGCCCTCCCAGCACGCCGAGATCCGCGCCGTGCCCTACGTACCCGAAACCCGGCGCTACGGCGGACCGCGGGCCCTGCCCGTCGCCGAGGCGCTCTTCGCCACCTCCACCCGCACCGCCCTCGACGTACTGCGGGCCCTGCCCGCCACGGCCACGGCCGCATCCCGGCTCACCGCGGCCGCGGACCTGGCGCACACCACGGCCTACGCGCTCGGCATGGACCCGCTCGCCGCCGCACGCTGGCTCCGCGCGCACGCGGCGGGCTGGCGCTGGGTCACCGAGGTGCCGCTGCTGCCCGCCGCCGCCGTCCACACCCGGGTCAACACCGTCCACGCCGCGCAGCGCACGACCCTCGGCGCCCGCGCCGCGGACCTGCGCGAACGCCTGCAGGCCGGCACCGCGGCGCCCTGGCTGGCGCACTGGGCCGAACGGGTCAGAGAGGCCGACACGCTGCTCGGCGGCCCCGGCGAACGGACCCGGGCCGGGATCTGGGGCTCCCAGCTGCACATGCTGTTCAACCGGCTGGGAGTGAGCCCCGACGAGGAACGGGCCGTGTGCCGGCTGGCCGCGCGCACCCTGCTGGAGACGGACGGACCGGCAGACTTCTTCCCGCCCGGCCACACCGCCCCCGACCTGCAGTACCTGGAGCGCAGCAAATTCCAGATCGGCCGCGGCCAGGACTCGGCACTGCGCCCCCTGCCCGCCCCGGCACCGGCGCCCGCCCCGGCACCGGGAGCCGCCCCGGCCCCGGCCCCGTTGCCCGACCCGGCCGGGCCCGCCGAAATCCCGCTCCCCGCCGACCCGTTGCCCCAGGTGCCCCTGGCCGCGGTCCTCGCCGCACGCTCCTCGCTGCGCGGCGCCCTCACCGGCCCCCTCGACACCGGCACGCTCGGCGCCCTGCTGTGGCACTCCCTCGCCGAGAGCGGCCGCAGCGAGCAGCACCTCGCCGACGGCACGACCCGTACCCTGGCCCACCGCCCCTACCCCAGCGCGGGCGCCCTCCACACGGCACGCGTCCGCCTCCTCGTCCTCGACGTGAGCGGTCTGGCCGCCGGCACCTACGACTGCGTCCCCGAACGCCGGACCCTGCGCCGCATCGGCCCGCCGGCGCCGCTGGAGGACATCACCGCCCTGTCGACCTACCTCTCACGCCCCTCCGCCGACCCGGACTGGATCGGCATCGCACAGGCACCGGTACTCCTCGCCCTCTACGCCGACCTCGGCCTGCTGCGCCGCCGCTACGGACTGCGCGCGCTGCGCCTGGCCCTGCTGGAGACCGGCCACCTGGCCCAGACCCTGCTGCTCACGGCGTCGGCCCTGGGCCTGGGCGGGACCCCGCTGGGCGGCTTCCACGACGACCTGGCCCACGAACTGCTCGGACTCCACGACCCGGACCAGCCGCTCCAGTACCTCCTTCCCCTCGGCCGCCGGCCGCACCCCGACGGCAGGTGACCACCACACGCAAACGGACAACGCACGGCGAACGGTGCGGCACTCAGGGCTCGTCGCCGACCGCGCCCGGTGCCAGGGCGGGGGAGGGCAACGCATGGCGTGCCGCGCCGCCGGACCACCACACCCCGGCGGCGAAGACGGCCGCCGGCTCCGGCAGCGCCGCGCGCGACAGCCCGCCGCAGCCCACCGACGTGATCGGCTCCGCCGCGGAGACCGCGGCGGCGGGGGAGCCGGCGCAGAACGGCACCGCCAGGGGCGCTCCCTCGAAAGCGGGCCGCGGCAGCGTCCAGACACGCTCGTGGCAGATGCCGAACACCCTGGCACCACCCGCGTCCGGCGCGGCTGGCGAGATCCGCGCGGCGACGGAGTCCGTGCCGCCCGCGGTGGCCGGCGAGGGCCCGTCCGGGCCCGCCGCCATGGGCACCGTGCAGTCGAGCACCGTCCGCCCGGCCGGAACGGGGGCGAGCTCTCGGGCCAACCCCGGTGCACTGTCCGCGGATACGGCCATCAGGACCGCCCCGCCGTAGCCGGCCGCCCCGGCGAGCCCGCCGTGCCCGCCGTGCCCGGCGGCTCCGATCCGGGCCGCCGCCGTGGCCGCCGCCATCGAGCCCGTGCCGGGAATGCCGATGCGCATGCTGCCGCTCCCCGGGGGGTGTCATGCCCCGGACCCGGGCAGGACAGGCGGATGGGAGAGCACGAGGAGCCGGCGGGGGACGGGTCCGCGGCGGACTGCCGGGCCCGGGCCGCCTTCGAGGTGCCGGCGAACCGGTGCGACAGCGTGGTGGCCCTCGTCCCCGGCGAGGGCGGCCCGATGCGCCCGCGCGCCCTGCCGGACCGGATCGGCGGAATCAGCCCCAAGGCACTCAACGGCGCCCGGAGCACAACGGCGCCCGGAGCACAACGGCGCCCGGAGCACAACGGCCCGGCGGGTCTCGGCCGTCCTGGACAGAGGCACCGCGCCGCGGGAGGCCTGAACCGCACAGACCCGAGACCCGAGACCCAAGACCCAAGACGCGGGACACGGGACAGGCACCGGCCCGGCCCGGCATACGGGGTGCCGGACCGGGCCGGGCCGGCGTTCAGAAGTCCCAGCTCTGGCTCCGCGCGCCGTTGCAGCTCCAGCTCACCAGGAGCTGGCCGATGTCAGGCCGCCCGGCCAGGATGTCCAGGCACTTCCCGTTCACCCGGTTACGGATCTCACTGCCGTTGCGGTACCACTTCTGGTGAAGACCGCCGTGGCAGTCCCACATGCTCACCGACCCCTGGTCACCCAGATGCGGGCCGTAGATCTCCAGGCACTTCCCGTTCATGCTCGAACGGATCTGCTCACCGTCCCAGTACCACTGCTGGTTGGTCCCGCCGTGACAGTCCCACGTCACCGTGGAAGCACCGTTCTCGTTGTGGAACATGAAGATGTCGGCGCACCTCCCGTTCAGATTGGACTTGAGCAGCGGTGCCGCGGCATACGCGGGCGAGCCGGTCAGGACAGGACCGGCCAGCAGCCCGGTGACCGCCGCCAGCAGCATCAGTCGTCGCACGGACCTCATGAAATTTCCCCTTCCCATCACCGTGGCGCGGTTGCGCCGGCCCCTGTCTAGCCCCCGGCCGATGTCCGGCGCCGGAACGAGGATTCCGGACATCAAAAGCTGGACAAACACCACCCGACACGGCTGCGGAAAGCCGCAGGAAGGAAGGCAATGCCACGCCCCGAACGCCCGCTCGACCCGGACTCCGGTCCGCTGACACGCTTCGCGGCCGACCTCCGGAAACTGCGCGAGGCAGCGGGACGCCCGCCCTACCGGGCACTGGCGAAAAAGGCACACTATTCGTCCACGACACTGTCGGACGCCGCCGGCGGGAACACCTTCCCGAGCCTTGCCGTCACACTCGCCTACGTCGACGCCTGCCAGGGCGACCGCCGCGCATGGGAAACCCGGTGGCATGCCGTCGCCGCCGAGATCGCCGCGAGCGCACCACACGAGGCCCCCGCGGAAACCAGCCGTCAGAACGCCCCCTACGCCGGGCTGTCGGCATTCCAGCCCGAAGACGCCGACCGCTTCTTCGGACGCGAGCGGCTGACCTGCGAACTCCTCGCGAAGGTACGCGACCGCCGCTTCCTGGCCGTCTTCGGACCCTCCGGATCCGGAAAATCCTCGCTGCTGCGGGCCGGACTCGTCGCCCGCGCACGGGCATCGGGGTGGCCGGTCATGCTCCTCACCCCCGGCCCGCACCCCCTGGAGGAATCCGCGATCCACCTCGCCGCGGCGACGGGCGAGGCCCCCGGCACACTGCTGACCGAACTGCAGGACGATCCCGCGGCACTGCACCTGCGCATCCGGCAGACCATGACCGGCCACACACCGGACACCGACACACTGATCGTCGTCGACCAGTTCGAAGAGGTCTTCACCCTCTGCCGGGACCGGGACGAACGCGGCGCGTTCATCGCCCTGCTGACCACGGCCGCCGAGGCGGCGACCAGCCGGACCCGGGTGGTACTCGGCGTACGCGCCGACTTCTACGGCCACTGCGTCCAGGACCCCCGGCTGGTCGAGGCGATCCGCGACGCGCAGATCGCGGTCGGCCCGATGAGCAGCCAGGAACTGCGCGAGGCCATCACCCGGCCGGCCGCCCTCGCCGGCTGCACGGTCACCGGCCCGCTCCTGGCGGCCGTGGTCGCGGACGCCACCGGCCAGCCGGGCGCCCTGCCCCTGGTCTCGCACGCGATGGTCGAGACCTGGCGCCGGCGCAGCGGCAGCCGCCTGACCCTGGACGGCTACCTGGCCGCCGGCGGAATCCAGCACGCCCTCGCACACACCGCGGAAGCCGCCTACGAAGCACTGTCACCGGCACAGCAGGACCTCGCCAGGGCGCTGTTCCTCCGGCTCACCGCCCTGGGCGACGGCACCGAGGACACCAGGCGCCGCATCACCAGGGACGAACTGGACCCCGGCCCCGACACCCTCCACGTCCTCGAATCCCTCGCCCGCAAAAGGCTCGTGACACTCGACCAGGAATGCGCCGAGATCACCCACGAGGCGATCATCCGCTGCTGGCCGAGACTGCGCGGCTGGCTCACCGAAGACCGCGACCGGCTGCTCCTGCACCGCCGGCTCACCGACGCGACCGCCGGCTGGGAGAGGCAGGACCGCGACCCGCACACCCTGTACCGGGGCGCCCGCCTGGCCGCGGCCCTGGACCTGGCCGCCGCGGACGGCAGCCGCCTGACCCCGAAGGAACGGCGCTTCCTCGACGCGAGCCGGGAAGCACAGGCCGGCGAGACGGCGGCGGTCAGGCGACGGACGGTCCGCCTGCGGCAACTGGTCACACTGCTCACCGTGCTGGTGGCCGTCGCGGCGACCGCAGGCGCACTGGCCGTCGGCTCGCGCGACTCCGCCGTCCGCCAGCGCAACGTGGCCATCGCACGCAAGGCCGCCGCCGACGCGGCCGAGGTACGCCGGCACGACCCCGCGCTCGCCGCGCAACTGAACCTGGCCGCCTACCGGCTGGCGCCGACCACCGACGTCCGCGACCAACTCATGAGCACGTTCGCCACGCCCTACACGAGCCGGCTCACCGGCCACACCTCCGACGTGGTCTCGGTCTCCTTCGCCCCGAAGAGCAGGATCCTGGCCACCGCGAGCTGGGACCGCACCGTCCGGCTGTGGGACACCCAGGACGCCCACCACCCCGTACAGCTCGCCGTCGTGACCCAGCCGGAACGGCTGATGTCGGTGGCCTTCGACCCGGGCGGCCGCATCCTGGCCACGGCGAGCGAACGCTCCGTGCGGCTCTGGGACGTGACGGACCGGCGCGCGCCCGCCGAACTGAGCACCCTGCCGGACCAGCCGTCCGCACCCACATGGGTGGCGTGCGGGCCGGGCGGCCTCATCGCCACCGGCCACACCGACGGCACGACGCGCCTGTGGAACGTGCACGACCCCCGCCGCCCCCGGCAACTGGCCGCCCTGCCCGGCCACTCCGGCACGGTCACCTCGGTGACGTTCAGCCCGGACAACCGCACGGTGGCGACCACCGGCGACACCACCACCCGACTGTGGAACGTCGAGGACCCCGCGCACCCGCTCCTCCTCGACGTCCTGCGCGGACACACCGGCACCGTGACCGCAGCCGCCTTCAGCCCCGACGGCACGACCCTGGCGACCGGGAGCTGGGACCGCACCGCACGCGTCTGGGACATCACCGGCGGCCATTGCACACGGCCGCCCGCCGTCCTGCCCGGCCATCCCGCGATCGTCTGGTCACTCGCCTTCAGCCCGGACGCCACCACACTCGTCTCGGTCGGCGGCACCACCCAGTTCTGGGACATCGCCGCCCCGGCCGGCCCGAAGCGGACCAGCACGGTCCAAGGCGGTTTCTACCAAGCCGCGTTCAGCCCCGACGGCCGCCTCCTCGCCAACGCCGACCGGCTCCTGGACCTGCGGGACCTCTCCCTCGCCACCCACGACGACGTGGTCACCTCCCTCGCGTTCGCACCCGGCGGCCACCTCCTCGCCAGCGCCAGCTGGGACGGCACCGCACGCCTGTGGCAGGTCACCGGCGGCCGCGCCCTGTGGCCGCTGTCGGCCCTGCACGGACACACCGGGTTCGTCCGCTGCGTGACGTTCAGCCCGGACGGCCGCACCCTCGTCACCGCCAGTGAGGACGGCACCGCCCGCGTCTGGAACGTCACCGACCCCCGCAAGCCCCGCCTGACATCGGTCATCGCCCCCGAAGGCGGCGAAGTCGCCGGCACCGCCTTCGCCCCGGACGGCCGCCTCCTGGCCGTCTGGGCACAGGCCACGGCCGGCCTGTGGGACCTGACCGATCCCGCCGCCCCCCGGCCGCTGAGCCGGATCGCCGGGGACGGGCCGAACGTCACGACGGCCTCGTTCCGGCCGGACGGCCACACGCTGGTCACCAGCACGGGCGAGTCCGGCTCACTGCGACTGTGGGACATCACCCGGCCCCGCACCCCCCGGGAACTGCCCTCCCCCTTCCGGTCCGACCCCCTCACCGGCGGCGTGTTCAGCCCCGACAACCGGCGACTGGCCGCCTTCCACCGAACGGACAGGACCATCTGGCTGATCGACGTCGACGACATCCACCACCCGGCGAAGACGGCGCAGCTGCCGGCCTCCGGCTCCTGGCTCTACACGCTGGCCTTCGACGCGCAAGGCCGCCGGCTGGCAGCCGGCGCCGCGGACAGCAAAGCCCTCCTGTGGGACGTGGGCGGCCCGGCCGCCCCCACCGTCCTCACCGGCCACGCCAACCCCGTACCGGCCGTGGCGTTCAGCCCGGACGGCACCACCCTGGCCACCGGCGGCAACGACTTCACGATCCGGCTGCGGGACACCGCCCTGGACCGGGTCACCACCCGCATCTGCGACAGCGCCCACCCCCGGATCACCAGAGCCCAGTGGGCCCAGTACTTCACGGCGGTCGGCTTCGACCCGCCCTGCCCCGCCACCTGACGCCCGCAGGGCTCAGCGCGTGAGGATGACGCGCCGGCGGACCCACCGGCCGCCGGCCGCGGCGCAGAGCAGGAAGTCCGCGACATCGGCACGGCCGATCCTCCCGCCGACCCGCCCCCGGGTCCCGTCCAGCGGGATCGCCCGGTAGCCGCCCGTGGCCCGGCCGTCGCCGAACATCACGGGCAGGGCGATGGTCCAGTCGCGGTCGCTGCGGGCGATGGTCTCATCGGCGACGCCCTTGTCCGCCATGAGCGCGCCCATCACCAGCTTCGACGCCGCGGCCTGGAAGAGGGACTGGCGCCGGGCGGTACCGCCCGAGCCGAGAGCCGAGAGCCACACCAGACGCCCCACACCGGCCGCAGCCATGGCCTCCAGGACCGGCCCGGCGGTGCGGGTGGCCAGAGTGGACCTGTAGTCCTTGCCCGGCCCCAGGGCACAGATGAGGGCCTGGCTGCCCCGGGCCGCCTCTTCGACGTCCGCGGCGCGGGCGGCGTCGCCCACGACGACGGTGACACGCTCGTCGTCACGCTGCGGCAGCCGGGCCGCGTCACGAACCAGGACGGTGACCCGATGCCCGGCCGCGAGGGCCTGCCCGAGCACCTGCCGGCCGATGGGACCCGTGGCGCCGAGGAGGGTGAGCTGCATGATCAGGCCTCTTTCCGTGGGCGATGCCCAGCAGCATCGAGACCCCCCTGCCGGCCGCAGGCATGGCTCCGCACGACGCACCGGCCCGGACCGGTCACGAGCCTAACCGGGCAGCACCGCACGCAGCGGATTCCGCGAACGCGCCACCCCGACCGCCCCGGCACCACCCCCCGGGAACCTCCTCGCGCTACTCCGCGGGCGTGATCCGCCATGTGCCGCCGCGCCCACCGGGCGTCGCCGTGCGGCCGGCCGGCCGCGGGACGGAACGTCCAGCCGCCACCGGCCCGGCAGGACGGCCAGACCGATCGTCACCGGATCCCCGGCCCGGTCTCCGGGACCGCCACGTGCCGGCCGGCACGATGCCCGCACGGAACAGGTGCGGGCCGCCGGACGGGCCGCCCGCCGCAGGCCCGGGCGCCGGGGAAGGCGAAGGCAACCGCCGGGGCAGGTACGGGCCGCCGCTCCGGCCCGTTCGCCGCACCGCCCGCGGCCTGCTCCCGGTCACGCCGTTGCTGATGCCGGACCTCGGCAACACCCTGACCGGCCGCGACGCCGCCTTCCGCGACGCCGTCGCCGCCTTCCTCGCCGAACACCGCCTGCCCGACACCGATCTCACCTGGGTGAGGTGATGACCGCCCGCGCCGGCGGCCGCCCCCCGGCCAGGACGTCACCGCGGCCATGACGGACCGATACCGGGACCTGGCACCCGCCGAGGCCGTCCACGCCCTGCCCGACCAGGGCGCCGCCGATCGTGTCGCGCCGGCGGACTCCTCCCGCGCGGCTCTGGACAAAGCCCGCGCCGGCGGCTGGACCTGTGTGATCGTCACCAACGGCCCGCACTGCCCAGCAGGAAGCCAGGATCCGCCGCTGCGGACTCGGCCGGCTCGTCCGGGGCTGGGTGACTTTTGAGGCGGCCGGCCGCAAGAAGCGCCCCTCACCGGCGCACAGGTCACCGGCGGTTCACCCCCTGCCGACATCGCCGGGGCGAACACACCCGGGCTCCGAAGCATGCGGGTGCCGAACGGGCAGCTGGGGGACCAGGACTCCCGCCACCCCGCCCACACCGCCGAGGACGCCGCCACCGCGACCGGCTACGCCACCGGTGCGGCGGGGTAAGACCCGCGATCCGCTCCGCCGCCGAACACAGCGCCCGCGCAAGGGGAGATGCCCGCCTCACGGCTGTCGGTGGCCCGCCGTAGGGTGGCGTGCATGCCCCACACCGAGCACAGTGACGCCCTCCCGGCCGCGGCGGCCCAGACCCGGGAAACAACCATGTCCCCGGCCGGTCCCGGGGACACACCGGCCGGGCAGCCCGGCGAGAGCTCCGGTGCGGCGCGGTGGCAGACGGACTGGGACAGCAGGATCGGGCCCGTCTCGGGCAACGGCTGGGCCAACGCGGTGTCGAGCACCGTCCTGGACGGCCGCGAGGTCGCCGTCGTCGGGACCGAGGACGCGACCGTGCGGATGCTGGACCTGGCCACGGGCCGGCCGGCCGGTGAACCTCTCACCGGCCACGAATACTCCGTGCTGGGCCTGGCCACAACAGTCCTGGACGGCCGTGCGGTCGCCGTCACCGCCGGCGGGGACGGTACGGCGCGCATCTGGGACCTGGCTGCCGGCGAGCAGATCGGGCAGATGCTTGAGCTCTACCGGGGCCCGGTGAACGCGGTTGCGGCAACGGCCTTGAACGGGCGCCCGGTAGCGGTCACGGCGTGCGACGACGGGACGGCGCGACTGTGGGACCTGGCCACCTGCGAACAGATCGGCGACCATCTCGTCTCCGCCTGCAGCGACGTGTGGACGGTGACCACAGCGGTGCTCGGCGGCCGCCCGATCGCCGTCACCAGCGAGGCCGAGGGCCCCCTGCAGGTCATCGACCTGGCCGCCGGCCGGCCGCTCGGCGAGCTGACCGGACACGACGGGCCGGTACCGGCCGTGGCGACAACAGTCCTGGACGGCCGCCCGATCGCCGTCACCGGAGGCGCGGACGACACCATGCGGGTGTGGGACCTGGCCACCCGCGAACAGCTCTACAGCCGCCCCACCACCGAACCGCTCGCGATATCGGCCGGACTCGTGGACGGCCGCCCGGTGGCCGCCACCCTCGCCCAGCCCGGCCTGACAGACGGGCCGCGCATGGCAGACCATGTCCTGCGGGTGTGGGACCTGACCGGCCGGCAGCCCGCCGGACAGGTGGTGGACGGCCCCTGGTCCTCCGGAGCCCAGACCGTGACGCCGCGAGGCCGCCTGCTGGTCTCCTCCTCCGCGGGACTCGCCGCACTCACCCACCGCTGACGAGCCCGCCGCAACGGTGACCCCGGCCGGGAGCCATGCGGCCGTTCCCCGCACCTCCGTGCAGGCCGGGCTCCGTCGCCCGGGGAGCGGCGCGAGAACGAGAGCATGAACACGATCGACCCCGATGCCCAGCGCAGCCCCATCTCCGGGCAGGTGCCGGGACCGATACGACCGACACGCGGTGTCGGTCATCCATCGGCGGCTGCCGGTCCGGTGTCGGTGACCTGTCGGCGGGGTCCGGCAACGTTCCAGGGACAGCCGGCCGGAGCCCACCGGGCGGCCCCGATCCCAGGAGCCACCATGCACATGCCCGTCACGATCATCGGCGCCGGACTCGGCGGACTCACCCTGGCCCGCGTCCTGCACGTCCACGCCATCCCGGTCACGGTCTACGAGGCGGAGCCCTCCCCGACGGCGCGCACACAGGGCGGGCTGCTCGACATCCACGACTACAACGGACAGCTCGCCCTCAAGGCGGCCGGCCTGATGGACGAGTTCCACGCCATCGTCCTGGAGGGCCGCCAGGCCATGCGGGTCCTCGACACGGACGGGACCGTCCTGTTCGACAAGGCCGACGACGGCACGGGCGGACGCCCCGAGGTGCAGCGCGGCGAATTACGGCAGATCCTGCTCGACTCACTCCCGCCCGGCACCGTCCGGTGGGGGCACAAGGCCGCCGGCACCCGTACCCTCGGCCCGGGCCGCCACGAGGTGACGTTCGCCGACGGCAGCACCGTCACCACCAGCCTGCTGGTCGGCGCGGACGGCGCCTGGTCCCAGGTACGGCCACTGCTCTCCACCGTCACACCCGAGTACGCCGGCACGTCGTTCGTCGAGACGTACCTGTTCCACGCCGACACCCGCCACCCGGCCGCCGCGCAAGCGGTCGGCGGCGGGATGCTGATGGCGCCCGCGCCGGGCAGGGAGATCTTCGCTCACCGGGAAAGCGGCGACACCCTGCACACCTACGTGGCGCTGACCAGGCCGCAGGACTGGTTCGCCGCCATCGACTTCACCGATGCCGCCGCGGCCACCGCGCGGATCGCGCACGAGTTCGACGGCTGGGCACCGGAACTCACCGCGCTGATCACCGACGGCGACACAGCGCCGGTCCTGCGCCCCCAGTACACCCTGCCGACCGGACACCGGTGGGACCGGGTACCGGGAGTCACCCTGCTCGGCGACGCCGCCCACCTCGCGCCCCCGAACGGCGAAGGCGCCAACCTGGCCATGTACGACGGCGCCGAACTCGGCCAGGCCCTCGCCGCGCACCCCGACGACGTCGAGGCCGCGCTCACCGAGTACGAGCAGGCCATGTTCCCCCGCAGCGCCCAGGCCGCCACTTTCGAAGGCGGAGAGGTTCCGGGGATCGACTCCGAGCACAACACGGCCCAGAGCCTGATCGACATGATCACCGAAAACGGCCGGTGAGCCGCTCGGACCCCGATCCGGTGCTCTCCGCCCCGCCCCGGCGCGGGCCCCTGCCGGGAGTCCGGCAGGGCCCCGCGGTGCACAGAGCTGCACAGAGCTGTGCAGGGCCGGGACCGGTCCCCGACGAGAGCGGCATCCCGGCCGGCACCGCTCACCGTCCGCCGTGGGCCCGGCGGCCCGGCGGCCCGGCCTCACTTCAGGTGCCGGCCGAAGAACCGGTTCCCGTCCTCCACCTCGAACCACGGGGTGCCGGTGTGTCCGCCCGGATTGGCGTGCAGCGTCTTCTCCTTGCTGCCGAAGGCGTCGAACAGGTCCAGGGCCCGTTGCCGGGGGTTCCCCTCGTCGTCCCACTGCAGCAGGAACAGCAGCGGAACGGTGACCTGCCGGGCCTCCTCGCGCTGGGCGCGGGGCACGTAACCCCCGGCGAAGAAACCGGCGGCCGCGATGCGCGGCTCGGCCACCGCAAGGCGGATGCCGACGGCGGTCCACCCCGAGTACCCGACCGGGCCGCCGATTTCGGGCAGCGCGAGGAGGGCGTCCAGGGTGGTCCGCCATTCCGGGACCGCCTTTTCGACCAGCGGGCCGATGAAGGACTCGAAGATCTCGTCGGCCGGCTCGCCGGCCTGCATCGCCCGGCGGAGGCCGGCGCGGGCCTGCCCGTCGGCGGCGGAACGGGGCCGGTCACCGCACCCCGGGGCGTCGATGGCGGCCACCGCGTACCCCTGCGCCGCCGAGTGCCGGGCCCGGGCCACCAGCCGGGCCGCCCCCCTGGGCAGGCCGTTGTTGTGGGCCATCAGGATCAGCGGGACCGGTGCGGCGGATCCAGGCGTCCACAGGGTGCCGGGGATCTCACCGAGGGTGAATTCGCGTTCGAGGACGCCGTCGCCGAGGCGCTGTTCGGAAGTGAAATGCATGGTCGTGCCTTTCGGGAGTGCTTGCGAGCGGCGCTCCCGGACGACCTGCCTACCGTCCGACCGTGACCCCGCAGGGGAGCACCCATGTCGATACTGCGTTCACGGGTACCACCTCCTCGTTCTCTCGCACGGCCTCCGGGAACGTAGCAGTGCCCGCCGGCGTCCGCCAAGCAGGTTTCCCGCGGCCGCTCGACGGCACCGAACGGATCACCGCCGCCGCCGGGGCCCGCACCGCCGCCGCCCTGCCCGCCGCCGCCTCCGTACGCGACGAACCGCGCGAACGGCCCGGCCGGCGGCCCTGCCTCACCCCCGACTCGCCCGCCACCCTGCACCGGACGCCCGCGGCCGGCGACCCGGGCAACCCCGGCCCGGGCGGCTTCCGGCGCGCCCCGCCCGGGGCACCCGGCCCGACGGCCGGCGCCCCGCCGTCACCCTCGCCCCGGGCCGCGCCCTGCACGGCCACGTCGAGCGCTGGTACCGCCGGGCCCGGCGGACGGCCTCGCCGGCACTGGACGCCGCCGCGTTCGTAATGCTGCCCCTGTTCACCGTCCGCCCGTTCCCCGACGGCAACGGCCCCACCGCCCGCCTGCCCGCCCGGTGCGGCCTCGCGGGCACCGGCCTGCCGCCCGGCCTGCTGCTCGACATCGAGGGCCGGGCCGGCGCCCACCGCACGGAGCACGACGAAGCCGTCATCGCCGGAGCCGGAGGACAACGGCACCACCGGGGCGCCCCGTTCGCCCGCGCGGTCACCGACACGGCCCGCCACCGCACCGCCACCGCACCGCCACCGTCACCGCCTGCGGGAACCTCCTCGACGCGGCGCTCGAACAGGTGACGGGCGACCCGGCCGCGGCCGAAGCACTGCGGCACCTGCGCTGCGGCCCGGCCGTGCCGGCCCAGTGGCCGCACGGGCACACCGCGCACGGTCCCGGACCCGCACCGGCCCGCCTGCGGGACGCCCGGATCCTCGCCGCCCACCCCCGCCTGCGCGACGCACTGGTCCACCCGGGGCCGCTGGCCCCGCTCGACACGCCCTGCGAGCGGAAGGACCCGCCGGGAGAAGCACGAACCGCCCCTCACCGGCGCCCCGGACACCCCGTCCGTGTCCCCCTCACGGAGAAGCCGGCCCCCGGTCACACACCCCGGAGCGCACCGGCCGCACCCGGATCGTCCAGCCAGCCCGCCTCCCGGGCCGCGTCCAGCGCGGCATGCGTGAAGTGCGTGACGATCGGCGACGGCGAGGTCTCCGGGAGCACCAGATGGGTGGCGAGCGGCCGGATCCCGGGAGCGAGCGGCACCCAGCGCAGCCACCCCGGCAGCTGGTCACCCGACGACGCGGCGACCAGAGCCACCGTGCGGGCGTCCCGCAGCACGCTCTGCGTGGGATCGAAGGCCATCGGACGCTCCGTCAGCCGCGGTACCAGCCCCGCCCCCCGGAACACGGCCAGCACCTCGTCGTAGTGGCCGGGGTTGGCCTGCCGCTCGTGCAGCACCAGCGGGAAGGCCGCGACCTCGGCCAAGGCGAGCTCGCGCCGCCCGGCCAGCGGATGGGCGGCCGCCAGCAGCACCCCGCGCGGTTCGGTACGCACCAGCAGCAGCCGCACCCCCGCCACCGCCTCCGGCGAACGCGCGATCCCCGCATCCGCGCGCCCGTCCAGCACCGCGTGCGCGATATCGGGAGTCCGCAGCACCTCGGCGGCCACCTGGACGTCCGGCAGCCGCGCCCGCACCGCCTCCACCAGTCCCGGCACCGTCCCGTACCCCGTACTGGTGCTGTACACCAGACGCAGCCGCCCCAGTTCACCGCGCCCGGCCCGCCGGGCCGCCTCCCACACGTCCTCCAGCGCGGCGAGCGCACCCGCACCACGCTGGTACACCGCCTGCCCGGCCTCCGTCAGGCGCACCACCCGGGTGGTGCGGTGCAGCAGCAGCACACCCAGCCGGCTCTCCAGCCGGCGGATCTGCGTGCTCAACGCCGGCTGCGCGATGTGCAGCCGGGCCGCCGCCCGCGTGAAACTGCCCTCCTCGGCCACGGCCAGGAAGTAGCGCAGCAGTCTCGCCTCGGGCATCGTCACCCCGCCATCGTAGAGGCGCCGCCCCATTCATATCCGGGGGTTATGAACCGAGACAGAGCCGGTCTTTCCCTCCCGGCCCCAGCCCTGCCTACGGTCGGTGCATGACCTCTTCCCGCACGTCCCCCGCCTCCGCCCACCCCGTGCCG
This sequence comes from Streptomyces sp. NPDC001502, assembly GCF_042894785.1. NCBI lineage: Bacteria > Bacillati > Actinomycetota > Actinomycetes > Kitasatosporales > Streptomycetaceae > Streptomyces > Streptomyces sp. NPDC001502. The sequence goes on from NZ_JBIAVW010000003.1 coordinate 499,009, forward strand.
CCGGTCCTGCCCCAGCGGATGCGCGCCTGGATCGGCACCCCCGACGGCCCCGACCTGCGCATCGTCGCCCTGCCCGAACCGGCCCCGGACCAGGCGCTGGTGAGCGTCGCGGCCTTCTCCGTCAACCGCGGCGAACTGAACCTGTTCCGGCGCCGCGCCGAGGGCTGGCGGCCCGGGCAGGACCTGGCCGGCGTCGTCGTACGGGCCGCGGCCGACGGCAGCGGCCCCGCCGCCGGCACCCGCATCGCGGCGATGAACGACTTCGGCGGGTGGGCCCAGTACGCGGCCGTCCCCGTCGACCGCCTCGCCGTCCTCCCCGACGCGGTGGCCTTCGCCGGGGCGGCCACCCTCGGCGTCGCCGGACTGACCGCCCTGCGCGCCCTGCGCCGCGGCGGGCCGCTGCTGGGCCGCCGCGTCCTGGTCACCGGGGCGAGCGGCGGCGTCGGCTCCTTCGCCGTGCAACTGGCCGCCGCCGAGGGCGCCGAGGTGACCGCGCTGACCGGCACCCACCGCGACCTCGACCTGAAGGCACTGGGTGCGCACCACGTGGTCACCTCACTCGCCGACACCGAGGGCGACTTCGACGTGATCCTCGAATCCGTGGGCGGAGAAGTACTGGTCACGGCCCTCAAACGGCTGTCGGCCTTCGGCCACATCGTGGTGCTCGGCACCTCCTCGGGCCGCACGGCCAGCCTCAGCATCTCCTCCTTCGTGCCCCACGCACGCCAGACCCTGCACCCCTTCTGGGTGTTCGGGTCCGGCGAGCCGGTCGGCGAGGACCTGGAACTGCTGGTCCGCCTGATCGACCTCGGCCGGCTGCGGCCGGTCCTGGGCCACCAGGACGCCTGGGAACGGCTCCCCGAGGTGATGACGTCGCTGCGCGAGCGGCGGATCGCCGGCAAGGCCACCCTGCTCGTCCACGACGGGGCGTGAGGGCGTGGCACGGATCGTCGTCGCCGGCTCGCCCTACCGGGCCGGCACCGGAAAGATCATCGCCTCGGCGGCCGCCGAACGGGGCCACACCATCCGCTACGTCAGCGACCTCGGCGACCCGGCCCGGCCGGAAGACCTCGGTGAACTGACGGACGCGGCCACCGCCTTGGAGGGCGCCGAAGCCGTCGTCCTCGTCCCCAAGCGGGGCGACGCCCGGGTGCACACCGAACGGGCCACCCGGGTGCTGCTGGAACAGGTACGCCGCCACCGGCCCGCCGCGCACTTCGTCCTCTTCAGCTCGTTCGCGGTCGGCCACGGACCCGCCCACCCGCTCAACCGGATCAACGACACCCTGCTCCCGGCCCGGGTCGCCGCCGAACGGCTGGTACGCGGCAGCGGCCTGCCCTACACCATCGTGCGGCCCACCTGGATGACCGACGACCCGCCCGGCAGCCACGCCCTGACCCTCAGCCAGCATCCCCACGGCGACGGCATGGTGGCACGCTCCGACATGGCCGCCGCGATCGTCGCGGCCATCGAACAGCCCGCCAGCCGGTCCACGACCTTCAGCCTGTTCAACGAACCCGGCGCGCCCGTGGCCGACTGGGCCGCGGCGTTCGCGGCCCTGCGCCGCGACGAGCCGCAGGAGGAGCTGTGATGCCCGCACGTCCCGCCGCCCAGCACGCCTGGGAGGACACCTTCCGCTCCGACGAGGCCGGCCGCGCACTGCCGCCCCGCCACCACCGGCTGCTGATGCTCGACGTCGCGGGCACCCCCCTACGGGAGGACGCCGGACACCTGGAGGCCGCCCTGGGCAACCTGGAGGAGCGCTACGGGCACGGACCCGGCGGCATCCTGATGTGCATGGGCTGGGGCCCGGCCTGGTTCGAGCGGCACACCCGGCTGCGTTCCCCGGTGGGGCGGCCCGTCCCGATGGCCCGCTGGGAGAACCCGGTGCTGGAGGAGTACGACGCCTGCCTGCACCTGGCCTCCGACCGGGAGGAGACCGTCACCGAGGCCGCCGCGTCGCTCTTCGGGCCGGGACCCCAGGACCAGCGCGGGCGCCTCGTGCTGCGCGAGACCCGCAGCGGCTTCGTGGGGGAGGGCCTGCCGGCCGCGCGCCGGCCGCAGGCCGGCGTCCCCGACGGGGCCCCGCTGCTGCTGGGCTTCCACTCGGGACTGCGCCGCAACCAGGCCACCGAGGAAGAGGTCTCGATCACCGGGGGGCCGCTGGCCGGCGGCACGACCATGCACGTCAGCTACATCGTCCTCGACACCGACAGCTGGTACGAGCAGCACGAGGACGAGCGTGCCGCTCTGATGTACTCGCCCCGGACCACCGCGAAGGAGGCACACGCCCTCGTCGAGGACGCGGAGAGCGACCGTACGGAGCTCGCGGCGGTGGCCGCCGCCCACGGCCGGGTCGGCCACGCCCAGGCGACCGGGCGGGCCCGGCTCGCCGGCCGTCCGCGGATCAACCGCAGGGACTTCGCGACGATGGACCACGGGGTGCCCGGCACCCACTTCGTGTCCCTGCAGCGCACCATGGAGGACTTCCACGCCACCCGGGCGATGATGAACGCGGCCGACGCCTCCACCCACCACGGCGGGATCGGCGTGCGGCGCAACAACGGCATCAACGCGTTCATGGACGTCCGGAGCCGGGCCACCTTCGCCGTGCCCCCGCGCGCCGAGCGCGCCTACCCGGGGCTGCCGCAACCGCCCGCCTGAGCCGGCCGGGCCCCTCGCGTACGCGTGCACCTGCGCAGCGGCGGCTGCCGGGCCCGGCCGCGCCGGCCGGCCGTGGTGCATCAGCCGGACCGTCCGGCGACCCGGGCGAGCAGATCGTCCAGCGCGGCCGCGGACGCGGAACCGGGATCCGGGCTGAACACCACGGCCCACTCCCCGTTCTGCGCCCCCTCCTCCAGCACCACCCGGGAGAGCTCCATGGAGCCCACCGCCGGATGCTCGAAGCGGAAGAGGACGCCGCAGTCGTCCTCGTCCCTCCTCTCCCCGGCCGGACGCGACCACAGCTGCGCGAACTCACCGCTGCCGGCGGCCAGTTCGCCCACCAGGCGGGTCAGCTCCTCGTCCGGATGCTGCTCCACCGCCCGCCGCAGGGCCCCGACGAGCCCGGCGACCTGCCGCTGCCCGGGCCCGTACAGCGCCCGCGTCGCCCGGCCGAGGAAGAGCATCCGGGCGAGGTTGGGCTGTACGTGCTCGACCGGCCAGTCCAGGTCCCAGGCGAGCAGCGCCTGCCCCGGCAGGTTCCAGCCGGTGATGTCGTAGCGGTGGTTGAAGGCGATGACCGGCAGCGTGGGCACGGCCCGGGTCAGGTGGCCGAGCCCCCGCAGCCGGGACGTGCCGGGGGAGGCCCCGAGCCGGAACAGCTCGGCCCGGTCGCCGGCCTCAAGGCGCAGCGCCGATGCCAGCGCGTGGAGTGCGGACAGGGACACGCGGCCGGCCCGGCCGTCCTCGATGTCGGTGTAGCGGTCGGCGTCGAGCCCCGCGGCCCGGGCCAGTTCGGCGGGCAGCAGACAGGGCGCGGTCCGGGGGCCCGCGCCCGCCGGCACCCCCGTCTGCCCGGGGGCCGTGCGCAGGCGGTGGGAGCGCAGGAAGTGGCTGAGGTCGGCGAAGGATTCCATGGGTCCAGTCTCGGCGAGGCGTTGATCCCCTCGCCTGCCCCTGCTGGTCATCCTCAGCGGGTATTGACGTGTTCTCGACTCCCTGCGGACCGGCGCCGGCGTCCTGCCGGCGCGGGCCGCTAGCCGCCGCCGCGGCCTTCCAGGAGGATGCGCAGCGCCTCTTCCTCCAGGGAGGCGGGCTCCGCGTGGTACAGCACGATGCACTGGTCGGGGGAGTCGGGAAGGCGCAGGCTCTCGAAGGCGAGGGTCAGTTCCCCGACGGCCGGGTGGTGGAGATGGCGCGTACCGAACGTCTTGTCCCACACCACGTGTCCCGACCAGATCTCGGTGAACTCCGGGCTCGCGTGGGAGAGACGTTCGATCAGCTCGACCAGTTCCGGGTCGCCCGGGAAACGGCCGGCCATCATCCGCAGGTACCCCGCCATCTCGACCGCCTCGTCGTTCCAGCGGGGGTAGAGGGCGCGGGCGCCGGGGTGGAGGAAGACGAGCTCGGCCAGGTTCGGCGGGGTGTCCCGGGCGAGGAGTTCCTCGATGTCGATGTGTCCGGAGAACATGGTCCGGGCGAGGGCGTTCCAGGCGAGGATGTCCATCTGCCGGCCCAGCACGACCGCCGGACCCTGGAGGTAGGCGGAGATCATCCGGGCCACCGCGGGCCGCACTTCCTCGGCGGCCTTGGCCGGGCGCGCGAGCTCGGCGGCGCGGGACAGGTTGTGCAGGTGGGCCCGCTCGCCCGGGTTCAGGCGCAGCGCGTTGGCGATGGCGTCCAGCACCTCGGGCGAGGCGCTGCGGTTCTGCCCCTGCTCCAGGCGCGTGTAGTAGTTGACGCTGACCTGGGCGATGTGGGCGACCTCCTCCCTGCGCAGCCCCCGCACCCGGCGTCTCTTGCCGTCGCTGGGCAGGCCGATGTCGTCCGGCGACAGCAGGCTGCGCCGTACCTGAAGGAACTTTCCAAGATCAGAATCTCGAACTCCCGTCGCCCGCTGCATTCTTTTTTCGCCTTTCGCTGCCCGCGCACTGCGCTGAAACATCCGCCGAATACTAGCCGATGGGAAACGTGCGGAACTGCCGTCCGAGGCCCGGCTGATTCACGCCACACGGGCCTCCTTACAAAGGAAACCCGGAACGGCGAATTCCGGCCCGTGACGTCCGTCACTCCGCATAACTTGGGGGCCAAGATCCCATGCGGCAAGGCGATTTGGCGAGCAGAGCAGGACCGGCGAGTCCACCTGCAGGGGAACACCGACGACAATTCAGCCAGCGCCGCAGTATTCCCGGACGGGCTGCCGGCGGCGGCGTTACTGGTCACTTACCGTGTAAATCCACCTTGATTGTTGAGGTGTGTACGACTTTTGGTTCGGGTGTGCACCACCCGCTTCCCGTACGTTCTCCAGGAGGGCCGGTAAATAGAAAAGGTCCGGAGTGTTTACTCACGGACATTCGGAACGGGTGGGCCGCCGCCGGTCCAGCGCCCGTACCGGCGTCACCTTGACCAGAGCCGCGATCCGCACCAGCTCGTCCAGTACCGGAACCGGCAGCGTCAACCGCGGCCGCACCCCCCCGGCGCCGGCCGGCGGGACCATTGCGACGGGCCGCGCCACGCCCGCGGCCGTTCCGCTCAGACACATCAGGAACTGGCTTGTTACCGCCCCCTCCCGGAGCACCCCCGCACCCCCTCCCGACCGGGCCGCACGCGTGGTGATGACACCGAAGGCGCCGCCCCGCGCCGCCCGCCCGGAATACCAGGCCGTGATGCCGACATGGCGCGAATGCTGCACCGAGACCACGGACGAACCGTGCACCCGCGCCCGCTCCACCGCCTGGTCCACAGCGAAGGCCAGCGCGGGCTGGCCCAGCCCGTGATGCGCGTCGATCACGGTCACATCCCCGTACCGGCGCACGATCTCGGGCCGGGCGGCGCCATTGATCGTTCCGCCCAGCAGCCCCCGCACATACGGGAGCAGCCGGACCACACCGTGCCGCGCCGCCCCCGCGAGATCCGCGGCCACCAGCACCTCGGCCGTCAGGTCCGCGTCGGCCGGGCGGGCACCCGCCGACTCCAGAGCCGCGCTGACGAACGCGGTCAGCTCATGCCCGGCCACCACCGCCACCAGACCCGTCCCCGGCCCGCGCACCGGCACGGACACCCCCGTCACCACCCTGGGCATCCGCCCTCCCCCCTCTCCCTCTCCCTCTTGCTCTTCCTGCTCTCCCTCTTCCTGCTCTCACGCCGGCACACCACCGGTCCCGGACAGGCAGAAGGCGGATGCCCGGGCAACCGACAGGAGAGTCACCGGACATCCGCCTCCGCCTCCTCGGCGCCCCGCCCGCGGGGGACGGGGGAGGGGCAGCCAGGACTATTGGGAGAGGAACTCCTCCAGCAGGGTGGCCAGCGCGACCGGGGTCTCCACCATCGGGTAGTGGCCGGCATTGCCGACCACGGCCAGCTGCCCGTTCGGATAGTGCTTCATCCACGTCTCCTGCATCGACTCCGCCGTCACCGCCGGATCGTGCTCACCGACCACCACCAGGGCCGGCACCTGAGCACCGCTCACCCGGTCGGCGAAATCGGTCGTACGGAACGAATCCAGGTAGCTGCGGAAAGCGACCGGCCCGACCTCCTTCATCGACGACTCGGCAAAAGCCGTCACCCAGTGCGGCGACAGCCGGTTGCCAGTCGTCAGATCGATGACGATGCGACGGTTCTCGACCTTGTGCGCGGCCTCCGCGAACAGCGGGAAGTCGGAGTCCGGGATGGGCATGCCCCCCGCAGGCACCGGACTCAGCCCCACGATCCGCCTCACCCGCTGCGGAGCCTTCAACAGCACCTGCTGGATCGGCTGCCCGCCCAGCGAGTGCCCGATCAGCGAAAAGTCCTCCCAGCCCATGCTGTCGGCCAAGGTCAGCACGTCCGAGGCGATCTCATCCGTCGTGTACGTACCGGCCACATCCAGGCTGCGCCCGAAACCCCGGGCATCCATGAACGCATACGTGAAACGCGACCCGTCCAGGTACGGCCACAGCGGCGAGAACGACTGATGCCCGCCGAAGAGCGAGTGCAGCACGATCACCTTGTGCGGGCCGGAACCCACAGTGTGGGCGAAAGGAACGGATCCGGCGGTCTGGTACATGTCCTCATCCTCCAGCGGGAGTTCAACGGTCGGTGAAAGGCCGGCCTCCGGAGCGGAGCCCGCCCCGGGGACCAGAAGGCGGTCGAGAGTGTCGTACAGCTCGCGCAGCTCCTCGCGGTGCCCGTGCAGGACGACGTGCCCGTCCGGCCGCACCAGATGGAAACCGGCGTGCCGGCAGTGCAGTTCACGGGCGGCCGACGCGGCCGGACCCCGCCCGGGCAGAGCCGCGGTGTCCACCACCCGCACCTGCCCGGCCCACGGCCCGGCCAGCCGGCGCACCGCATCCGCCAGCCCCCGGTCCGGGTCCTTCTCACCCGGCAGCACCACCAGGTGCAGCCGCACCGGATCGGCAGCCGGCCCGGCCACCCCCAGCGCCACGGCCAGCGGCCGCGGCAGAGCCGCACCCTCCCGGGCATGCCGGCGCAGACCCGCCCGGGCCGAGCACCAGTGCACGGCCCGCGCACGCCGCGGCCCGTCCGCGACCGGGCCGTAAACCCAGCGCCGGCCCGCGGCGACCGGCACGTAGAAGCGGTCCAGAACCCCCGTACGGTCCAGGGCCCGCATCGCCGTGTCCCGCAGGGTGACCTGACTGCCCCGGGTCCACATCGCAGCCCGGGTCTGCAGGTCGGTGTCGCGCACCACGGCATCGGCCACCGCGGCCCGCTCGGGCGTATAACTCTCCAGCAGCCCCGTCCGCGCCTCACCACGCACCACCGACGCCAGCTTCCAGGCAATGTTCTGCGCGTCCTGGATCCCGGTGTTCAGACCCTGCCCGCCCATCGGACTGTGCGCGTGCGCGGCGTCCCCGGCCAGGAACACCCGGCCCAGCTGGAACGAGGCGGCCCGGCGCCGGTGCACCCGGAAGGTGGTCACCCAGTCCGGGTCCGTCAGCCGCAGCCCGCCCGGCCCGCGCAGGTCCACCAGCCGCTGCATGTCGGCCAGCGTCCCGTCCGCCATGTCCGCAGGAGCGTTGGTGAAGAAACGGAACAGCCCGAACGGCTGCGGCACGATGGCCAGGACACCCATCCGTGACTGGTAGTAGTGGATCTCGTCGGGCTCCAGCGGGTCGCCGGCCACCTTCGCATCCGTGATCAGGAAACGGTTCTCGTACGTGGCGCCCTCATAGGCGATGCCCAGCTGGCGGCGCACCGCACTCGTCGCGCCGTCCGCACCGATCACCCACGGCACGCTCACCCGCTCGACGCTCCCGCCGGCGTGCTCCAGCACCGCGGTGACCGGCCGGCCCTCGCGTATCGCCCCGCTGAAGTCCACATCCTGCAGCGACACCAGCCGCACACCGCGCTCCACACGGCCGCCGAGCCGGTGCAGACCCTCGGTCAGCACCTCCTCGGTGAGCCGCTGGGGCAGACAGTAGGGAGCCATGTCATCGGCCATCCGCATACGGGTGACCGGCTTCTTCTCCGAGTAGTAGGTCATCTGCCGCAGCTTGACCGCGACCTGGCCGACACCCCCGGAGAGCCCGAGGTCCTCCAGGATGTCCAGGGTGCGCGGCCACACCAGCATCGCCTTGGAATGGACGCTGGGACCGGGGGCCGCGTCCACGATTCTGACGCGGACCCCCCGGCGCAACAGTTCACAGGCCGCGGTCAGACCGGTCGGACCGGCACCTACGACCAGGACGTCGTAGGCAACCGGCCGCGCCGCGTCCGCGCCGGTTTCTTCTTCAGTGGAGTACCGGGTGGTCATCGAAGCCTCTTTCGCGCTCGCCGTCCGAAGCCGGATCGAAGTGGGCCGGACGGCTCAGAGGAAGGCCAGAGAGATGGCGTAGCTGTCCTCGTGCATGCGGTACCGGGTGATCAGCCCATCCGAGACCTGCAGTTCGACCGCGAACTCCGAGGCGAACGCCTTACCGGTGGCGTTCACCCGGTAACGGAAACGCCCCAGGGCCACGGCCGTGCCGTCCTCGGCCAGGATCCGCTCCACGGCGAACTCCTCCGGCGTGAGGTTCTCGCCCGCCTGCTTGAAGAAGTCCGCGACCTCGCCGCGGGTGGTACGCCGTCCCATCCACGGAATCAGCGCGGTGTCACCGGGAGTGAACCAGTCGAGGGGCTCCGCGAGCAGTTCGAGGGCCCGGTCGGCCTCGCCTGCACCGAGCCGGCCGAAGAAGTCCTCGACTACGGAACGTGTGGAATTCGTCATGCCCCGAAACGTATTCACGGCCGGCCCGCATGAGACAGACCCAGCCAGTGGTACCCACCGCAGCCCTATGAAACAGCGGGTACTGGCTAGCCCCCCACACCACACAGATGCTCGGAACACCCCAACCGGCAGGAAGCGAAAGGTCTCTCATGTCAACGGTCAACAGCCCCGAGGAGACTCGGGCAGATCACTCGCCGGGCCCGGCCCCCGCGCCGGAGCGGATGACGAAGCGGCAGACACTCATCCTGCTCCTCCTGCTCGGCGCGCAGTTCACCCTGGCAGTGGACTTCTCCATCATGAACGTGGCGGTTCCGGTCATCGGCCGCGAACTCGACTTCGCCACCGAGAACCTCCAGTGGATCGCCACGGCCTTCGCGCTCAGCGCCGCCGGGTTCAGCCTCCTCTTCGGCCGGGTCGCCGACCTGATCGGGGCCCGCAAAGTCTTCCTCGCCGGCCTCGTCCTGCTGACCCTCTCCTCCCTGGCAGGCGGCCTCGTCGACTCCGCCGGCCCCCTGCTCGCCGCCCGCGTGGCACAAGGTCTGGCGACCGCCATGGTCACCCCCGCCGGCCTCGCCCTGCTCATCACCTCCTTCCCCGAAGGACCACTGCGCGACCGCGCACTCGGACTCAACGGCGCGATGCTCTCCGCCGGCTTCACCTGCGGCGCCATCCTCGGCGGCCTGCTCACCGACACCCTGAGCTGGCGCTGGGGCTTCTTCATCAACATCCCGATCGGCATCCTCCTGATCGTCGTCACCCCCCTGCTCCTCAAGGGCTCCCGCTCACACGGCGGCAAACTCGACATCCCCGGCGCCGTCTCCGTCAGCGCCGGCCTCATCGCCCTCGTATACGGCATCTCCGCCGCAGGCCAGTACGGCTGGGGCGACCCCACCACCCTCATCTCCCTCGCCGCCGGCGTCGTCCTCCTCATCGGCTTCGGCTTCGTGGAGCTCAACGCCAGCGAACCGCTGGCACCCCTGCGCATCCTCGGCCGCCGCAGCGTCACCTGGGGCAACATCGGCGGCGCCGCCACCTTCATCGGCTTCACCGCCATGATCTTCCTGCTCACCCTCTACCTGCAGGAAGTCCTCGGCTACTCGGCCATCGCCACCGGTCTGACCTTCGGCGTCCTCGGCGTCGGCGCCTTCCTCGGAGGCGTCACCGCCCCCCGCTGGATCGGCGTCCTCGGCAGCAGCCGGGCCGTACTCGTCGCCGGCCTGCTCATCCAGGGCATCACCGTCGGCGCACTCTACTTCGCCGGCGACGCCCGCAGCTGGCTCTACGCAGTCCTGGGCCTGGCCTTCCTCAGCAGCTACGCCCACGTCGCCGCCATCGTCGGCTTCATGGTCACCGCCACCTCAGGCCTGCCCAACGAGCAGCAGGGCCTGGCCACCGGCATCACCACCCTCACCCAGCAGGTCAGCATCACCATCGGCATCCCGATCATGAGCGCCATCGCCACCGCCCAGATCCGGAGCCTGTCGAGCGAACCGGTCAAGGCCGCCACCCTCTCCGGCATCAACCTCGCGATCCTCGTCAACGGCCTCATCCTCATCGCCGTCGCCCTGCTGGTCGCACTCTTCCTCCGCAACCGCCGCACCGCCGGCCGCCACTGACCGCCCCGGCCGGCACCGAACGACCGTCGCCGGGGACCCGGACCCACCCCCGCCCGCACCCCCGGCGACGGCCACGCCCGTACGCAGAGAAAGCGACGAACCGATGAACCGGAACACCCCGCGCGCCCGGGCGGCCGACCACCACACCACCGACATCCTGGTCATCGGCGCCGGCCCCACCGGACTGATGCTCGGCTGCCTCCTGCGCCACCACGGCATCCAGTGCACCGTCATCGAAGCCCGCCACGACATCGACCCCCGCACCCGCGCGATCATGGTCCACGCGGCCGGACTAGAGATCCTGGACACCCTGGACCTGCGCACCGCCGTCGAGGACAAAGGCGTACGCCACACCCGCATCGACTTCCACACCCACCACCAGGCCCGGTTCACCGTGGACTTCAGCGCACTCGACACCGCCTTCCCCTACTACCTCAACGTCCCGCAGCCCGACGTCGAAGCCGCACTCGCGAACCGGTTCACCGCCACCGGCGGCCGACTCCTGCGCGGCCTGCGCTACACCCACCACCACGAGGACGCACACGGCATCACCGCCCAGACCGACGCCGACGGCACCCCGCACACGATCACCGCCCGCCACCTCGTAGGAGCCGACGGCGCGAGCAGCACCGTCCGCACCGCCCTGGACATCGCCTTCCCCGGCATCACCTACCCCATGAGCTACCTCCTCGCCGAAGGCGCCCCACTGCTCCCCGCCGACCCACACGCCTCCGCCATGTACATCGGCCCCGCCGGCGCGGTCTCCCTGCTGCCACTGCCGCACGGCACCGTACGCATCGCCGGCCCCGCCACAGCCGAATCGATCGACCGCGACAGCGAACTGAGCACCCGGCACTTCCAGGAAACCGTCGACACCCTGGGCTTCGGCCCCGCCCTGCGCCTCGCACGGGTCGACCGCATCGCCCACTACCAGGTCCACGAACGGCTCGCCGAGCACTTCACCCGCGGCCGGACCGTCCTGGCCGGAGACGCCGCCCACCTCAACGCCCCCGCCGGCGGCCAGGCCATGAACACCGGCTTCGGCGACGCCTGGGCACTGGCCTGGCGCTTCGCCGCCCTCCTGGACGGCTCCCACGCCCCCCTCCTCACCGACTACGACCGCGAACGCCGCGCCGCAGCCGCCGAAGTCGCCCGCTCCACCAGCGTCCTCACACTCCTCGACGCCATGCGCCAGGCCACAACAGAAACAGCGCAAAACTCCGTACAGGACGCACTGACCGGATACGCGGAAGCCTGGAGCCAGCTCTACCTCCACTACCCCCCGACCCCCACACCCACCACCACCGACACCAAGGCACCCACGGCACCCACGGCACCCACCGCCACCCCGCCCGGGCACCCCGCCCTGCCACCCCGCACCCGCCACCGCCTCCAGCCCGGCGCCCGCGTCCCCGGCCACCGCCCCGAACCCGGCCACCACACCTGGCTCCACCTGCCCGGCGCCCGCCCCGACCACACCCACCTGCCCCCCCACACCCACACCGCGGAACTCACCCCGGCACAACGCACCTGGCTCCCGGCCGGCGCCACCGCAGTCCTCGTACGCCCCGACGGCCACGTCACCCAGACCCTCCCCGCCCCCACGGACACCACCACCGGCGCCCCCGCCGAAACCGAGAAGGAGGCGGCATGACCACCCCACCCCGCCCCTCAACCGGCCTCAGCATCGCCGGCACAGGCAGCTACCTCCCCGAGCAGCGCCTCGACCTGAACACCGAAGCCGCCCGCCACCCCGACCCCGACGCCGAACGCATCCGCGCCACCGGCTACCACACCATCGCCGCCGAACAGACCCTCTACCCCGGCGACATGGCCCTCATCGCCGCCCAGCGCGCCCTGGCCGCCGCCGGGACCAAACCCCAGGACATCGACCTCATCGCGGTCACCGCCATCCACCGCCACGGCCACCAGCGCCTGTGGTCCCCGGCCTCCTGGCTCCAGTCCCGCCTCGGCGCCACCCGCGCCCTGCCCTTCACCGTCAGCCAAGGCTGCAACGCACAGCTCCTCGTCCTCGACCTCGCCGCCGGCCTCCTCACCGGCAGCAGCCGCCGCAACGCCCTCATCGTCGCCACCGACCGCTTCGCCGCCTCCGGCTTCGACCGCTTCACCGCCGACTACGGCATCGTCTACGGCGACGGAGCCGCCGCCGCCGTCCTGACCGCCGACACCCCGGCCCCCCAAAACCCCGGCTGGCACGTCCTGACCATCCACAGCGTCAGCGACCCCGCACTCGAAGGACTGCACCGCCTCGACGAGCCCGCCCCCGAGACACGCGCCCTCTTCGGCACCGAACACCACGTACGCGCCGCCAAGAAGCGCTACCTCGCCACCCACGGCACCGACAGCCTGCGCGAAGCCACCCGCCGAGCAGTCCGCGAGATCCGCCAGACCCTCCTGCCCTCCGGCACCGACCCGAGACTGCGCCGCGTCGTCTACCCCAACCTGGGCCTGCCCCTGCTCCAGGAAAACTACTTCCCCGAGTTCCCCGGCGGCGCCGAAACATCCCTGTGGGACTTCGGCACCACCGTCGGCCACCTCGGCAGCGGCGACCAGATCGCCGGCCTCGACCACCTCGAACGCCACCACACCTTCACCACAGGCGACCGGATCATCCTGCTCGGCGCGGGAGCCGGCTTCACCTGGACAGGAGTACTCCTGGAACGCCGCTGACCACCACCCGGACGACGACGAACAAGCACCAGCAGAAGCAGCACACCACCCGAGAAAGCAGGTTCCGCACGTGACCACCGCACCCTCACCGCTGGAACAGGACCTCGCCGCACTTGAGCTGAGCTACAGCCGCACCGTCGACCGCACACTGGTCCACCGGGACTCGCTCGGCGAAGTCTTCCTCACCGACCTCCAGCCCCTCGGCGGAACCTCGTACGTCGCCGCAGCCCAACTGCCCCGCTCCCACGCCTACTACGGCGACCACCTGCTGAGCCCCAACGTCTACGACCCGGTCCTGCTGCTCGAAGCCTGCCGACAGGCCGCACTGGCCGGCGCCCACGCCTACTTCGCAGTCCCCCGCACCGACAAGTTCATCCTCACCCACCTGCGGGTCCACCTCTCCCGCCCCGACCGCATAGCCGTCGGCGCCTCCCCCTGCCAGCTGACCCTGCACGTCACCACCAGCAACCACTACGTCCGCGAAAGCCGCACCAACGGCCTCGACTACGACGTGGACCTGCGCGTCGGCGACATCAGCATCGGCCGCGCCGGCATCGGCCTGCGCTTCAAATCCCCCGAGTCCTACACCGCCCTCCGACTGCGCAACCGCGACCAGAGACCACTGCCCTCCTCCGCCGACCACCCGGGACCCGGCAGCGCCACCGGCGCACCCGTCGAGCCGTACCGCGTGGGCCGCGCCAACGCCGACAACGTCGTCCTCACCGGCATCCAGATCGCCGGAGACACCCTGACTGCCGGGATCCGCACCCCCGGCAGCCACCCCAGCATGTTCGACCACCCGCAGGACCACCTCCCCGGCATGGTCATCGCCGAGGCCGCCCGCCAGATCGCCCTCTACGGAGCCCTCGACGTACGCGGCATGTCCCCCTCCCGCACCTACCCGACCGACCTCGCGGTCACCTTCAGCCGGTTCGGCGAACTGGACAGCCCCGCCACCCTCACCGCAGTCGTCGGCGAACACCGCGACACCGACCGCCCAGCCGAACCCGCCGTCTACTACACCCAAGGCGGAATCGTGGAGTTCGGCGACGAACACACCCCCGACACCGACCGCATACCGGTACGCGTCGAGGCCCACCAGGACGGCGAAAGCCTGTGCCTGCTGACGCTCAACCTCGCCCGGGTCCGGACCCACCGATGACCACCGCCGCCTTCTTCGACGTCGACGAGACACTCATCGCCTTCAAAAGCATGTTCCGCTTCCTGGCGTTCCACCTGAAACGCCAGGAAGCGGCCCCCGGCACCTACGAACGCCTCACCGGCACTCTGCACCGTGCCGCAGCCGACGGCGTCCCACGCGCCGAGGTCAACCGCCAGTACTACCGCCTCTACGCGGGGGAGAGCGCGGCAGCCCTGGCAGCCTCCGGCCGAGCCTGGTTCACCCACGAACTGGCCCGCACACCCTTCAACCCCGGCCCCACCGCCCGCTTCGCCGCACACCGCCGGCGCGGCGACCTGACCGTCCTGATCTCCGGATCCTTCTTCGCCTGCCTCGACCCGATCGCCGAACACCTCGGCGCCGACCGGGCCTTCGGCACCCGACCCGTAATCCGCGGCGGCCTCCTCACCGGCCAGGTGGTCACCCCGCTGATCGGCACGGCCAAAGGCCGCACCGCCCACGCCGTCGCCGCGATCCACGGCCTCGACCTCGCGCACTGCTCGGCCTACGGCGACCACAGCAGCGACCTCGACCTGCTCCGCGCCGTCGGCCACCCGGTAGTCGTCGGCTCCGACCCCGTACTCACCGCGCACGCACAACTGGCCGGATGGGAGCGGCTGCCCGGCACACGAACGGCCGCCGAGCCCCGACCCCAGGAGACGAGAACGTGACGAACAGACCCCACACAACGCCAAACCCCATAGCCATCCTCGCCACAGGCTCCTACCTGCCCGAGCAGATCATCGGCAACCACGAGGTGGCCGGCACCACCGGAGTAACCGACGAGTGGATCGTACGCAAGACAGGCATCCACGAACGCCGCCGAGCCGCCCCGCACGAGGCCACCTCCGACCTCGCCGCCCACGCCGGCCGCCGCGCCCTGGAACAGGCAGGCATCCACCCACACGACCTCACCTACATCGTGGTCGCCACCTCCACCCCCGACCAGCCCCAGCCCGCCACCGCCGCAGTGGTCCAGCACCTCCTCGGAGCCGTCAACGCCGCCGCCTTCGACATCAACTCCGTCTGCAGCGGCTTCGTCTGCGGACTGACAGTCACCGAACGCCTCCTGCGCGCCGAGCCCGGCGACGCCCACGGCCTGGTCATCGGCGCCGACATCTACTCACGGATCCTGGACCACACCGACCGCAAGACGGCCATCCTCTTCGGCGACGGAGCCGGCGCCGCCGTCCTCGGCCCCTCACCCTCCGGCCACGGCCTGCTCGGCACCAGCCTGCTGACCCGGGGCGACCAGCACGAACTGATCGGCGTCCCGGCCGGCGGCAGCCGCCGCCCCGCCTCCGCCCGAACCCTGGAGGAGGGCGCCCACCACTTCCGCATGGACGGCCGCGGAGTCCGCGCCTTCGTCCAGGAGCACCTCCCCACGGCCGTCGCCGACCTCCTGGCCCGCACGGGACTGCCCGCAGGCACCGTCGACCACTTCGTCCCCCACCAGGCCAACGCCGTCATGATCAGCGAGGTATGGCCGGCACTCGGCCTCGACAACGCCGCCCTCCACCTGGAACTGGCCCGATACGGCAACACCGGCTCAGCCTCCATCGCCATCACCCTCGACGAGATCCACCGCCGGGGCCTGCTCGCCGAAGACGACGTGGTACTCCTGACCGGCTTCGGCGGCGGCATGTCGGTCGGCTCCACCCTCCTCAGCTGGGCCCCCACCGCCCACGCGGCCGCCCCCCGCATCCTGGCCGCCGCCACAAACTGACCCCGCCGGGGCGCCGACGAACCCCGCCGACGCCCCGGCACCCGGCACAACAGCCGTCCGGGGCAGGTTCGGTCCCGCACACCGGTGCCCTCGACGGCAACGCGGACCCCGCGAGATCCCCGACAGACGACGCAGCCACAGGACCCGCACCCGGCCCGCGCACCCGTCCACCAGGGCACCACGGGCGGCGAACCGACGACCCGCCCCCACACACCACGCGTAACAGGGCAGCAACCGCGGCGCTGGCACTCAAGCCGGACCCAACCGAGGCACAAGAGAGCGGCCGAAGAACGGGCTGCGCCAGAAGTGCCACGACCGGGTACACGGCTGACCTGCGGCCGAAGACGGACACGCAGCACGCGACGCACGCCCGGCGCCCCCACCGTGGACGCCGGGGAGGCCAAACTGGCCGTCTACGGCACCCAGTACATGAGCCTGAGCGCCGCCGACATCCAACGCCGCGTCAGCGCCGAGCTCGACACCGTCCAGCAGCAGCTCGACGACCCCCGCCTCTGGTCGGTCGCGGCCCGCCTGATGACCCTGTACGCGAAGACGTTCCCGGCTCCGGCGGCGCCAAGGCCGTGCACTGGTACCGGATGGCCACGAAGGCCGCCGACGCCTCACCGACCAGGCCATCGCCATCAGCAACAAACCCTCCCTCGGCCTCCTCAACGCCGTCTCGGCAAGGCCCACGCCGCCGCCCTCTGCGGCGACCACACCACCGCACGACAGCTCCTCACCCAAGGCCGGCGCATCTTCGACCAAGCCGGATCCCACGAACAGACCTCCGACTACGCCGTCCCCTACTGGCGCCTCAACGTCTTCACCTCCCTGCTCGCCGCCCGCCTCGGCGACGAGACCACGGCCGTCACAGCACAGGACGCAGCCCGCGCGGAGCTCCCCGCGACCCTGCCCCGTTTCGCGACCCACCTGGAGATGCACCGAGGCCTGATGCTCGCCCGCTCCGGCGACGTCACCGCCGGCGCGGCCCACGCCCGCGCCGCGCTGGACGCACTTCCGCCGGAGAAGCACTCGCTGACGCTCCGGCTCCTCATGGCGGAAGTCGAACAGTCCTGATTACTTGCGCAGGTCACTGGGCCGTCTTCGTCTGAATAGGATCATGACCATGGACGAGATGATCGGCGTTGGCCCTGGTGACGAGGAGCTGGCCCACGAAGCGGCGGCGGTCGCTGTTTCCTGGGTTCTCGCGGGAGGGCTGACGGAGCAGCAGGATTCGCAGTTGGTCAATGTGGCCCGGCACGGAGGCTCCCACGATTGGATGGGGGAGGCGATGTTCGTCGGCAAGTGGGCGAAAGCCCTTCGCGACGCCGTCGACGGTGCCACCGACGACGAAGAGGGCCGACAGCGCGTGGCCGTGGCGAAGGACACCGCACTCCGGGAGCTGCGGGGGCGCCTGCTCTTCCATATCGACATGTTTTGGAATATGCCCAGCTCCGACCACCCCGGCGCCCGCGAATCCATGCGCAGGATCGTCGCCGCCGGCGGTTCCAAGAGCGGCTGACCCGACGGCCCAGTGTCCTGCGCCGGAAGCTCCTGGGTAGTTGGGTCAGAACGGCTTCAGCTTGACGTTCAACCACTTCTGGTCGCCGTCCAGGTGAACGGCCCGAGGGGCTCCTGATGCGGGAGACTGGGCATATGACCCTTCCCACCCCGCTGGCCGCTCCCGAAGAGATACACGCCCACTTTGTTGAAGAGCTCAACCTCGCGCTCCGTCGGCCCGGGATGTTTGGGGGCGAGCAGGCTCTTCGGATCCTCCTTGGGCACCTGCTGTTCGTTGAACGTCAGCCCGAGGCGTTCACCCAGCAGCAGCGAGAGTGGGAAGACTGCGGGATCTGGTCTGCTGCCGGGGTGACTGGAGCCTTCCGAGACGTGATCCCCGGACACAACTACGAGTACGGCATGGCGTCGGTGTACGCGGAGTTTGCGCAGAAACGTGGCTGGCTCAAGCCGGACAGGGTTCTTACGGAGGACGCGTACGAAGCCCTCAAGGGGCGGGTCTGGCAGTGGGCCAAAGAGGACCGCACATCAGGGGATGTAACGGCGGAGTTCGGTGCTCCCTCCGTGCTGTTCGGAGGAAACAATCCACTGTACGGAAAGTCGCTCGGCTACCTCAGCAAGGATGCAAAGCGGCCGATGGTGGTCTTTCACCTGTGGAACGGCAGCGAGCCCGGGACCGAGCCGTGGCCGCCCAAGCACGAGCAACCGCTCCTTCTCGCGGTGCGCTTTGGTGAGGGACCGTTCCGCCAGTCCCTCACCTTCACCCCGGAGGGCCAGCGAAGGAAGCCCACATCTGCTGAGTCGTGCCTGCTGCAGTAGCCAGTCCGGACTTGATCTGGCTCCCGTCGAACACGGCTCGAACTTGTTCCAGGTTTCCCCAGTTCACCGGACCCGCCAGGGGCCGGGGCATGATCCTGTGGGCAGGATCGCTGCGGCACGGAGGCCGGGATCGTGGATCTGGTCGGGCACGAGGTTCAACGAGGCGCGTTCGCGGCGGTGACGGAGTTCCGTTCAGAGCTGTACTCGTGTCTGGTCTCCCGGAGAGACGCCCTGTTCGAGCTGTGAGATGCCTTGCTGTGTACCGACGGTCCGGTGCGTACTCTCGTGGATCTGGCCCTAGGCAGCGTCTTGTCGATCACTTGTCGAGCCAGATGAGGGTGCTGGCGAGGGTGATCGCGGCCTGGTAGCGGGCGGGGTGCTTGTCGTAGCGGGTGGCGATGCCTCGCCATTGCTTGAGGCGGTGGAAGCAACGCTCGACGACGTTGCGGCGCCGGTAGACGGACCTGTCGAAACGGCAGGGCCGTTCCCGGCGCCGGGCCCGGCCCGCGAGTTGGTCGACACGCTCCGGGATCGTGGCTTTGATACCGCGCCGGCGGAGGTAGGCGCGGAAGGCCCGGGAGGAGCAGCCCTTGTCCGCGATGACCCGCTCGGGCCGCACGCGGGGCCGTCCCGGCCCCGCCGCACGCCACCCGGATGAGGCCGATGACGGTCTCGGCCTGGGTGCAGTCGTTTCGGGTGCCCGCGGTCAGCGTGAAGGCCAGTGGCCGGCCGCGTCCGTCGCAGGCGAGGCGAATCTTGCTGGTCAGCCCGCCGCGGGAACTTGCACACGATGCCTTCCAGCACCTGACGGTGATCACGCCACCGCCCACGGGCCCGGGCCGCCGGCGGCAACATTGGCGCGATCACCGCCCACGCGGCATCAGACAACTCGGCTTTGCGTGAGGCGTTCAGCAGCATCACGCCTTCGTTTCTGGCCGCGCCGCACTGTCCGCCCAGGCTCGGGTGAACCGCTCGTGCGCGGGTGCCGGGACCGCAGCGGGGGCTTCTGCCGGGGCGGCGGGTTTGGGGCGCGGGGCCTTCGCGGCGGTCAGCTCCTTGCGGACAGCGCGGTGATGATCGATGGACCAGGAGTTCCAGCGGCGGACGGTGCGGTCGGCCGGGCGGTCGAAAGCGTGCAGCTGGAGCTGGAGGGCGGCCGCGTCACGGCTGACACCGAGAGCCGCCGCCACCTCGTCCACCAGGTCCGGGACGCTGAACAGCGGGTTGGTCTCGTACTGGCCTGGCGGAACGGGGGTGGTGGCGGACCGGTCCGCCAGCCTGCGCAGAGCGGTGAGCAGATCAGCGGGCAGATCCGTAAGCCCGCCGAGCAGGGCACGGGCACCCTGCGCCGCAGGGTCTTCTACCGGGCGCTCGGCGAGATCCCAGGCGACAGCGGTGGCGGCGGCCTGCATGACGTCAGCCTCCAGAGGTTTCTCGAGGCGGCCGGTGAGCAGGGCCGTGGCCCAGATCTCCGGGAGTCCGTGGTCTGCGGCGAGGGCAGCGGCATGGCTGCCGTCATCGGTGTACGGGGCGCTACCGAGCAACTGGGCCCAGGCCACGGCCATGCGTTCCGCGGCCGCGGTCACCCCGCCGGGGGCCCAGAGCTCCGCCGGGTCGCCGGGCAGAGCTGCAGCAAGCACGGTGCGCCGGCCGGCCGGACCGAGCCGCCGCCGGAACTCGTCGTACGCGTAGAGGGTGTTCTGGTCCGCCTTGTACGGCTTGGAGCGGACCAGCTTGCGGTGCGCACCGTAGTCGTCGCTGCCGGCGAATCCGTCGAGGACCAGGGCGGCGATCGGGCGTGGCACCCCGGTGCGCCAGCGGAACAGGTCCACGGCCTCCTCGGGCACCGGCAGCGGGTTCTGTTCGGCGAGCAGGGCCAGCAGGCGGGGGAGCCGGTTGGTGTCATCGGCGGCGACGGTGTGCGTGGCGCACTCTTCGGCATCGGCGGGCACCGGATCGGCTGATCGCTGGAGGAAGGGGGCGAGGCCGCTGCGGTCCGGCCCGCAGGCCACGGCGAAACCGTCCGCGCGCAGTTCGGCGATCCGCTGCTCCGGGGCCCGGCCGGTCCGCCAGGAGCTCCCGGCCTCCGCGAACGGCTGCCGGCTCCATACGCCGAGCAGTGCCGCGAGCGCCTGTCGCTGCTCGGCGGGGGTGGCCGCGACGACGGTCCGCCAGGCCACAGCATCGATCCGGCCGGTCAGCACCGCCCACTCGGAGGGCGGCGCGGGCAGGGCGAGCACCCGCACCTCGTCGTCGATCTCGCCGCGCAGGTACCGGCCGTCGGCGGCGACCGAGGTGAGGAGGGCGGGCTGTGGCTGCGGCTGCCGTTCCTCGTAGCCGCGCAGCTGAGGCAGCAGGCCGTGGAGGGCCGGGACGAGCCGGTTGTCCGGCGCAGGGTCCGGCAGGTCGACGACCGGCCCGGCCCGCATGACGGCGACCCGGTGGGACAGCTCCTCGCGGCGACGCAGTACGTCAGCGGCGAGCCGGACGGCGCGGTCGACGCCCTCCTGGACCCGCAGGTCGGTCACTCCCGGCAGGGCGCACCCGATGCCCTGGTGCAGCAGCTCGCACACCGCACTGTCCGTGACCGTCCTCAGGGCACGGGACGAGTGCTCGTCGCGCGGGGTGAGGAAGTGCCAGAAGGCAGGTGGCGGCACCGGCCCGGCCAGTTCGCCCAGGGTGGCCCGGCTCCGGGTCCTGTGGCGGCTGCCGGGGAAGCCCTGGACCTGCCAGAGCAACGAGTTGTCGCCAGCGGCATGGCAGCGGATGGTGGTCCCTCCGTTCAGGACGGCGTCCCCACCGCCGAGAGGCAGGGCAAGGATTCCCCACGGGCGACGGCCCCAGTTGTTGCTGCGGTAGGAGGCGGTACGGCCGTCGATGGACTCCAGCACGAACTCGCGGGGCGAGGGACCCGCGTACGGGGTGCGGTAGTCGACCCGGCAGCCGGTGAGTGTGCCGTCCTGGCCGAGCGGGGAGGGCGGGGCGCCGGGCGGCAGTGCGGCGAGGATGCGGTGGTCGGGGAAGGGCTTCGTGCCGGGCGGGGACCGGTCGGGGTCGTGGAAGGCGGGCAGGGTGCGGTCGGCGGTGGGAACGCCGGTGGCCGGGTCGATGCGGTTCCAGCCGCCGTGGTCCTCGCTGAACACCGTGGTGCTCCAGAGGGAGTGGCCGTCGTTCATCTGGTAGTCGCGGTGGCCGATGCCCTCACGTCCGCCGGCCCGCAGGACGCGCTCGCCGTCGAACCGGCCGCCCCCGTCCGAGGTTTCGAACTGGTAGCCGAGGCCGCCCTGGATGCTGCCGCCGTAGGGGCGCAGCCCGTACGTCTGCTCTGGTTCGAACCTTTCGCCGGGGCGGTCGGACCAGTAGGCGGTGCTGGAAGAGTTCTCCTCGTGCTCCTCGTTCCAGCCAACGAGGAACTGTCCGCCGACCCAGTGCACGGTGTGGCCGACAGCGCCGTAGGGCAGTTCCAGGGTGTGGTCTGCGCGCAGCCCGGCGTGGTCGACGGCGAGGGCGCGGGTCTCGCCGTACACGGTGAGCACCGGCCAGGTGCAGGTGACGTGCACGGTTTCGTCGGGCGGGAACGCGGCGAGGGCCTGGTCCAGGGCGGGCCAGCCCAGCTCCTCGGGGAGCCCGGCCCGCAGGGCGCGGGCCAGCGGGCCGGTGAGGTCGAGTGCGTCGAGGGCTTCCTCGATGCCGTCCAGGGCGATGGCGGTGGGCCGGTCGAGGAGGCCGCGCAGCTCGTCGACGGCCTCGTCGGCGGCGGCGAGGCCCCCACCGCGCAGGGCATCGAGCAGCTTCTCGACGCGGGCGTGCACCTCGGCCGTGATGCCCGGATTGTGCGGGAGCCGGCTGATGGCAGTGCCGCTGATCGCAGTGCCGCCACGGGTGCGGAGCCCGGCGTGCACGGTGCCTTCCAGCCGGGGGCCGAACACCGGGTCGGTGGCGAGTGCCTTGAGGTCGCGCTGGGAGTGCTCGCCCCAGAACTCCAGGCTGATCGCAGCACCGGGGTCGTGGACGGGTACGCCCTCGGCGAGGCAGAGGTCGAGGAGGTCGGCGTCCAGATGCGGCCACCGGTAGCGGTCCTCGTGCAGCCGGACCGGGGCGCCGTGCGCACGCAGCAGCGGGGCGAAACGGCCCACCAGGTCCAAGAGTTCCGCGGGCATGGGCTGGCGGGTCACCCCACCGCCGCCCACCGTGCGGTGCGAGTATCCGGCGGCGTACCGGCGCAGCCAGTCTCCGAGGCCGCCCTCCGGGGTGATCCGCCCGGCCGCGGCCGCGTCGGCGGCACCGCACGCGATGAGCAGCCGCAGCCAGGCCGCCGCGTCGTTCTTCGACTCGGGAAACAGGTCGAGGAGGGCGGTGGCCTGCTCGTCGGCGGGCGGGTGGTCGCCGAGCGGGCCGACGGCCGCGTCGAGCAGCCGGTCGGGTATGGCCTTGCCGCGGGCCGCGGCCAGCACCCCGCCCAGCACCCGGGCCTCCTCCTCGCTGCCGAGCCCGGCCGCACGGGCCGAGTCCCGGACCCGGCGGGCCAGATCGGCGGGAAGCTCGCCGGGGGACGCCGCCCAGGCGCTCAGCAGGCGGACGAACTCGTGGTGCGCGTCATCCGGCTCGATGACACCGGCCAACCAGGCCGCCGCATTGCTGAGTTCACTGGCGGGCAGGGCGCCGAACCGGGCGAACAGCAGCTGATTCGCCCGCCGCCAGTCGGGATCGACCGGCAGAGCGTGGGTGCGCTCGGCGGCGCGCGCCTGCGCGTAGGCGCGGGCGGCGGAGCGGCGATGCGTCTCCAGCATCCAATGACCGATGGTGTCCCAGAACCAGGGCAGGTGAGCGGCCGGCAGGCCCCGGGCCAGGCGCTCCGCGTCGTCCACGAACCGGCCGGGCTTCTCCCAGGCCCGGTGCCGGCTGCTGCCCGCCCGTTCCAGCGTGTCGCGGGCGTCGGTTTCGACGCCCGGCCCCTGAGTACGTGCCCAGTCGGCGTACGTCTCGGAGATGCGGTGATTGGCTGGGAGTGGGACGGGAGCCCCGGTGTTGCTGGTCATACGTGTGATCTTGCCAGGCGGTTCTGACAGCGGGTCCGGGGGATTCTGGAGCGTCAGGAGTCGTTGGGCTGCCCCGGTCGTGCCAGCTTCGCGGTACTCGGTCGGATCGGGCACCTCGGGGTCGTTCGGGGCGTCCTCCGCGGACCCGTGGTTCGCGTCTGCCGGTGCGGTCGACGGACCGGACCACCTCGGCGCACGCGACCGCAACGGCCTTTCCACCGGCGATCGACGGTCGGGCCCCGTGCCCGCAAGCGACGCACGGCGTGACCCGGCAGGCCGGCACCGCCCGGGGACATCGCCAAGTCTGGCCATCAGCACGGCCTGACCGGGCCTTCATGCCGCCCTTGAACTGGTTCGGCGCAACTCCGCCCGCACCCGCGCGGCCCCCAGCAGGTACGGGTCCGTCTCGTCCGGCTGCAGCACTGCCTCCCGTCGACACCCCTGTCCATCCGCCAGTGCCGCGGCTACGAGGTGCTCGGCTGCCCGCAGGCGCGCGGCCTCGGCCGCAGCCCGCGCTGCCCGGTGGGCGTCGTCGGCCGACGGATGCACATGGGTACGCCGCAGCTCCGCCTCGAAAGCCGCAGCCGCATCCGCATCCGCATCCGCCCTCGTGCCGAGGGCCAGTGACGAGGCGGCTGCCGTGCGGCGCTCCCATGCGGTCAGCTCCGCAGCGAGTCTGGCCATGCACGCGGCCGTCTCCTCAGTGGCGCCCTCCACGCGGCCGCGGCTGGCGGCCTGCTCCGCCTCGGCCCGGACCCCAGCCGCCGCCAGGTCGGCGGTCCTCTCTCGCCCGGCCGACGCAGCGGCGGCCGTCCAGGTTGCGCGGGCGAGGTCTGCGCTCGCGGCAGCAGCCAGCTCCACCGCCTGCCAGCTGCTGCAGATGCCGCACACCTCGGCCTCCGTCTGCCCGCCGCACTCCAGGCAGGGCGCAGCCATCCGCTCTGCTTCCATAGCCTTCACCTGCGCCCGCTGAGCCGCAACCGCGGCGTCCCGTGCAGCCCGTTCCTCGATGGCCCGCTCACGGCGAACGGCACGACGGGCTTCGTGCTCTGCGAATTCTGACGCAACAACAACCCGAAGTCCTGCTTGGGCGCCTGCCCGGGCCATGAGAGGGACAAGCTGCCGGAGCTGCCGGAGCTGCCGGAGAGTCGGGCAGCGACGCTGTGACGCAGGGATCGGCGGCCCGCGATGAGCAACTCGCAGGCCGGACAGGTGCCTTCGGTGTCCATGCGCCGTCCTTCGTCGCAGCGGCTGTCGTAGCAGTTGCTGCGACGCGGCAGGGCGCGGCCGATGAGCCAGCCTGCCGGATCTTCGATGGGCGCCTGGCTCTGACACTGTTGGGTAAGCCGCCGACCGAGCCGGGCACTGAGCTGTGCTCAACGGCGACGGCGAGGCCTACGGCGCCGAGGGCATCGTGATGGACTGCCCGGCCACCACCGTGGCGGAGCTGGTGGAGTGGACGCTGGACGAGGCCCGCCTGGGCGCCCCGCGCCTGAACCACAACGGCAAGGACTCCGACCCGCTGATCGTGCTCACCGCGGCGGCGGCCGTAAAGTTCGGACTCCCGGAGTTCCTGGAAGGCCATCAGGAACGCCGTGCCCTGCGCCTGGCGGGTCGGCGAGATCAGGGCGCTGCTCGCCCTCATAGCCCCCGCCTGACCCGACGGATGCCCTCGAGCTCCTGGAGCCGATCAAGGCGGTGCGGCTGCAGGGGGACATCGAGACTGAGACCTGCCCGTGCGGAGCCGGATGCGACATCCAGCGGGCTGGTGCCCACATGCCACGCTGCTGCCCCTGCCCGCGAGCTGACCACCCAGGTGTCCGCCTGGCGGCCGACTGCAACTGCCCCCGTCGGCGTTCGTCCGCACCCCGAGCTGATCCCCGCGGTGACCGCGCCGTCGCCCGCGCGCCCGCAGGGATCGTCCGTTCGGTCACGAGCGCGCCGGGGCGGAGGTCAGCTGTTGTCGTCCAGGCTGTAGACGTCCTTGTCTGCCGGGACGGCCACCTGTACGGGCTTGTTGATGCCGGTGAAGGCGAGATCGATCGGGTTCGGGCCGCTGGTGGTCACCTTGAGCAGAAACGGTTCGCGCTTGGTGGCCACGAGGAAGACTCCTTCGGGCGTGTTGATCGTGACCGCTTCCTGGCCGTCGATCTTGGTCAGCGCGCCCTGTTCCGCGCCCTGGATGCTGTAGATCTCCTTGAGCAGGCCGTCGCGGTCGCACAGATTGGTCAGTCCCTTCAGGGCAGGGTCCGTGGCCTCCATGCGCATCCAGCGGCCCGTCATGTCCTTGCGGGCCTGGCTCGCCTGGTCCTCGGGCATGTCCTTGATCTTGGCGAGGACGTGGGTCTCGTCGCCCCGGAGGAAGGTGTGATTCCGGGTGCGGACCACATCAAGGGTGCCGCCGCCCCGGGCCTCGATGGTGCCCTTGCACTCGCCGGTCCCGCTGACCGACAGGTTCACCTGCCCCTGGCCGGACGCCTTCCCGCTCACGGTGAACGTGGACGCGCCGCGCAGAGCGGTCGCGGAGTCGTTCAGCACGCGGGAGCCCGGCTGGCCGGGGAACGGTTCGGGCGACAGGCAGCCGGTGAGCCCGAGGGCCGCGGTACCGGTGAGGGCGACGGCGGCGAGCAGGCGGTGAGCGGTGTGCACGGAGACTCTCTTCAGCGAAGCGGAGTGCACGGAGACTCTTTTCAGCGAGGAGGGAGCGGGTCGGAAGGAGCGTACGAAGCGTCAGGACGGCGCCCCACGATCGGGTCGGACTGCCCGTGCGCCCGCACCGGCGCCTCCGCGACCGTGCTGGAGCGCGTTACGCCCAGCCTGGCGGCCTCAACCCGCTGCCGGGTGTTCCGGATCCTTCCCGGCGCCGGCCGGAGCGAGCGCACGGCGGGGGAACAGGCCGGATTTGAACCGGCGTCCTCCCTCTCAGCAAGAGGGCACGTCGACCTCTGCGCTACAGCTCCCCTGCCGCGGTACGCGCACCTTACGGACTCCCGCCAGGACCCGCATAGCGGGTTTCGAGCCTGCGTTCGCAGCCGTCCGGCCGCCACAGCCCGGCCCGGGCGGCACGGAACCGGCCGCCGCGTGACCTGGTCGGGCGCGCTGCGCCCCGGCTGCATGCCCCGTGCCGGGTGCGCGCTGCGCACCGAGGGCCTGCGCCCTGGGGCTGCGGGCCCCCACTCGTGCCCTCCACGAGGGCGGGACCTGTTCCGGCGTCCTGCCCCACCGCCTGGTCGTCGTCGGCGCGGTCACCCGGCGGCATGAGCGAGTCCGCGCCGCGGAGTTGGGGGTGCACCCCGCTCCGCGTCCGGCCCCCGGCCGACTCGCGGGCCGGCCGGATGCTCCCCGGGACGGTGGTGGGCGGGCGGTTCCCGGGCCTGGGGCTATCGCAGGGCAAGGCGTCCGTACGTGAGGACCTCGGGGCTGGTCTCGATCACTTCGAAGATCTCGCCGTAGACGTCTCGCCAGTGGTTCATCAGCCGCTCCAGGTCCAGCGGCTCCAGCGTGCTCTTCAGCTCCCAGGGCAGCAGCGCACGCAGCTTGTCCAGGGTGTGAGTGACGGCTTCGTACTTGACGGGGTACAACTTGGTCTGGTGCGCGGCCATTTCCTCCAGCACCATCCATGGCACGGCGACACGGTGGTGGCGAGACTGCCGCAGCTTGCGGATGATGTCCGCGCGCGGACTGCTAGGCGACAACTCGTTCACCGCGTTCGTGTCGAAGATGATCACTGTGTCCTCCGTGCCGGGATGCCCCACCAACTGCGTGGGGACCCTTACGCTGCCCAGTCCAGCCCCCGGTCCGCCAGCACTTTCAGCTGATCCGAAAGCCTGCTCTTGGTCGACACGGCCATCTGACCAGCTCCCCCCTGCCGCCTACACCCGGGTGACGGTGGTGGGGTCGGCGTGCCATGTGCGACCGACGCGCTTCGGGGAGATGAAGGCCGCCGGGCGGAGATGGCTGGTCAGTACGAGTGCATGCGGGCGGCGTCCACGCAGGCGTCTTGGAACTCGTCTTTGTCCTTGTCGTCCTTGTAGCGGTTGGAGGCCTCGCCCGTGCACGTACCGAGCTGACGGGGGCTGAGTCCTCCGAGGGGCGAACGGGTGGAGCCGGTCCCGATCTCGGCGAGCTCCTTACCGAATTCGGCCCCGGCTTCCGCTGGGGTCTGACGCAGGGCGAGGAAGAGCACCAGGGCGACGGCGGCGAGGACGGCCGCACCTATCGCCAGAGCCTTCCGGCTGAGGGTGATCGTCAACTGTTGTCCTTCGGGCTGGCCGTGTCGTGGGTAGGGATCATCGTCGAGGCAGGCCTGAAATGGACAGAGCCCCGGAGTAGACCGACCCGCTGCTCTACTCCTTCACGTGCAGGGTCCATTCGCTGTCCCGCCACTCCCCACGGAAGCCACCGGCGGGAGGCAGGCTCACCACCGGCACGACGTGCGTGGAGTACACGACGAACGCCACCGGATCGTGAGCCTCGGGAAGCGGCCCCTGCCCGGACTTGCGGACCCGCCATCCGGCGCCCGGCACGACTCCGAGCAGCTGCTCGTCGGCCACCGTTTCGATCTCCGTGAAGCCAGGCTGCTCCGCCGCCGCCACCACACGCCCGGCCATCCGGTCCAGGACCATTGCCGCCCCGTCGGAATCTCGCCACCCCACGACCGGCTGGCTGACCACGTCGTCTTCGCCAGCGTCCGGAACGGGGTCCTTGAACCAGGCGGTGAACCGCAGTTGTGAATTCATCCCACCATCCTCACGGCCGGCACCCGGGCCTGTCCGGCGTTCGGGACCACGCCCAGCATCGCCACCAGGCGCACCGGCACGGTGACCGCGACGTCGACCACGTGCCGGTGGTGCTTCGCACGCGGGTCGGCCGCTGCTGGGCAACTTCCTCAGCGGCGTTCCGGCCACGAACCGCACGCGCCTCCTGGGCGTCGAGGGACGGTACGTGCCCGAGGGGGTCACTCCGGGAGGGCGCGGTGCCCTGGCGGGGCGGTGTTGCAGACATGGCGGCCTGGGGGCGGAGGTGGGTGAAGGTTGGCTGATCTCACCGAACCCTGACCGGGCCGGCCGCTGGGGTCGTATGTCAGCGCGCGGTGACTGAATACGCGGCGAGCGCGCGGTTGCCGTGCGGCTTGGCAATGGCCCGCAGGACGTCGGCCTGGCTCAGGACGAGCTGTCGCACCGGCTCGGGCAGCGCGGCCAGACGCTCATCGCTTCCCACCAGGTCGAGGCAGGCTGCGATTTCCCAGTCGCCGTCCTGCAGTCCTTCGGTATCGACCGGCCTGTTGCCGTCGGCTGTCCAGCCGGCCTCGGGCAGGAGCCGCAGCAGGCCCTCACGGGAGAAAGGTGTGCGGACGTTGCCCTGGCCATGCGATCCAGCGGCTTCGGTCTGCCCCTGGATCAGCACGGCGAGCAGGTGCGCCAACTGGTCGTCGGAGGTAGGCGTCAGGTCCCACTCGGTGAACCACAGTCGCTGCGCCCACGGCCGTACCCGGGCCAGCGTGTCGCGCAGTTGTCCCAGCGATGTGAAATACCAGGAGCAATGCGCGAACACCACATGGTCGAAAGTGCTCTCGGGGAAGTCGACTGACGGGTCGAGGACGTCGGTGCCGAAGCGGAAGTCGATGCGTGGCCCGAGAGGGCCCGCCGCGAGCCGGGCTGCCGATTCTCCGAGCGTGACCGGCGCCCCGTAGGAGGGTGCGGCCACGTCAACGGCCACCACGCGCCCTTCGGGCCCAACCGCCTCTGCAAGGACGGCGGTCATGTCGCCCTGACCACAGCCCAGTTCGAGGACGGTTGAGCCGGGTGTGATGTGCCAGCTCGCCAGGAGCGCGGCGCGGTGGCGAGTCTGGGACAGCTGGGTTTCCGGGCTGTGATCGGCGGCGGCCATGCCGGCTGCGAGCGAGGGGGCCTTGGCGAGGAGATCGGAGTGATTCACAGAGTCCTTGGTGATTTCGACGGGCCGGTGCGGGCCGAGGGTATGAGACGCACGGGCAGCGGCGCCTCCGATTTCCTGGACATCACCGGCACGACGGCGGCCCACCCTGTGGGTCGGGAGCGACCTCCGCCTCGTGGACGCGACCCTGAACGCCCTGACCACGCCGCCCTCCGCGTCGCACGCGTCCGCGTCCCGACTGTGGTCTCCCCGATGGCGGCCCGCTCCCACTCCACCCCCACCCCCACCGCGTCCCCCGGCGGGCCGGCCCCGGCCGAAGCCGCCGTCCCCGCCCACCGACAGCAGACCGCGCCCACCAAGGGAGCGAGGCACGGGCGCTGACAGGGCGTCCAGCCCCGGACGGGAGCGGCTGTTCCAGAATTCTGGAACAGCCCCCCAACCCCCTACCGCGCCCAGTCCACACCGAGTTCGGCGAGGGCGGCGCG
Source organism: Streptomyces sp. NPDC001502 (assembly GCF_042894785.1). Lineage (NCBI taxonomy): Bacteria > Bacillati > Actinomycetota > Actinomycetes > Kitasatosporales > Streptomycetaceae > Streptomyces > Streptomyces sp. NPDC001502. Next base: position 528,844 of record NZ_JBIAVW010000003.1, read on the forward strand.
CTGCGCCCGGTCGAGCCTGTCGCGGCGGGCTTTCTGGTTGGCGATCCAGATGCCGGTCCGGTGAGGCCCGTCCGGGAGATGCTCGACGTGCGCCCGGCCGGGCAGGCCGCCTTCCCGTGCGATGTATTGCTGGAGGGCCTCCAGACCCGTCTGGAAGGCAGTACCGCCAGCGCGCGGCGCGGACGCCGTAGCCGTCTTCGCCGCCGCCTTGCGGGCGCGTGGGGCTTTCTTCACGCCGAGTTCGCCGAGCCGGCGCTGCTGCTCGGCATTCAGCCGGTCCCAGGCGTGTCGTTGGGTGGTGAGCCAGCGTCCGACGTCCTCCCCATGCCGGGTCACCCCGGGCACGATCGCGGTCAGCCGCGCACCGTCGGCGAGGAGCTGGGCGAGGTAGGCGTAGTACCGCTGCCAGTCCACCGTCCACCCCAGCACCCCCGGGTTCCAGTCCGGATCGATCGCGGCCAGCGCGGCGGCCCGCCGCTGCGCCCGGCCGGGGTCTTTGCCGAGCCCGCCGGGACGCCGGATGTTCGTGAGCCACTGCCCGATCTGGATGTCGAGGATGGTGGCGCCCCGTGGGGCCGCGAGGGTCCCGTGGAGCTCGTAGTAGGCCCGCGCTGCGCCGAGGTTCTGGTCGAAGCCGGCGTCGGCGGTGTCCCACACGATCCCCAGCTCCTCCAGCTCGGCCGCCCGCTCCCCGGTCATGGCCCCGGCCCGGTACACGCGCCGCTGGTCGGAGAGCCATCGCCCCAGCGGGAACGCCCCCGCCACCTCCACGTGCTCGTACGGCACCTCCAGGTCCCCCTCGCGCTGCCGGTAGCGGTACGCGGCTTCCGCGCCCCGCTTCCAGTCCTGCCGCTCGGTGTTGATGACGGTGTAGCTGATCCACTTCGCGATGAGTGCCGGGTCCCGCGGCGTCGCGAACCGGAGCAGGAGCCGTGACTCCTCCTCGCCTTCCTCCGGCGCCTTCCCGACCGGTCGAGACGGGTCTACGATCCTTTTCTGGTTCTCCTGTGGAATAGCCAGCATTTCCACAGCCTTTTCATCGTGCGCCCGTAGTCCCGCCAAAACTCGAACCAGTGGCCGGTAAGAATTCGACGAAAGCATGTCTTCAGGCTTTTCATCCTCCCGTAGAAACACGGGCACGATCAGGGTAGCCATCTTCCCCTCGCCGGGCTTCTGCCGCAAAGCCCGCCCGATCGCCTGCACGATGTCCACGGCCGACCCCTTCGGATCGATCAGGGCCACGCTATCCGTCGCCCGAATATCAACCCCCTCGCCCAGCACCCGGCAATTACTCAGCACCGCCCGCCCCGCCCTGCGCCCGAAGTCCGCGAGCACCGACTGCCGGTGGGAGCCCTCGTGTTCCCCGCACAGCCACCCGGCCCACACCCGCTCCGGATGCCGGGCCGGATCCACCGCATGCAGCCGGGACGCGACCCGCTCCAGCCCCGCCGCGAAGGCCTCAGCCTCCACGGTTCGGTGGTGGAACGTGATGGTGGTCTGCAAACCATGGGCCGCCATGGTCTCCAGGAGCGCGGTCTGCATCGCGGCGAGCCGCTGCCCGCGCAGCTGCTCTTCGTACCGCTCCTCACTATTCAGCCGTTGCGGAGTGACGACAGGGTCGGTGAGTTCCACGACGACAATTTGATACTTCGCCAAAAGCCCACGGGAAATAGCCGAAGCGAGCGACAACTCATAAACAACCGGCCCGAACACCCGCTCATCGTCCATCGAGCACGTGAGCTCCTTCGGCAACCGGTCCCAACGAGGCCGCGAGACGTGCACCCGCCCCTCCGCCTCCGCCTCCTCACGCTCCCTACGCTCCGCCTCCTCCGCGCGCCGACGGGCCTCCTCCCGCTCCCGCTCCTGCGCCCGGGACCGCGGGGGCCGCTCCATCCAGACCCTTGGGGTGGCGGTCATGTACAGCCGGCGCATGGCGGGGATGACCTCCTGGCGGTGGACATCGGCCCACGCCTTCCCAGCCAACCCCGAGGTGCGGTGCGCCTCGTCGACGACGACCAGGTCAAACACGTCCATGGGCAGCCCGTACAGGCCCTCGTGGGCTTCTGTGATGACGGGCAGGGAGGCGTACGTCGCGTACACCGTCACCGGGCCACGCCCGTGCCACAGCCCCAACTGCGGAGCCGACGTCGTCGTCCGCACATCGAGCTGCCACAGCTGCGGATCGTCCTCCAGCGAGCAGACCGCGACCGCCGGCCCGGTGTGCCCGGCGAGCCGCCACTCCCGCACCGTCTGCGTGAGGAGATCGAGCGTCGGCAGCAGCACCAGGACCCGCCCGTGCCGCGCCAGCCGGAGCGCCGCCGCGGCGGCGATAAAAGTCTTCCCAGTCCCACACGCCGACACCACAGTCGCCCGCAGACCAGCCTCCGGAATCCGCTTACCAGGAGGAATATCCAGCCCCCGGACAATAGCCTCCACCGCCTCCTCCTGATGAGGACGCAGCACGATGTCACCAGACTTCTGCATTCGGCACTCCGCTGAACTCGAAGCGGCGGACAGACCCGCCTGGGAGGGGGTGGCGATGTTCTCGGGATCCTACACAGCTACACGCATCACATCTGGGGTGATGCACACTGAAGACTGTACCGTGACGGGCTGAGCCAGCCAGCCCATTCGATCCGACTCTGCCCGACCCCGCCAGACCCCGCCCGATGGGGCCACGGTCATCCCGGTGTCGGATTCATGGGGCCCAGCGCGGCAGCGTAGCCACCTACTGCTTCCTGGACTGGGTTGAGACGGGGCCGGCGCTGGCAAGCGTGTGCATGGCCCTTTCCCCGGCCCAGCGGACACCCAACGGGCCGCAAAGCCCTTCAGGTCCGCGCAAGCGCGGACATCTGGTGATGTGTCAGCGTCGTGTCTGAGTATCTGTACTCAGGACTTGGATGGGTTGGGCTGCGAGCCTCGGGTGCATGAGCAAGATCTACGGGGTTTTGGCGGGAAGTGCGGTTGCCGGTGCGGTCACGGGGTGGTTGGCCAGGGCTTTGTGGCTGTGGGCGATTGCTGAGGACGCGCGTAGTTGCGAGGACAGCACCTCGCTCTGTTTGACGTTCTATCCGCTTGTGGGGATCGGACTGTGGGTGCTTCTGGGTGTTCCGGTGCTCTGGTTGGCCCTGTGGATACTGGACGTGCGGCCGCTGAAAGCGACGGTCCCGGCATCGTTTCTCCTGCAGTGGTTCATCATCGCCGTTCTCGCCGGCCTTTCGCGGCAGGATCTACCTGAGTCGATGGCCCTGAGCGTGGGGGTCATGGCGGTGGGTCCGGTACTGGTTGCGCTCTGCGCCGATCCGGCGCGGCGCAGAGCGGGTCTGGCCGCTGTAGGCGTGTTGGCGACGGTATGTCTCTCGCTCGTCTGGTTTTCCATTCACGTGAGCTGAGCGGTTTTTTCCTCTAAAGAGCCGGAAGGACCCCGGGGTCCTTCCCACCTGCTCCCGACAGTCACCCCCGGCCACTCTCGACCGCTGCCAGCCGGCCCGCGGTAGCGGGCCTGGTCCTGGAGGCGGAGCCGGAAGGACCTGAAGGGGTGGGAGCGTCAGCGGACACCCCTTCGATGTCCGCGCCTGCGCGGACAACTGGTGGCGCGTCAGCGCCACCGGGCCGGCGCTTGCGCCGGCCCTTTCCCGTGACGGCCGCTTGCGGCCGTCGATTCCCGCGCGCGCGCGGGCATATGGGGGAGCCTCAG